>DBMI01000080.1 GCA_002298165.1 Desulfarculales bacterium UBA702
AGCTAAAATGAAGATACAAGAGGAGAGGATAATCGTAGGTCCAGTTCGGGCACGTGATTTGCTTCTTGCGCTACGCGCCCGGAAATGATTCCGGGCCACCCGCGTCACGGTCTTTGTCCGATACTTATCACTCCTATTGTTCAACCCGTGCCACAAAAATTGCTCGAGTCAGCCCTATTCCCGCACCCATTCCTCCCCCAATTGTGCCGCACGAGAAATGGTTACTATCTTTTTGGAATGGAAACACTATCACCGTCGCTGATTGGGTTTGACGATGTTGATATTGGAGAGGGGCCGACTGCACCGGCATCTACGTGTGATTGAATGCCTGCAACAAAGGAGGAACGGATCATGAAAGGTCAGATTTGTCACGTTGAAATTCCAGCAGACGATCTCGGATCGCTGCAGAAGTTTTATGGCGGTCTTTTTGATTGGGACTTCGAAAAGATGCCAGGGGACATAGAGTATTACGGTATCAATCAGGGAGACGAAAAGGTGATGGCGGGTATGATTGCCCGTCAGGATCCCGGACATACGCCGATGTTCTATGTTTGTGTCGAATCGCTCGATGCTGCTCTCGCAAAAGCCAGAGATCAAGGGGCGACGGTAATCGTTCCCAAAACGGCCGTAAAGGGCATGGGCTGGTATGCAGTTGCACTCGATCCCCAGAAGAACCTTTTTGGTTTTTGGGAATCGGACGAAAAGGCCGCTTAGCCGGTCCTGTTTTTCAGAGCACCGGATATTTCTTGTCTGCTCCCTTACAAATCGAGAAAAGCGCTGATTAATAGGGGTCGGACCGTCACGGGTCCACCCCTATTGCCCTTCGGCCCGAGACATCTGGCCGTAAAAAAATTACTGGATATTGTGCCTATTTCTTTCTGTAGCGTGGCCTTGGGAAATCATCCGACTTCTCATCATCTTCTTGAATTTCCATGCAAAGAAGTGTTATGGCCATCAACCCCAACATGAACAGTCCAAAAACCCCAGCGGGAACTTCAAATGGAAACATGCGACCTTCCTCCGCGCAACCTGTTCGTGCGCCTGGGCCTCATCACTCCGGATGAGCTTGAATTTTCTGAAATTTCCTGAACTCGGGTGACAGGAGCAAGTTGGCGTGGCGCAAGGGCATTGCAATATGCCCCGGAGCTGCATTCCTGTCTTTTTGACCCATCTTTCCAAAAGTCGAATGAGCCTCCCGCTATCATTTCAGGTCGGCACAAGCCGCGAAAACTTGAATCCTCAAACCTGCGTCGTGCCTCACCGGCTATTCCGCTTTTGCAACTTCCGTTTTCACCGATACTCTGTGTTTTTTCATTAATGCCGAGAAATTCGATCTTTTCATGTCGGCTTTTTCCGCCGCCATGGTGATATTGCCGTTGCAACTTTGCAGGGCCTGGATGACGAACATCTTTTCGCACTGCGCGAAAGTCTGCTCGAGGAAGCGTTTCTTGGCGGCCATCAATTCAAGCCTTGTTTTCGGTATAGTGCTCCCTTTCCACGCCTGCTTCATTTGGAGATCTTCGGCAAGGTCCAACACATCCAGGATCTGATGGTCGGCCATGATCACCAGGTGCTCGACAGCATTTTTCAACTGGCGCACGTTTCCCGGCCAATCGTAGTTTACCAGCGCCTCCAGGGCGTGCTCGGTAAACCCGTCGATGCATTTTCCGGTTTTCGTGCAAAAATGTCTGAGAAAGTGATACGCAAGCCTCGGAATATCGTCTTTTCTTTCCCGCAGAGGTGGAAGGTGTATTGGGAAAACGTTGAGGCGATAATAGAGATCCTCCCGGAAGGCTCCTTTTTCCACCAGGGACCGCAGATCGCAATTGGTTGCCGAGATCACCCTGGCGTCGGTCGTTTTGAACCTGCTCGACCCTACCGGCTTGTATTCGCGCGCTTCGAGTACCCGCAGCAGCTTTGCCTGTGTCTCCAGGCCGAGGTTTGCGACATCATCAAGAAAAAGAGACCCGTCATCGGCAAGCTCGAAAATTCCGACCTTCTCCTGCACCGCCCCGGTAAAGGCCCCTTTGACATGGCCGAAAAGCTCGCTTTCCAAAAGATTCGGAGAAAGTGTGCTGCAGTCAACCGCAATGAACTGCCGGGCCGCCCTCCGGCTGTGTACGTGAATTGCCCTTGCAATGAGTTCCTTTCCCGTACCGTTTTCGCCATTTATAAGGACCGTGCAGTCGGTGGGGGCAACCTTCAGAATTTTCTCGAAAACCTCCATTATTTTGGGATTTTTCCCAATGATGTTGCTAAAGCCGAACCTGTCGACAAGCTCTTTGCGCAATGCCTGATTCTCTTCGACCAGACGCTTCTTTTCCAATGCCCTTTCCACGCTCAAAAGCAATTCGTCATCGGTGAAAGGCTTGGTCAGATAGTCGAAGGCCCCCAGCTTCATGGCCTCGATTGCGTTTTGAACGGTCGAATATCCCGTGATTATAATGATATAGATATCCGGTCTCGCCTTCCGGATTGTTCTCAGGACCTCCATGCCGC
This sequence comes from Desulfarculales bacterium UBA702, assembly GCA_002298165.1. GTDB lineage: Bacteria > Desulfobacterota > Syntrophobacteria > Syntrophobacterales > Syntrophobacteraceae > SbD1. The sequence continues at coordinate 2,500 of DBMI01000080.1, forward strand.
TAATGTCGGGCAGCTTCATGTCGAGAAGGATTACATCGAATCCGCCCTCCGCGGCCAGCTCAAGGCATTCGCTCCCGCTCTCGCAAACCTGCACCGACATGCCTCTTTCGAGCAGCACCATGCGGCACCCGGAACGGATCACGCGCTCATCATCGACAACCAGCACTTTACCCGGTTGCATTGGAGCGCCCTTTCGGGAGAAGCGATCCCCTGCAGCAAAGGGGAATTTCGACTACAAATCGGGCACCCTCACCCATCTTGCTGAACACCTTCAGCTCTCCCCCGTGATTCTGGATTATTCCGTATGAGACCGCCAGGCCCAGGCCTGTTCCCTTTGACTTGGTCGAGTAGAACGGGTCGAATATCTTGGGCAGGACTTCCTCGGAAATGCCGCAGCCCGAGTCTGCAATCTCGCCAACGATGCACTTGTTCAGATTATCGACGTAGCTGCGGATCGTTATGGTGCCGTTTTCCCGCACCGCATCCATGGCATTCAGGAGCAAATTCAAAATAACCTGCTGGATTTGGTTCGGGTCCATGGGGCATGGGAGAATATCGGGGCGAAGGTCCTTTATTACTGATATTCCCTTGGCGTCGAGCGTATTTTGCAGCAGGTCCAGCACTTTTTCTATAATGGGGTTCAGGTTTGTCGGGACCTTTTCAGGCTCCCTCTCCCGTGAAAACGACAGCAGGTCCTGAATAATGCCCTTGCAACGGATCGTCTCGTTTATGATGATGTCAAGACCCTCCTTGAAGGGTCCCTCCTCATCGGAGATCTTCTTCCTGAGAGTCGAGCTATAGAGAAGGATTGCAAACAGGGGATTATTAATCTCATGCGCTATTCCAGCCGCCATGGTTCCGAGCGCGGATAGCTTTTCATTCTGGATGATCAGTTGGTCATAGCGGCTTTTCTGCTCCGCGAAAGCGTGCGCCCTTTCGATTGCGCAGGCGCACTGCCGGGAGACGGTGGTGAGAAAGTCCAAATCGCTTTGGGAAAATTCCCTCTCGGAGGTAAAAAAGGCTCGTATAAGGCCCACCAGATTTTTCCGCAGAGTAATGGGAAGGTCCAGGACCATGGATATGCCTTCTTCCCATGCCTCCTGAGGGTATTGAAGGAGGGGGTCGTGCCAGATATCTCTTATGATGTGGGCCTGATTGCGTTCGTAGACCTTAGCGATAACCTCGGAGCTGCAGACCGGCCCTTTGCAGAGATATTTCTGGCTCAACCCGTATGCGGCCCCAAGTTCGAGCTGGTCCCCTTCCAGGCTGAGTACTCTGATTACGGTTCCCTTGGCCCCCAGGATCTCGGTTAGCTTCCAGGCCACAAGATCGAGCACCTCACCGACATCGGTGGTCGAATGCACCAGAGTCGTCAGGTCGCAAAAGACTTCATAGAGGTCTTGGGTCTTAAGCTGGTTCTGCATTAAAAAACCCGTGTGGCTTTGCGGGCGCGAACCCGATCCCGGAAGCAGCATGAACAATATGTCCAACCGAATCAGCAGCTTATGAATATAGGCGTAACCAGTAACCGTAATCAGAATGCACACGAAATCGGATAAGAATTTATACTTTTTTTCACTTTCATTCAACACTAAAGTGTCGCAAGTGGCGACATAAATGGCGGGAAAGACAGTTGGGGAGGAACTTGACCACTATTAAAATGGGAAGGCGATATTAATTTTAAGAATTCCGGCTGATCGGGGCCGGAGTTAAATAGGAGTCATATAGTTTAATTAACCTGAAGAATTACTGATTAATCGGAGAAGATGTTTTTTAGAATTGTGCATTCTCGGTTGTGCAAACAACTTCCTATAGATTTGGTGGTGTTTCATAATAAGACGTTATTCTGATCCTAAAACAGACTGTGATTTTCCTTAAAGAGGATTACATAGACAATGCTTTTAGCAATCGAATATCGTGTACTGTCAGGGCAGGCTGATTCCTAAGCAGCGGTTAGCCCGGATTTATAGCCGGGCGCGAAGCGCAAGAGGGCTGCGGTAGCAATAATTTCAACTCCAGACGAGTGTTTCAGGCGGATTCGACTCTTTTGCACTTGTTCATAATCGGAGTTCAAGCGCCTCCCTTAGGCCTCTTATGCTCCGCATCCGGATATGAATCCGGGCTACCCTCTTCCTTACGCCTCTCGCCTTTTATCTTCACCTCTGCCGCCAATTTCATTTGGACAACAATCGAGGAGCCCGTGCCATAAATGAGTGTATCGAGCAAAGTCGTCATTCCCGCTTGCTTCCGGCGGGAATCCAGCGTCTTTAGAACTGTGTGCACAGCGCTTTTCTTTGCCCACCGGCCCCGCGGGAAACGGAATCCTTTAGTGCTTACCCCTGGACTACCGAGAACGGTGCGTAGTAGCGGGGACGAACGGATGTGAGCGGATAGACCAGGCATTTTTTGGAAAGGATGGTGCCGGGATTTGTGACCGAGTTGCAGCCGATTTCGACCTCATCGCCAAGAATTGCCCCAAATTTCCGAAGACCCGTGTCAATCAGCATCTCTCCGGCGGTAACGCGGACGGTGGTTTCTTTTATTTTGAGATTTGCCAGCTTCGTTCCGGCGCCAAGGTTGGATTGGTTTCCCAGAATGCTGTCGCCGATGTATGCAAAATGGCCGGCTTTGGCGCCGTCAAGCATTATGCTGGATTTTATCTCGGTGGTGTGCCCAACGACGCACCTGCTTCCGATTATGCATTTGCCGCGGATATAGGCGCCCTGCCTTACTTCTGTTTGTGCTCCTATAATGGATGGCCCTTTCACCAGCGCTCCCGGCTCCAGTACCGCCCCCGGGCCTACAAAGACGGCATCGTCCCAGAGAACGCTCCCCGCAAACAGCACTGCCGCATCCGAGGTCTTCTCCCCGCCGATGCTCACCAGGAACTGACCTTTTGCTACATCGCCGCCGATTATTTCGAAGCCGTCCTCAAGCATTTTCCCCCGCCACAAAACGAGGGTTCTTTCAAGGGGCCGGCGAAAACAGTTTGCCTCTCCCACATTGGGCTCAAGATTTGAACGCAGGTGGGCTGAAATATTGCTCAGAGCATCCCATACCCGGTCGCATCCGGCAAAGAGGTCCTTTTCCGCAAATGAGGATAAATCAAAAAAAGCTTCGGGTTTCAGGAGTTCCATTTTAATTCCTTTTTTGAAGACTCCAATCAGGCAGGCTCACCGATGATGCGCTATGCCAACCCTGTACGATTTCCCTCCGATGGATCATAAGGGGGAATACAAAAAATTGTTCAGATTTTCTATTTCTTCCGTATTATTTATAACGAAAGTCGTCAAACAGGAAACAACCTTTTACTGTCGGCCACATCGGCTACGGGGAAATTCCCGTTTTGCTGCCCGGCACAGGAGGAGAACGTGAAGGTCCAATGTCCAAAATGCCTGATAAGCTTCACCATCCCCGATGAAAAAGTACCCGAGGGCAAGACGCTCCGGATCGCGTGCCCCAAATGCAGAGTTCCGATAGAACTCAATGCCGCGCCGCCCGAGGCGGAAAGCTCCGAATCAGGCGTCCTCTCGGATTTTTCCGAAATGGATAGCTCCGGGTCAATAGACGTTGTGGAGGAGGGCGTAAGGACAGCGCTCATGTGCGTCTCCAATAAAAAACTGGCCGAAGGGCTCGCTCCTGTTCTCGGGGAACTCGATTTCTGGGTCGTTCATGCAGCCAGAGCAGGTTTCGCCCTTGGCAAACTCCACCACAATACTTATGATCTCATCATATTGGAGGAAAACTTCGATTCGGCCAAAGCGGCCGAGAACCTGGTCCTCCATCATGTTCAACTTTTACCCATGCATGTGCGAAGGCGGTTTTATCTGTGCCTTCTCTCCGAGACTATGCCCACCCTGGATGCGATGCTTGCCTTCCGGATGGGCGCAAATATGATCCTCAACATACGGGACCTGGAAAAAGCAAAAATTATTTTTGCCCGCTCGATGAAAGAGTACAAGACCTTCTACGGCTTCTTCAATGCCGAATTGAACAGAAAGCAGGCTTGAAGAATTAAAGCCGGGATACCTTGCGATCAGGAGCGGGAATTCAGGAGCTCCTAATGTGCAGACACCCCCGGCTTAGAATGGAGAGTTGTGTAGCGACCATCCTGGATATCAATACCTTCCTTGGCGACTCACAGATCAGGCCTGAGATCATCCGCCAGTTCGAACGCATAAGATCTTATCTCAAGGCGGTCTCGGAAGAGAATGTTGACGAGGCGGACATTGACAGGATAGAGGAAGCCACCAACCAACTTTTGTGCGAAATAGCCAGTAAGGAGGAAATGCGCGGAATCAGGTACTGCTCCGTGGATTGGATTAATTGATCGACGATTCGCCCCGAATGTTCAACCCATCCGAACCAATGCACGCGGGGCCCGGACCTAAACCGAGCCCAAGCCCTCACGCGCTTGTTTCGCCTGCTAATCCAGCGATCCCGGTACTCCAAATTAGCGGTGGCCTCTTGCACCGCCTCCACCAACTGCAATGCCTCCTCCGTGGAATCCACCTCCGCCGGCAAAGCCGCCCCCCCCGTGGAATCCGCCTCCCCCGTGGAATCCGCCTCCAATAGAGGCATGAGATCCCATGGAAGGCGCGCTGCTTGGAGCATGAAAACCCCCTCCGGCAAAACCCGGTGAGCCAACCGAGGGAGTCGAAGGCCTGGACGGTGCCGCTCCGAAGGAAGATATCCCCGGGGAGTGAGTTGTCGGTGGAGTGTTCGGCCGGGCCGTTATGCCGGCGGAAGGCCTGGCGGTTCCCGGTATGTTGCCGAAAGTGGATCTCGGGGCCTCAGCGGTACGAGCCGAAACACCGGGCCTTACCGAGTTGCCGGCTACCCCCCTGTTCCGTTCACCTATGTCCATGTCTCTGCTGAGTCCCTCGGTTCCCCTGCTTCTCCCGTTGGCAGAAAGAGAGCTGTTATTCGGCGCCCTGGTGCCAGGTGGAATAAGCCGGTTTCCAGCCGTTGCCGGTCCTGTCCTTGATTGCGCGGTCGAAGCATTCCAGCCGGTGCTGGGATTGGCGGCCGATGCGGCTTGAGATTGCTGAGTACTCCGGTTCAGAATCGACTGGGCGCCCTCCCGTTGTCTCGCTGTCCTCAAACCGGTCGTAGCGCCCGTAGCTGCCGCCGCACCCGCTGCTGCTCCCACGGCAGCCGTCCCGGCCGCCGTACTGGTGCCGGCTCCAACCGCAGTACCGCCCGTTGTTGTCGCCACAGTTTGCTGGTTTGGCGTCAATACGGCGCCGGAAACCGGTGAACTCGCAAGGGGACTCACTCTTTCAACCCTTCCGCTCGGAGTCGTGATCTGGTTGGTGACAGTGTGGGCCACTTCCCCATGTCGCCTTTCGTGCCTGTCGAAGTCATTCAGCACAAAAAATCCGCCAAAGCCTATTCCTCCCCACCAGAAAGGATAGGGGACGTATGAGTACAGGTAATCATACTCCCATGGCGGCGGGTAATAAGTTACAACCGGCGGACCCGTGTCGTAATAATAGTCTTCCATGTAGTTGTAATCGTAGCCTGGTGGATATTCAGAAGCGTATTGGTCCTGCGGCGGAATCTTTTCCGAGCCGTAATAGTTTGGGCCCGGAGATATCTGGCCGCCCTCACCTGTGAATGCTATGCGAAGGCCCATCTGGGTGCTTACCTGTTCGACCTTCGCAATGACTTCTTCTCTGTTCATGGGCAGTTTCCCGGTTTCGGCCGCTTTGGCGGCGGATTCCTGGATATCTGCCAGGACATTGGGCGTTACCGGGTAGTCGGCAATCCAGCCGTTCCTGGGAGCTATGCCAATTGAAGCCAGCGTTTTTTCGGACTTTGCCTCATGGTTCGTCTTTGTCAATTTGAGCTCTTTTGCCAGCTTTACAGCAAAATCTCCCTCACGTACCAGAGGCTGTTCAATAGGAGGCGAGGACGAAAGCTGCCCCGAGGGAGGGCTCGTCTCCGCGGTCGCTTGAACCGATACGCTCATAATGAGCAGGCAAAAAACGCTTGCCAATGAAATCAGCCTTTTCATTGCAACTCCTTTTTTCAAATTCTTACAATTAATAAAGATAATCATTAGAGTAAGTTGGCGCGAATAGGCAAACTGTTGGCATTGGCAGTTTTTAGCAGCCGTAGAGGTTATCTTGTGCTATCTTGGCAGGGATTGATTTTTGTCCTTTCGCAAGGCACTCACGGAAGGCGGTGAGACGGTGATCAGATCAGTCATTGGATGGTTGGTTTGGTTCTTTGCTGTTGCTGCACTGGTTTTCTTTCTAATTACTGCCCAGAAGGCCAAAAAACAAGGCGATTCCTCCTCGCCCGCAAGGGTGGCGCCGGGATACCAATCATACATGGATTGAGCCGCTGTATCTAAACCTTGGCCTAAGTTAACCATTACGAAATGCAGTCCGAATATTCTTTCATTGTATCAGATGCTCAGAGGGGCAGGAGAATCGACCAGCTTCTGAGTGATCTTATTCCGGAGCTTTCCCGCAGCCACGTGCAAAGGCTCATCCGGGACGAATTGGTTCGCGTAAACGGCATTGTGGTAAAGCCAAGTTATGAAGCCAGGGCGGGAGACCTGATCCTGGCCATTATTCCCGCTCCCGATCCGGAGGCCGCCCTGAAGCCGGAGCCGATGGACCTGGACGTGCTCTTCGAAGATGAAGACTTGCTGATCGTTAATAAACCCCCGGGTCTGGTTGTTCATCCCGGAGCGGGCCACTTCGAGGGAACGCTCGTTCACGGTCTTCTGGCTCATTCGCCCCGACTTGCCATCCAGGGGGCGCCGCTGCGCCCCGGAATCGTCCATCGGCTCGACAAGGATACCTCAGGGGCACTGGTTATTGCCAAAAGCGAGCGGGCTTACCTCGAACTTATAAAGCAGTTCAAGGAACACGGAGTGCACAAGGAATACCTCGCCCTGGTTTATGGCAGTCCCGAAAAGCGGGAAGGCGAGATCCGGACCATGCTTGGCAGACATCCGGTGGACCGGAAGAAAATGGCGGTGCTGAGCGGGGGCGGCCGGGAGGCTCTGTCGCGCTGGAAAGTTCTGAAGGATTGGAAGGAAGCCTCACTGCTTAGGGTAGAGATTGAGACTGGCAGGACTCATCAGATACGAGTGCATCTGAGCCACCTGAATAACCCGGTTATAGGAGACGAGACCTACGGGGGAGGAAAAAAGCGCGCGAGGTCGATAAAGTCGGAGGGGATCCGCGTGCTGTTGATCGGAGCCGGCAGGCAGATGCTTCACGCACACCTTCTCGAATTCAGACACCCGGCCGCGGGAACCCTGGTATCCGCAACCGCGCCTTTGCCGGAAGATTTCAGACGTATTGAAGAAGGGCTTGATTCTCTTGCTGGAAATTGAATGCCTGAGGATTTCAGCCATTAAAAGCTGGTGAAAAGAAATTAGCTGCCTTAAGCGGCGGCTACCCCCTCGTTCTCGACCAGATCAATCCCCATTGGGACCTTGCGTTTCTTTTTTCCGCAGGCTTTTCCATTTTTCCTGTTCCTGCTCGCCACCGCTTTTATCATTGCGGCGATCTCGGCCCCCGAGACGCTGTCCTTTTGCAGAAAATAGTTTGCTCCATACCTTTCAGCGATCACCCGGTATTCCGGAAGATCATAGCTCGTGAATATACTTACCACCTGTTCGGGATGGGCGACTTTAATTTCGCGGGTAAGCTCGAGCCCGTTTTTCTTGGGCAGTCTTATGTCCATGAAAACAACGTCCGGACATGTCCTGTCGATCTGATCCAGCAGATCCTCTCCGTCAACCGATTCGCTGATGGAAAGGCCGGGGATGTACATTTTCAGGATTTCCTTGAACGAGCGCCGGAAAAAATCATTGTTTTCAACGATGAGTATAGATGACATTGCTCCCTCCCGCTATCTTCACCCGATGTCGTTGGACAAGGAGAATTTCCCTGTTCCGGCTAGCATGATATTCATAAGGGGAAAAGCGGTAAATAAGGGCTTCTGAGTATTTGCCAACTAGGGTGACTCTATTTTTTGCATTCCGAATCGGATTCTTCTACATACAATTTCGGCCGCGAAGACTCAGGGGTATTCCATCTCCTGACAGGCGGGAAAAAGCAGATTACTCTTGAGCCATGTAATGTTGACTGGTTTGTTGAGGGTTACCGGCGGCAGATGGAACCTTTCCACTTGACATAAAACGCCTGTAGGGCTCTATAAGCTCTAAACCAAAACCCGTTCCATGCCGAATATATGTGAATCTAAGTAGCCATAAATTGATTGATAATCTATCGAGGAGTAGTTTTCATGACCAAGACGCAGTGCGGAAGATCCGCTTTTCCTGAACCCGCGGAGCACGCCCATTCGATCTGCCCGGCCGGAAATTTTTTCCCCCTGCCTACACAGGCTGAGTATAAGGGAGAGTTTGAAAGACTTGCCGATCTGGTCAAGGAACAGCGCCTTGCGGGCCGTGAAATTGTCGTCGTGATCGGGGTAGGTTTTGTCGGGGCCGTCATGGCCGGCGTTATCGCCGATTCGGTCGAAAAGGTCAGCGGCAAGCCCAATAAATTTGTAATTGGAATGCAGCGCCCATCGACCAGATCATTCTGGAAAATTCACTATATAAATAACGGAATACCTCCCGTCGAGGCAGAGGACCCCGAAGTAGGGGCTCTCGTGCACCGTTGTGTAAAAGAAAAGAAAACCCTTGTTGCCACTTACACCTATGACGTGCTCTCGCTTGCCGACGTTGTGGTTGTGGACGTCCAGTGCGATTATCAAAAGGAAACTCTGGGCGACGTGCGACGGGGCGAGGCCGATATAAAGGCTCTCGAGGAATGCCTGAATATCGTCGGCGAAAAGGTCCGGCCCGAATGCCTGGTCCTTATCGAAACGACTGTACCGCCCGGTACTACTCAGTACATTGCATACCCTATAATGAAAAAGGCCTTTGAAAAGCGCGGGATTGAAGACAGCGAGCCTTTACTTGCGCATTCTTTCGAACGGGTCATGCCGGGTAGAAATTACGTCGCCTCGATTCGCGATTTCTGGCGCGTGTGCAGCGGGATAAACGAGGCGGCCCGCGAGAGGGTCAGGAGTTTTCTCACGAGCGTCCTCAATGTTGACCAGTTTCCACTGACAGTTCTCGACAGCCCGATCGAGAGTGAAACCTGCAAGATAGTAGAGAACTCATATCGAGCTACAATTCTTGCCTTTCTGCACGAGTGGAGTGTATTTGCCGAGCGAAACGGCATCGATTTGATCAAGGTTATAGATGCGGTGAAGGTCCGGCCTACGCATTCGAATATTATATTCCCCGGCCCGGGCATAGGAGGCTACTGCCTTCCAAAGGACGGTGGCCTTGGAGTTTGGGCGTACCAGACACTTTTGGGTTTCGAAGACGATATTTTCAAAATTACTCCCCAGGCAATCGATATCAACGACACGCGCCCACTACACGTGGCAAGGCTTGTGCGCGACGCCCTGCGCAATATGGGAAAAATAGTTGCCGCATCCAGAGTTGCGATTCTTGGTGCATCATATCGAGAAGATGTTGGTGATACGCGCTACAGTGGTTCGGAGCTTCTGGTTCGAAAGCTTGCCGAAATGGGTGCCGAGGTCTCGGTTCACGATCCATATGTGAAGCACTGGTGGGAGTTCGAAAAGCAGGATGCTTACCCCTCGCCCGGTTGTTCATGGTCAAGATTTTTCCGAAACCAGGAAAAACTGGGTGATCTAAGAATGTGCGGTGATTTGGCTGAAGCCTTGAAAAAGGCAGATGCGGTCGTCCTCGCGGTGCGCCACGAGCACTATACCAACATCGATCCGGCCGATCTTCTCAAGATGACCGGAAAACCGGTTGCCGTGATCGATTGCTTCGGAATACTCGATGACGAAAAGATCCGAAAATTTTTCGACCTCGACTGTGAGGTGAAAGGGCTTGGGAGAGGGCACGTTAAACGCATAAAAGATTCCTCGCGTGAAAAGAAGATGAAAGGGTAGCTCATAATTTTCCACGGTCTGTTGCCCAAACCTATTGCATGATCTACCTGGATCTAAGCATTGAAAATCGTCATTTTCTGGTTGTAGCACGATCTCCCGACCGTGCTACCCGCGCCGACCGAAGGTCTCCACTTGGTTTCGAAATAATTGGAGAACTTCGGTCGAGGGCATGACGCGGTCAGGAGACCACGTCATAACAGTGAATAAACAATTGTTCCGTTGATTTGACGGCAATGCACAAGAGCTGGATCGGCGCTCGTGGCAACTGCTCCGCGCACGGCGCGGAGCGCCGCCGCGGCGCCACATGAGCCTCACCAGCGGCGATCGGTGTGGGGAGCGCGCTCTCCGCGTTTAAAGCAACATCTTGAACGCCTACTATGCTAAAAGCCCGTGGCAAAGGAAGCCATGTTGTTATAGAATGCTAATTTCCGATTCCACGCTGCACCAGGTTATATCCTCGGAATCCTGCATCTGTTCGGAATCACAATAATACGAATGGTGGAACGACAAAGACGCCCATTGTGGGGCTTTAGAATCATGGTTGCTTCTGCAAAGGATTGGCAATGCCAAACCCCATCCGTTCTGGCCGAATTCCCGTGCCTGTAATACTGAAGCAGTTTGTGTATGTAGCCTCGTTACTAAGTCTTCTGGCCATGACCGTGCCATCGGTACCCGCATTCGGTGCGTTGGTCAAAATTGGAGGGAGCGGGTCCGCATTGGGAACTATGCGGATTATGGCCGAGGAATATATGAAGGAAAACGGGGGCACCAATGTGATCGTCTTTCCAAGCCTTGGAAGCGGCGGCGGAATCAAGGCCGTGCTGGACGGCGGCATTGATATTGGTCTCAGTGTCCGCCACCTTGATAACGAAGAACGTGCCCGTGGCGGTGTCGAGATCGAGTATGGGAAGACGCCTTTCGTACTTGCGGTTTCTCCGGATAACGTGGTGACCGGTTTAACAACCAAGGAAATTGTGGATATCTACTCCGGAAAACTTCAGATATGGCCGAACGGCGTGTTCATCCGGCTGATTATGCGTTCTGAAAGGGAAAAAGATACGGACATGCTGAAGTCCATATCCCCTGAGATGAAAAGTGCGGTTGAGTCCGCCCTCTCACGTAAGGGAATGATATATGCCACGACCGATCAGGAGGCCGCCGACAAGGTTGCCGAAATATCGGGGGTTTTGAGCACTTCAACCCTGGCCCTTATTATTTCGGAGAAACGTCAGATCAGACCATTGGCTATAAACGGAGTGAAACCATCACCGGAGGCGATCTCCGATGAAAGCTATCCGCTATTTATCACCTCCCGGTTTATTACAAGAAAAGAAGCTTCTCCATCAACCCGGAAATTCATCGATTTTGTGTATTCCGACAAGGGCCGGTCCATCCTTTTGAAAAATGGTTATGCAGTTGTGGAGAGACGTTGAGTCATGTTTAAAAGCGAAGATCGGAGCACTGCCGTAATTGGTTGGGTTCCGTGGATTATTGCACTCGTTGTCGCATTGTCGTTACCAATTATTTACTTCGCCTTATCCTACCAATATCAGGTGGCGGCATTGGAGGCTGAAGTTGAAATCAATGCCATCATCGTCAACAGGTATATCAGTGCAAATCCAGAACTTTGGCGCTATGAAGAGATAAGGCTCACCGACATAGTGGAGCGCCAGCCCCAGAGAGGGATCACCGAGCTGAGGCAGATCGTGGATAATTCGGGAATGGTGGTCTATTCCGGGCGGCAGATCCTCGGGTCTCCTGTTTTGACTATATCCGAGCCACTGTTCGACGCCGGAAATGTGGTGGGAAGCCTTGTAATAAGCCGCTCTCTTAGACCATTGATAATTAACTGCGGCGAGGTTGCGTTGCTTGGCTTCACGCTGGGGGCGGCAGTTTTTGCCCTGATACGTTTGTTCCCTCTTCGTGCATTACGCCGTGCTCTCGATTCGCTCTACTACGAGAAGGAGCATCTTGCCGTCACGGTGCAAAGCATCGCGGACGGCGTAATCACAACTGACTCGAACGGCAGGGTTGTGCTAATGAACGGCCCGGCTGAAAGCCTTACCGGTTATACACAGCAAGAAGCCGAAAACAGGCATATAGCGGAGGTTTTCAAGTCATGCCCCGAGAAAACGGGTGTGCCTGGCGAAACCTGTGTGGATAAGGCTATCAGGCTTGGTGAAAGAGTCAGCTCCCCGGAAGACTCTGTTCTGCTTTCCAGGGATGGCACCGAGAGAACTGTTTCGGAGAGTGCCTCACCAATTCGTGACAAGCATAACCGGATTACCGGGGTGGTACTCACGTTCAGGGATGTTACGGAAAAACGTAAAATGCAGGCGGAACTTTTAAAAACCCAGAAAATCGAGTCTCTGGGCGTAGTTGCCGGCACCATGGCACATGATTTCAATAATATTCTTACAGCCATAGTGGGCAACATTACAATGGTGAAGTCCTGGGTAAAGCCGGAAGAAAGAATCCACGATCGACTGACAAAGGTGGAACAGAGCGCCCTGCGCGCCGCGGGGCTGACCCGACAGCTTCTGACTTTCTCGAAAGGTGATGCGCCACGTAGAACGACATTTGCCATCGAGCGCCTGATAAAGGATTCGGCCAGCCTCTTACTTGATGAATCAAACTTCGAATGCGAGTATGACTTTCCCGACGGCCTCTGGCCGGTGGACGCCGACGAAGCACAACTGAACCAGGTATTCCATAATATTCTCATCAATGCCCAACAGGCCATGCCCAACGGCGGCAGGATCACCATTTCCTGCCAGAACATCGACCATGTTGCCGATGAGGTCCCTGCACTGACCCCCGGCCGGTTCGTCAAGGTCTCCATCCAGGACCGGGGAATCGGAATTGAAAGGGCAGACCTCCAAAAGATTTTCGATCCTTACTACACCACGAAAGAGGTGGGACTCGGGCTTGGGCTTACCAGTAGTTTTTCGATATTGAAGAAGCATGGCGGCCACATCGATGTAGCGTCTGTGATCGGAGCCGGAACAACCTTTACGCTCTATGTTCCGGCTGGAGAGGAAGGGGAAGTCGTACTGGTCGAAGAGCAGGGGGAGCCGGCTTCCGGCATGGGAAGACTCCTGATTATGGATGACGAAGAGATAATTCTGGATTTCCTGGGCGAAATGTTGACGGCCCTCGGGTATGAGGTCGAATGCGCCAGGCACGGCGCCGAAGCGATAGCATTATATGAAGCAGCTCTTGGTGCGGGCCGCCCGTTCAACGCGGTCATAATGGATCTGACCGTACCGGTGGGCATGGGTGGTAAGGAAACCATTGAGAAGTTGCTGGAGATCGATCCTGACGTCAAGGCTATAGTATCAAGCGGTTACTCAATCGATCCAATCATGGCAAATTACAGGGACTTTGGGTTTAAAGGAGTTGTGGCCAAACCCTACCAACTTTCCGAAATGGGCAAAGCTTTGCACGACGTAATTCAAGGAGACTAATTGGTGGCGGGCACAAGAAAGGAATATCCTTAAGTACTGAAAATCGATTAACAGCCGCACGTCCGCCAGTATTTTAGAAAAATCTTCTTTTTTGATTCCGGAAGATCAAAGCGGGTGGCCTAAGGAGCGTTTTTTGCTCCCTGGGAAATAAGAATGATTTCGCTATTCACGAGCCCCCCGAACTGATCCAAAGAGATAGAAAAAATCTTTCCGATAGCATGGGATTTCTTTTATCTTGGCATTCCTTCCGTCGGCCCGTCAACCGGAAGGGTGAAACTGAAAGTACTGCCTTTGCCCCACTCACTCTGCACCGCAATCCTACCGCCAAGAAGATCCAGCAGTTTCTTGCAGATCGAAAGCCCAAGGCCGGTCCCCTCAAATTTCCGATCCAATCCTGTATCGATTTGCTGAAAGGGTTTGAACAGCTTTCGAAGATCATCAGGCTTGATCCCTACGCCAGTGTCAATCACAGCTATTGCAACATCCTGGCCGTCTCGCCGGCTAGTCACTCGCACCATGCCTTCATCCGTGAACTTGATCGCATTGCTGAGCAGATTCAGTATTATTTGCTCCACCCGCCGCCGGTCGCTTGTTACCGAGCTGACATCGTTCGCGATTTCAACTTCGAATCGGAGGTCCTTTTTCTCAGCCAGCGGTTTTATCAGTCGAGCGATCTTTTGGATCACTTCACGCAAATTGAATGGCTCGATCGATGCCTGTAGTTGTCCGGCCTCGATCTTGGAGATATCCAGCACGTCGTTGATCAGTTCCAGCAGGTGATCGCCGCTGGCGCGAATGATGGCCACTTGCTTTTTCTGCTCCTCATTCAAAGGACCAGGAAGCCCCCGCTGGAGGACTCCGCTAAAACCAATGACCGAGTTAAGTGGTGTGCGGAGTTCGTGCGACATGGTAGCCAAAAAGACCGATTTGAGGTGATCGGCGGCCTCGGCCCGTTCTTTAGCGATGACCAGTTCCTCTGTTCTTTCCTTGATGATTTCCTCAAGGTGTTCACGGTACTTGAGCAGTTCCTCCTCCGCCTGTTTGCGTTCGGTAATGTCGGAAATGAAGGCTAGACGCAATTGTTCGTCAGCGAACTGGATTAGCGAAATGGAAACGGATGCATGGAAGCGGGACCCGTCCTTGCGCATTGCTACACCTTCGTAGACCGCAGGCACCTCGATTCCCGATGATCGCAGGTGCAAACGTCCAGCGACTTCCTCTCGCACCTCAGGAGCCCACTGGGAAATAATCTCTTGGCCATCAAGCTCTTCGGTGGATTGATAGCCGAACATCTCCAGATACGTTTTGTTTGCGTATCGTATGCGGTTGTCGCAGCTAATACGAATGCCCAGGGGCGAGTCTTCAATCACCCTTCGGAAGCGTTCCTCGCTCTGGCGAAGAGCGCTCTCCGCTGCAACCCGTGCCGTTATGTCCCGGTCCATGCCCAGAAAGCCCGAAAATTCTCCATCGCGCCCGAAAATCGGAGCGCCGCTGGTTTCCATAACCACTTCACTGCCGTCCCGATGCAGATTCACTCTTGTCAGACCTGAAAAAGGCCGCCTTTCGGCAGCGAATTCCGTAAATGCTGTTCTTACCAGTTCGGCCTCTTCCGCGGGCATGAATTCGAAAGGGGTACGCCCGATCACTTCCTCGGGTGTATAACCCAGGATATTGTGCACCTTCGGGCCGGCATAGGTATATTTCATATTTGTGTCGACTTCCCATACCCAATCGGAGGTTGTTTCCGCCAGGGAACGGTATCTCTTTTCACTTTGCCTCAACTCATCCTCTATTGCTTTTTCCTGCGTCACATCTCTGCCGCATCCGACAGTTCCTATTATTTCTCCAGACTCATTGTAGAATGGCGCTTTGTGAACGTCCAGGACAAGGTATTCGTTTCTGACAAGGCCATACTCCAAAAACCGCCCCGGTGCTTTGGTTTGCTTTACAACTGTATCAGAGTTGACGCATACCTCTCCGAAGGTATGTTTATACCCGGCATTCCTTTCACGATCAGCAAAATACAGATCCGTTTTGCCTAAAGCCTCATCTCTGGTATTGCAACCAAGCAGTTTCCCGCACATCGCGCTATTTACGAACACAAATCTATCATCCGTCCCTTTTGCCCAAATCAGGTCTGGTACATTATCACTTATTCGTATCATCAAACCATACAGGTCCTGGAATTTTTGCGTGCTTTCCGCCAACTCGGCTGTTCGTTGCTGAACCTTCGATTCCAGTTCAGTACGTGCCGTGGTGAGTTCTTCCTCCATACGCTTACGCTCAGTTATGTCGATATTGATACCTAAGATTCCTTTTATTTGATCTCCATCTCTAATTGGCGCAACAATGTTATGGTATATGGACATTTCTCCGAAAGCGAATTGGACATCAGCCCTTATGAGCTCGCCCGCGAAAGCCCTACGGTTATTCTCCTGCCAGGTCGAGAGTGTCTCCGGACTATCGGCGCAGACTTCTTCGGGCTTCATTCCGAGAATTTTTCCATAATGCTTTTGACAAACTGAGTTTGCGACCATGTAGCGGCCATCGGGACCAATAGCCCAAAACTCAAAGGGTATACTTTCAACAACAGTTGAGAGAAGTGAATGGCTTTTTCGTAATTCCTCCTCCGTGCGCTTCTGCTCGGTAATGTCCACGGCTATGCCGGCCATCCGGTAGACCTCGCCGGATGCGTTGAGAACTGGAAAACCCTTGTCCAGAATCCAGCGAACAGCGCCATCAGGACGTATTATTCTATATTCAACGGTGTGACTATTGGTCCCTCTGGATGTAATACCCTCGACAACTCTTTGGCGATCTTCCGGATGGATCGACCTGGTCCACGATCTCGGGTCCGCATAGAGGCTCTCGCAGGTTTGCCCCCAAATTTTCTCATAGGCGGGGCTGACGTATATTGTCTTGGAGATATCAACATTGGCGATCCAGAAGACTTCGTGGATGTTTTCCGCGAAATGTCGAAAATTCAGTTCGCCTTCCCGCAATGCATCCTCGCAGCCGTTGGGAGTTGCGCGTTCCTGTTCAAGTTCTGCCACCCGAACGCGGAGTTTGTGTAATTCGGTGGTCAGTTGTTCTTTGGTTTTGTTCTCGTCCCGCACACCCGCACCTTACCTATAGAATGGTCTTCAGAATGGCCTATAATCAAAAACGTTCAAAAAAGAAGGGCCCTGTGCATGAGATTTGAAGTGCACACGATTAAATACCACGAACACTTTTGGCTTCCATCAAATATTTTCGATTGCTTGCCGGAAGATAAAACCCGCAGCCTGCCATGACTCGCGCAATGAATGATAAGAACGTGGTAACCTTTTCAGGCGTGCACCATTTTAACGGCCAGGAGAGGAATGTTGATTTTTGACTCGCCCGTTCTTCCATGACTGAAACCACCGGGGTAACCTGGCTAGTACTCCAGACTTGAAGTACCGGTTGCGCCCTGAGGGTTCCGACATAGGAGGTATTAGGATTGGAATTAATCGGACAAAATGCAATATTACGAAATGATGGAAAGGTGTCGGGTATGCACGAATAAGAAAACGATTATTAGCTGCACTTTCACATTTGACTAATTTAAGCAGGTTGCTGAAAAAATAATGAATCCTTATCGAGTTTGAGGGTGGCTAAACGCGAGACCAGAATGAGAAGAATCCAGCCTCGATTGACCAAAATATTGTTCCTCGGTTCTACATTTGTCATCGTCTCGGCATCCACCTTCGCTATTTTGTATCTGCGCAGTTTGGTAACCACCCCCGGCCCGGCGGTTCTTAACCTAGGCCACAAGAGCATCGGCCATGCTGTGCTCCAGTTACCAGAAGGCTGGCGCGTTCGTCCCGATGGAATCGACAAGTGGAAGCAATGCGCAGTGCTAATCGATTCAACCTCAATAGCGCGCCTGATGGTCTGTGCGTTCGGTTATCCACCAGGAAGCGAACAACATCCTGGCTCACCCGATGACGCCGCCTCGCTCACAAAGCGGCTAGCCGGCAACCGCAGGACTGATGACGAGAGCATTACTTCCGACGCGCATCAGACGACGGTCGGTGTCATCTACGAGGTTACAAGAACGTACCGCACCTCAGCGAGTTACTATGTTGTTGAGTCGGGAATAGTCTTAGAACATGAGCTCGTCAGGACCGCTGGCCCCTACCTTCTCCTCCTTCGCTTTTACGAAGATGCAGCCCAGCGAGCCGCGCTCAATCCCATCGTGCTGGAACTGGCTGAGCATGCCAAAATCGACTAGAATTGCTCCTCCGAGGCGGATATTTCGCAAAGAAAGAACCACAATCAAAGGGCCCCGGTAAGAGCAAATATACCTCTCCCCTGAAATTAAATATCTCTCCTTAGCTCTCGTTATGTGGTCACGTCTCAAAACGGAAAGCGGCTCATACCAATTTGCGTTCAAGTTGGTGTAGCATAGGGCCTTGTGCCCGTCCAACTTCTAGACGCCCACAAGGGGCTATGCTACATTCTAGACCTGTTCTCGATACAATCTTGAACGCAAAGTGGTATCAAAGGCGTTGCAGGCGGGTTCAGAACATGTGAAGGGATGGGAGCAGTTCTTTAAGATTAAATACCTCGATGGATACGCCTCCGGTGAAATTTGAAAGCACCCGGCGGATCGGGTTCCATATCTCCTCGGAAATACGATGGATACCTTGATGGTCCCTGCCTTCGGACAGTCCATGCAAGTGGACCATGGAACTGTGTTGAAGGTAAAGGGGAAGCTGCGAGAGATCGTGCCCGTAGCACAGGAGATGGCCTACATCAAGGCAAAGACTCATACCGAAGCGCTTCGCAAGGGGAAGAACGGCCTCGGGCGGAAAGTAGAGGTTTTCCAGGGCGACTCGCTTCGGATCGACGATCGCCCGCGCGATTTTTTCCAACGACCCGGAAACCCGGTCCGACCATGCCCTCAGGTTTTCGGGGTTTCGCCCCTCTTCATAACGGCATTCGCAATGAAGAACGTATACGGTGGGATCGAGCGGGGAGGTCCTCTCCATGAAGCGAAGGATCGTCTCCCCAAAACTGCGGCGCATCGCCGGATCGGCGTCTGCCGCAAAAACGTCCGTCGGCAGATGGACATTGTAGACCAGTCCGAGATCCCCGGCGAGGGCTCGCATCTCCCGTATTTCGACCTGCGAAGGCAGACTATGCTCGCCGCCGGATTCGAACAGCAGCAGCTCGATTTCATCGACGACCGGGCCGAGAAACCGGATATTCGAAATTGCTGTGTCGGGAATTATGTAGGAGGTGGTCCCGAGCCGAAAGGGGAACATTCCTTTCAGACATGGGAGCGCATCCGAGTTGGGCGATGCGGGAGGACCCAGCGGCGGTATCGTGCCGGCCATCAGAGGGCGTTCCCAACCTGCGCGCTCAACAAGCGTTCGATACTCTTTTCGGCTTCGCGAACGGTTTCGAGTTTTTCTTCCTCCGCCAATTGCCGCCCTCTTTCGAGGTTTTGCAGCGCGCGTTCGAATATTTCTATCAGCAGGCTGTTGATCCGCGCATACCTTTCAGTTGCGCCCGCGGGCTCCAGGTCCTTGCCGCTCCAGATTCCCCACATGCGCAGGAAAAGAAAGTTGGTGATCCGCCTCATGAGGTCCGCCAGCCCTGCGATGCGCGAGTCCATAAAAACGGCCGTTCCTTCATAGCCTTCGTCCGGAGACATTTCCAGAAGCCCATCGCTTTGCAGGGCCGGGAAAGCAGGAGAGCCTTTGAGGACAATTTGGTGATGATAGAGCACGTTCGCCGTTATCGGCAGGTTGTTCAGGAGCCGGTTGCGCCTTAGGAACTCGAAGTTCGTACGTATATCCTCCAGAGTGGAGTACGGTTCGAACATAATGAAACCTATGTTCGGCTCGATCCCGTGCTTGCGCAGGATCGCCACGGCCCGCTCGTTTTGGGCCGCCGTGGTCATTTTGTTCAGCCTTTTGAGCGTTGCGTCGTTGCCGCTCTCCAGCCCAACCAGGATGTTGCACAGTCCCGCATCGACCAGAGCTTCGATGGTCTCATCGTGAATGTCGTTTACCCTGCCCTCGATGCCGAAGCGTATGTTGCGGCCTTTGAGCAGTGACGCAATACGCAGCGCCCTTGCCTGTCCCTGCTTGCCGGATCCGAAAAAATTGGGATCGGTGAAATAGAAATCCCTTGTGCCGTGCCGATCCACGAGCATGTCAATTTCAGCTACGATATTCTCAGGGCTCCTGCCGCGCCAGTGAGATCCTTCTCCGTAGAAAGGGTTTATGCAGCAGAAGACGCACCGGCCGTAGCAGCCTCGGCTTCCCTGTAGATTGACCTCGGGCAGGCTGAGCATTGCCTCGGTGCGCCGGGGGAATGGAAGGGCATCCAGGTCTTCGATAGGCCTGCGCCGGGAGAAGGCGATTTTGCCGTTGGCGTCCTTTGTCGCCAATCCCGGAATTTCCGATATTGATGCTTTCGCCTCCAGTGAGTCGGCCACTTCGGTGAATACGATTTCCGGCTCCCCGAGTATGACGGTATCGATCGCAGCACACTCGCGGAGCAATTCTTCATGGTAAAAGCTGGGATAGTAGCCGAAGGCGGCGATGTGGCCGGTAAGCCCTTCCCGTTTGACCTCTTCCAGGAAGGCGAAAAGCTCTCTGTCAGTTCGCCAGTGATAGACCAGGTGAACGCCGAGCAAATCCGGTTTTGCAGCGGAGATCCTGGCACGGATCGCCTCATAGGAGAGGCTTTCGAGGTATCCTTCGACAATCTCCGCCGTGTGACCGGCGTTTGCGAGTGTTGCGGCGGCGTAGCCGGAAAGGAGGCACGAAGCGAGGGGAGTGTTGGCGATATCGTTGCACCGCCGTGGGTCGAAGACACGGGGGTGCTCCATTAGAAGAACATTCATCTTATTACCTCGTGCCACATGAATACGTTCCGCTCCAGGCTGAGGGTCTGCAGGCGGTATCTGAGCGTCTCGAAAGGCTTCGGGTTGTAGTAGACAGGGTAGAGAAGGTCGGTACCTGGTCCGATGACCCCTTCACTTATTGCAATCTTTTCGATGGCCGTTCCAGGGAGTATGCGGATGTTGTTGAGCACCACAGTCCCAAGGTTCTTTTTCTCGGCGTGCAGATCGTAGATGTGTTCGAGCAGCCGGATTCCCTTCTCGACGGTTTTTTCGGTCTCGCCGGGAACGTTCACCATGAAGTGGTACACGCTCACCACCTCGCTTGCCGCCGCGAGCCTCGCCGCCCTCAGAATGTCCTGCTCATCCAGGTCTTTTTGGAGGACCTTCAAAGCCTCATCGCAAAGACCGTCCGCTGAAAAGAAAAAGCACTCGCAGCCTGCCTTCTCGAAGAGGGCGATGTTTTTCTCGTGTATGTGATCTTCCCGCATGAACCCGCTCCAGCGGATTTTGAGCTTTCTGCGAAGGATCTCCCGGCAGATATCTTCGAGATGACCGTCAGGTATGTTCAAAACGGGGTCCGTGAAGTGAAACGAGGAGACGGAATACTCCCTGTGAAGCGCCTCCATTTCGTCCACGACACTCACGGGGGTCCTTCTCCGCATGCGGGTTCCCTGCAGCCGCGGGTAAACGCAGTAAGCGCATCGATAGGGGCAGCCACGCTTGGTCTCGATCCCTATCGGGGCAACATAGCTATTGATCGACAGATACGCGGTCGGATCGAGCAGATGCCTTGCCGGAGGATCATATCTGTGTAAATCGAGTGGCGTTGAGGACGTGACGATCTTCGATTTTGGGGCGCCGCCCGCATCCAGGGAGGCGACCAGAGCAGGAAAGGAGCTTTCCGCCTCCCCAATGAACCCGTAATCGATCTCAGGCATCTCCCGCATGACCCGTTCGGGAAAAAGCGAAAAACCTGGGCCTCCCGCGACGATCCGCACCTCCGGGACCAGCACCTTGACCATCCGGACGGCCGTAATGAAGGGGGGTATGAGGGAACTGGTCCTGTTTCCCAGGGGATCGACATTGCGCAGGGAAAGCCCCGCCAGTCCGGGCTGGAAATCGAGGAGCCTCTCCTTGAGCGATCCGAAGGGGTCCGCGGCCATGTTCATATCCAGGACTTCAACCGTATGGCCGAGATCGGCCAGAATACCCGCGAGTCGCACGATCCCTATGGGGTAGACCCGCTCCGGAGGAGCATCGTCCATAGACAGGGCCTGTACCAGCAAAACGCGCATGATTACTCCAGCCAGAGCAAAGCGAAATATTTGACGTATTCGTCACGATCCACGAGCGGACGCAGAGACAGGCCTGCCCTTCGGGCCGTATCGAATACGTCGATCCCGGCCGCCTCCATGGAGGGCCTAGCCATGCGCGTGTTCACGCACATACCGTCCGGGGAGCAGACCGACTTGCAGAGCGAGCACGGCCCCGCCCAATACGCGAATGCTTTGTAAAACCCAGCCGTAAATGCCTCCTTTTCGGCCTCAAGGACCTTAAGTTGGAAATCCCTCGTGGGTGGCTCCCCTTCCAGCAGCAACGCCCGCGAGTAGTCTTCGAGCATCCGTCTGGTCTCGGCGGGGGAAGGGCTGTTGGGGGGGCATTGGGGCTTTCCGTATTCGTCGCAGCCGAAACGGCAGCGCATGCCGGGCCATTCGGACACCTGGACGGCATCCGCCGCAATCGGCCTTACGCTGCGGAACCCGAGCGCCTTCATGCGAGCCGAAAGCCGGGTGACCCGATCGATCAGAAGCCTGGAAATCGCTTCAGCATTTTTTCCGGCAAAGATCACGCCCGTGTCCGACTCCAGAGGGATCAGATCGGTGAGAATAAGTCCCCTCTCTCTTAACCGATCGCACGTCCATTTTGCGGGGAACACCTTGCCGTTGAAGGTGTTGATCAGCATGTTCAGGTCGAAAAGGGCCGCCTTCTCCGAGCGGTGCTCCAGAAAGAAATCGTGGATCAACAAGGTCCCTCCGGCGCTCAATCGCTCGACCGCCTGATCGAGTAGATGTGCGGCCTCTGCTTCCGCGTAGGCGTGGAGCACATTGGAGAGGATCACAAGGTCGAAGGCGCCTTTTTCCACCGGCCACTGTTCCAGGACGTTCCCGGGACAAAAAGTGATCCTGCCTCCTGAATTGACCCGGCTCAGCAACTCCGACGCGTACTCGACAACCGGCGGCAAATCGATCAATGTCGCCTTCGAATCGGGAAACCGCTCCAGGAAGCCAACGGATACGGCCCCGGAACCCGCGCCGACATCGAGGATGGCTCCTGAAAAATCGTCGAAGAACCGAAGGATTTCACTCGTCTTCGTCAGGGCCACATCGTTCATGGCATCGATGTACGCGCGAATGCGCTCCTTCAGCACTTCGGGGTCGTCGGAATCCGATTCGCAAACCCTTGTCCCTTTTTTAACAGCGCCCTTAAGGTCCCCCCAGGGAGCGCGCAGACGCCGGCGCCACAGGATGGAGTTCCCCTGGTAGTGCTCCCTGCCCTTCACGAGATGCCGCGACGCGACTGTGGAGTTGTAGAAGCTTCCTGCGAAATGAGTCAGCAAGCCCAGCAAGCAAAGTGCATGGAGGAACCGCTCGGTCGATCGCGGGTCGAGATCGAGCACGCGCGCAATCTGCTCGGCTGTGGCTCCTTCCGGCTCCAGGATGGAGAAGACGTCCAGTTCCACCGCGGTGAAAAGCGTCTCCGAGAACCAGTACGCTGTTGCCAGATCCTCAAGATACTGCGCCCCGTCGGCCTGGGGGTCCGGCGCAGGAATCGGCCTTTTGTTCCCGTCCATCAACTATTCCTGCACACCCCTGCGTCCTCGAAGGTGAGCATCTTATTGATCACCTGCGCAGCGGATTCGACGATGTTCATGGCGAGCGCCGCCCCGGTCCCCTCACCCAGTCTGAGGTTCAGGTTGAGGATGGGCTTGAGCCCAAGCTCCTTCAGCATGAACTGGTGGCCGTACTCCAGGGACTGGTGACCGGATAACATGTACTCAAGCGATGCGGGGGCGAGGGTCTTGGCGATCAGCGCCCCGGCCGAGGAGATAAAGCCGTCCACCACGACGGGCGTCCTCCGGGCCGCGGCCCCCAGAATCAGCCCGGCGATGCCTCCGATCTCGAATCCCCCGACTTTCGCCAAAACGTCGACCCCGTCTTTGGAGTCCGGCTTGTTCAGGGCGAGGGCCTTTTCGATGACACGGATCTTGTTCGCAAGGGCTGCGTCGTCTATCCCCGTTCCCCGGCCGGTAACTTCGTGCGCCGAGCATCCCGAAATGGCGGCCAGAATGGCGCTGCTAGGGGTCGTGTTGCCTATGCCCATGTCGCCCGTTGCAAGGAGTTCAACGCCTTCGTCGATCAGGAGGCCCGCAATCTCGATTCCGGTCTCCAGCGCTTTGACGGCCTGATCCCGGGTCATCGCAGGCCCTGCAGCCATATTGCGTGTCCCATAGTCTACCTTGCGGATGAGGACCTTTTCCGAAAACGATCCCAGCAAGTCGGAGCCGACCCCCATATCCACCACGACCACCCGCGCTCCGGCAACTCCAGCCAGTACGTTTATGGCCGCGCCCCCGGCGATGAAGTTGGCGACCATCTGCAGGGTGACCTCCTTGGGGAATGCGCTCACACCTTCCTCGACAACACCGTGATCGCCCGCCATGGTGACCACCGCCTTGCGCGAAACGGACGGCTTGACGGTTTCCTTTACCGCTGCAAGCTGTTCGGCGATATCGAGCAGTTCGCCGAGACTTCCCCTGGGAATAGCCAGATTGTCGAGATGGTGTCTCGCCTTCGTTCGCCAATCGGCGCTCAAAGGCGCGATTTTTTCAATGGTTTCCAGCAGTAACGAAGCCATCAGAATTCTCCGATTGTTCCTGATTGTCCGACTCAGCCGAGATTAGCTCCCAGCAACAGAAGCCCCGCCAGTTCGGCGCATTCGTTCAAAGCCCCGAGGACGTCCCCCGTGACGCCTCCGATCTTCCGATCGGCAAACCGGGCAAGGAGCATGGTTGCGACGAGAACCGACGCCAACGCCGCAATTCCCTTTAATGGTCCGAGCAAAACGAGGGCCGCGCCGGCAGCGGTCGCCGTCGCAATGGACAACTGGCGCGCGACGACGCCGCTCACGAAGGAGCCCGTCCCATTGGTGCGGCTCACGTAGGGATAGCATGTTGCCGCATATACCTGGGCCCAGCGACCGAGGGCCGGGATTACGATCAAGGCTGCTCCTTTGAGCGGACCGGGGACCTGTCCAAGGAGCACGAACTTGCCCAGCACGATGAAAGCACCGGCAATAACGCCGTGAGCCCCGGCGCGGCTGTCGTGCATGATTTCGAGCATCCTCTCACGCGGCTTGCCGCTGAAGAAACCGTCAGCCGTATCCATCAGGCCGTCCCCGTGCATGTTCCCGGTGATCGCGACCAGGAAGAAGAGGGCGATGATATCGCAGACGCTTCCGGCGAAAACGAAGGACGCCGCCGTATGCAGCGCCGCCGCGAGAGCCCCGATAAGGAGCCCCACGAGTGGGAAAAGGGCCATGGACCGGGCCATGGCCTCCGAACTCACGCCGCTCTTTATGGCGACGGGTATCCGGGTCAGGAACTGCAATGCGACGAGCAGGCTCACCACGGGGCAATCTCCGATCAGGCGATGCCGAAGTATTTCGCCGCAACCTGGGCGGCGCAGTCGGGACCGCAAACGGCGCAGACGTGATCGTGGCCGTTCCCGTTGCCGTTTCCGCAGCTCGCCCTCACGATTTCCGGATCGATGGAAAGGCCGATCTGCCTATCGATGCTCAAAGCCACGCGGGCGCGGGCCATCTGAAGGTCCATCGCGAGCGCCTGCTTGTCTCCTCTGGCGAGGTCCGCCGCGTGCGCGGCGATACGGGCGGCGATGATCCCGTCCTTGATGTCCAGTTCGGTGGGAAGCCCCAGGTGCTCGGCGGGAGTTACGTTGCAGATGAAATCCGCTCCGGACGCTCCCGCTATGGCGCCGCCAATGGCCGAGGTGATGTGATCGTAGCCGGGGGCCACGTCGGTTGCAAGCGTCCCCAGTACAAAATAGGGCGCGCCGTTGCAGAGGCGCTTCTGGAGCAGCATGGTCGCCCTGACGTGGTGCATGGGGACATGTCCGGGACCTTCCACCATGACCTGAACTCCCGCGGCCTGGGCCCTTGCGACGAGTTCCCCGCCTATTATCATGCCCTGGAGTTGCGCGCCGTCGAGCGAGTCCGCCGTAGCTCCCGGCCTGATTGCGTCGCCGAGGCTCAGCGTCACGTCATAGCGGTAGAGAATTTCAAGCAGGCGGTCGAACTGTTCGTAGAGGGGGTTTTCCTTGTTGTTGTGCAGCATCCACCCGGTGAGGAAAGCCCCGCCGCGGCTCACGACGTCTGTGACCCGGCCGGTATTCTTGAGGCGCTTGATGACGTCGAAGTTCAGCGCGCAGTGAATGGCCATGAAGTCCACGCCTTCCGCCGCCTGCTTTTCGACGGCCGCGAACATATCCTCGGGCTCCATTGCGACGACGCTTCCGTTCTTTTCAATGGCCTCGACCGCGCACTGGTAGATGGGAACGCTCCCAACCGCAACTTTCGCGTGCGAGAGTGTCTGGCGGCGCATTCCGTCGATGTCGCCTCCGGTGCTCAAGTCCATTACGGCGTCCGCCCCATAATCCTGTGCTGTTGTGAGTTTTCTTGCCTCCATCTCTATATTGTCGCGGTCGCTGGATGTGCCTATAAGGGTGTTCACCTTTACCTTCAGGCCCTGTCCGATGCCGCAATAACTGAATTCATTACGCTTTATGTTTCTGGGGATAACGATCTTGCCCGACGCCACGCCGTCCTGAATGAACTTGACGTCCACCTTCTCCCGGTTCGCAACCATTTCCATCTCGGGCGTAATTTTGCCCGCACGGGCCGCAGTCACCTGAGTCATCGGCTCATCCTTTCTTTATCAGCAGGTCCGCTCGGCGATGCCGAGGTACTGGGAGACCACTTTCATCGCACAATACTTTCCGCACATAGCGCACGCTTCCGAGGATTCTTCGCTGCGCCGGCTCCTGAGTTCTCTTGCCCGCTTGGGATCGAGCGCAAGATTGAGCTGCGCCTCCCAGTCGAGTTCTTTCCGGGCGCGGGAAAGCCGCAGATCCCAATCCGCCGCCCCGTTGATTCCCTTGGCCAGGTCCGCCGCATGGGCGCCGATGCGCGCGGCGATCACGCCCTCGCGCACCTGGGTGACGTCGGGGATGCTTCCAATGTGCTCGGCCGCCGTGACGTAGCAGATAAGCTCAGCCCCAGCCCAAGCTGCGATTGCTCCGCCTATGGCACCGCTGATGTGATCGTAGCCGGATGCAATATCGGTTACGACGGGACCGAACACGAAATAGGGAGCGCCCCTGCAGAGGCTTTTCTGAAGCGTGACCGTCGCGTCGATGTGATTCAGAGGAACATGTCCGGGGCCCTTAACCATGATCTGGACGCCTGCTTCCCTGGCTCGGCGCACCATCTCTCCGAGGATGACCAGTTCGTGCACCTGCGCTCCATCGAGGGAGTCTGCCACACACCCCGGCCTCATGCCGTCAGCGAGGCTGAGCGTAACGTCATATTTGCGGGCGATCTCCAGCACGCGGTCGTATTGCGTGTAAAGCGGGTTTTCTTCCCGGTTGTGGATCATCCACCCGATGAGGTGCGAGCCGCCGTAGCTGACGAGGGGATCAATCCGGCCTTCGCTTTTGGCCCTTTGAATGACGCCCATGGTCGTTCCGCAGTGCAGCGCGAGAAAGTCCACCCCGTCGGCCGCCTGGCGCTCGATCACTTCGAAGAGATCGTCGGCCGTCATTTTGAGGGGAGAACCTCGCTTGACCGCCGCTTCGGCGATCGCTTGGTATAGGGGGAGGGTCCCAACAGGCGTAGACGTTGCGGCCAAGCTCTTCTTTCGCATGGCATCGATGTCCCCGCTGACGCTCAGGTCCATGACGCAGTCCGCTCCGGCATCTACCGCGACCTCGATTTTTTCGAGTTCGACATCGA
Source organism: Desulfarculales bacterium UBA702 (assembly GCA_002298165.1). Classification (GTDB taxonomy): domain Bacteria; phylum Desulfobacterota; class Syntrophobacteria; order Syntrophobacterales; family Syntrophobacteraceae; genus SbD1. Next base: position 29,905 of record DBMI01000080.1, read on the forward strand.
TGGACGCTCTGGCGCCGTAGAGCCCGACACTGGCGCTTACCTTGGTGCGAAGACCCGTTCCGATCCCCGTCGGGATCAGTCCCTTGCGCTGTTTGTTGGCGGGGATGACGATCACTCCTTCCGCAACACCCTGTCTCACCTGCTCGGGCTCGATTCCTTCTTTTTCGGCGATGAATTTCATCGCCGCCGTAATATTCCCGGCGAGAGCTTCACTCAACTGGGTCATAGGTCGATTCTCCTGATAGTTACTGTGTTGACTGGGCCGAACGGCCGGTTGGGGGACTTCCCCGTTAAAGCACAAAAAAAGTCCATGCCGTTTTCCGGCATGGACTTTTCCATCATCCATGGTTTTTGGCGCCGCCCCCCTCGAGGCGGAGCGCAAACATTTCAGGCAGGTCTCCTGGCTCCCGGAGTAGCGCCCGATCCTCCCTTCCCGCCTGCCTTGCCGAATTAACGGACGACCGACGGTGGTTATGAGGCGGACTACCGGTTACAGTGGCGGGACCGCCCGGGATTTTCACCCGGTTCCCTATTCTCCCCTTAAGGGGCTCCTGGAATGTGGTCTTCCAACTTTTCCGTCAACGATTATTATTCGGAGAATTCGGCTTTGTCAAAAAAAATCTTAGGGTCTCCTTGTCAGCATAGCGGTGGGACGTCTGCTATGAACCCCTACCCGATAGAAACGACCGGCGACGCATCGACGCATCGGGCCGGCTGTGGAGCACACCAGGTTTGTCCAAGGGGTTCCTCGATGATTGAGACCACGTAGTACGATTTAGGCGGTCGATTCCACACGTTGAGCACACCATTCCTGCCCGAGGCGTATTCCATGACTTGCGACTAGGTGGGAGGGGGCAGGGGGTGATTTCACACGGGGGAGATCGGTTGATATTGCAGGCGGGAGCGAGAACAAAGACGGCAGGGCCACATGCTTTGAGCCGACCCTGCCGTTGTCATTCTGCCTATATGCAACAAGTTTAGCCCAAATACTTCCTCTTCAGCCCGATCAGGCCGACGATACCGGAGCCCAAAAGCCAGAACGTGCCGGGTCCGGGGACAGTAGACGGGGTGCTAACCACGCTCAACCAGACATCCGTGCTTGTGTACCGAATGTCCCATTGCAGTCCGGGGTCCAGGGCCGGTCGGTTAAAATATTCAAATGTCCCGAAAATCCCACCTGCCGCGTGTAAAATGTCAAACTGTTGTCCCAGCGCGGGATCAAACCGTTCCAGAAGGATACGTCCAGAGCGCCATCGAGGAACCCCCTGCCCGTGATGTTCAGGAAATCATATGTGATTCCCTGGCTAAGGCCTGCAAACTCTATGTCCAGGACGCCCAAACTCCCCTGAATGTAGTCGCCGGCAATGGTAAGCATCGAAGGAACCGGCGCGTACACGCAGACCGCCGGTCAAACCAACAACAACGGCGCGATGAACCAGACCGCATTCGTCAACCATGGCTGGGTAATATCTTCTGCTCTCGAACATCCATATGTCCGTCCTTATATACGTGATCCATTATCAGTTTGTATTCGAAGTCAGTAACCTCACAATAACCTATGGTTTCCCATATGAGTCTTAAGAGTTTTTCATTTCATTGTAGGCTTATCAAACTCGGTGAATTTCCGCAGCTGTGTCTTTTGTTAAGCTGCTCTTGACATGAGTCTTTTAATCCGCTCCTCCAAGGGCGGATGAGTGCTGAAGAGACTCACCAGCCCACCACCCCGAAGGGGATTAACTATGAACATGTGTGCTGTTGACGGGTTTGCCTCCATCGGAATCTTTTCGACTCCGACATGGAGCTTCTGCAGAGCCGAGGCAAGATACTTCGGCTCCCCGGTCAGACTTGCTCCGCCCTCATCGGCGACGAACTCGCGGGACCTTGAAATGGCGAGTTGGATGAGAGTTGCCGCAAGTGAAGCAACAATCGAAAAGAGAATGGTCGCGAAAATACCGCCGCCATTTCTGTCCTCACTGCGCCCACCGCCAAGAATTGCTCCCCACTGGGCCATGGATGCCAGCATGCTGATTGCTCCCGCGAATGTTGCGGCAATACTCCCTATAAGGATATCCCGGTTCTTCACGTGCGCCAGTTCATGGCCGAGCACGCCCATCAGTTCTTCTCGGTTTAGAATACGGAGAATACCGGATGTAACCGCAACCGCCGCATGTTCGGGGTTTCTCCCTGTTGCAAAGGCATTGGGAGTATCAATGTCAATGAGGTAGAGCTTGGGAATGGGAAGGCCCGCGCGCCCGCAAAGTTCGCGAATCATGGAATTGAGTTCTGGATATTCCGTTTCGCTTATTGGACGAGCCCCGTACATGGCGAGAACCATACGGTCACTGAACCAGTATGCTCCAAAGTTCATTGCGGCGGCCACGACGAGGGCAATCGCCATGCCGGTATTCCCTCCAAGCGCCCTTCCTGCAAAAACCAGGAGGAGGGTCAAAATTGTCATGAAAAGCACAGTCCTCAGAGTCCTCATTTTCATCTCCATTCAGAGAAGCATTTTCAGGTCCTGCGCTGAAAAAAAAAAGCGGGACCTTTGGTTCCAAAAGTCTCGCTATATCGGCTTTAATGCCGACGGCAAGCCAGGCAGCATTACTGCCGTACTGGTGACTTGCCTTTAAATTTAGCTACTCCCCTTTGTTTGCTTTCAAAATTAAAGCTATGCCCAACCGCAAAAATGTCAACTCTCAGCCGCCGGGGTCTCCGCACCTGCCGTTCGGACCGGGGACCGAAATCTTGACACAGTCTTTCTCCCGCAAATATGACATGACTTCTTCAGGTATGTGTTCCATTTGCTGCAGTTCTTCAGTTTCCATCTCACCCTTTTTGATTCGCGATATCAAATCCCGATGGTGTTCGCTTCGAGATTTACGCTGGTGATAGTCACGGTAAACGAAACTGGACCCAAGTATAATAATTACCCCCATCACAAACCAGAATACCGTTTGCTCTATTTTCACATGCAGGCCGTCGAGAAAAAGCTTGGTTCCGATGAAAAAGATGAGTTGGTATGCCAGGTCTTCAAGCCTTGGCAATCTCTCGAGCAAACGAACCAGAAATCCAGCCATGAAGCGAAGGAAAATAATCCCGAGCACTCCACCCAGCCAAATGATCAGCAGCTTGTCGGTCATGGCAACAGCGGCGGTGATGCTGTCGATTGCAAACGCAATATCAGTCAATTCCACAGCAACTACTGTTCTCCAGAATGTCATGCCGCCATGATGTTTTGGCTGGCTGGCTTGTCGCCTATGGAAGAAAAACATGTGCTTCATTGCAAGGAAAAGCAGATAGGCGCCGCCGATGAGCTTGAAAACAACGAATCCCATTAGGTATGCCGCGAATATGATTGCCATAATGCGGAAGATAAATGCACCGGCAACTCCGTAAGCAAGCGCCTTCTTTTGTTGGTGCTTAGGCAAATCCCTCACCAGGATCGCCAAAACCAGAGAATTATCAATGGAGAGAATCGCCTCGAGACCTGCCAGAGTGAATATTGTAAAAACGTCGACAGCTCCCAAAGAATTAATTTCCCTGGCCAGTTCCGATGAAAGACCTTCAAGGCCTATCATTTCACCCCTTTCCTATTATAGTGACCGGTTAGGTTCACCCTCAGTCCTTCAGAGCTATCAGTCAGTCCCATAACGGTACCGCTCTCCTTAACCGATCAAAGAAATGACCGATTTTGGGGAAACGGGAAATAAATCTGGATTCGAGGTTTGCAAGAAACTTGAAATCCCTTGAGAGGGTAAAGATTGCCAGGCCAACAAACAGCCAACCTTGAAGAATTGGCAGGAAAAGCCCGGCAATTCCCACCAGCAAAAAAATTCCTCCCAGTATGAAACGGATTGCGCGTTTAAGGTGGATTATCATTTAACGCTGATACCTTCCTCAGATTGATTGAACATTCCCGTCTTCAACTAGATCGATGTATTCGGAGACCAGGCACGACTCGGGTCTATAGGCCATTTTCCGGACTACTTCGTCCTCCTGCATGATTTCGGGAATCATAAGACCAATTGTCCGGGTTCGGGTCAACGGGGCCGTTCATCGGAATCACCAACATTGCCAAAGCAAACGTACCCCCTAACAATGATTTAACGATCGAGAACATGGAATCCTACCTGTCTAAAAGGATCAATTGTCGGTATTTGCGACTTCGTTTAAGATTCTCCGGTGTCGGAAGGATTTTCATCAGGCGCATATTTCCGTCCATACTTAATCCACAATAGCATGATAAAGATTGGCAAGGAGACGATTACCAGAGTTGCGATTTCACTCCATGTAGCTGACATTCTCATTTCCTCCTGAAATCAGTTTTGTGGCCGTAAATCTGAGTCCTATCAACGACACTCTCCAAACATCGGCTTCAGCCGTTAGTCACCTTTGCACCTATTTGAGCAAACAAAAAAACGAGACGGCAGCGTGTTCTTACGCTATCAGTCTCGCTAATTGGCAAACCAACGGGCAAGGCCAGGTTATAGAAACCGAGTTGATGACGTTTGCCCTTAAAGCTACTCCCTGCAATGAAGTTAATTTCGAAATCCACAATGTCAAAGTAAATCCGGGAGTCTCAGGAATTTGGACGTTTGGCGAGAAAGAGCCAAGCTGAACCTATAATACCGGCGATTAGAGAAGCCGCCAGAATTCCCAGCTTTGCCTCGTCAATTAACATAGGATCATCGAAGGCCAGCTGGTTTATGAAGAGAGACATTGTGAATCCAATGCCTGCAAGCCAGGCCACGCCCAGCAGGTGAGACCATCTGACGCTACCCGGAAGTCTGGCCATTCCGAATCTAACGGCGGCCCAGCTAAACAAGGAAATTCCCGTAAATTTGCCAAGTACCAGTCCTGTCATCACCCCCAAAGCAACAGGCCGGGTAAAGGTTTCGCTCAATTGAAGACTGCGAAAATCAATACCCGCATTACTGAACGCAAATACTGGGAGAATCAGGAAAGTTACCCAGGGGCTCAGGGTGTGTTCCATATGTTGCTGAGGGGACTGTACTGCTCTTGCGGACTCCTCAAGACTCTCAGCAACCGCGGCCATGGATGGGCATTCGAGTGTGTGCCTGCAGGCCTTCGGGTTCTGGTCTCCGGCAATCAGATTCTCCTGTAGTTGGGCAAGGCGGTGTTCGAATTGTTCCGGATTAAAAGCCGGGCGCGCTGGAATAGTGAACGCGAGAAGGACTCCGGCTATGGTCGCATGTACCCCTGAATTAAGGAGCTCAAGCCACAGCAAGAAGCCCAAAACCGCATACGGAAACGAACGGCGTATTCCTCCCTGGTTCAAAATTATCAAAAGACCCAAAACGGCAACCGCACCGCCCAGCGCCAGTGTATTCAGCTCTTTCGCATAAAAGAGTGCGATCACAAGTACCGCTCCAAGGTCATCAGCGATTGCTAGGGCTGTGAGGAAAATTATGAGACTTTTCGGAATACGCCAGGCAAGTAGAACCAGAATTCCTATGGAAAAGGCTATGTCTGTTGCCATCGGAATACCCCAGCCAGCCGCTCCGGGGTCAGAGGGATTGAATGCTAGATAGATCAGAGCGGGGACAATCATTCCCCCCAATGCGGCAAAGATGGGGAGCGCTGCATCACGAATTGATGACAACTCACCGACTATGACTTCCCGTTTTAGCTCCAATCCCACAAGCAGAAAGAAAAGAGTCATTAGACCCTCGTTCACCCACTGGTGGAAGGTGAGTTCAAGGTGAAGGGGGCCGATGTCGATACGTGTAGATTGTTCCCAAAAATCGTGGAGAGTGCCGCCAAAAGGAGAGTTCGCAAGAATCAAGGTAAATATGGTCGTTCCGATGAGAAGAATCCCTCCGGCGGTTGCTTTCCTCAAAAATCTCTCAAATGGGCTGAGGATCTTCCCGAAAAAAGGTTCTAGAATGCACTGTCTCATTTCATTCTGTTCCGAACCGCCTTTTATGAAAGCTTCATTCAAACGAAATCAGCAGTCGCTTTCACTCGATTGAAGCCCGCCTTTGTCATATATATTCGGTCCCTCAAATTTAAGCACCATCCAGAATGGAAATAAAATTCCGGCACTCCATCCAGTTTCGGAATGCAATCAACCGACCCCCAAGTGTGGAAACTCCCCCCTCCTGACCCGTCCCACATGATCCCGAGAAAGTGCAGCCAAAGTGAGTGGATATAATCTACACTTCTTGGCAAAGATAAAAGCCAGAAGCCCGACTCGTTTCTCTGAATGAATGATCCGGACGTGGAAAGTTTTGGCGGATCTGGATCTCATTGACCAGGATAGCTGTATGAATTGTGCTCGCAGCCGTTCCCTCGCAGGTGCGATGATGGACGATTTTGAAGGTCCGAGTGCCGGCTCTCATTTATTGGCACCCGGGGGCGTGATAGTTTCAAATAAGGCGATACTTTTGTGACCCATTTACAAGACAGGGCCTACTCGGAATTGGCTTTCAAGATCTGTGATCAGATATAAGTTCTGCAAACATCCCAGAGGAATCTCCATGACAGAGGGAATCTTAGGAGTATGATCGTGGCCCGTGGAAAAAAGGGACATCGTAGCTCAATGGGCGCTTGTCACCTCCTCATGACCGACATATTGGAAAGTAAGAGAATTGGCCCCGCACACGCCGATCACAATCACCGCAGCGGCGGCAATTATTCCTGTATTGATGGCAAATGTGCCCTGTGGTAATGGCTGTCCGCTCTGCTGAATTAATCCATAGGTTGAATTGAACATGAAATGCATGAAAACCGCCGACAAGATGCTCCGATGCGTGTTGTTGTAGACCCACGTGGTCAGCACTGAAAGGCATACAACTTGTAGGCACCAAAGCCAAAAAAGAAAGGTGCCAAATCCCAATCCCTGTTGAGGAGTTCCTTTGATGAAGAAAAGTGGGAGGTGCCATGCCGCCCAAATGATGCCGAGAACCAGGCTTGCAACCAGTGCACTCCATTTTTTCTGAAAGCGGTCGAGGGCGAAACCACGCCAGCCGAGTTCTTCACCAAAGGGACCGCCGATAAGATTTGCGCCTAAGTAGAGCAACAGGGCGGCAGGCTGCGTAAGAGTCTGCCAGGCTTCTCCGAGTGGCGGAAGCGCACCTCCGAATAGGTTGTCTGTCAGCAGACCTAGAGCCAGCAAGAAAGGGAACAGACAGAAAATCACGGCAAACCAGCCCGAACCAATCAACTTGAAGCTGACAACTCGCTTCCAGAAGTCTTCTCTATGAATATTATCAGAGGTCAGATGGGTCAGGAGCATCCCTGCCAAGCTTGGTGTGGAACAGGCAAAAACAAGCGCGGGAACCGGGCCGTCTACCGTCTTTCCAAGTAGTATATATGGTACCCAAATACCCCAGGAAAGACCGTATGTCATTCCAAAGAAAAGCCAGGGAAATTTTGGGCTCACGTAGGTCCGCCGTCCTCTCATCTAAATTAGCGCTTCCGGGTTACCTCACTAAATTGTTTGGATTATGCGCAAATGAGTCGATCAAGTCAACGTCCGTTCAATCCGCCCGATTATCCACCTCTCCGAGGTATTTCTTGATTTCAACGAGATGAGCATCGCACGATGAAGATGCGCAGACCCGGCCGTGCTAACCTTGCAGGAGCTTGGGATTCTGGGTTCGGGAGAGAAACTTTAAGTCCGGAAGGTAGGCACTTTATTTATCGTATCGACTGCTTTGCTCTGATTGCCGGGAAATAACTATTCCCGTTTGACATTAAACGATCATCGGTCATAATGTGGTGGCAATCTTTGGATTTTTTTAGGCAACGATGATCAAAAAGAAGCTGATTCCAAAGGTTATACATTCCGCCACAGGAGAAGAGAACATGCTTCGAGTGATACGAGTCAATATGGCCGATTTAAAAGCCACGGTGGAAGAGGCCCCTGCCGAGTTGACCCGACTGGGCGGTCGCGCCCTCGTCTCGCACGTGATTTATTCCGAGATACCTCCGACCAGCCATCCTCTTGGCAAAAAGAATAAGTTGATCGTTGCACCAGGCCTTTTGGCCGGAAGCACCGCACCCAATTCGGGCCGCCTGTCCATCGGTGCCAAAAGCCCCCTGACAGGCGGCACCAAGGAAGCCAACGTGGGCGGGACGGCGGCTCAGCAACTGGGACGTCTGGGGCTCAAAGCCCTCATTGTGGAGGGTAAACCCGCCAACTCCGGCATCTATGTGATCAAGGTGAAAAAAAACGGTGTGGATATCATTGCCGCTCCGGAATTGACCGGCTTGGGCACTTACGACACGACCGCCAGACTCCGCGGTGCCCATGGTGATGAAGTCAGTATTCTGTGCATCGGGCCGGCCGGGGAGATGCGCATGACTGCAGCCAGCATCGCTTCAACCGATCCTCAAGGTCGGCCTTCGCGACATGCCGCCCGGGGCGGTCTGGGAGCTGTCATGGGCGCCAAAGGCGTCAAAGCCATCGTCATCGATGCTGCCGGTGCCAAAGCTCCCGAGGCTCGGGACAAGCAGGCTTTTCAAGCGGTTTCCAAGGCCTTCATTCAAGAGATCATGGAGCAAAAGGCGACAACCCTTTTTTCACAGTTCGGGACGGTCGGAGGTCTCTCCTATCTCAGTAAAATCGGAGCGCTGCCCACTCGCAATTTCTCGGCGGGCTCGTTTGAAGGGAACTCCAAAATCGGTGGAAAAAGCGTGGCCGAACTGAATGCCGCTCGCGGGGGAAGTTTTGGGCACGTGTGCATGCCCGGCTGTGTAGTGCGTTGTTCAAACATTATGCACGATAAAAACGGCAAATTTCTCACCGCAGGGTTCGAATACGAATCCTCGGCCATGCTCGGCGCTAACCTTGGCCTGGACGACTTGGATACTGTCATGGGTCTGGAAAAGATGTGTGACGATCTGGGATTGGATACCATGGAACTTGGAGCCGCCATCGGCGTCGCCCAAGAGGCCGGCCTGTATGCCTTCGGTGACGGGGCCCGCGTTCTGGATCTGATGCTCGAAATCGCTCAGGGCACGGTTTTAGGTCGAGTCTTGGGCCAGGGTGCCGAAGTAACAGCCCGCGTGTTCGGCATCAGCCGGGTCCCAACTGTTAAGGGACAGGCGGTGCCCGCTCACGATCCCAGAAAAGAGATCGGTACCGGCATCGGCTATGCCACCAACCCTCAGGGCGCGGATCACACTGGCGTAATCATCTTTGAAGGGGAAGACACCGCTGAAATGGTGGCCAAATCGAGACAAAAACAGCTGACGACCGCCGCATATGACTCGGTGGGTTTGTGCCAGATGACCGATCCCAGCCTGGAGGTCATGGCCAAACTACTCAACAGCTTCTGCGGCTGGAATTGGACCGCGGAGGATGTCGCGGAGATGGGCAGAGCCACTCTCACAAAAGAACTAACATTCAATCGGAATGCCGGCCTGGGGCTCGCCACCGATCGCTTACCCGAGTTTTTTGAGGAGGAAGCATTGTCCCCTCACGGGGGCACTTTTAAGGTGCCGGTCGACAAGTTCGAAGAGGTGCTGAAATTCTAGGTTGGTTTCAAGCAGCTTTCAAAGAAATCTACTGCCAGCCTCAATCTACAGCTTTTCCATTACCCCGTGTTGCAAATCTGCCAGGGCCGTTGGCCTTCTTTATTATTAACCTGATAATTAGGTTAGGTTGCAGGTTTTTGCCTTTACCAGGGGGGGCCTGGCGGGTTGGCATTACGTCAAATTTTGGGGAGCTGCTTCTTGTCCGCTTTTGCGCGGACAGCCGCCGGAATGCACTGATCGGCTGCATAGACGGCTTGATTCGAAGCAGGAACAAATGTAAGAATTGCATTATGGTTTCCAGGCCTTCTTAAACAGATTTTTAGTCTTTCCAGGCAGGAGAACTACATGAAACTCAATAAAGTCGTTGCGTTTGCCCTTGGTGGTCTTTCCGGAAATAACGCACACGGCGCGGGGTTTTTGCAGGCAGCCATGGAGACAGGCATAGAACCGGTCATCATCTCATTTAGTTCAGGGCAGATTCCATGGGTATGGCGATACCTGCAGGAAAAGAATCAAAGAATGCATAGTCCCGACCTGAGAAAGCACCTTGAAGAAGATATCAAAAAAATGGTCCCGACCGGGAACTACGATTTGGATACGGCCCTGTTGCTTTTGCACGGTATATCCGGCGTCTTTCGGCCGGCTTTCCGGGAATTTGCCGAGGATTTTGCCAGAAATGGCGCGTACTTCTTAAAGTCTATTGTCGAACAAGGGCCACGAACTTTTTTTGCCAAGGAACTCCTGGAATCGGTTCCTGGCCGGCTGCTTGTACCTGAAATCCCGGAAATTTTCTTCGAAATTATCAGCAAGACCTTCAATGATGAACGCGAAATAGGCCTTGCGTTCAATAGCTTCGATCCAATTGAAGGAAATGAGATGGTTTATCTTAATGACGCCGCAAGAAATCGCGAAGCCGCGTGCAGGTCAAGGTACCGCTTGCGCACGGATTATTGCGAGATAACGCCGGAGGGCGTAAAAGACGCCCTGAAGATTTATCAGTATGGATTCGATTGTGAATGCGGGCATCTGGATGGCGCTTATTACAGACAAATAATGCTAAGCGAGTTGGCAGCGGCGACAGACATATTCGTTGCAAGGCCGATAAACCACCGATGGGTCGGTGGAAGCCTTCCGACGAATTTTGCGGGCATTGAGGATTTAAAGACAAAGGTTGGTTTCAACGGTTCGTATGCCGGGGAGCGCGATAAGATAAATCTCATAAACAAACTCGTTGCTGATGGATCTCTAGCCTGGCCTTACAAGAAAATCAACCTGGTCGAGATTGAAATTGAAATTAAGCGCGGGTATTTCGATTACATATACGAGAGCCTCGATGTCTTCGATCTTGCCTTCAAAAGAGCCGGTGTAGAGTTTCGAAATTTTATGGATAGGCAAAAAGATACCCATATCGGGATAGCTGCAAAGATATGAAGGACCGGGACGGGTCTTTCGATCTGCAAGAAAATAGTCGAACGGCACGGAGGTACTATTACGGCAAAAAGTACTCTGGGTAATGGGGCAACCTTCGTCATCACGCTACCCGGCGTTGCATTATCCTCAGCGAGCAGACGCTCTCATTCTATTGTGTCTCTGGAAGACTTTTCTCTTTATTAGGTTCCGCAAAACGTCGCCTGGATAACTTGCTCCGGTCTGGGAGCTAATTTGTAGCTGCTGAACTCTTCCTGCTCTTCATAAGGATTCTTAAGCACCTCGCTCATTTCATGAAAAAGACTGAAGTCACCTCTCAGCCCCGCTTCAATCACCTGCTCGATCTTGTGGTTCCTGGGGATAAAAACCGGATTTACCCTGTTCATCTCCCCCTTTATTGCCTTGGTTTCCAAGTCCTGGTTATGAACCCTCTTTTGCCATAATCGATAAAAATCCTGAAAGGTGCTGGTTCTTTCAAAAAAACTCAAATCGGCATCGCTTTCAACCAGGTTGGCAAGGTTTCGAAAGCTTAGGGTGTAATCAAGCCGCTGTGTTTCCAGATAACGGAGCCATTGACGGGCAAGATCCCGGTCTTGAGGCTGTTCATCCTTTAATATTCCTAGTTTTTTTACCATCTTTGAGGCAAGCCTCTGCTCGAATAGAGTACCCAAAGAGTCGAGTTCCTTGTTCAGTGTCTTGGCGGTCTCTTTGGAGCCGAGATCGGTCAGGAAGACCAGACAGTTGCCGAGTCGTGATAAGTTCCAAAGGGTGATTTGGGCCTGGTTGGAATACGAATAACGACCGGATTGGTCAATTGAGCTGAAAACCTGATTAGAACGAAAATGATCCATGAAGGCGCAGGGTCCAAAGTCGATTGTCTCCCCGGCTATGGACATGTTGTCCGTGTTCATGACGCCGTGAATGAAACCCAGAGCCATCCAGCTGGTCACAAGTTCAATCTGAGCATGTCCAACTTTGCTGAAAAAATGAAGATATGCCTCGGAATCGTTTTGGATT
>DBMI01000024.1 GCA_002298165.1 Desulfarculales bacterium UBA702
CAGGCTGGAAAGCCCGCCCCACTAAAGGTGACACCATCTCTGAAAATACAGGGCATAAACCCTGTCTCACCGACTTGTTTTGCGATGATCAGATGAAAAAAAATATTATCTTGCTAACGTCTCGCCTGTCCGATTTTGCAGGGCGGCTCGCACAATACCCTCCCAGTTGATCCCCTCCAACCTGTAGAGATCGTCGGGTTTGCCGGAAAGCCCGTATCCCTTTACGCCGAGGCGGACAAAGCGGCATTCGAGTCGTTTTTCGGCAATTATCGCCCCTACTCTCGCCCCCAGTCCCGTATCGACATGGTGGTCTTCAGCGGTAATAATCAGGCCTGTTGCCGCGGCTTCCGCGACTGCATCGATATCCATCGGTTTGATGGAAGCAAAATTCAGAACCGCTAGCTCGATTCCGTGATTTGCGGCAAGTTCATCGCGAGCCTTCAGCGCATGATGGATGATTGAACCGTGGGAGAGGATCGCGCCGTCTTTTCCGCTTCGCAGCCAGTCGGCTTTTCCCGGAACAAAAGTGTAATCTTCGCCAAAAGCTGGCTTTCCGGATTCATTAAGTATTACCGGCACCTTCGATCTTCCCATTCCCACGAATACATTTCCGGCCTGCACGGCCGCTTGCCGCACTATCCTGTCAGTCTGGTTGGGATCGGCCGGAAGGTATATCGAAAACCCGAAGAGGTTTTGAAGAAGTCCGATATAGTCAATGCACTGATGCGTCGGCCCGTCTTCGCCAACATCAAGCCCCAGGTGCGTGCACACCAGCTTGAGATTGGTATGGTTTACGTCGTTGAGCCTGAGCTGGTTGTAAACTTCGGTAACCCCGAAAGTACCGAAAGTGCTGAAAAACGCGGCAAAGCCCTCCCTGCTTGCCGATCCGGCCGTTGTAGCCGTATGGTGTTCCTGGATTCCCGACTCGAAGTAGGCTTTTTCGGAAATCTTGTGGAAACCATCCATTTTGACGGAGCCTTCGAGATCGCAGCTAAATCCGATTATCCGGGGGACTTCTCCAGCGTTGTTGATGCGGGCGAGGTCTTCGAGGGCAGCACCATAAGCCGAACGGTTGTCGGTCATAACATCCGGGGCGTAGGTTCTCGGTTGTCCAGGAAGAATTTCCGGAAAATCCACCGGGCGCTTGAAGTGTGCACAGAAATCGAAGGTCGAACGACGCTTTTGCTTAAGGGCATCGATAGGATTATCCAGCTCGAGTTCATCGAGCGCGCGGGCGGCATCAGCTTCGCTTAAGGTGCTCCCGTGGTATTTGGCTTTATTTTCCATAAACGAGACGCCCTTCCCCATCGTCGTGCGGGCAATTAGCGCAGTCGGAAAACGGGGATCGCCGGCCTGGTAGTGATGAATGCTTTTCATTGCTTCGAAAATGCTATCGAAGTCGTGGCCGTTTTCGAGATATAAAACATTCCAGTGAGCGGCCTCGTATTCGGCCCTGATTTCCTGGGGCATCACCGCGTTGGTGCTTCCGCAGATCTGGAGGTAGTTGCGGTCAACGATGCAGGCCATATTGTTCAGGCCGTATTTCACGGCGAATCTTCGTGCCTCGGATATCTGGCCTTTCTGCTGCTCCCCGTCGCCCATAAGCACGAATACCCGATTCTTCATCCCGCGAAGCTTAAGGCCCAGGGCCATCCCGGTCCCGGCTGAGAGTCCCTGCCCAAGCACCCCCGTATTCCACTCGACCCCCGGGACACAACATTCCACATGTCCGGTAAAAGGCGATCCGGCCCGCCGGAATTCGAGGCAGAAGCTCTCCTCCTCTGCATAACCGTACTCACAAAGCACACTGTAGAGCCCGGGGCTAATGTGGCCCATGCTGACAACCAGCCTGTCTCTTCCTTCCCAGCACGGATCTTTGCGGTCGTGAGCCATTGTCGCGTAAAGCATGAGAAGCAGGTGCAGCGAGGACATCGATCCTCCCGGATGCCCGCTTGCGGCAAGCGTCGTGCTCACGATGATGCGCCTCATGCAGCGAAGCCACATCTCGTTCAGGGTTTTCTTCTGGTCTTCAGTCAGGGAAGGTTGATCCAATGAAATTTTTAACATCTTTTCCGGCCTTTACTGAATTGTGGGTCTGCCAGATCGTGAACTGCACCCAATGGTGAGAATTATTCGTTTGACGCCAATTCCTCGGCCCGCTCAATCCGCGAGAGAACCGCCTGGGCAAAATCGTTTATCGCCGATGCGAACGGGGTCTGGCTAACCTCGTCTAGAATCGGGGCTCCTCGGTCTCCGCCTTCGACCACTCGGGGTTCGAACGGAATTTCACCGAGGAAGGGTATGTTCATGGCATCGGAGGTTTTCAGCCCGCCACCTGTTCGAAAAATCGGAATGAATTCATTACAATGTGGGCAGAAAAGCCCCGACATGTTTTCGACCAGCCCGAGCATGTCCAGATTGACTTTCCGGCAGAAGTTTATGGACTTCCTGACGTCGGCGAGCGCCACTTCCTGAGGCGTGGTTACAATAATTGCTTTAACATCCGGGATAAGCTTTATTATTGAAAGCGGCTCGTCACCAGTGCCGGGCGGCGAATCAATTACGAGAAAATCCAGGTCGTCCCAGCGGCAGTCGGCGATAAACTGTGCTATCACCCCGTGTTTTACCGGGCCGCGCCAGATTATCGCGGAATCGGAATCTTCCATCATCGATTCAATAGATACTATCTTAAGATTAGGGCTATATTCATGCGGGATGATTTCGCGCTCATCGGTAATATCCATTATCCCCTTAAGACCGAACATTCGGGGGATACTCGGCCCGTGCAAGTCGACGTCCATCAGCCCGACCTGAAAGCCCTTACTCGCAAGAGCCAAAGAAAGATAAGAGGCAACGCTGCTCTTCCCCACCCCGCCTTTCCCGCTCATCACAACCACCTTATGCTTGATGCGCAAGAGCTTGCACCTTACAAGCTCTTCCCTGGATTTCTTCTTGCCGTCCACGGTGCAGCTTGCGCACGATTTCTTATCGCAATCCATAGTGCTCCTTTTTGATACCGGGAAAATGGGATTCGTAACCTTAAAAGGTATCCTTCCCGATGTCAACCTATGTAAAAACTCGAGCAAAGTTTTGACCATTGCGGATTGTAACCCGTTTTCGACAGACAATCCATTCACCCTGCAACGGTCTTAAGAACTGATGCCGGCGGATAAATTTCCACGCCCTTTCCGAAAGGGACAATTGTCCGCGGCAGCGGACATGTTTACTTTCAAGTACAAGAACGGATCATAACCATTCCTCTTTTGAGACCGATATCGAAACAGATTTTGGAGGTATAGATGGCAGACGAAACAGGCAGGCTTACCAGATTGAACCCGCAACTGGAGATCACCCATCTTAAGCCCGAGAAAAGGGTGGGCCTGGTTGTCGTGCTGACCGGCTATGGTAAAGGCAAAACTTCCTCGGCACTCGGGATGGTGGTTCGCGCCTGCGGGCACGACATGAAGGTATGCATGCTCCAGTTCATGAAAGGCGATATCTTTACAGGGGAATGGGAAGCGGTAAAGAAGTTGAACTGCGATATCGAATTAATCCCGACAGGTATGGGCTTCTGCGGAATCCAGGGAAACCCTTATAAGCACCCAGTACACCGGGAAGCCGCGCAACGCGCCCTTAGTCTTGCCCGAGAACGCATCAACTCAGGAAAATACGACCTGGTTGTGCTCGATGAAATTAATAATGCCATCCACCTCAAGCTTGTCGATCTCGAACAGGTAATCGAGCTGGTCAGAAATAAGCCTCCTCACACCCACCTTGTGCTAACCGGCCGCGACGCAACTCCCGAAATAGTGGAACTGGCCGACACGGTGAGCGAAGTCAGGGAAATCGCCCACGCCTACCGCAAAGGAATAGAACCGCAGCCGGGGGTTGATTTTTAATAGGGTTCTGCTTCCTGGAACTACGTTCAGGACTGTGTAAAAATCGAAATACGGGGAAAGCGGCTGTTTGCGTAGGTTGGGTTGAGCTGTGAGCAGGAAATCCGACGCGAACGCCTTGAATGGAGCGAAACCCAACACCCCAGCGCCGGAGTGTTGGGTTTCGCTCCGTTTTTCGGGATTAGCAGCATATTTCTAATCAACCGCTCAACCCAACCTACATCTGCCTTTCAGCCAGGATTTGCCGAACCAGACAACATTTCAGCCATTCGAAGTTTTCTCCTGGTTCCCATTCTTATTGTTCTTGTGTGCCAACTGCACCGAAAAGTCGAGCAACTCTGAGCTCTCGCGATAGGCGCTCTTGCAGAAATCGCCTAAGTGGCGGGCGCTCAGTTCGAAATCTTTCATGAACCCATCAAGACTCCCGGCGTTGTAAAACTTCTCGTAAGCTTCGAGTCCTTCTTTCAATGCAGAAAAGATTTCGCCGGAATGCGGGTTCATCTGGGTTATCGCCGCATAGAGTCCAGGGTTCTGAGCGAATATCCTTCCAACAAGATTCATTTCGATCCGGTAACTCGGGCTCGTGTATTCCATGGTTTCCACTATATCGATGCCCAGGTCTCTAATGGCCCTCCCTATGAGCATGGTGGTCAGGTGGAAAAGGACCTGGATAATGCTCATCATCCTGTCATGTTCTTCCGGGGCGCATTCCTTTACGCTAATGCCTCGTGAGGTGAAAAGTCCCCTGAGCCACTCCCAGTCGGCAGGGCTGATCCGCACGGGGCATGCGGCAAGTGTCTGGCCGGTAAAGGTGGTGATCCTGCCGCCGAACATTGGATGCAAACCGACTACAGATGCGGGTGACTCGAGCATTTCACGAACAGGGGCTGACTTCAGACTGGTCAGGTCCATCAAGAGCTGGCCGGGCCTGGTCTGCGGCACGAGTCTTCGGATTGTTTCGGCGGCCTGGTGCAGCGGAACCGCAAATATTACAATATCGGCTTCCCTGATGGCCTGCTCGGGGGTAAGAGGGGTTTCCAGGTCGGCTATTCCGACCGGGAAACCGAAATCCTTGAAGAAATTGGCGAACAGCCGACCCATTTCTCCCAATCCGCCGATGACCGCAATGCTCGAATCAGTGCTCCAGTGCAGGCTCAATGGGGCAGAGCCGCTAAAGTTAGGGTCACCCATCTATTTTCCTTCATCAAAAGTGGGGCAGGCTTTCCAGCCTGCCTCCGAAGAAAATTGCCCAATATTAGATATACCTTCCGACCGCCTCGGCAACCCTGCGGCATTCCTCTACCATAGTCTTGAAAGGCGATGGCCGAAGAGACTGGGGACCGTCGCTCATCGCCTCCTCGGGCCGCACATGGACTTCCACCAGAAGCCCGTCAGCCCCGGCTGCTATTGCGGCCTTCGATACCGCGGGGACAAGATCGGCCCGGCCGACGGCATGGCTTGGATCGACTATTACCGGCAGGTGGGTTAGCGATTTGAGCAACGGAACAGCGCTTATGTCCAGTGTATTTCGGGTCTCTGTCTCGAAGGTCCTGATCCCGCGCTCGCACAATATCACTTTTTCGTTGCCCTGTGCCATTATGTATTCGGCCGACATGAGGAATTCCTTTATCGTCGCGCAAAGGCCTCGCTTGAGGATGACGGGCTTATCTATATTGCCGACTTCGGTAAGCAGACGAAAGTTTTGCATATTTCGCGTACCTATCTGGATAATGTCGGCATACTTGCAGACAAGCACCGTGTCTCTGGGGTCCATGAGTTCGGTTACGATCATCATCCCGAGCCGTTCTCGCACCGCGGCCAGATACTTGAGGCCCTTCTCGCCCCACCCTTGGAATGCATAGGGGGAAGTGCGTGGTTTGAAAGCGCCCCCGCGCAGGAAGTGCACACCCGATGGCACCAGCGAATCGGCTATTTCTTCGAGCACCTCGCGACTTTCTACCGCACACGGGCCCGCCATTATCTGGATCTGAGGACCTCCTATAGTCGACCCGTTTACCTGAATCACCGTATCGTCAGGTTTCATTTCTCTGCTCACCAGCTTGTACGGTTTTAGAATCGGCAGTACCGATTCGACTCCTGGAAACGATTCGACCGGCAGCTCATTCAAAATGCGCTCATCCCCGATCGCCCCCACGATGGTCCTGTGCTCGCCCTTGGATATGTGAGTGCGCAAACCAAGGTCCTCAAGCCTGCGAATGATTCTTTGCAAGTCATCTTCCTGGTGATCGGGCCGAAGTACGATAATCATTTGCTGTACCTCCATTATTGCTCTGAAATTTAAATCCGTTCGATTACCCCAAGAAACAAAAAAGCCGTGAGCACCCAGGGCACTCACGGCTTTTAATCCAATACTGATTCCAGACTATCGGAAGCTGAGCATACCTGAGGCGGTCCCTCCCCCGGGGTAAAAGTAAAAATAATAAGAGCAGTAAAGACCGGTATGCATTTCAAACCTTCCGATTAGTTTTGAGTATCTCGAATAGAATCTATTATTTTGAGGATGTCAAGGCGTTTTCCGGGAGTGAGCTCCAAAATAGTTAGAACTCCTCATGCCCGGCTTACCTGTACTCCAGCAATTCATTCAGTCCGCTCTCGTAATCGTAATCGACCTTATTGCAACCGAAGACCGCCCTGCGGTTGCGTGTCACAGCCCAGATACATACCTCTTTATCGTTTGCGGTAACTCCCGCCGAATCTCCGTCGAAATAGAGCACCAGATCAGGCACACCGTCTTTATTGATATCCACGAGACTGCGTTCGTACACCTTAGGATCCGATAAGTCATCGATCGGGCTGGTTTTATCCGGGCCCAGCCAGATAGATTCAGGATCAATCGATGCAGGATCGAAATCAAACCCGTCGCGCTCTTTTGTCGCGCTAAGTATTACACCCGAAAATCGCATGGATTCAAGGTAGTTATCCGTAACCGCCGATATAAGCACGTTAACCCTTTGCCTACCCATCAGGGGAATCCAGGGGTAAATAGCGAAAACCATGAACAATACGATTACTGCCCCAACTATGGCGGCCAGCCCGAACATCGGAAGAAGGCTTATCACTACAGGAACGAGTAAAATCCCGATTGAGAGCAAAACCGCACTGCGAATCAAAGTACTATCTTTTTCACTTCTGCGTGTTTTTATTTCCATGTGACTGCTCCAGATAAAGTTTTACAGGTAATCTAATAAGGCGGGGAAGATTGGTCAATGCAGACATGAGGGCTGGTTTACCTGAAAAGTAAGGGTCTTGGCGTTTATTGGCTTAATGGTATCATTAAATAATCAGGGCTTCACCGTTGGGTTTTAACGGCTTTACGTCACCTGTTTTTGCTGGACAATTTGGTACATTTTGGTTACTGCGTATGTGATTTTTGCGGCTCCAGCGCGCAATATCTGAAAGCGTGGAGGTAGTAAATGGCCCTTATCGTACAAAAATATGGCGGGACATCCGTCGCCAATGCCGAGCGGATATCCGCAGTCGCCAAGAGAGTTATAGCGCGCCAGCAAAATGGTGATCGCCTTGTCGTCGTTCTTTCGGCGCGGGCTGGCGATACTGACCGTCTGCTGGGTCTTAGCAGCGAAATTTGCCGCTCCCCCGATCCCAGGGAACTGGACGTTCTCCTTGCGACCGGCGAGCAGACCAGCATCGCACTTTTTTGCATGGCGGTTAAGGAGATGGGCTATAAGGCGGTTTCCATGACCGGCTACCAGGCCGGGATTACAACCGATGCCAACTTTGGACAGGCCCGCATAAACTGCATTCAGACCCAGTCGATCATCGACAGGCTTCAGGATGGAAATATAGTCGTCGTGGCCGGATTCCAGGGAAACGATGAAGAGGGAAACATCACTACTCTTGGGCGAGGTGGGTCTGATACGACTGCCGTTGCTCTCGCCGCCGCTCTCGGAGCGGATGTTTGCGAAATCTATACCGACGTCGAGGGCGTTTTCACAACCGATCCCAATATTTGCTCGAAGGCCCGAAAACTAGAGAGAATCAGCTACGAGGAAATGCTTGAGATGGCGAGCATGGGTGCAAAGGTGCTGCACCTTCGTTCAGTTGAATTCGGGATGAAGTACCACGTACCTATAATGGTACTTTCCTCTTTCACCGATGCTCCAGGCACTCTTGTAGCTCAGGAGGACAAAGATATGGAAAAAGTGGTTGTCTCGGGAATAACCTACAACAAAAACGAAGGGCGGGTCACCATAACAAATGTTCCCGACCAGCCGGGGATTGCCGCAAAAGTTTTTCGGCCTATTTCCGAGGCAAACATAAATGTGGACCTTATAGTCCAGGGCGGCAGCGCAAGTCCCGGGAGGGCGGATATTTCCTTTACCGTCGCAAAAAATTCTTATGAAAAGACTTTGGAAATTCTCAATTCGGTGGCTCGTGAATTGGGGGATTGCAAGGTGTCGGGTGATCCCGGAATTGCCAAGATTTCGATCATAGGCCTCGGAATGAGGAGCCACAGCGGTGTCGCCACCAAAATGTTCGATACCCTTTCGAGGGAAAATATCAATATAAAGATGATCGCCACATCCGAGATCAAGGTATCCTGCATAATCGACGAAAAATATACCGAACTCGCCGTGCGCATTCTGCACGATGCCTTTGACCTGGACAAGGATTTCGAGACCCAGGAATCCATTCGAGTGCAGGAAGAGAAGGAGTAGTTAGAACGGTTGCGGGTTGCGGGTTGCGGGTTTGAAAAAGGGTTGACCGGCAACAGGTAACCAGCGGGCCAAAAAAATTATGTCCTCGCGTCGGCTGATGGTTTATCTTTATAGGGCGATCTTCCGGAGTTACCTTTCCCTAGTCTTTGCAGTTATCGATCTCTCCTCGCTCGATTCGCCTAATATTACTTACCCCGGAAATGATCAACCAAACGGTATGGCTTAATTCCAGACCTAAAACGCAGCCGAACCCGAAACTCGCAACCCGCAACGCAACCGAAACCCCTGGTGGAGGCCGGACAGGATGGAAGTTAAAATCTACGACACCACGCTTAGGGACGGAACACAGGCCGAGGATTTCGCTTTTTCCGTCGATGATAAGCTACGCATAGCCCTCAAACTCGACGATCTCGGCATTCACTATATCGAGGGGGGCTGGCCAGGGTCCAATCCAAAAGATGCCTGTTTTTTCAGGGAAATTCGAAACTACCATCTGAAGAATTCCAAGATTACCGCATTCGGCGCGACTCATCATCCCTCCAAAAACGCCTCTTCGGACCCGAACTTGAAGGCCCTGCTCCAGGCGGGAACGGAGATCGTGACCATCTTCGGCAAGTCATGGACGGTTCACGTACACGACGCTTTGCATACTACCAAGGAGCGCAATCTGGACCTCATTTCGGATAGCATCTCCTTTCTCCGCCAGCGCGGAAAGACCATTTTCTACGATGCGGAACACTTCTTTGACGGATTCAATGACGATCCGGAATATGCTCTGACGACAATCGAGCGGGCGATGGAAGCCGGCGCGGAGTGCGCTGTCCTGTGCGATACCAACGGCGGAAGCCTTCCGGGAAGGCTTCGCGACAGCATACAGGCAGTTAAGGACAAATTCCCCGGCATCCCTTTCGGAATTCACACCCATAACGACTCGGACCTTGCTGTGGCAAATTCGCTGATTGCAGTCGAAATGGGTGCGATGCAGGTTCAGGGGACGATCAATGGTGTTGGCGAGAGGTGCGGAAACGCAGATCTGGTCTCGATAATGTCCAATTTATGCCTAAAGATGGGCGTCGGCTGCCTCTCGGATGGAAATCTGAAGAAACTGCGTCAAGTGAGCCGCTTTATTCTGGAGTTGGCAAACATACCGCCCAACAGCTATCAGCCATTCGTCGGCAGGAGCGCTTTCGCTCACAAGGGCGGCGTACATATTAGTGCGGTCGAAAGAAATCCCCTGACTTACGAGCACGTCGATCCGTCAAAGATAGGCAACAAGCGGCGCATACTCGTATCGGACCTTTCGGGGCGGGCCACGATCAAGCGCAAGGCGGAGGATTTCGGCCTCAAGCTCTCAAAGAGCGATCCCGTCGCCATGCAGGTACTCGAAGAATTAAAGGAACTTGAGCACCAGGGGTTCCAATTCGAGGCCTCCGAAGCCAGCTTCGAGCTTCTTATCAACAAAGCTATGGGGAAGAGCAAGAAGTACTTCGAACTGGTGGGTTTCCGGGTAATGGACCAAAAAGTCAGCGAAGGCGAGGAACCGGTTGCGGAAGCGACCATTCAGGTTCGGGTGGGTGGCCAGATGGAGCACACGGCCGCCCATGGCAGGGGTCCGGTTAACGCCCTGGATAACGCACTTCGAAAAGCCCTTGAAAAATTCTATCCCGAACTCAAGGGGATGGAACTAAGCGATTACAAGGTCAGAGTCCTTCCCGGCATCGCTGGGACAGGCGCCAGGGTGCGGGTACTGATCGAGTCCCACGACGAGACGGATCGCTGGGGAACGGTCGGCGTTTCCCACGACATAATCGAGGCAAGCTGGCAGGCCCTCGTGGATAGCATCAACTACAAAATGTACAAGAGCGAAAAAAAGAGCGAGAGCCGCCCAAAAAAGAAGTAATTGCAGAATGGGGTTTAGCGGGAGCGCATTTCCAGAGCCGGGATGCCATAAATCCAAGGCTATAAACGTGGCATCTTGCCCGGTTGTCCAACTGCCGAAATTTATGCCAAGGAACTAATGAGTTGGACTTCCTTTTTCAGTTAAGCCTTCAATGGCGGAAGGAACGATCCATTTCGCCCTATCATCTGTTCCGAAGAAAATTAGAATGGAGGGATCGTAGATATTAACTGAGCTACTTCGCTTATATAATTGATAAGTCCAATGCGATCCAAGCCATTTCGCCCCTGGGCCCTTGGGACCATAATCCAGCCTACTATAATCTGGTTCTCCCAGTATGGAAGCCACTTGTTCTTTCGGCATCCCGACCTCCAGATTATGATAATTGTTGATGACCTTATCTCTCCTCGCTTGGGGAGCCTCAAAGGGGTAGCTCTTGATCTCCGCATAAAATTCATCAATTGTCTTCATGCCATCAACATTTGGTGCTTTGGTTGGCTGGCTCTGATCTTTGCAAGTTAAAACCAATCCAAAAAGAAGGAGAAAAGCAACAACCCCGCATGCCACTTTAAGATCCACTGTTATTATCCTCCTCGCGTCATCATTTTAAAGGTAAACCAAAAGTGGGTAGCCCGGATTCATATCNNTCCGGGCGCGAAGCGCAAGAGGCTACGGGTATATCAGTTATTGAAATCCAACGAAGCGTTGCGCCGCTTTGCCGAACTGTACTCCTACTTTTGCACCTGGATCTCATCCGACCGGCGCCTCCGCGAGCCCTCTTGTGCTCCGCACCCGGATTTATAAATCCGGGCTACCCCTTTTTATGCCCTCCACACCCAATCAGGCGTGTCTAACCCATCCTAAAAGCCTGCTCCAGTCTCTCGATTTCGCTTTCGGCCATTGCCGCCGGCGATTTACGGCCTTCCAGCATTGCAGCATAATAGAGAACCCTTGCCGCGTGTTCGAGTTCTTCCATTCTTTCGAGCGATTCAGCAACAGTTCTCCCGAAAGTGATCGCCCCATGGCGGTGTAGCAGAATGGCCCGGTGTCCCTCGATGTAGGGGTCAATGGAACGGGTGAGTTCATCGGTCGATGGGGTCGCATAAGGTGCCGTAGGTACGCGGCCGAGCATCAACCAGGATTCGGGAAGCACTTTCGAATTGAATTTTATTCCGGCCAGGGTTAGAGCGGTCGCGACCGGCGGATGCGCGTGCACTACAGCCCCAACATCGGGCCTTTTTTGATACACCTGCAGGTGCATCCCCATTTCGCTTGAAGGCCGGCCAACGCCCGCGTGCAGCTTACCATCAAGGCTGGCAGAAATCAGCTCCTCCGGCCGCAGGTCAGCCTTCGGAACCCCGCGAGGAGTAATCAGGATGCAATCCTCACCGGCGCGGCAACTTACGTTTCCACCTGTTGCCGTTATCAGGTTTTTCCGATCCAGTTTTCTGCAGGCTGCAACAATTTCGGACCGTAAATTACTCTCTTGACTATCTGTCATTCTAACTCCAATATTCCGCGTGCCCGTCAGGCACTGGGTACGATGCCCAAACAGCGCACGGTTGATCGAATTGTTAGAATTAAAGGTTCGTGTTACGTAAAATCTATACTTTAGAGCTGTTTTCGAAGCAATCGCGAAACTAACAAGGCCAGGAGCAAAGAATACCATGTTGCGGTGGTTCAAGCGAAAGAACAAAAAGGAAACTGAAGAGCAACAGGAAATACAAATTGAAGCCGAGGAAGAACGCGAAGAGGAATCCTCCGGCGAATCTGAAGCAACTCTTGATGACCAGACCGAGGACGAATCCCCGGAGGTTGAATCGGAGCTTACCGAGGAGACCCTGGAAGAGGATGTGCTTGAACCGGAGGAAGCTCCGGAACAGGATGTCGAGCCGGTAGGCGAGGATTATTCGAACGGCTATGAAGAGCTTACCGAACGGAGGGCTTCCGGGACCGGTTTTTTCAGTCGCCTTCGCGAACGCCTCCAGAAAACCCGCGAGAAATTCACTGACCGTATAGACCGGCTCGTTCTTGGAAAGAAGGAAATCGACGAAGACCTGCTGGACGAGCTCGAGGAGATTCTTATTACGTCCGATTTGGGCGTAAAAACGACTGAGATGCTTCTGCGTGGTGTGGCGGACAAGGTCAAGCGCAAGGAACTGAGCGACCCCTCGAAACTCAGGGAACAAATCCGCCAGGAGATCCTTTCGGTTCTGTCGGTTGATGCGCCGCCCCTGGACTACCGCGCCGATCGTCCTTTCGTCGTGATGATAGTGGGGGTAAACGGGGTGGGTAAAACAACCACGATCGGCAAGCTGGCTGGCCGCCTGAAGCGGGAAAACCTGCACCCGACTCTCGTTGCGGGCGACACATTCCGGGCGGCTGCTGTCGAGCAGCTAACGATCTGGGGAGAGCGCGTCGGAGCCCCTGTTATAAAACAGAAGAGCGGCTCGGATCCTTCCGCTGTAGTTTATGACGCCATTGACGCTGGGCTTGCGCGGGATGCCGACGTGATATTAATCGACACGGCCGGACGAATGCACACAAAGGTGAACCTGATGGAGGAGCTGAAGAAGATCCACAGGGTGATAACCAAGAAGATGCCTGCAGCCCCTCACGAGGTCTTCCTCGTCCTGGACGCTTCGACGGGACAAAATGCCCTCTCGCAGGCTCGTTTGTTCAAGGAGGGCATAGGCTTAACCGGACTTATATTGACAAAGCTCGACGGCACGGCCAAAGGGGGGATAGTCGCCGCCATCTGCGACGAACTCAAGGTCCCGGTGCGCTATATCGGAATAGGCGAAGGAATAGACGACTTGCGGCCTTTCGATCCTGTAGAATTTACCAACGCTCTCTTTTGAAAATACACCACTGAGGGGAAAATCCGACCAGGCGATTATTGGAGATCTTTGGACGCTACGGGGCAGCAGGATGGTTCCAAGGGAATTGGGTGGGCACATTTTTACCAGTGCCCATCCATTCCCGGGTCTTCCTGCTAAAACTCGGCTAATTAACCTGCGGGGCTTTTCTGACCACCTCAACCGAATTTCTTCGGGCCATCGCGTTCTTCAGCATCGTATATATTTCACCATGGTCGAGACCGGAAGCATATACGATGGGTTTGAGGTTGTGTATGTCTTTTACGTGCACGTTGGCACGGGCCGCGATCAGCAGTTTCACTACTTCAGCTCGGTCGTGTATGGTTGCGACCGTAATGGCGGTCCTGCCGAACTGGTCCTTTATTTCGGTTTTGGCGCCTTTTGCGAGCAGCAGTTCAACTACGCGTGGATACCCGCTCTTTGCGGCGTGAATCAATGCTGTCTGGCCTTCGGCGTCCTGCTGGTTCAGCGGTATATCCTGCAACAAAAGGAACCTGACAACCTCTGTCTTTCCAGTCATTGCAGCAGCCATCAGCGCATTGACGCCTTTCTTTTTCAACGTGGGAACTTCAATGGTGCTGCGAAGGCTCGGGTCCGCCCCTCGTGAGACCAAAAGTTGTACTATTTCCGAATGGCCCGCCCATGCGGCCTGCATAAGGGGCGTGGTACCGAAAATGTCGCCGGTATTAACAGCAGCCCCCTTGGCCAGAAGCAGACTCACAATTTCCAAATTCCCGCGAAGCGCCGCGTGCTCAAGGGGGGTCATTCCCTCGCGGTCCTTGAAATTGATATCAGCACCGGCCGAAATCAGCCTGGATACCCGTTCGACGTTCTCGGTATCAACCGCGTTCATCAGTTCCAGGTTCCTTGCCTCGGATTCCGTCATGCCGGTATCCTGTTTGACCGTTCCCGCAGCCGGCTTTGCGGAGGTGGATGCTTTTTGCTGTGCAGCGGCCTGGGCTGCAAAAAACGAGACAAGGCAGATCAGGGAAATCCAGATTAGGTGCTTGCCCTTCATTTCTTTCCTCCCCACTCTTGAAAACACACTCTGTTGCCCGGACAGGCGGGACCCCTCAAAATCCAAAAAGCCTAAATGCAAGTTTACTCTGTTGAGCAAAAATCGTTCCCATTGCCAAACATGAATATACAATACTATTCGGCAGTCGCACGGTTGATATTTAATCCCATTTTACGCGGCCATTTACAAGAAAATTCCAGGCAAACTCCGGATTTCCGGACCACTACGCTTCGAAATACATCCACCGGAACTCGATTTTGTAATTCACCTCCGTCCCGCAAAAAGTTTTTCTGATATCCTTTTTCCTATACGATTGCCTTCGGCAAGCACGTCGGCTTCGTTTATCGAAAGTACCCTACCCCGATCCATAACCATGGCACCGTCGATCCAGACGTAAGCCACTTCGCCGCCGTTGGCCGAGTAAACGACCTGGAATACAGGGTCATAGATCGGCACAAGATGGGGCAGTCTGCAGTCGACTGCAATGATATCCGCCTTTTTCCCCGGCTCGATACTTCCGATCTCTTTTTCCATGGCGATTACAGCCGCGGCATTCATGGTTGCCATTCCAAGGGCCAGGGTGGCCGGGCAGACAAGCGGATCGCCTTCGACCACCTTGTGGATCTTTGCTGCGGTATCCATTTCCGAAAAAAGATTAAGGTTGTTATTGCTGGCTGCACTGTCGGTCCCAATCCCTATTTTGACTCCGGCGGCAATCAGGGCTGTGAACGGGGGGGTACCCGATCCGAGTTTCATATTGCTTTGTGGGCAATGGGCGATCGATGCCCCCGATCTTGCAAGTATGCCAATTTCTTCTTTTGAGAGCCAGATCCCGTGAGCGCAAAGGGTCAGCTCATCGAGTATTCCGAGGCTGTCCAGGTGGGCCGCCGGCCGCTTCCCGTATCGTCCCTTTATCTCATCGACTTCCCAGGCCGATTCAGAAAGATGTATCTGGAAAAGAATTCCGGCCTCCCGGCACATTGCCTTTACCCATTTCAGCGTCTCGGGCGAGCAGGTATAAGGGGCATGGCAGAAAAGAGAGGGGCGCACACGGCCATCAATGCAGTGAAATGATGCAATAAATTCTTCCGCCCGCGCCCTTGAATCGCCGGGGCCGCTCTGATCCGGAGTTGGGAAATCGAGTATTCCCTGCCCCATTACAGCGCGCATACCGGATTCATGTGCCGCGCAAACTGCCGATTCCTCAAAAAAGTATCCGTCGCAGAAGGTGGTAGTACCGCTTTTTAGCATCTCCAGCGC
This sequence comes from Desulfarculales bacterium UBA702, assembly GCA_002298165.1. Lineage (GTDB taxonomy): Bacteria > Desulfobacterota > Syntrophobacteria > Syntrophobacterales > Syntrophobacteraceae > SbD1. The sequence goes on from DBMI01000024.1 coordinate 15,648, forward strand.
TGACAACAGAGTCCCCAGATATACTGTATCGCGGTTCACGAAGGCGGCTTCCGCCGGAAAGATGGCTTCTTCGAGCCACCTCTTTAGCGGCAGGTCGTCGGCAAGACCCCTGAATATGCTCATTGCGGCATGTGTATGGGTGTTTATCAGGCCGGGCATTAATAGATGGCCGGAAAGATCAAGCTTTTTGCGGTAACTGTATTTTGTCCTGAGGTCTTCCGTTTGCCCAACGGCAAGAATGCGGTCCCCGCGGACAGCGACAGCCCCCCCTCTTATGCGGTCCATACCTGGTGAGCAGGTAAGTACCCAGTCCGCGTTGAAAAGGAGCAAGTCGGCTTCCGCAAGCTCATTTTCCGTTCTGTTTTGCGAATTCCCTGGCATGCGCGAAAATCTCTTCGATATCGAGCGTGAGCAGTTTCCTGTCTTCCATAACGATCCTGCCCCCTATTATGCTGGTGCGCACGTCCGCTGCCCCGGCAGCGTAGACCAGATGGCTCACCGGGTTGTATACCGGGGTCAGGTGCGGTTTTGCAAAATCCACGACGATGATATCGGCGAGCATTCCGGGGGCTATCCGGCCAAGGCGCCCCTCCCAACCGAGGGCGGCCGCGCCGTTTATGGTTGCCATTTCAAGAACTGTTTCCGCCGGCAGGACAGTCGGATCGAGTGTTGCTGCTTTGTGGAGCTTGGCGCAGGTATCCATCTCTCCGAACATATCCAGATTGTTGTTGCTGGCACATCCATCCGTCCCGAGCGCAACCGTTATCCCCGCATCCAAAAGCCTCGGCACGGGAGCGATCCCGGAAGCGAGCTTCATGTTGCTCTCAGGGTTATGGACAACTTTTACATTGTTTGCGGCAAGAAGCGATATATCCTTGTCATCAAGGGCGACACAGTGATCTGCAACAAGTCCCGGCCCGAGCAGTTCGAGATTTGAGAGATGCTGAACGGGGCGGCTGCCGTAGCGCTCGATTATCTGCTGGACCTCGGCTTCATTTTCAGAGAGGTGGACAACTAAAGGCACTTTGTTTTGACGAGCGATTTTACAGCACTGCTTCAAAAGCTTTGGCGAGCAGGTATAAAGCGCATGGGGTTCGACAGCAATCCGTACAAGCGGGTCTCCCCGCCACTTCTCTATCAGCGACTCCGTGTGCTTTAAGCCATTTTCAATCGGACCATAGCATGGCGAAGGGAAATCATAGAGAACTTCCCCCACCAGAGCGCGCATTCCTGCGTCTTTTGCCGCTTCGGCTACCTTGTGTTCGAAAAGGTACATGTCGCAAAAAGTGGTCGTGCCGGAGAGGATCATCTCCGCGCATGCGAGCATGGTGCCCCAGTATACCCATTTTTCCGTAAGCCTTGCTTCGGCTGGGAAAATATGGTCGTTTAGCCATTCCATCAGGGGCAGATCGTCGGCGAGCCCTCTGAAAAGCGTCATCGCGGCGTGGGTATGAGAGTTTATGAGCCCCGGCAAAACGACGCATCCCGAAGCATCGATTACCTTGGGCGCGTAGTAACTCGTCATTATCTTAGTTGTCGGACCGACTGCTGCGATTTTTCCGTCCAGAACCGCGATTGCTCCTGAATCCAGTCGTTGCGGCAACTCCTTATCGAGGGTCAGGATGTCCCCGTTAAGGATTAAGATATCTGCTTTCTTTTTTACAACCTGTTCCGGAACCGGCACTTTTTGCATCCTTTTGGCTGATAAGTTCTGGCGCTTTCGACAATGGTCCTGCATATTATTTTATTTTCCGGGAACAGCAATACCAAAATGGGTTCACTCGGCAAACGACGATCCTTAACCAGCGGGAGGATTTTGAATGAAAGTCTGTGACGGCCTGCACGCCTTTATATGGGAATCGATGACCGCAAACAACTGCAATACCTATCTTATCGATGGGCCGGCAAGGGTGCTGATCGACCCCGGGCACGCTCATCTTTTCGAGCATGTGGCGTCCGAACTTCGCGAACTTGGGATTCAACTCGCCGATATCGACCTCGTATTGGCAACTCACGCCCACGCGGACCATTTCGAGGCGGCCAGGCTTTTCAAGGATCTGCCTGCCAGATTTGCCATGAGCGAGGGTGACTGGCGCGCCATAGAGGAAGCCGCAAAATACATGGGTGCGACTTTTGATGTGGAAGCATACAGGCCCGACTTTTTTCTTGGCAGTGGAAATCTTGTGGTAAAGGGGGTTGAGCTTGAAATAATTCACGCTCCAGGTCACTCCAGTGGCTCAATTGCATTGTATCAGCCCGATCAAAGAGCCCTTTTTTCGGGCGATGTAATCTTTCAGGACGGACTTGGGAGGACCGACCTCCCGGGCGGCAACGGCGCACAGCTAAAGGAGAGCATAAAGATGCTTGCGGCCCTTGAAGCCGAGTGGCTACTGCCAGGCCACGGCCAGATAGTCTCGGGAAGCTCCGCCGTCAAGGCAAACTTTCGCAGAGTGGAGGAGTTTTGGTTCGGTTATATTTGAAAGCCGTAAAAGGATACTATGGATTTTTGAATCAGGGACTGCTATCCGGTTCTCCTGGCTGTTACTTAAATCCCAATGGAAAATAATGGGCCGAAATTGAAGGAAAACTCCCCTCCTTCTGGCGGGAATTTGCCCATATTGTCTAAATTTATGCCCTCGATCAGCCGTAAATTTTGACCCATTGAAGTTAGCAGGAGGACATCTGGACGACTTCACCGGAATAGACATTACGGGAAAATCTCCTTCCGAGATAGAGTTGGAGTGGTTCGAGAAGGTTTATCGCGGCGACAGCCCTCAGCTTACTGCCAGGGCAGTGGTCATGGGATCATTGCTTGGGGCGGTGATGAGCCTTTCGAATCTGTTCGTGGGACTTAAAACGGGCTGGGGCCTCGGAATTGCTATTACCGCATGTATCCTCTCATTTACCATCGGCGCGGCCCTGAAGCGAATCGGTATCCTGAGTTCCAACCTTTCAATCCTTGAAAACAACTGCATGCAGTCCACGGCAAGTTCGGCCGGGTATTCAACAGGGAGCACCATAGTCGGCGCAGTATCCGCCCTGCTCCTGATCCAGGGACATCATCTGCCTTTCTGGACATTGATGATCTGGACGCTGCTGCTTGCGATGCTTGGGGTCTTCATGGCAATCCCCATGAAACGCCAGATGATAAATATCGAGCAATTACCCTTTCCGAGCGGACTGGCGGCAGCCGAGACTCTGCGCTCTCTCTACGCAAAAGGGGAGGCGGCTGCGCGGAAGGCTAAAAGCCTGGGGTTTGCTGCCGGATTGGGGGGAGTGGTTGCTTTCCTGCGCGATAACCAGCTTGGGTGGTGGCCTTCTTTTCTGAAGATTCCCGAGATGATCAATTTTCCAGGCTCACTTGCAGGCCGCACAATGGCTTCCTGGACGATATCCTTCGAGATGAGCGCCATAATGGTTGCCGCCGGAGCGATAATCGGCATGAGAGTGGCCTTGAGCATGCTCGCCGGAGGCCTGCTTAATTATTTCCTGCTTGCACCACATATGTACGAACTGGGAATAATCCGGGACCTTGGCTACAAGAATATCGTCGCATGGAGCCTGTGGGGAGGGACAGCCCTCATGGTAAGTTCGGGCCTCCTCACCTTCGCCTTTCAGTGGAAAACCGTCTGGCGAGCAATTTCCGGGACCGGCCGTATGCTTAGGCGCTCCGGCACCGGCACATCTGACCCAAGGCTAATGCGGATGGCTGATATAGAAGTACCCGGAAGCTGGTTCTTGTCGGGAGTTTTAATATCCGGTTCCGCAATCGTTGTCGTCCAGGCGGTCAGTTTTTCAATCGATTGGTGGATGGGTACCCTTGCGGTCTTCATGACCTTCTTCCTGTCGGTGGTTGCATGCCGTGCAACAGGTGAAACGGACATAACGCCCATAGGTGCCATGGGAAAAATAACGCAGCTCACCTATGGGATAATCGCTCCCTCCAACATCACCGCAAACCTCATGACCGCCGGAGTTACTGCCGGCGCGGCGGCATCTTCGGCCGATCTTTTGACCGACCTCAAGTCCGGGTACCTCCTTGGTGCGAATCCGCGAAGGCAGTTCATTGCGCAGTTCCTCGGAGTTTTTGCCGGAGCGGCGGTAGTCGTGCCCTCATTTTACCTGCTCGTCCCTACCCCTGACGCTCTCGGTGGCGATAGATTTCCAGCTCCGAGCGCACAGGTCTGGAAAGGAGTAGCCGAACTTCTGGCAAACGGCATAGAGAGTCTGCATCCCTCGGCGCAACTGGCGCTCGCAATCGGGGCCGCCGCCGGAATTATACTCTCCATCCTCGACCACTTCGCTCCGGTACGCCTGCGGGCTTTCCTGCCCTCTGCAATGGGGTTGGGCCTGGCCTTTGTCGTACCCTTCTGGAATACGCTCTCGATCTTTATTGGCGCAACAGCGGCATTTTTGGTTCGAAAGACCCCGGCAGGTCCTTACACCATTCCGGTTGCATCCGGTATAATCGCCGGAGAGAGCCTGATCGGCGTTCTTATTGCCCTTTTTTCGGCAGTCGGCATTCGATAAGGCTAGTCGCGAATTCGGCCGGCGGCGGCAGGGGCGGAAGATGACTCAAGCTCGGCAAGCCTTGCCTTTAGCGCCTGTTCCTTTTGCCGTTTTTCAGTAACATCCCGCATTATTGCAGCAGAACCCACCGGTTCGCCGTCCGGGGTGCGAAGCAGCGCTATGCTGAATTCTATAGAGATCCGGGTCCCGTCCCTGTGGATTGCGGGGACAGCAAGCAACTTCTCTGCGTATGTGGTAATGCCTGTTTCCATAACCTTGCGGTATCCATCCCAGTGGACCCGGCGGTTCTTCTCCGGGATTATCAGGTCGAGCGAACTGCCCACCGCTTCTTGCGCGGAGTAGCCGAACATCCGTTCGGCGCCGGAATTCCAGGTCCTGATAATTCCGGCCCTGTCGGCGAACACGACCGCATCCGGAGTTTTCTCGACAATTTGCCTGCAAATCGAGTTAAGATCCAGGTCCGACATAGTAAATCCTGAAAATTCAGGCAGGAGGAAAGGTTTTTCGGTTGAATGCCGGGCTGATTAGCCAGCACAAAACAAGGAATGTCTCAATAGCGGCATCGAGCAGGTAGATGGGAACAATTACCATTTTGGACACATAATAGGCTTCGATAACTGCCAGCACGGCCGCCGAACCTGCGCCGAGCAGGAAGAATTCAAACGATCTTTTTCTTCTAAAACCGGCAATCAACAGAACCGCTCCAATCACCGCCAGCAAAAGCCCTACCGTGTTTACAAGCCAAATATCAGTTTTCGGGCCGGTGACTCTCATGAACGATTGTATGTCCAGGAGCGGCCACACGCCGGTCGGAAAATAATATACGCCCTGGATTAGCGCGGTATTCTCAAACGGCAGCCTTTTTATGGTTCGGGATACTCCCATGATAGCTTTCAATCTAGTCGAAGATCGTTAAAGGGTTCCAGCCCTGCCGGTCATCAGCAGGCTCGCGCCCTTGCCTTCTCCCGGCTCACATCGAAGCGGAATATGGCAAGAGCGATCATCAACACCAATCCGGCGGATAGGAACAGCGTCTGAAAACCAGCCAATTCGCCAATATAGCCCAGAAGGATCGATCCGGTGAACGCCCCCGCGTCAATGCTTCCGGTATACGCTCCGGTAATTTTGCCTCGGATCGACTGGGCTTCTCCACGAATAGCCCGCGCATTGAGGGCCGGGTAGAGTAGTCCGTGTCCGCACCCTGTCAAAAATCCACTGCAGATCAGCAGCGTTTCTGCTTTCATGAACACCATCGCAAAAAAACCGGCGGCCATGATGAAAAGACCTAACGGGATAATCCTCTCCTCTCCCGTTTTATCCACGATGGTACCGCCGAATATCCGTGTCAAGATGGCGGCCGCCGAATAAGCTATATAATAGAATGAAATGAAAGCGATGCGCCGCTCGCTGGCGAAGGGCGCGACGAATCCATTTGCCGCGGCCAATCCGATACCGAAAAGAAGCGCGATAATTGCAACCATCATTACGTGTTTTTTCTGCAGGACCAGGAAAAAGGAGGAATCGGTCTTACGGAATACATGCACGTAGGTCTCTTTGAGCCAGAACTGTATGAGCAAGCCGATGCAGGCCATAGCCGATGCGGTGATGAAAAGGAGATCGAAGCCCGAAGTGCGTATTACGAATTCGGCAAGAACCGGACCGGCAGCCGAGCCTACCAACCCCGATACGCCAAACATCCCAAGGCCCTCATTGAGCCTCTCCTTCGGGATCACGTCGGCCATGTACGTGAAGGCCGCCGTTATACAGATAGCGAAGCCGACACCGTGAATTACTCGCACGAGTATCAGCGGGACATAAAAATTGTAGAGATTTCCTTTGAATAACAGGTAAGAGAGAGGAAGCACGGTCATAATCAGTGAGCCGAGTGCATAGCTTTTCTTGCGGCCTACCCGGTCTATCATATCGGAAATCCAGGGCCTGCACAAAACGGAGGCAAGCGAAAAGGCTCCCATGGCGATACCTATATCGACCTGATCCCCGCCATGGCCCGTAATGAAAAGGGGGAACAGGAAGAATGTCCCGAAGCTGGAAAGACAGGCGAGATTGGCTACTGCGAGTGCGAAAAAAGTTGGAGAATAAAGCATTTGTGAAACGGAAATCCCCTCCTGCACTTCAACTCTAAAGAATATGCCTTATTAATCTACTGTGACTCTGCTTTCAGGATTTATCGAAATAACAGGGGTAATATTATCATGAGACCCGATCTTTTCCAGAGCGATTCCCCTGCCGGTGCAGATTTCTACGCCCGGATTGCTCCGATATACGACCCTCTGGCGGGACCTTTTCTGAGACCGGTGCGGCGAGTGATAAACGCCACAGTGCGCGACTGCGGGTGCGGGAGGATACTCGACATAGGGTGCGGGACCGGAGAACAGGTCGAAATGCTGGCAAGCTCTAAGTTACCAGTTGTCGGAATCGACCTCTCGCCATCCATGCTATCCAAAGCACGCGAAAGGCTCAAAAAAAACCAGTTGCGACAGGCTCCACAGCTTGAATCGAGATCAATGAAGGAAGGTCAGGCTTTCCACTATTCCCCCTTGCACCGAATCTCGTTCATCCAGGGGAGCGGGCAGGATCTGCCCTTCCCCTCAGCTTCATTTGATTGTGCACTCATAAGCCTTGCGCTCCATGAAATGGACTACTCCTCCGCAATCCGGGTCACCGGCGAAGCTTTGAGAGTACTTACTCCGGGAGGCAAACTGATCCTCTTCGACTATTTCAGTCCGTATGGTTTCACATCCAAAATAAGCCTCGCCCTGCTGCACATCGTAGAAAGATTAGCAGGCAAGACCCACTTCATCAATTTCAAGTATTTCGTGAAAAACGGCGGCCTTGGCGGATTCGTAAGGCAATTTCCGCTCAGGCTCATCTGCAGCCGCCGCTTCTTCGGTGGTGCGATCGGGCTTGTGGTCTGCGGGAAGCAGCTTTAGATCCGGCTCAAATCGTGAGCGACATCAAGCGCTCTCTTCGTGGCCCGGGTGAGGCTTGCATTCACAGGGACCGCAGAGACAATCCTTGCCGGGCTTACCGCCCGGTTTTATAAGTGCCTTTATCGGGAGGTGATCGGAGGCCGTGCGGCTGAGCCGCGTGCGATGTGTTTTTATCTCGACCAGGGATTCCAGGGGGCGAATCCATATTCTGTCGAGCGGAAGGATGGGCATTACAGATGGAAAAGTGCGGCGCGAGGGCGATTTTCCAAAAAAGCCGTTGATCCAGCAAAGCGGCTTCCGCAGCGGGATCCATTCATTGAAGTCCCCCAACATAACTTCCATGCGGTCGGTTTCGGCGCAGAAGATTTCGAGCAGGCGCCTTATCTGACGCCGTCTTTCCATGATGCCAAGCCCAAGGTGTGCGACGATGACCCGGATAGTCTCCCCATGAACCAGCAGGTCCACATCCAGAGCTCCTCGCGGCTCCCTGTTTCCAACGCTTAGATCGATTCGCCTCACATCCTTTACGGGAAGGGATGTGAGCAGGGCATTTCCATAATGCCCGTTGCCGTTGCGCCGGGTCGGACCGTGCACGACTTCCAGCGAAGTTGTCCCGGTGAGTGCTTCGAGTTGGTTGCCGGAGCGGTAGAAATGCGAATCGAGTTCCTGCATTCCCACGATCTGCGCCTTGCATTCATTGATTACCCGGCCAACCCGCTCGGGATCAAACCTGCCGTCGGAACCGACGAAGCGGTGAACATTGTAGCTGACCACCGAAAATGGCTCTGCGGAATCCTGCTTGGATGAAGAATTATCCTGGTTCACTGGTGTTTATTTAAATCCTTTGTGCTGTCGATATGCAACTAACTCTTACACGATAATCAGTACACAATAACTCTTTTTCTGTCTGTCTTCAAATAAATCCGCACGACAGGAGGCAGTTTTTGTTGATGAGGATCGACCCGATTAGATTGAGGCGCATCAAAGCCGAAACCGTGTGAAACGGTTGCAGGTTACCGTGAAAAGGCGAGAAGATACAAATCCCGGCTACCCGCTCCTTTTAGGAATGATCAGGATCCTAGCAGAATTGATGATCTTTGCAGTGTGGCTTTGGTGGATAAGCAACAATCAAATCCAGGGAATTGATTGCAGAGGGCATGGAGCATTAGGGGAGTTCGACTCTACGTAAGTCCACATCTACCAACCCGGCATGGCCATCCTTTAACCGGGTCCGGAGGATATCCAATCTCCAGCGCGTTATACCGCATCCGGTGGTGGGCCGCCCGGCGTAATTATCCGGCTTTTCAATTCCTCCGGCTCGATTGTCCACTGGTAGCCAATTCTGGAAGATGCATTAAAAATGAGAGGGCTCCGCACATGAAATCGCATGGCCCCTTTTTCCCTGTTAAACGAGACGATAGTCAGAACCAGGAGATCGGCCTTATTCTCCAGCTTTATCAAAGAGGTTTTTGACTCCGGTATCTTGTACTCCAGGCCAATCACATCGGGTGGACAGACCACGAACGCCACCGTAGGCTCGTCGACGGATTGCAGCCACTGGAAAGGGCCGTTTTTGTATTCCAGCAGAACATATTTCCTTAATTCTTCGAATCCCGGAATTCCCCATGGGAAAGCGATGAGTTCGCTTTCATTAACTTCTATCGTTCCGAATCGTGTGGTATTCACCTGCATGGATGCTCCTCGGGGGTCCATACCTTGTATCAATCTGGTTCGGAGGAATTAATTTCCGGCTCTACCGAGTAATTGTGCAGAATGCTGTCCAGCTCGTCCTTGCCTATGGCTGCGGCACCTCGGTTTTCCTCCTGGATTTTCCTGTAAAGCTCTTCTCTGTATATCGGAATGTTTGTGGGACTTTTTATTCCGACTTTAACCTTGTTCTGGTCAATCGATGTGATCGTTACTTCTATCTCGTCTCCGATCAGAATTGTTTCACCGGCCTTTCTGGTCAGAATCAGCATGGTTTTGCCTCTCTGCTAATATCGGTGTTTTGAATCCGGCCCTGAAAAGGTTTCGTTATAAAAACTCGACCAAATTCCGGGGACGAAGCAGGAATTACAGTATGTTCAGCTAAGATACAACAATTCTGCTCCGAGTTCACCTAATATCGGGAAATCTCTTTTTCTTTGCCGCTTGAACGCCGGACTGGTATTTATAAAGCTCAAACGGCGCAGTGAAATAAAATTCAGGAATGTGGAACATGCCTCCGGAGCGGATTTCAGAATCGGATTACAAGGTGCTGGGGCTTCAACCGGGCGCCAAACCGGCTGATATAAAGCGCGCCTATCGCACTCTCGCCAAAAAATGGCACCCCGACCGTTTCCACTCCGAATCATTCGAGGCGCGTGCGCGTGCAGAAGAAAAGTTCATAAAAATAGATGAGGCATACAGGCGGCTTATAAATGACTCGGAGGGTACTGGTGTCTCGGGTAAACCCGGAACACGTCGGGGCCGAGAACATGGAGCGGCAAAGACCTCGGGTAATTCCGGCACCCATGCCGATGAAGCGAATTCAGGGCAGAATCGCCGTTTTCGCCGGAACGCGGCGGCTGGATACAGGAATATTCAGGCATCCCGCAGTGCAAAGTTTTTCATCATCGCCTTATTCGCTGCGGTCTTTCTGTTTCAAGTTTATGCCTATTTCTGGGTTTCTTCTCCCGAACTAGAACCGGTCGTCCCGCCTGAAAAACCGGCAATGCAATCCCCGGAATCACTACCGGGCACGCCGGGCGCCGAAATTTCCCCTGAAAAGCTGCTATCCGAGATCCCCCCCCCTCCACCTCCTCCTTTGATGCAGTCTCCAACCCTGACGAATTTCTTTACGATTGGCTCAACCTCTTCAGAAGTCCTTCGCATCCAGGGAAAACCTTCACGAATCCAGGGGCAGACGTGGTTTTACGGTCTGTCTGAAATCCATTTCCGAAACGGCCTCGTCTCGCGTTTCAATAATTTCGACGGCTCGCTCCAGGTGCAGATGCTGCCGGGCAGCCCTGAAAACAAGCCACCACCGCACTTTACCATCGGCTCGACCTATGACGAAGTACTGCTCGTTCAGGGCACCCCCACCCGCATCGAAATGGACAAATGGTTTTATGGATTTTCTGAAATCCGCTTCAAAGACGGGCGCGTTAAGGAATACGATAATTATTTCGGCACGCTGAAGGTGCGCCTCCTTCCGCCGCCTCTCGCCGGCCCGCAGAAGGATTCTTTCACCATAGGCTCGACCCAGGATGAGGTCCTGGCCATTCAGGGCACCCCCACGGCAATTCAGGGCAATTCATGGTCTTATAATTTCTCTTACATCTTTTTCCGCGATAGCAGAGTGAGTAGCATAAGCGATACGGAGGGCAACCTCCGCTTCATCGCGCCGGAAAGCCTCTCGAGCGGCTCGGAAAGAGGTCCGGCAGACAACTGATGCAAGTGAGGGCTTATGTTTCTTCAGAAAATATACGCGGGAGAATTCGACCCTGGGCTTTTTCTCGCGCAGGGACCGGTGCGGGATGAGAATAAAATCGCGGAGATAATTGCACGATACAGGGAAATTTTTCTCAGAACTGCTCCGAACCCGATTGAAAACGAAGGGGGAATTCCACGGGAGCTTCTCCTCGAAATGGGGGGAGCGGGTTTTTTCGGGCTCAGCATCGATGAAAAATATGGCGGGTTGGGCCTGAACCTATGGGAGTATCTTAAAGTTGTCGAGGGAATGGTGAAAATCGACATCTCGATTGCCATGGCCTTCCTGGCCCACCTCTCCATAGGCGTCAAGGCTGTGCAGCTTTTCGGAACTGATAATCAGAAGCAAAGGTACCTCCCCCCGGCTGCAAGTGGTGAAATGATCTTCTCTTATGCCCTCACCGAGCCACGGGTCGGCTCTGACGCCCAGCATATCGAAACGGTCGCCGTGCTGCAGGATGGCGGCTCGCATTATATCCTTAACGGACAAAAAGCCTACATTACCAATGCGAATTATGCGCGGGGGCTCACCACGTTTGCCCAACTCGATCCCAACCGGCCCGGTTGGATGGGTGCTTTCATAGTCGAGACCGGCTGGGACGGGGTAAAGATAGGCCGCGAGATGCCCAAAATGGGCCTCAAGGCGAGTTCGACTGCCGCCATCCAGTTTAAAAACGTCCGCATCCCGGCTGAAAACCTGATCGGCAGACCCGGGGATGGGTTCAAGATTGCCATGTCCGTCCTGAACTACGGCCGCCTCGGGTTGGGAGCCGCATCCTCCGCGACGATGGAAACCTCGGCCGGCGATATGCTAAAAAGGGCCTCCAGCCGAAAGCAGTTTCAAATACCGATCAAAAATTTCCAGTTGATCCGGGAAAAAATTGTCAGGACAAAAGTGAACGCTGCTGTAAGCTCGGCAATGACCGACTTCACGGCAGGTCTTCTTGACCGCGATCCGCTCATGAACACTGCCATCGAGACCTCTCACTGCAAGCTGTTCGGCACCACAAGAGCTTGGGATGCAGTCTACGATGCTCTCCAGGTTGCAGGCGGATCGGGATATCTCAAGACATTGCCCTATGAGAGAAGGATGCGGGACTTTCGGGTGGCGACGGTATTCGAGGGAACGACGGAAATTCACTCGATCTACCCGGCATTATTCGCCATGCGCCGAATCTCGGAAATGGTCAACCTGGCGGGCTCGGCCCGCTCGCGTGTAACTCGTCTGCTAGGCTTTATGATTCGAGAAATAAAATGGCCCACGCGCTTCGACGACCGCGTAATGCGAAAAGCACTCGATGAGGCCCGGTCCTGCGCCACCGCCCTGCGCAGACTCCTTTCCCTGACCATCTTAATTCACGGGAAGAAGATTGCCCGCGGCCAGATCGCCGACAGGGAATTCCTGCTTAGGCGCATCACCACCATCAGCATGTACATGTTCGGCATCCTTGCCCTTCTTTCCCGAATATCCGGCAAGGAAAAGTCAGGACGCCTGACTACCGCGGAACTGGACATTCTCGAATACTTCACCGAAGAGGCCCGCCAGGCCCGAAAACAAAACAGCCGGGTATGGGATTCGAAGAAGGAGCGGCTCGGGACCTCTATATTTAACGAGATCGAAAGAGAAATACCACTGGATGGGTAAGCCCGCGGGAATATGGTATTAAACAGGCGGCTAATGGGGCTTCGGCGCACCTGACGTAAAGCCCGGCTATTGGTCCGTTGAGATTATTTGAAGTTCTTTAGATCCTCTTTCTCTGATCACATACAACTTCAGCAATGTGCTTCACATTAATCTGCCCGCCGCGCTTTTTGGTTCCGCCGCGCAGTTGCAGGACGCATCCTGGGCAGTCTGTTACGAGCACTTCTGCTCCCGTAGCCTCGGCATTATTCAGCTTTCGCCTCAGCAATTCAGCCGAGAGTTCCGGGAAATCAGCCGAAAAGGAACCGCCGAAACCGCAGCAGACTTCTTCGTCTTTAGACTTGATGTACTCAAGGCCGGAAATCTCAAGCAGCTTTCTTGGTTCCCTGGTTACACCCAGGCCTCGGCATAAATGGCAGGGTGCATGATAGGCAACTTTTTGTCCGGCACTCTTGAAATCTTCCGGGACCATCCCCAGTACCCGTGTAACAAAGGAGCTGAAATCGAGTATTTTATCCTTTAGCTGGGCGACTTTCACCGCCAGTGGCGAATCCCCGGCAACAAGCGCTATATAGTTTTCCTTCAGGTGAGAGCCGCATGAAGCACAAAGAGTGACTATGTAATCGTAGCGGGCGGGATCAACTGCTTTCAGATTCTGGATGGCAACTTCCCTGGCCGTTTCCTTTTCTCCCATCATCTGAGCGGGCAACCCACAGCATGTCTGATCCATCGGATACTCAAACTGCACTCCATATCCCCTGCAAATCCGCAGCAGCGCCTCGGCCTGTTCGGGGTAGACAAAATCGATCAGGCATCCGCCAAAAAGCGCTACCCGGTACTTCGGATTTTCTACAGGCGGGTTCAGGCGCTCCCACATATCCCGAAGCGGGACTTTTGCCAGTGCCGGAAGACTGCGAAACCCATGTTCGCCGGAGAAGAGCATCGGGAGATGCCTGATGTATCCTTCTTCGGCAAACGGTTTCTGGGCAAACCTCGCCCTGCGCAGCATGAAATGGAAAAGACGGCGGTCTGCGAGCACTTTTTGCAGCATTATATTCCTGATCGGCTTCTTCCCCTCGACCTGGTACACGGTCCGCAGGACAGCCTTTATCAGGTCCGGAAGGTTTATTCGGGCCGGGCAGACCTTCTTACAGGCCTGGCAGTTCAGGCAGTTTTTGACGATTGCCCTCGCGTTTTCCAGGCCGTGATAAAAGTAGGTCATCACGAGCCCAATCGCCCCGATATAGACATGGCCGTAGTTGTGGCCCCCCACTAGTTTATAGATGGGACAGACATTCGCGCACGCGCCGCAGCGGATGCAGCGCAGCGCCTGCGCGAAGAGAGGGTCTTTTGAAAGGGCCAGTCTTCCGTTATCCAGGAAGACTATGTGCATCTGCTTACGCCCGCTTTCAGCCGATTTGCATTCGGTGGCTCCGGTAATCCAGGTGACATAGGTAGATATTGCCTGGCCCGTCGCATTGCGGGGAAGCGCGGTCAGAATCTTCAGTGCCGACTTCAGATCCGGCACGAGCTTATCGACCCCTATCAGGGCAACGTGAACACGCGGCAGGGTGGTGACCAGTCTTCCGTTTCCCTCATTGGTGACAAGTCCGATGGTTCCGGTTTGGGAAATCGCGAAATTTGCCCCGCTTATTCCCATGTCTGCTTCCAGAAATTTCTGCCGGAGTTCGCGTCTGGCAACCTTTACCATTCCATTAATGTCATCGGGGTCCTGTTGCTCCCCGGTCACCTTGGTGAAGAGTTCAGCGACATCCCTGCGGGAGAGGTGTATGGCGGGAAGAACCATGTGTGACGGCCCTTCGCCACGGAGCTGGATAATCCACTCACCAAGGTCTGTTTCAGTCACCTCATAGCCTTCCCGCTCCAGAAAACTATTGAGGAATGTCTCTTCCGCGGTCATCGACTTTCCCTTGACGATCCGCTTAACCTGGTTGTCTTTGGCTATCTGAGCGATCATCGAATTAGCTTCGAATGCAGTACGAGCGAAATGAACCGTCACGCCGGCACGGACCGCTTTTGTGGTGAACTCCCCCAGAAGTTTCTCGAGATTTGGGATGGCTTCATCTTTTGCTTTTGCTATATCGCAAGCAAGGGCATCAAAATCGATTCCCGCAAATGCATTTTCCCTCGAAGCGGGATATGCGCTTGCGAAGGTATCAAGGGTGGTGCCGAGAAATTGATTCCCGAGGGCATTTTTCAGATTTTTTCTATACTCTTTGATGTCGCTGGGAGTCTTTATCATAATTCATCAGCCTCCAGGACCAGGACATGTAATTCCTGTGGTCCGTGAACCCCGATTGTAAGCACCCGCTCTATATCGGCTGTGCGGCTGGCGCCGCTTATAAAGGCCAGATATCTGGGAGCGGCCTCGAACATCCGGATCATTTCTTCCTGCAAAGCCGTTGCATCGGGCACGATATTCGATTTTGGCAGAACTGCCACGTGGGTCTCGCAAAGCATCGTGGCGATCCTCAAATCCTCAGAGGTGGAATCCACAACCAGAGTCGCTGTCTCGGCTATTCCCCAGCGAGCCATTGTTAAACCGGTACTGATCTTGCTGATGTGGTCCCTTAAATTTTCGGTCAACAATGCAAGACCGTTTTTTTCGCAGAGAGCTGCCAGGGCGGCAGATCCCCGGCAAAAATCGGGGGCGGCGACACTGGAGCCCTCCTGCTTCCGGGTTATGTCGAGCACATAGTCCAGGACCTCCCGCATGCTCCTTACCTCGGAGACCACGGTTCGAACGGCCGAGGCTCTTTGCTTCATCAATTCCAAGACTTTAGGGTACTCCATGGGCTGATCATCCTTATACTCAGGAGTTTGGATGAGGTGGCACACCAATCCGCGGACCACCTTGTCCTAAAACACCTTCAGTTCACGACAAAATCGGTAGCTCGTTCGTTTGAATACCGAAATTTGCCGGTCTGATTATAGCCCGCCGGATTTCCAGTTTCATCCTTCGACGGGTCCGAAATAGATTTCCGGTTTCTTTGCCTTTGGAAAGGTCTGGAAGCACTCCCAAAATTCGCATATCAGCTCCGGGGTGCGCACCATTTTCGGCGCTTAAAGAAACGGTACAACATTCTAATACTTCTATCCAGGACACAATAGACCCTTGAATCGCGGTGCGCAGACCAGCTTTTTGGAAAGTGTGGCGGCGAATTTGTTGAAAAATCACGATCAGTGCTTGGGTAGGGGCCGGAACCGGGTGCGGCCACCGACGCCAAGCTGCTTCCAATGGCGCTTAATAAGTGCACTCTGCCGGGATAATTTATTGGATGGATTGAGGCGGAGAAACGGTTCTAAACGACAATATGAGACAAAGGCAGCCTACCCGGCAAAAAATGGGAGAACCACGGGGCAACCTGTTGTATTTTGTTCCTTCCTCCATAGGAAACAACTAGTGGAACTTCAGCGATGAGAAAAGAACATCACATTATTACTCAAATGCTAATGTCGCTTGCTTTGGCAGTTTTATGGTCCGGTGGGTGCTGGGCCCTGGAGCCCGGGGAGATCGTGGTCATAGCCAACACGAACGTTCCCCATAGCGTCGAATTAGCCCATTATTATTTGCAAAAACGACAAATTCCATCTGAAAACCTGCTGTCAATTTCGCTAACCAACAAAGAGCAATGCAGCCGTGACGAATACGAAAAGAAAGTATTGCCGCTTGTTCGAATGTACCTAAAAGAAAGGGAAAAAGGCGGCGCCGGAATTCGGTGCCTGCTGTTGATGTTTGGTGTTCCTCTGGTCGTATTGCAGCCAGAGCACGATGTGAATGAGAGGGCCGAGCTCCGGCGCCTTGAGACGCAACTGCAGTCTTTGAGAATGCAAGAAAGACTGGCAAAGACAGAGGATGAGAAGAAGTCATTCGAATCTTCCATCAAAGAACTTTCGAGCAAAATTTCCACTTTCGACAAATCAGATCAAAGCGCTTCCTTCGATTCAGAAATTGCACTGGTCTTGGAAGAAAATTACCCCCTCCGTGGATGGATACCCAATCAGTATTTTATAGGCTTCCGAGATAAAAAGATCGCAAACCTGCAGGGAAAAGCCCTGATGGTATCCAGACTCGACGGACCTTCCCATGAAACGGTTTCGAGAATAATAAATGACAGTCTTGCGGCGGAAAGGAATGGACTCAAAGGTAAAGCATACTTCGATGCGAGGATGCCTTTGCCTGCGAGCAAAGATTTGACCGGATATGCCTTCTATGATGCCTCCATACACCGAGCAGCGGAGCAGGTTAAAAACATCGGATTGATGCCGGTAATACTAGACGAGCAGGAAAGGCTTTTTCAGCCGGGTGAGTGCCCTGATGCTGCCCTCTATTGCGGGTGGTACAGCCTTGCGAAATACATCCCGGCATTTAGCTGGGTCGCTGGCTCCATCGGCTTTCATATTGCCAGTGCGGAATGTACGACATTGAGGCAAAAGGGAAGCCAGGTATGGTGTAAGGCGATGCTGGAAAACGGTGTAGCTGCAACCGTCGGACCGGTGGGAGAGCCATATGTGGGGGCTTTTCCTGTTCCCGAGGTTTTCTTCAAGGCCTTGATTGACGGCACTCTCACTCTGGCAGAGTGCTACGCGGTATCAAACCCCTACTGGTCCTGGAAAATGGTATTAATCGGCGATCCCTTGTACAGACCATTCAAGAACAGAATAAAATAATCGGATAACCGAGCCCGGTCTGAATTTCTTTAAGCCACTGAACCAATGCTTCAAATAGTTGAAAATCTTTAAATTATTAGGCCAATCCGAGACAATCGGCCTATCCCATCTTAAATTCCCCGCAAGTTAACATTGCACATTTGCCGAAATGACCTTGACAAATATAGGCCAGCCATGGCAACAAAGCTCAAATAGTTCACAGGTGGATTTTTCAAAGTAGCCACTTGTGGCAGTTGTACGCTCTTCAAGAAAGTTTTAGGAATTAAGATGTTTGGTCAGAGAAAAAATTGGAACCTGTCAATTATGAAAAATCGGCAGGAGTGGCGAGTGGGTTTCCTCAAACTAACCAAATGAAAGGGTGTACTATGAATAAACTTCTGAAGCTGGCAGTGGTTGTCATGTTTGGTGTATCTCTGGCTGGTTGTGCTTGTGGCCAGAAGCAAGTGGTGGAAGAAGCTCCTCCGCCCCCCGCGGTAGTTAAACCGGCTCCTATGCCTGCACCGCCACCACCGGCCCCTGCCCCCAAGAAGGACCGTAACTAAGTTACACCCTGCCTCGCCAATGTCTAAAGGCGAGGCAGGCTTTTTTTTCGTTGTCGCTGCACGAAAGAAACATGTCAATGCACCATTGGTATTATTGCAATGAGCACGGCAAAACGATCAGGTTCTGGAATTTCGCGGCATTGTCGTATACAAAACGCTCAGAAAAAATGTGTATGATATCAAAATTGGCAGTAGGGTTTTGCATTGCCCTGTTGGCACTCACTTTTTCACCCCATCTGCTTAAAGCTGCCGAAAACCCCGAGCAGTTGTCCAACCAGAAAAGCTCACTGTCCGCGAATCAGGTAACGACCCGCTTGAATACTGATTCTCAATCAGTTGTTGTGCCTTACCCAAAACGGGCGGACTTCGAAGGGGAGCATAAATCCCAGGCAGCCCAACAGGTTGCTGATTGGGTCGTGGACTTAGGCGACAATCACGGAATGCCATTCGGGATTGTAGACAAGAAGGAAGCAAAAGTCTTCGTGTTCGATCCCGCGGGACGACTCCGTGGCGCAGCCCCGGTTCTTCTGGGCCTTGCGAAGGGTGATGAGTCAATCCCTGGCATTGGCGACAAGAAATTGTCGGAAATTCGCCCTGATGAGCGAACCACACCTGCCGGCCGCTTTGTGGCCTCTCTTGGATTAAATTTCAGCGGCAAGGACGTCCTCTGGGTAGACTACGACGGCGCGGTATCCATGCATCGGGTGGTTACGTCAAACCCCAAGGAGCGACGCCTGGAGAGGCTTGCTACTCCAAGTCCGCTCGACAATCGCATCTCCTTTGGCTGCATCAATGTTCCGGCAAAATTCTTCGATAACGTCATTATCCCGACTTTTACCGGCACTTATGCCGTCGTCTACGTACTGCCGGAAATCCGCTCAATCCGCGAAGTCTTCGATCGGAACTATGACTTCGAGTCTAATGGAAAACAAACAGAACTCAAAACCCCCACCGATGAGAAAAGCAGGTCTACGGCAGCCAGCCGTGTTTCGAAAAAACCCTGATCTATTCCTGAAAACCCTGATCTTTTCCTGGTCAGAAAACTTCCCCGTAGGACAATCTGATAGCGAGTTCAAGCGCGCCGGGCATTCATGCGGACCGTGTGGGCTATCTTTGCGGGATCGTAGGCGGCCTTCCGTCGAGCCGGAACGCCTACTAATTTCGCGAAACCTCAGTGTTTCGACAGGTTACCTCACACTCAGCACACTGGTCCCTGCATGGTTCCGCATGCACCAGAATCTGACTGTTCGGGAGCCGTTGCTTTAATTGCTCAACGACGACATGGCTCATGCGGTGGCTCTCTTCCAGGGAACTATTCCGCGCAACAACCATGTGGAAATCGATATACCGCACGTGCCCGGATTTACGTGTCCTGAGGTTATGGAACTCCACAATCGAGCTTGAGTTTTCCTGCAATACCGCCCTTATTAGGTTTTCCTCGTGGTCGGGAAGTTTTGCATCGAGAATATTTTGAACAGCGTTCCCCGTCAGATCATATGCCGCCTTTATTATCAGCAGTGCGACGGCTATTGCCACGATGGGATCCAGGATCTTTATCCCGGAAAACTTAATGGCGATCAGGCCGATCAAAACACCGGCCGATGTGTAGACATCCGTTCGTAGATGCAGGGCATCTGCTTCCAGGGCCATGGAGTCAGTTTTTCCGGCTACTTTGTACAAGTAGTTGGAAACAATGTAGTTTACAACTGCGGAACCGCCCATGACCGCGGTACCTAGACCCAGGTCTTCGATTTCAAGATTTCCACCGGCGATTTTCCCGCCGGCTTCCACGATAATGTAAGCTGCAGCGCCAAAGATAAGTAAGGCCTCGATCATGCCCGAGAGGCTTTCGATTTTTCCGTGCCCGTACCTGTGCAGATCATCGGCAGGTTTCCCGGATTCTCGAACCGAAAAATATGCAACAAGCGCGGCGACAAGATCCAATGCTGAATGAACTGCTTCCGCAAGGACACTAACGGAATTCATCATCATGCCTACAGCGAGTTTC
Source organism: Desulfarculales bacterium UBA702 (assembly GCA_002298165.1). GTDB lineage: Bacteria > Desulfobacterota > Syntrophobacteria > Syntrophobacterales > Syntrophobacteraceae > SbD1. Next base: position 35,484 of record DBMI01000024.1, read on the forward strand.
AATCCGGTCAAAGCGGAGTTCGAAATGATCGAAATCGCGGCAGCCCTGGTTTTCTCAGTCTGAACTTTAGACACTAACCAACTCCATACAGCATTAGTATCATGATGTGCGCTTAACAGTAACTCTCCGAAAGCTTTTGACAACCCGTGGGGTTAATCGGAATATTTTCAAGAACCCTAAACTCTTATCAGGATGTCTTCATTCGATATGCTCATCTCTCCATATCAGTAATCCGCCCCATTTTCCAGCTTCCTGACAATCAAATATAGTTGCTGGACTTTCATTTGACAAACGATATGAATAGGTAAAACATTGTTGAGTCACAATTGATAATTTCGGTTTGCCTAATAATGGATGCTATTCTGAATAAAGATATGATTGGAAAATTGAATTTTTGACAGCTAAACCTCATGAAAAATCCCGGCCTGTTTTACTACAAGCCGGGATTCTTGATTATTCCAAATCCGCGTTAAGCGTAGTCCCTAATCGCGGGATCTGCTGTTGGGTTATTTTTCCTTCTCCTGTTCCTTCCTGGCCAAATCGATAATCTTTTCCTGGAGTGGGCCGGGGACTTCCTCGTAATGGGAAAATCTCATGGTGAACATTCCGCGCCCTTGCGTCATCGAGCGCAGGTCGGGAGCATACTTCAGAACCTCGGACTGCGGCACCATGGCTTTTACTATCTGTTTGGTGCCCCTGGTTTCCATTCCGAGGACCCTGCCGCGCCTGGAGTTCAGGTCGCCTATGATGTCTCCCATGTACTCGTCGGGAACGGTAATTTCCATCTCCACCACAGGTTCGAGAATTGTCGGCTTCGCCTCCGCCAAGGCTTTTTTAAAGGCCATCGACCCGGCTATCTTGAACGCCATTTCGGAAGAATCTACCGGGTGGAACGAGCCATCCACCAGGTCCACCTTGAAGTCAACAACGGGAAAGCCCGCCAGGGTGCCTTCATGCAACGCCTCGGCAATGCCCTTTTCGACCGCGGGTATATACTGCCTGGGGATTACGCCGCCTACGATCTTATCGTAGAACTGGAACCCTTCACCCCTGGGTAGCGGCTCCATTTCAATATGGCAGTCGCCATACTGTCCGCGCCCGCCTGATTGTTTCTTGTACTTGCCCTGGACGCGGACCTTGCCCTTGATCGTTTCTTTATATGAAACCCTGGGCAGCTTCAAGTTGACTTCGACGCCGAATTTGCGCCGAAGCTTGTCAACCACTGCTTCAATGTGGATTTCGCCCATCCCGGAGAGGATCATCTCTCGGGTCTCTTCATTTCTTTGCAGCTTGAGTGTGAGATCTTCTTCCATGAGCCGGGAAAGTGATGAGAATATCTTTTCCTCATCGCCCTTTGCCTTGGGTTCGACCGAGAGCGAGTAGATTGCCGGGGGCAGTTCGACAGCCGGGAATACAATGGCGTCGCGTTCGGAGCAAAGGGTATCCTGGGTAACTGTTTCCTTGAGCTTGGCAACGGCTACGATATCGCCAGGGGCGGCTTCCTGGACGGGTTCCTGGTTCTTGCCCTTGAGCCTTAATATCTGCCCGAAGCGCTCCTTAACCCCTTTGGTCGAGTTAAGCACCGTAGAATCAGGTGCGAGCGTTCCCGAGTAGACGCGAAGTATCGAGAGCCTGCCGGCGTAAGGATCTGTCACTGTTTTTATTACAAGGGAGCTGAAAGGCGAACCTGGGTCCGGCTGCCTGACCACTTCTGCGTCGCCTTTTATATTGAGGCCCTTTACACCGTCACGGTCGATGGGGGAAGGCATGACCTCGGCAATCAGGTCCAGAAGTGGCTGTACGCCGATATTCGCAGTGCCTGAGCCGCACACGATCGGGATGAGCTGGCCGCCGATAACCGATTTACGAAGGGCGTTTTTTATTTCCTCGGGAGTCAGTTCGCCTGTCTCGAGATATTTTTCAATCAGTTCATCACTGGATTCGGCCACATGCTCGACTATCGCTTCGCGGTACTGGTCGGCCATATCCTTAAGGTCGGCGGGCATATCCTTTACTTCGAATTTTCCGGAATCACCCGAGTAGATGTAGGCCTTACCGCTCAAAATATCTACAACGCCCTTGAATGTTTCTGCTGAGCCGATCGGTACTTGGAGCGGAACACACGACTTACCGAAATTATTCTGGATATCCTGGACAGTTTTGGCAAAATCGGCACGTTCGCGGTCCATTTTGCCTATGAAAATAATCCGCGGCTGGCTAAACTCGTTTGCGAACTCCCAGACTTTTTCAGTCTGAACCCGCACGCCGTCAACGGCATCGGCCAGCACGACCACTCCATCACCGCCGCGCATTGACGTCTTAGTGTCGGATATGAAGTTGAAGTCTCCCGGAGTATCAATTAACGTAAACTGCTGCTTTTTCCAGGTGAAGGTGAAAATCGAACTGCTAAGGGTTGCCTTGCGCTTGATCTCCTCAGGCTCAAAGTCGAGAACGGAGCTGCTCTCGTCCACCTTGCCGAGCCGCGTGGTTGCCCCGGCATCGAAGAGCATCGCTTCGGCAAGAGACGTCTTTCCCGCGCCGCCATGCGATATTATTGCGAAAGTGCGAACATTTGCGACGTCCTCTTTCATTAAGTTATCCTTTCATCTGAAATTGACGCCCGGGAAGAAGGAACCGTATCCTCCCGCGCGATTCGTACTCCTGATGTAGCATGTTCCACGGCCCTTGTTGATATAGTCTCGGAGCCGTCGAAAAAATATAACGAATCAGAATTCCTTGAGAACTGCCTGATGTGGCAAGTTCCCTGCTGGCCATAGCTCAAAAGATGTATGATTATGCCAGAGTTGTTGAAAAGTCAATCAATTGAGAGCAAAACCAATTAAAGTCGTCGAAATTTTCTATGCTTTTCCGGGCTCCTGTGCTAATTGCCTTTCCGCGGATGCAGTATGCAAAATCCCCCGAACTTTTTCCGGTCCAAAGAGGTGGGCGAATGCAAAGTCTCACCTGGGATGAAGCTGAAACGCGCTTTCTCAAGTACCTCAAAGGGGAGCGCAATGTCAGCAAAGAGACCCTTAGAGCGTACGCGGGCGACCTTCGTCAGTTCGGCCAATTTCTCGCCGAAAGGGAAGGAAATTCCGGAACAGGATTGGACAGCATCTCCCCTGATATAATCAGAAGCTTCCTTGCATCCGTCCACCAAAAGCTTGAAAAGAACAGCCGCGCCCGCAAGCTCTCCACATTGCGCTCCCTTTTTAGATATCTCAACAGCAACGGGGCTTTCGACGACAATCCCGCCGAGTTGGTGGCCCATCCGAAAGTTAAACAGAAGATGCCCCATTTTTTGCTGGTGGATGCGATTTTCCATTTTCTCGATTCGCTGTCCAATTCCGCAACCCGTGCCGGCATTTCGTGGAGGAAGGCCCGCAACTGGGCAATATTCGAATCCTTGTACTCGACCGGGATTCGGGTCAGCGAACTGGTGGGTCTCGATCAGCCTGACATCTCTTACTCCGAGGAAACGGTACGGGTATTCGGTAAAGGCTCAAGAGAGCGAATAGTCCCAATTGGGCGGAAGGCAATCGACGCTCTCAAGTGCTACCTTTCGGCAATCGAGTCCCAATTTCCCGGCGCTCTGGCCTCCTCGCCCGCCCTGTTTCGAAACGCCCGAGGCGGAAGGCTTACCGCCAGATCCATTGACCGGATACTCAAGGCGGAAATGATCGCCTGTGGCCTGTGGCAGCACCTCAGCCCCCATGGACTTCGCCACAGTTTCGCAACCCATCTCCTGAATGCCGGAGCCGATCTTCGGGCCATACAGGAAATGCTCGGACACCGCAACCTCTCAACCACCCAAAGATATACCCATGTCAATATGGACCAGCTCATGAAAGTCTACGACGCTTCACATCCACGAAGCAGGAAGAAATAGGTTGAGTCTGCTTCTCACTGAAAAACTGAATGCATTTTGTGAGTGGAGTTATCGAAGCTAATCAAAAAACCTGTTGCAGCTATTATTTGGATGTATATTCTTGGTAGGTCCGGGGCGGATTGGAGGATCTGCCTTCCGCTCCGGAATGAGCCACTACGACCTAATAGTACGCATAGTTCGAGCAAGTGGTTAGTATATGACTTTGAACCGAGGAGAAAGAATCTATATGGCGGAAAAAATTCGCTCGACAACGGTTTTCGCTATTAGACGTAACGGCCAGGTGGTAATGGCGGGAGACGGCCAGGTGACCATGGGCGATACGGTGGTAAAGCACCAGGCCAAAAAGATTCGCAGGCTTTACCAGAATAAGATCCTGACGGGTTTCGCGGGATCGACCGCCGATGCTTTCACGCTTTTCGAGCGGCTCGAAGCCAAACTCGAACAGTATAACGGCAATCTTAAGAGGGCCGCCGTGGAGCTGGCCAAGGACTGGCGCATGGACCGCGCGCTTCGAAGGCTCGAAGCACTGCTCCTCGCCGCCGACAAGGACAACTCCTTCATACTCAGTGGAACAGGCGACGTGATCGAACCCGATGACGATTTCGCGGCAATCGGCTCCGGCGCCCCTTATGCCCTTGCAGCCGCCCGCGCGCTGGGACGGCACACCGATCTTACAGCGCGTCAGATCGCGGAGGAGGCAATGTCTATAGCCGCTTCGATCTGTATATACACGAACCGGGAATTCGTATTCGAGGAGCTTTTATAGAATGCAGCAGCCGCTTACACCATCTGAAATAGTTCTCGAGCTGGACAAGTACATCATAGGCCAGAAAGATGCCAAGCGCATGGTCGCCATCGCTCTGCGCAACAGGTGGCGGCGTCAGCAGGTGCCCGAACACCTGCGGGACGAAATAGCACCGAAAAACATCATCATGATAGGTCCCACGGGAGTGGGCAAGACCGAAATCGCCCGCCGCCTTGCGCGCCTTGCGCAGTCTCCCTTCCTCAAAATCGAGGCAAGCAAATTCACCGAGGTTGGATATGTCGGGCGCGACGTCGAGTCGATGATCCGCGATTTAACCGAGCTTGCCGTCAGCATGGTACGAAACGAGGAGATGGAAAGCGTAAAGCTCAAGGCCGAGGAGATCGCCGAGGAAAAGCTTCTCGATATCCTGCTGCCGCCCAAGAGGACCACCCCGGAGGTTCGCGAGCACCCCTTTCCCGACGAGCCGACGGCGCTCATAGCGGCAAAGGAGGAAGCGGACCAGGCCGATACCACCCGCGAGAAGCTTCGCAAACTCCTGCGGCTGGGTTCGCTCGACGACCGCTATGTCGAGATCGATGTCCCGGACAAAAACTTTCCTATGATCGAAATTTTTGCCGGCGCCGGGATGGAGGAAATGGACTACAACCTCCGGGATATGCTCGGTTCGATGCTCCCGAGGCGAACGAAGCGGCGAAAGGTGAAAATCCCCGAGGCGCGCGAGATCCTGGTTCAGGAAGAATCCCAGAGACTGATAGACATGGACAGGGTAATCAAGTTAGCGATCGAGCGGGTAGAACATTCCGGCATCATTTTTCTTGATGAAATTGACAAGATAGCCGGCCGTGAAAGCGGCGGCAGAGGCCCTGACGTATCACGTGAAGGCGTACAGCGAGACCTCCTCCCGATTGTCGAAGGCTCGACCGTCACCACCAAATACGGAATGGTGCGAACCGATCACATACTCTTCATAGCATCCGGCGCTTTTCACATATCAAAGCCCTCGGACCTCATACCCGAGTTGCAGGGCCGCTTTCCGATCCGCGTCGAGCTCAGGTCGCTCTCCAAAGACGATTTCATCCGCATCCTGAAAGAGCCCGAAAATGCGCTGATCGTGCAGTACAAGGCACTCCTTGCAACCGAAGAAGTGGAACTCGACTTTCAGCCCGATTCAATCGAAGAGATAGCCGAAGTTGCCTACCAGGTAAATTCGAGGACCGAAAACATTGGCGCTCGCCGCCTCCACACGATAATGGAAAAGCTCCTCTCGGACGTCTCCTTCGACGCCCCCAAGCTAAAGGGCCAATCCATCCGCATCGACCGACAGTACGTAAGGAATGTATTGCAGGATATCATTAAGGATGAGGACTTGAGCAGGTATATTCTCTAGCCCCTTTGCAGGTACCAGCCGTTAGGTCGAGCGGGTGAGTCTGGCAGGATCACAGGATAACAGTAAAAAAAGCGAAACCTCAACACTCCTTTGCCTGAATGTTGTGGTTTCGCTCCGTTCAAACAATCATCTATTGCGCCAGTCAAACCCACTTACAGCCAATCACGATCTTCAGTGATAATCCGCACTGCCTGAAACATCCATCTGTTCGGTTTCGAGATGGCCGGAATATATAGAGCCGCTGCGGCCGTCGATGCTTATCAGGTCGCCGGTTCGAATTTCGGTTCCGTCAATTGTGCATTTCCTTTCGGATTCCCAGACCTTCATCCGGCTTACGCCGACAACGCATACCTTTCCGAGCCTGTGGGCAACAATTGCCGCGTGTGATGTGGCGCCGCCCTTTCCAGTCAGGATCCCATCGGCGACCGACATTTCACGGATATCGTCCGGGACGGTGTCGGAGCGGATGAGAATTACCGGTTTGCCGGGGCATTTCTGCTTGAGTTGCATAATTGTCTCGAGGTCGAACGCCACTACGCCGGAAAGCGCTCCGCCGCTAACGCCGATGCCGCTTCCGAGGTAGCGCGAATGCAGATCCTCGCGGGCTTTGAACACAGGATACGAACGTTTGATTCTCGGGGTCATGTTGCGGGACTGGAGGACAAAAACACCGTCTTCCTCTGCGCCCTGGAAGGTAAACTCTATTTCCTGCGGGGCCCAGTTCTGCTCGTAGACCAGTTTTTTGCCGATCTCGGTCAACCGCCTATATACCTTGGGGAAGAGTTCTTCGAGTGAAGTCTCTTTACGCTCGCCTTCTCCGAGGCGCTGCTTTTCGGAAAGAGGAAGCGTTTTTACAAGGCCACCAACTACGTCTTCGCCCTGGTTTCCCCATGTAAAATCTCCCACCGGTTCGACCTTGTCCTCCGAGGTCCACGGGTTGTGGGAGAACATGACACCGGCCCCCGAGTGGGTATCCAGGTTGCCGAAGACCATGGCCTGGATTGTTACAGAAGTGCCCCAATCGTCGGAGACCATCATTATCTCGCGGTAAGTCTTTGCTTTCTGCTCGTCCCAGGATTTTACAACCTGCTGGATGGCGGTAAAAAGCTGCTCTTTGGGGTCGTCGGAAAACTCGATATTGTGCCCAAGAAGTGCCTTTCGGTAGGCGAGCGCGACTTCCCTCATCTCCGAGGGGGAGAATTCGCGCTTGACCTTCCTTCGGTATTTTACTTTGTAGCCGCTCATTATTGCGTCGAATTCATCACGGGGCATGCCAAACGACATTGCCCATGACTGTATAAATCTTCGATAGTTGTCCCACGCGAACCACGACTGCCCCATCTGGGCGATCAATCCCTCGACGATTTGTTCGTTGATCCCCACATTGAGGAAAGTATTCATCATACCCGGCATTGAAATGGCCGCCCCGCTCCTTACCGAAAAAAGAAGCGCGTTTTGGGGTTGGCCGAATATGCGCCCGGTATCCGCTTCAACCCTGCGAACGAGCGACATTACGCGCTCTTCGAAATCCTCCCATAAATGGGAGAAGCTTTCGATGACACTCCTGCACCGGTAGTATTCGGTTGTGATAACAAGTGCCGGCGGAACCTTTATCCCGATTGAATGAAGCAGGGCCAGCGTGTGGGCCTTGCTCCCCATGTGGATGATATCGAAGGTGCTCGGATTAGGCGACTGGATGTAGGAAACGGTCTTTTTCGGATCGTAGCTCAACAGGAGGTCGAGATTATCGACGCTGAGTTCTTCTCGCTGGGTGGACAGGGTTGTAAGGATGCTCGTGATGAAGTGATCGAAGTATTGCAGGCCAAAGGTCCTGGCTATCAAATCCCGCAGGAAGCTCTCGGAGACCCTCTGGTTCTTCTCGGCGAAAGTCTCCTCGTCTCTTTGGTAGCGCGGAAGGAGCTTGTCATGCCCGAGTTGTTTAATCACGAGATCCAGGGTTTCGTTATGTACCGCGTTGTAGTTGGTCTGGATTATCTGTTTGATCGCCTCGGAGAAGCCGCGGAAAAGATCCATGAACTGGGAATGAGAGAACCGGGGCATCTCCAGAGCCTTCATGAAAAGTTCTTTTTGGAGTTCGAGGCGGTTCGAGGTAATCCCGTCGATCTCGAGGGCCTTCATGAAAAGCGGGATATAGCGCGCGATGTGGAAAAAAGTGGCCCTGGTAATAAAGCTCAGGTTAAACGAGTATATAATCTCCTCGAACAGGACGTTTGCCAGATTTTCGAGGCGGAAAGTAAGACCCAGGGCATCGAAGCGCGGCTCGTTGTATGAGCCGTACATAGAGGGAATATCCACGGCAATGTGGCGCTTGTAATAAATGTTTTCCATTATGCGCAATTCGCCGGGGGTTTGAATCACCTCTTTGAGTTCCAGCAGGTAGTAGAGTATGGAGCGGAGCTTTTCGTGTATGTCTTCGCTTTCGAGGGCACGAAGAAGTTTCCCGGGATCTGGAAGGCCGAGAGTTGCGGCGCGCTGCAGGTGAACTCTGATATCCTTGAAGCTCAGCGCGTATTTTTCATTGAGCAACTGATAGAATTCGATCATCAGGAATGCGCGCTTGCGCTCGGAATCCGGCACGTCCGGCACTTTGTCTATCAGATAATGGGCTTCGCGCTCGGAGAGATCGAGTAGGTCCTGCACGTCATTGATGGCGCTCGTTTTGAAGATATGGTCAAAGATTTTATGGATATTTTCGACCATTGGTCCCGAAGTGGGCACATCGAAGTAGATCTCGGCCGGCACAAGGCCTTCGATGTGGCTCTTGTCCAGTGTGCGCCAGTATTCGAGTATACTCTGGATGAAGGTCACTACAATGTTATTGCTTTCGACATGGCTCTGCTTTCGCAGGAAATGAATAAGCCTGTCGCTTCTTCCGGTGATCTCGTCAACCTCTGTTGAGACATTTCGCAGTTGCCCTTCCGCTCCTATCTCATTGAAGTAAACCGGGAAGAGTTTTGTGAGCTGCTTCACCAGGTTGTAAGCGGGGCGGATGGGAGCATTGAGAAGCTGGCTTACCTCTTTTTGGAACAGATCGGTATCGCGTATGAAAATTCCGCCGAGCGAGAGGTTCACGATCAGAGAGGAAAGCAGGGTCTTTGTGCGCAACGGGTTGGCTTTTATTATGTCGAGCCATATCCTGATATTCAGCAGGTGGGCCGGGTTGACCGGAATCTGCCAATGAGGGCTTACCTGTCCCAGCATCGGCGGCTGGAAACCGAGGCGTATTATGCGTCTTAAGAAAAAGTTTATAAGAGGCCGGTCGTCGGTCTCCAGGATTTCGATGCCTATAGTTCGGATTATCTGGAGCGCAGCCTGCGGGTAATTTCTAAGTGAAATTTCTAGAACCTCGAAAATGCGCCCAAGGAGGATTTCGAGCTGATCGGTCCTTTCCCGCTTGATCCACCTTCCGATCTCGAAATTAATCTCCCTGAGAGTCTCTTCCTGTATGGCCTCGAGGCCCCTGATCTCTATTACCTTGAGGCGCATCACCATGGCCATGTGAGCTGCCTCGGGACAGTCTTTCTGGTATTGTGCGAGCTTCTCGGGAAGATGAAAATATAGGAGCGTTATCTCATGGAAATCGGTCATATCCGAAAGCATCTCGATTGCGCGGATCGGATCGGGTTCGGCCGCGATTTCCGTATCGATTCTTTCGAGGCGGGCCTGGATCTGCTTGTGCCTTAAAGGCAGGCATTCATTGAACCAGGGGGTTGACGGATCCACCTTGTGCCCCTGAGACTCGAGCCACTCACACGGATCCTGCCTATCCAGCCAAAAGAGGCAAGTTTGCCTGAAGAACCGCTGAAGAAAGGCCCTGAATTCGACAAAAGAAGATGGATCTTTCCAAATCTTGAGCAGTCTTCCAGCAAGACGCTTGGGCGGGTAGAAGCTACGCATCAGGAATTCGAATGGAGCATCCGGCATTTCCGTAAGCTCGGCGAAAAATGCCCTGAGAATCCCTTCATGACAGGATGTATCGGTTTCGAAAAGCTTCTCGATATTCGAGATTGAAGCCCCTGGCGGCAGAGGTCTTGCCAGATCCTCCGGCATCTCCTCCGTCAGCTTTAACCAGAAAGCAAGCAGGTGGTCCGCCGCCATGCTGCGAATCTCGAATCTCTCGGATTCCGTAAGGGCGTTCACCAGTATGCGGGAAAGCAGGTAAATGACATTTCCGCTCAGCGCATGGTTCTTATAGATCCGAATGTTGCCGGTCGCATACCGCTGGGCTTCCTGCACCACGAAATGCCAGTTTCTGTACTTGTGATGGTATTCGAGCAGGAGTTCTCCCGCCTGTTTTTCTTTTCCGGCATATCCCTTCACGGCCTCTTCCAGCACCAGGAAAGAGCTGGGAATGAAGACCCTGACCTTAGTGACATCCAGGTTCCTCGTGAGGGCTTCCGATTCGATCCAATTATTTTCCATTCAGGAATGACCTTTTTTTTGCGAAATTTTCCGGGCTGTTCAAATCCCGGACCAATGCCACATTTGGGGCTCTAACATCCGGCCGGTCGGTTGCTTAGAGTCAGTTCCATCAGGATAGCGGGCTCTTTTTGCACTTCATAATAATCGGGGCGCTCCCCGACTATGCGAAAACCCATCGCTTCATAGAGTCGGCGGGCCGCAATGTTGCTCTTGCGAACTTCTAATGTTGCGATCCTTGCCTTTCTTTCACAGCCATCCCGGATAGCATGGGAAAGCAAAGCACGCCCGATTGCGCGACCTCTGAACTTCTCCTGGACGGCGATATTTAGTATTTGAATCTCGTCGGCTACGCACCAGTAGCAGATGTACCCCGCAATACAATCATACTGAGGCTGGTTAACAATCCCAGGGCAATTCTGATCCACCCTTGCCACGAGCATGTATGAATGCAGCCGGTCCAACTCCTCAATGAACGATCGCTCCGTCCACGGCTCGAGCTGTCCCTGCCTCTCTATTTCAGTCACTGCCGCAATGTCAGCCCTGGTCAGGGCTGAGATGGTAATCGGGGCGCGCACTTTTATTATCCGTCAAGGGGTCTTTATCGAGCGGGAGAGCACCTCGCTTGCAAGGCTGATATGTCGCTGTCCATACTCTTTAACCAGGGAGGCGGTCTCTTTGAGACTGTGACCGGTTCGACACCCGGCAAGCTTTATGAGCATGGGAAGATTCATCCCGCATACAACCTCCACGCCCGGCCCGATGAAGGATAAGCTGATATTGGCCGGCGTCCCACCGAAAAGGTCGGTCAAAATCAGCACTCCCTTGCCTTCATCGACCTCTTTTATCGAATCCTTTAGCAGTTTTATCATTTCCTCGACTTCCTGATCGGGCTGGAAGCAAATCGCCTTGCAGTTCTTGAGCGGTCCGACAATCATCTCGGCCACTCTAAGCATCTCTTCGGCAAGCATACAGTGTGAAATTGCCACAACCCCGATGAGGCCCTTGTCGCTTTCGTTGCTCAATTAAAGCCCCCTCATTCCAGGTTAATATCCCTGTGAAAGACGCTCAAGTAGTATTTGTTGCGCCGCAGCATTTCAGCAAGCTGGTCGGCTATAACCACCGAGCGATGCTTCCCTCCGGTACATCCCACGGCGATGGTAAGATATCGTTTTCCTTCGGCAATGTAGCAAGGCAGCAGCTTCAGCACAAGCGAGGAGTAGTCGGTCAGGAACTGCTGGACGGCCGGCCACTTCAGCACCCATTGCCGCACGGGGTCGGTTTGGCCGTTGAATTTTTTGAGTTCCTCGACAAAATAGGGATTGGGTAAAAATCTTACATCTATAACCAGGTCAGCTTCGAGCGGAAGTCCATACTTGTAGCCGAAAGAAAGGACCTGGATGCTCAACTGTTCGCTCTCGCTTATGTGAGAATAAAGGCTAGTCAGGTATTGTTTGAGCTGATGAACGGAAAGCGTGCCCGTATCGATGATTCTGGTGGCGCGGCCTCGAAGGGCAAGCAGTTGTTCGCGCTCGAAATGGATTGCATCCAGGAGCACGGAATCCAAGTCCGTGACAGCGGCCGGATGTACCCGGCGCGTCTGGCTGTAGCGCCTCTGGAGAACCCCTTCTTCCGCTTCGAGGAAAATTATATCGAAACCGTAGCCGGCGAGTTCGAGATCGCTGAAAATTGAATCGTAGTCCTTGAGAAAAGTGCGCTCGCGGATATCTATTCCCAGTGCAATCCTGGTAATATCAGGCATGTCCTTTTCGCAAAGCGACAGGAAATTCCCAAGAAGCGGCACGGGAAGATTATCAATGCAAAAGTACCCTATGTCTTCGAAGACCTTAATCGCAGTACTCTTGCCGGAGCCGGAAAGCCCTGTAACAACAACGACGTGCGGCTTGCCTGTTGTCATTTTACATTCCTGTAATTTTGCGAAAATCGGCGGATTTAGACCCGGAAGGCCGCAAAACCGGCGGGCGGGAAGATGAACCGGGAAAAGCCGGTCGGCTTTTCTCCGGAAGGTAATTCCAAATTCAGAAATCCTCGTCTTCCTGTTGAATGATAGAGAAGATTTCCTCTCTGTTGTCCACCTTTCCCAACCGCTTGCGAACTGTTCCGTTTTTTAGCAGTCTGGCTATCCTCGCAAGCGCCCGAAGATGAATTCCGGAACATGTCTCGGGTGCCACAAGCAGGAAAAAGAGGTGGACCGGTTTTCCGTCCATCGACTCGAAATCGATTCCCTCAGTCGAGCGTCCGAAAGAGAGTACCAGTTGGTCCAAATCCTTCAACTTGCCATGGGGTATGGCTATGCCGTCCCCTATCCCGGTGCTGCCCAGCCGCTCCCTGTCCAGAAGGACTTTCAGAAGCCTTTCACGGTCAACTCGCAGCTTCTCCTGAGTAATGGCATCGATCAGCTCCTCGAGGACCTGTTTTTTTGTCCTGCCTTTTAATTCAGGGACAATGGAATCCATCGCCAGGATGTCGATTATTTTCATCAAACCCCTCTGCCGGCATTACCCGGGAAAATTCCGGTCGTTTAATAAAATTTGAGTTCCGGTTATGAAAGCAAAATATTCCAGGTTCTTTTACATGCCCCGGTAATAATAAACGAGCCGCGGCGCTTTTCCACGACTTAAATTGAATCAGGGCGGGAAATATCCCCACCCTACGAGATCCGTCAAATTGGCCCGGTTCCCATAAATTCCCGGTGCTTCCGAAGGGCCGCGGGTGCGCTTTTACCTACCCCACCGTTTCTATGAGACCGAGATGTCCGTCTTTTCTGCGGTACAGCACATTAACACGGCTGCTTCGCCTGTTTGTGAACACCATGAACTCGCCGCTCGTAGCCTTGAGCTGCATAACTGCTTCATCGATGTCCATCGGTTTCGCATACACCTGTTCGGCCCTGATTATTTGCTGTTCATCTTCATCCGGGAATTTCCGGGTTGTTGAACCCATAGGTTCCTTAGCAGCTCCCGGAGTCCTGTGGCGCTTTACTTTTTCTTTCCCTTTTTTTGCCTGAACTTCCAAGCTGTCAACCAGGAGATCTATACTCGTGTACATATCATCGGTTTCTTCGGTACCATTCAAATGCAGGACCGGAGAATCGATGCTTATCTCCGCGATGTGCCTGAATTTTTCAACTTTCAAAACAAGGTGGGCTTCAATCGGTTCGGCGAGAAATTTTTTGACTCGGGACAGCTTCTCCTCGGCATAGAGCTTCAAAGCATCTGATGGTTCAATGTGCCTGAAGGAAACATTTATTTGCATATTTCATCTCCTGAAAAGCTGTTGTTGCACCGGCATTCACCCAGGAACCCGAATTTATTTTCTCCTTATTGAATGGGTCGGTCCAGGATTCAAACAGGTTGAGACGTGCCGTCGGGTACCCGGGAAATCCTCCGGGAGGTGGCCTGGATTATCCCCAGGAAGATTTTTTCCTCCTGTTCGAAGGCAAAAGGCCCAGCATCTCACGGTATTTTGCCACCGTGCGCCGGGCGATGCAGATGTTTTCATTTTCAAGTATTTCCACTATTTCCTGGTCGCTGTAGGGTTTCGACTCATCTTCCTCCCGAACGATGTGGCGGATGCGCTCCTTTACGCTCTCGGAGGCTACAGCCTCCCCAACTACACTATTTATTGAACTATTAAAGAAATATTTCAACTCAAAAATCCCGTGGGGCGTGTGCATGTATTTGCTTGCCGTAACCCGGCTGATGGTGGATTCATGCATCCCCACATCCTCGGCTATGTCGCGCAGAACCATAGGCTTGAGGCAGGAAACCCCCTTTTCGAAAAAATCCGACTGCAGCTTTACGATGCTCTGAGACACGCGGTAAAGTGTACGCTGCCGCTGATGGATACTCTTAATCAGCCAAGCGGCCGAACGCAGCTTGGTCTGGATGTAGTCCCGCGTCTCCGTCGGAAGGGATTCACCCTCGCCCAGGGCATCCTTGTAGTAAGGGCTGACCCTCAGCTTGGGCATTCCATCTTCGTTTAGCAAGATGACCCATTCATCATCCACCTTGAAAATGTATATGTCGGGACTGATATACTCGATATTTTCTTTGTTGAACGCGCTGCCGGGCCGCGGATCGAATCCCAGGATAATGTCAACGGCCGCCTTTACATCCTCGGGACTTCGCTTGAGCGATCTGATCAGGGCAGCGTAGTTCTTGGTTTCGAGGTAATGGAGGTGGTCCTCGATAATACGAATGACCAGGGGATCAATTGGTTCGAGCGCTTTTGCCTGAACCAGCAGGCACTCCCTCAAATCCCTTGCCGCAACTCCGGTCGGATCGAAGGTCTGGACCCTTGACAATACCTGCTCGACCGTCTCGGCATCGGCTCCGGCCATTGCGGCTATTTCTTCTATCGTCGCGTCCAGGTACCCGTCTTTATCGAGATTTCCGATAATCATGCCGCCGATTTCGCGCTCTTGCTCCGAGCAATCGGTCATGCGAAGCTGCCAGACCAGGTGGTCCTCGAGGGTCGTGGGCTCCGACAGGCGGCTATCGAAGCTGGGCCACTCCTGGTTGGGATCGCTTTCAACGAGCACCGGCGTACTGGTGTTGTATTCGTCGAGGTAACCTTCCCAGTCAAAGTCCTCGCGTATGTTTGTCTCAGAGACCTGCACTTCCTGGAAAGGGGATTCTTCGGTGGTCAGGGTTTCCAACTCGGAGTCCTGCTCGGTTTGAACGTCTTCCTGGGTCTCTTCGAGTAGAGGGTTTGTTTCCAGTTCCTGGCTGATGGTCTCCAGAAGCTCAAGGCGTGAAAGCTGAAGCAGTTTTATCGCCTGCTGCAGCTGCGGAGTCATTATGAGTTGCTGACTGAGTTTCAGTTGCTGTTTTAGTTCAAGTGCCATCAATTAAATCCATTACAGGCTGAAATGATCGCCCAGATAAGTGCGGCGTGCAAGATCACTACGGGCGATATCTTGAGGATCTCCCTTTTCGAGAATTCGGCCCTCGTGCATAATATAAGCCCAGTCACAGACTTTAAGTGTTTCCCGTACGTTATGATCGGAAATTAAAACTCCGATACCTTTGGCCTTGAGCGCCGTGATTAGTCCCTGGATCTCCGCAACAGCCAGCGGATCGATTCCCGCAAAGGGTTCGTCCAGCAAAATAAAACTTGGCTGGGTCACCAGGGCGCGGGTGATTTCAACCCGCCTGCGCTCGCCTCCAGATAACCTGTCGGCCCTGTTACCGGCCAGGTGCGAAATCCTCAAGTCGCCAAGAAGCTCTTTTAGCCTCTCCTGCCGCTCCTGCCTTCCGATCGGAAGTGTCTCGAGGATCGCCATTATGTTCTGTTCGACAGTCAGCTTCCGAAATACCGAGGGTTCCTGCGAAAGATAGGTAATCCCTTTTCTCGCCCTTCGGTACATCGGCTGATCGATTATATTTTCTCCATTTAAAATAACAGCCCCGCTGTCAGGGCGAATTATACCCACAATGCTGAAAAAGGTAGTCGATTTTCCGGCCCCGTTGGGTCCGAGAAGACCGACAATCTTGGCCTCTCTTAACTCCAGGCTTACGTGGTCAACCACGCACCGGCCCTTGTAGGTTTTTACCAAATCCCTTATCTCAAGCTTCTTGGGCGGTTGCGCCACTCGCCTAGTCCTTCTTGCCCGGTGTCAAAGTTGCGTGGACCGGCATTTCCTTACCGCCCTCTACTATGCTCTTGCCTTGCTGCAGATAAACCGTGATGACACTGCCTGTTACCGTGTCTTTGCCCCTGGTAACAACCGGCTTCCCGCGAAGGATGATCTTCTGTTCTTTTTCATAGTAGATCCCTTTTTCAGCCGTCGCGGTGCGGTCTTTCTGGATAACTTTAACATCTCCCTCGATTTCGATGTAGTCTATCTTCTCACTTATTTCAGAAGTTTTAGACTTGTTGTCATCTGGAAGACCGACAACCTTGAGCCGGTTGCCCGTTAAGGTAACATCATCCTGAGTAACAACCACATGACCCTCGAAAAGTATCACCCTCTCCTGCTGACGAGCCTCCATCCGGTCTGCCGTGATGTTTATGGGAGATTCGCTCTTACCTATCTTATCGGCCATTGGAGACTTTGGCTTGTCTTGTTTTTCAGCGGCCCATGCGCCGGCCGTGAAATATAAAGCAAAAACCAGCACCGGAATGATCAGGATGATTGCCACCCCTGTGGACTTCGAGAGGTTTGCTGCCATGTGACTCCTCTAATTCGAACATGTTCTATTGAGTTTAGCGACCTATTTGCCAATCTGCAATTTCGACATAATCAGAGATGCCTTTACTTTGGCAAGAAAGGCGGTCCGGCTGCCGATTTCATAATCCCATTTGTTCCCGTTAACTTCACCGCCCGGCCCAAACACTCGGATCGAGCTTTCCGATGAAACCTTTCTGCGCAGATGGTCATAATCGGCGGAATCGGTCAAGAGTACATACCCGCGAGGCAGGGTGGCACGAACATTGTTTCGCAACTCGATGTTCTTGGTACCGGCGTGAAGAACCCCCTCGTTGCTCTCAAGAATTACCTCCCCTTCATCATTTTCAAGATGGAAGGTAAGGTGCACCGATTTCAACTTCGTTATCTGCCGGTCATGGAAGTATATCGCCTCTGATGCCCGAAGGGTCCAGAACTGCTTGCCCTTTTCCATCTCTGTGAATTCTATGTCGGTGAGCTTCATCTCCGACTGGGCAGACTCGGGCTGGGGCGCTTCCATGGATTTTTTCACAGACTTGCCTTTCAATAGCCCTCCGGCAAGTACGAGGACCAGCCCCCCCACGATCAACAGGATAATAATTTGAGCGAATTTTCTAAGATCGAGCATGGCCACGCCTCACCCATTTCCCTAGCCGGCGCATCAGCAAGATTTATCAATCAAATTAATGAATTACAATTCGGCGAATACTTTATCACGGGGGTTTTTGGCTGTAAAGGCCAATTGCGTAAGGCTTCGGAAAGTCGAAGAAAAATGAGGGGCAGTTATCGAAAATGGCACGATTTTTATTTGGGAATTCAGGATTGTGGCTTGATGAACTACCATTTATTAAGGAATTTATACATAGGAGGTTTAGTGGGATCATGGAATTAAAGGCGCTTAAGCCTTTTTCCATCCTCATTTCTGGAACGTTAAACAGGCGATCGGCATCACCCAAGGATTTTATTCACGATCCCCGTCGTGCTGAAGCCCTCGGCAATCGGGACGAGCACGACCTTGCCTCCGTATTGTTCGACCACGTTGCGACCGACGACATCCTCCAGCCTGTAGTCGGCCCCTTTTACCAGTATATCGGGCCTTAACGATTCGATTAGATGGAGCGGGGTATCTTCTCCGAAGATCACGACCATGTCCACGCAAGCAAGCGATGCGAGGAGGGCCGCCCGGTCCCGTTCCGCCAAAATCGGCCTTGCCTCTCCTTTCAGGCGCCGCACGGATATATCGGCATTAAGG
The DNA here is from genome assembly GCA_002298165.1 of Desulfarculales bacterium UBA702. Taxonomy (GTDB): domain Bacteria; phylum Desulfobacterota; class Syntrophobacteria; order Syntrophobacterales; family Syntrophobacteraceae; genus SbD1. Next base: position 53,411 of record DBMI01000024.1, read on the forward strand.
CCGATAACCAGGCGCTCACCGAGATCCTTTGCCTGCTGGAGAAGTTGGATGTGTCCGGGGTGAAGCAAATCGAAGCAACCGTTGGTGAAAATGATTTTATCGCCGCCGGCGCGCCAGGATTTAATCTGCACGCCAGCGGCATCGAGGCTGCAGATCTTGCTCAAGCTCGGACCGTTCGCGGTCGCGCTGCTCAACCGCAGTACGCTTTCCAGCTCGCTTCTTCCAATGGGTTGAGTGCCGAGTTTACCGACCACAATCCCGGCAGCCACATTGGCCAAAAAGGCGGAATCTATAACGGACAACCCTGATGATACCCCCGCCGCAAGGGTTGCAATTACCGTATCTCCAGCACCAGAGACGTCAAAAACCTCCCGCGCCCTGGCTTGTATAGCCAGTGGAGCGGACTGGGCGTTAAAAAGACTCATTCCGCGGGAACCCCGAGTAACCAGCAACCACTCGGAATCGAATTTATCCAAAACCTCGCGAGCCTTCTTTTCGAACTCATCCGCTTTATCCGAACAATTGCCCGCCACCGCCTCGAATTCCGACACGTTAGGGGTAATGCAGGACACCCCTCTATAGCGTTCCCAATCCGTTCCCTTGGGATCAACCAGAACCGGGATTCCATGCTGCCGGGCATGACCGATTACTTTCTGAACAAATGATTCTGATATCAGCAGTCCTTTCCCGTAATCCGATAAAACAACGGCTCCGCACCCCGGCATTATTTTTTCAATCATGCCCCATAAGAGGTCAATGACCTCGTTGTCCGGGATCGCGATCTCTTCCTCGTCCAGCCTCAATAACTGCTGCCCCCGGGCCATAATGCGGGTCTTTGTTATAGTTGGACGCAAGGAATCGGCTACAAGGCCGGATTTGATGCCGGATTTTTCAAGCAGTTCGCCGAGCAACTCACCGGCTCGGTCAGCGCCCTTGATCCCGACAAGAAAAACCGGGCACCCCAGGCCGGCCAGATTGGCCGCTACGTTTCCCGCACCTCCGAGCACTTCGGATCGGTCAAGAACTCGCACGACCTGAACGGGCGCTTCGGGGGAAATCCGCCTGACATCTCCCCACACGTAGCGGTCGAGCATTACGTCGCCAATCACCAGTACCTTGCCAGACCCGATTTTGCGCTCTGCCTCAACCAAATCCATTATTAAATCCCCTGCACAGTCTACGCCCTTAAAATTTTGCGGATTGCATTCAAAGTGATTTCTCCACGGATGCAGGCGATTCTACCTCCTCGCGCAATATTCGCCAACAACGTTTTATCGCGTGAATTCGGCATAATAAATTGTTGAGGTCTCAGCATTGAAGAACAACCTCTTAATCCGGTAAATAAAAATTCAAAAAAATACTGTTTTTCCCGACTCCGGATGCCTGCCGCCGGAAATGCTGCTGTATAAATTTTCGACAAAAGCCCCCGGTTTCGAAATTTTCAACAGCGTCAAATCGGAAAGTGTTGAATTCTTCAGCACTCCGTCCTACTAACCGATTACGGGTCTTTGCAAATAATTACCCGTGTGTTACCTATAGCCCGCTAATTTCTATGCCTATTTAGATCTCCTCCGTGGCCGTGAGCCACTCTGGCACAGGCTTTGTACTAGTAACGTGGCGGACACAATCCAACAAACCCAGACTGGAGGAGTAAGGTAAATGGAAATTCTAGCTCACATTCAGCAGGCNNTCATCGCTCTAATTGGTCTATTCTCCTACATTGCGTTCTGGCGTGTGTTGAATGGGCCGGCCGTCGAGGTGGCTTCGATCAAGGAAACAGTAAAACCTATTTTCGAACGCATCGCCGGCTTCCTGGTTCCCAGTGACGTCATGTTCCATCCAGGTCATGCATGGGCAAGAGTAGAGAGCAACGACATCGTAACAGTCGGTATGGATGACTTTGCCGCCAAGCTGCTCGGCTCGGTAGAATCGATCTCTCTGCCCAAGGAAGGCTCAAAAGTAAAGCAGGGTTCTTTCGGATGGCTGATGAAATCTGATTCCCAGGCGATCCACATGTTGTCACCAATCGAGGGTGAAGTAGTAGCAATCAATGATGATGTAATCAATTCACCGCACCTGGCACTGACAGATCCCTACGGAAAGGGCTGGCTGCTCAAGGTCAGGAACACCAATCTTACGCCGAACCTGAAGAACATGGTTCCGACCGGTATGATCGCGAAGTGGTTCGAAAGCATTCGCGAGACCCTGGCCGGTCTGCAGCCTGCCAGTGCGGCCGGACTGTACCAAGACGGTGGTGAGATCGTATCGGGTCTGGCAAAGGCACTCGATCCCAAGGGATGGGACGACCTTACCAGAGAGTTTTTCCTCACGAAGTAGGGACATGGTCGCCGGGCATGCAAAGGCGGCTTGAGTGAGCAACCTTAAGAGGAATTAAATGTACACGACGGCGAGGTCAAGGGACAAACGGGAAAACGGCTGCTCAAGAAGCTTTCTCGAAATTGACCGAACCCCCAGAAAGGAGAGTGTGTGATGGAAAGAAGAGTGAGCATACCTGATAGGTTAGCCGGAATAGTAGTTGCCGCGGCCCTGATTGTGGTCGGGTTGGGCTTCATTGCCCTTGGAGTGACCTTTCTTCCCGTAGTCGGCATTCTCCTGGGCATCCCGGTGATGGCGCTTTCGGGCTATTTCCTGTTCCCCAAGGCAATCATGCTGCATAACCATGTAGCGGGATTCCTTGTGCCGAAGGATGTAATGTTTCATCCGGGCCATGCCTGGGCAAGAATGGAAGGCAATGACATAGTAGCAATTGGGATGGATGATTTTGCAACCAAACTGCTCGGTTCGGTAGATTCGATTTCTCTGCCCAAGCCGGGATCCAAAGTAAGACAGGGTTCTTTTGGCTGGCTGATGAAATCCGAAGCACGAGCAATTCACATGCTCTCCCCGATCGAAGGTGAAGTTGTAGCCATTAACGAGGAAGTGATCGACTCTCCTGCCCTGGCTTTTGAGGATCCGTACGGGAAAGGTTGGCTGCTCAAGGTCAGGAATAGCAATCTTACTCCCAACCTCAAGAACATGGTTCCTCCGGGAATGATCGGCAAATGGTTCGAGAACATCCGCGAAACGCTTGCCGGGATGCAGCCTGCCACCGCTGGGTCAGGGACTGGCTTGTTCCAGGATGGTGGCGAATTCGTCTCGGGCATTGCCAAGGCAATCGATCCACAGAGATGGGACGACATTGCCAGGGAGTTCTTCCTCACGAAATAAGGATGAAAACCGCCGCGAAAGCTCAACCGTGTACAACACGCGATAAGGGAAGAATACAAATGAGTACAAAGCCGATGAACACACCTGAGAAAGGCGCCTCAAGCTGCAGCAGGCGCAACTTCCTGAAACTTGCCGGAATAGGAGGGGCGGTAGCCCTGAGCGACCTGGCACATGCCTCGGAGCAAACCGCCTCTCCCGGCAAGGGAGCAAAAGGCGTCCTGGTGGATACCACCCTCTGCGTGGGCTGCAGGCAATGCGAAGAGGCCTGCAACAGCGCCAACCGGCTACCCAAACCCGACAAGGCTTTCGATGACGAATCGGCCCTTGATGAAATCCGCAAAACTTCTCCTACAGCTTACACAGTAGTCAACAGGTACAACGTCAATAATGTTTCGGTAACGAGAAAACAGCAGTGCATGCACTGTGTCGAGCCCGCCTGTTCCTCGGCGTGCATCATCTATGCAATGGAAAAGCAGCCGAACGGGGCTGTCACATACCGTGATGATCTATGTCTCGGCTGCCGCTATTGCATGGTTTCATGTCCGTTCGACATGCCCAAGTTCGAGTACTCCAAGGCTGCCCCGCTTATCAAAAAATGCCAGTTCTGCTTTGACCGCCAGGTTGAAGGTCTGCAGCCGGCATGTGTCGAGGCGTGCCCGATGGAGGCTTTGAAGTTCGGGAATCGCAATGAACTCATCGATGAAGCAAAATCACGCATTTATACACAGCCTAATAATTACATTCACCACGTCTATGGCGAGCACGAAGCGGGCGGCACAAGCTGGCTCTACCTGGCCAACGTGCCGTTTGAAAAACTTGGCCTCCCCATGCTCAACAGCAAACCGTACCCAGAAATGACCGCCGGCGCCATGAGCACTGTTCCAATGATTATGCTGCTCTGGCCAGTGTTGCTTATGGGGTTCCATCATTTTACAAGCGGCAAGGACGATGCTCATAACGGGCATTCGAACAGCCGGCATGTACGCTAGGGGGGCAAAAGATGAAGAAGTTAATTCACCTGTTTATGGGCGATCCAAAGAAGATGTTCACTCCGTTCAACATAGTGAGCGGAATAATCCTGGCAATGGGATTTACAATCATCGGCATGAGGCTGATCTACGGGATTGGCGCGGTAACGAACCTTGACCAGGACACACCGTGGGGGTTGTGGATCGGCTTCGACGTACTTTGCGGTGTCGCACTGGCCGCTGGCGGATACAGCATTGCCGCGACAACCCACCTGTTCGGGCTTCATAAGTACGAACCCCTGGTCAGGCCGGCTATTCTGACCGGGTTTCTCGGCTACGTCCTCGTCGTACTCGGGCTTGTCCTTGACCTTGGGCAGCCGTGGCGCATGCCCTTTGTGATGCTCTTCCCTCGCGGAGTCACCTCGGTACTGTTCGAAGTCGGTATGTGCGTGACCGCATACACCACGGTTCAGCTTCTCGAGTTCATTCCGGCCTTCTGGGAATGGCTTGGATTGGAAAAGGTTCGGCAGTTCTGGAGCAGGATGACCATATGGCTGGCGGCGATAGGCGTAGTGCTGAGCACCCTGCACCAGTCATCGCTCGGCTCTCTTTTCCTTATGGCTCCAACCAAACTCCACCCGCTCTGGTACTCGAATTACCTGCCGGTCTATTTCTTCGTCTCCAGCATCATAGCGGGCCTTTCCATGGTCATAGTGGAAAGTTCCGTTTCGCACAGGCTCTTTTCCTACAGACTTTCGCCGGGATCGCACTTCGACCTGGACGAGCTTACGCTAGGACTCGGCAAAGCCGCTGCCGCAGTGCTCTATGTCTACTTTTTCATAAAGCTTATCGGTCTCGCTGAAGGCGGCCACTGGAATCTTCTCAACACCACCTACGGCTATATCTTCATCACTGAGATGATCGGCTGCATCTTTATACCGTGCATGCTCTATGTCTACGGGGTGAGAACGCAAAACGCCGGCTTTGTACGATTCGTCGGACTCTGGACCGTCCTGGGGATCATGTTCAACCGGTTCAACGTGTCGATGGTAGCTTTGAACTGGCAGCTTACTCCACATTATTATCCGAGCTGGATGGAAATAATGTTGTCGGCTTCGCTGGTTGTCCTCGGGATCTGGGTCTTCAGGTGGATTGTCAACCGCTTGCCGATCATGTCCGACGAGATGCCCGTTGTCGGCACCAACACCCTGAAGGCACTTTGGGCGCAGGCCAAAGCACGTTAGGGTCCTGGCTGGGGGGGATCTGGCGATCTCCCCCATTTAGAGAGGAGGACGGATCATGGAAAACAGAATAATCAACAAAATGGCGGGAATCGTGGTGGCCGCGGCCCTGATTGTGGTTGGCCTTGGCTTCATGCTCCTGGGGTTGACTATTTTTCCTCTGGTCGGCATCCTCCCCGGCATCGCCTTTATTGCATCTGCCGCGAGCTTCCTCGGACTCGTGGCTGCCAAAGAAGAGCGCGCACTTTACTGCGTCTGGCCGCCAACTTCAGCTGAGGCGTGCATGGTTCGATGCTGATGGTGGCTTCTACATAGTCGCACACTCTCCGAAAACCCCTTCTCCTTGTCCCGGGAGAAGGGGTTCCAGGACTCGAATCGAACTCTTCCGGCAGGGAGGTTCACCATGAGACCGGCAATCGAAGATCAGGCCCAGATCAAAAGCCTTTGCGAATTGATGGTTCTAAGATGCGATGAATACATGGAAATCATAGGCCGCCCCGGAAGCGGTTGGGAGGCCGATGAAATGAAGGAGGAAATCAAAGAACTGTACCTGCAGATTTCAAATTGGACCTGGAAAAACTGATTACCCCACCCTATCTACCGCCGAATTCTCCACGGCGTGTCCAACAGGCGGGAGCCTGTACCCACCCTTAATCCAACAGATCCGATCAAAAGAGGGGGGCGATTCTGCCCATGCACTCGGGGCAGAATTCGTTACTTTTCCAGTCGATTTCTTCCATGTAGGTCGAGGACCTCATCACGCATCCCTGGTCCTGGCAGTGAAAGAGCCCGAAGGTATGACCAAGCTCGTGTATGGCTTCCTTATAGAGGCGCTCCTGAAGAAGTTCGGGGTCTTCCGGAAGGCCGTAGAACCTGTTGTCCAGGCGATAAGAGCTGATTACAGCGCATCTGCCGTTCAACTGCGCTTCTCCGAAGACGAACGTAAGAATGGGGATGTATAGATCGAGGCTGCAAACGCCAAGCACCTTGGCGTCCTCCTGGGGAACATCCCTTTCCATTTGTTCGAGAATAGCCGAGGAATAATACTGATGCCTTTTCGGCTCGAAATAAGGGCGCGGATCGAGGTCGGTCGGAGAAATATAGGTCCGCACGGAAAAACGTGCTTCGAGTAGGGCGCGCATTCGCTCCAACTCGTGTTCAGCGGAAAAGCCAATGGGAACAAGGATAATCATTAAGTATATTTTCGAATATGATGCGAGCTTTGTCGGAACCAGGGGCCTGGGGAATTGAGGAACGGTGAATTGGTCGCGAATCCTTCAAGTCCCAGAATCCAATAACCCTGAATTACTATAGTTTCGAATTAATCAAATAAATAAGTGCCTGAGTGTTTGCTTAGTATCTTAGCCCGTATTTCTTGATCTTGTTGTAAATGGTTGCCCTGTCGACATCGAGGAGTTGGGCGACCTGAGATATGTTCCCCCCCGTGCTGTTTATGGCAAGCTGTATGTGCCGTTTCTCGACTTCCTCCAGGGTTAGAATCTTGTCCGAACCTGGCTCAGCGGTTGCCGCCAGCTTGCCGTTTATAGTGAACGGGAAGTCATGGATGGTAACCAGTGGGGGGGTCCCCACAACTATTGCCCTTTCGACTGCGTTCTGGAGTTCACGGACATTTCCAGGCCAGGAATGATTTCTAAGCATTTCCATGGCTTCCTGATCAACTCCGCTGAAAGCCTTGTTCATTGCGGTTGCGTATTTGTGCACGAAATGGCTGACCAGCAGCGGGATGTCGGCAGGCCTCTCCTTGAGGGCCGGCAGCTGAATATTGAAAACGTTGAGGCGGTAGTAGAGATCTTCCCTGAAGGTCCCTTCCTTAACAGCCTCTTCAAGGTTGCTGTTGGTTGCCGAGATGATCCTGAAATCGGCTTCGATGACCTGGTTACCACCGAGTCGCGTAAACTGCTTCGTTTCGATAACACGCAACAGGTCCATCTGTGTTTTGAGACCGATATTGCCGATTTCATCGAAAAATATAGTCCCCTTATGGGCAAGTTCGAGCTTTCCCTTACGGCGGTATTGAGCGCCGGTAAATGCTCCGCGTTCATGGCCGAACAGTTCGCTCTCGACAAGCGTATCAGGCAGAGCACCACAGTTAATGGCTATTATTGGGAAATACCTGCGCTTGCTATTTACGTGGATGGCCCTGGCCACAAGCTCCTTGCCAGTTCCCGACGGCCCCTGAATCATTATGGTGGTGTCGGTTTCAGCCACTGTCTGGATGAGCCTGAAAATCTCCTGCATCTGAGGGCTTTCCCCGATCATCTGATCCATGTAGATCAGGGAGGTAATTTCTTCCTTCAGCCGGAGGTTTTCGCGAAGGAGCCTGCGTTGCATGACCGCGTTGCGGATCAGCCTGCTCAGGTCGTCGGGGTCTATTGGCTTTATTATATAGTCGTATGCGCCTTGCTTGAGGGCCTGAACCGCGGTATCCACCGAGGCGTATGCAGTCATTATTATGACCACGATCTGCTGATCTATTTCCCTCAAACGCCGCTGGAGCTCTATCCCGTCCATCCCCGGCATCTTTATATCGAGCAGGACGATGTCGAAGCTGAATTCGGGCAACTTATCGAGCGCTTCCATCGCGCCGGAGGCGGTTTGAACCTGGTAACCCTCCTGGGTGAACCAGTTCTTAAGAGAGTCCCGCACCACCTGCTCGTCATCGACGATGAGCAATGAAACCTGTTCGGCCATTTCTAATGAAACTCCAGTCTCTTGTTTGGTGTTGCCAGACGATTCCCGGGGGATCGCAAGTTATAGACCGTAAATCATGGATTCATTATAGAACACGGGTTCACGATCATTGACAACTCGTTTTTTCTTTCTCGGCAAGGTTATTATGAAGGCCGCGCCCTTCCCCGGCTCAGATTCTACTTCTATCCTGCCTTCGTGACCAAGAACTATTCCGTAGGCGACCGAAAGACCAAGGCCTACACCATGTACCTCCTCCTTGGTGCTGAAGAAAGGCTCGAATATGTGCGGCTGTATTTCCTTTGGGATACCCTTACCGGTATCCTCGACCCGGATTCGTATCGAGTCCTCCCTGGGCACATCCTCGGTTTTCACTGTGAGCATGCCGCCCCGGTTCATGGCTTCCGAGGCATTGATGAGAAGCGCTACCAGCACCTGCTGAATCTGATTTGCATTGCCTATCAGGTACGGGTCCTTTGCCTCCAGTTTCTTGACCGAAGATAGATGGTTCACTTCGAAATTGAGCTTGGTGATGAAAAGGCTTTTGTTGATAAGATCGTGCAGGTTGACCTTTTCGAAAAGAAAATCAGGGCTCTGTGAGAAATGGAGGAGATTTTTGACTATGTTTCCGCAGCGTTTTACCTCATTTACAATAATATTGAGCTGCTCGGCAGCCAGCTCCCTTTCCTTTTCCGTCATGGGATGAGAGCTGATTTGCCGGCTGAGAAGCTTCGTATAAGTGAGAATCCCGCCGAGAGGATTATTGATTTCGTGGGCCATGTTGGCGGCAAGCTTTCCCATGGATGCCATTTTGGCTACATGAATCATTTTTCGGGAAAGTTCGGCATTTTCAGCTTCCACTCTCCTGAGATTATTGACCATGCTGTTAAAAGAACCCGCCAGATCGGCTATTTCGTCGTTTCCCTTTACTTGGACAAAGAAATCCAGGTTACCTTTTCTGACTTCGCGAGTTCCCTCCGAGAGTTTGTCGACGCGCTTATGCACCATTAGCCAGATGAAAAGGCCGGCAAAAAGTTCGATGATACAAATCGCGCCTACCGAGTAGAAGATCATCTGCATACGGCTTTCGCTGATGTTCTGATCCACCTGTGCAAGACTCATTTTCGAATCGAGCACCCCGAGGATCTTCTGCTCGGAGGGCGGCGGGTGGCATTCGGGGGCCGCACAGGAAGCTTCATTCCGGATCGGGTTTATTACCGCCAGGACTCGATAACCGTCCGGGGATGAAAAAATGCGTGGCCGCGTGGTTTCCGGAATATATTCGAGAGGCCTTTCGGTGCTATGGCAGACGATACACTGCTCTGCCTTCACATCGGCTTCCTGCCCCAGATCCTTTTCGCTGGTGCTGAAAGCGACTGACCCGTTCTTGTTGTAAATACGAATGCCCTCGACACCCGTCTGGTTACCCAGCGTCCTGATGATCTGGGCAACATCTTCCTTGCGATTAAGCAGCATACTATAATGGACCGAACCTTCGATGAGGTCGTTGGCTCGCTTTGCGTTGCTGAGTATCTCCTGCATCAGGTGATCTGAACTGGCGCGGATAATGAAAGTGGTAAGAGAGACAAATACAACCGTGCTGATGAGCAAAAGCAGCGAGAAAAGCCTGAATGCAAGTGATTTCGTTACCTTAGGAACGACTGCCCACAAGCGCTCAACCGGCTGTTCCTCCCACCAGTCCCCTTCCCTTTCCAGCACCGCCATTCGCTGGGTATCAGAGTCTTGATTTCCCATTTGAATTTGAACCCCTGCTTTCAGAGAAACCACTTTAGCATGCGCTTGAAAATGATTCAAAAACTTCCGATGAAGGAGAACTACGCCTGGACTGGTTGCACCCCCTCTCTCGTGCGCGGGAGGGTGATTATGAATGCAGTCTCGACACCCGGTTGGGATTTGACCTCAATCTTACCCATGTGACTCTGGACAATTCCGTGCACCACAGCCAGACCCAACCCCACGCCGTGGTAGTCTTGCTTTGTGGTAAAAAATGGTTCGAAAATGCTCGACAAGTTCTCCGCGGGAATCCCCTTGCCATTATCGGCAACGGTGAACCGGATCGAATCCTCCTCCGGAACGTCCTCTGTTCTCACCGATAGCGTATCTCCACTCGACATCGCTTCAACGGCATTGATAAACAGAGAGATCATCGCCTGATGCAGCTGATTTCCGTTTGCGATGAGCAAAGAGTTTCTCGCGTTAAGTTCCTTTACTTTTTTTATTCGATTTATATCGAGGTGGTGGTTGACTATGAACAGGCTTTTTTCAATAAGCTCGTGCAGGTCAACTCTTCCAAACAAAGAATCGGGTGTTTTGGAGAAATGCAACATTCCTTTTACAATACTTCCGCATCTTTTTAACTCGCCAACGACAATTTGCAACTGGTCGACGCTGGTTCTGCATTCCTCGGCGGTGAGGTTACCCTCCCCGAGCCTTTTTTGGAGAAGCTTCACATAGGTCAGGATACCCCCAAGCGGGTTATTGATTTCATGAGCGACGGTTGCCGCCAGCTTGCCCATCGAAGCCATTTTGGCCACATTAATCATTTGATCCTGGGCCTGCTTCAGCTCTCGCGCCTTCTGCTCCACCCGATCTTCAAGCGTATGGGCCCATTGCTCGTTTTCGGCCTTGGTTCTTTTTAAATCGGCAACCATGCTGTTAAATGATTGCGCAAGACTGGCGATTTCATCCTTTCCCGTTACATCGAGCGAGAAATCCAGGTTTCCTTTCATGACTTTCGTGGTACCGTCAGCCAGGGCCTTAACAGGTTTATGGACCATGCGATATATATAAAGACCGCTGCAAAGCTCGATCAGAAAAATCCCGACAAAGGAGTAGAGAGCCATTTGCCGGCGGCTCTCAGCGAGCGTCTTATCCAGTCCGGCCAGGCTCATCTTGGAATCGAGCAAACCCAGTATCTTCTGTTCGGAAGCCGGAGGATGGCAAGCCGGCCCCGCACAGGAAGGCTCGTTTCGAATCGGATTAATTACGCCCAGGACACGGTAGCCGCGAGGCGAGTTGAAAACACGGGGGCGAATCGAATCGGGCACGGATTCGAGAGGCGGCTCGCCACTGTGACAAACCGTGCATTGCTCGGCTTTGACATCGACCACCTGCCCTATTTCCCTCTGGTCGGTGCTGAAGATTATGGCGCCCTTCTTCTTATAAAGGCGGATGCCGTCGACACCGCTTCCGGACCCTAGATCCTCGATAATCCTGGCCACATCCTCTTTGCTGTTTTTTAACATGCTATAGTGGATAGAACGCTCGATCAATTCGTTTGTATTCTTTGCCTGAGCCACAATTTGACTCATCAACTGGTCGCCGGTCGAGCGAATCATGACATAGGTCAGGGGCAGGAATATGATTACTCCGATTAGCGGGATAAGAAAGAATAGGCGAAATCCAAGGAGGTTTCTAAACTTGGTCATATCCAAAACAATCCCCTTTTACCCTCCCGCGGGGAGGGCTAGCTGGATTCCCAGCTACGGTATCAAACGGTGGAAAATGTGCAAGAACTTTACCAGATAAGTACATCTCATGCAATGCGTTATAACCAGCCTGGCCGATTGTGGAGGAGCAGCTAAATGCGGTTTTTACTTGAATTTTTTATCACATTTACCTCAGGCTGATTCGCCCGGAAACGTGCCGTTTCCTCCCCGGATGACCGCCCGTGGATTTAAACTTTTGCCGCTATACATTAACCCATCGATACTGGAAATCAACGTTTCAGGGACACGATCAGAGCTATATTTATCTACTTTTCGAAACTTACCGGTTATTTGCCCCCGATCCGAATTCCAGATACGGAGCAGTGGGCACCCTAGCCGTACGTCCCACCACGGAACATTGCCGTCCACTTAAGAGATTTGATGTAATTCCAGCTCTGGTTGTAGCACGGTCTCCCCGGGCTGTTGCCCAGATAGAGCTTTCTGAAAGTTGCTAAGCAAACGGATGACATTGGCCTAAGAACGTCATTCCCGCATGCTTCTGGCGGGAATCCAGTGGCTTTGCTTCGTGAAACCAGTAGATTACGGGATTCAAAGACGCCGGATTCCCGCCAGAAGCATGCGGGAATGACGATGTTCGAAGCTGAGATCCCGATAGATCATGCAGCGGGTTTTGGGCAACAGCCCCTCCCGACCGTGCTACCCGCTCCGACCGAAGGTCTTCACCTGGTTCTGAAATAATTGGAGAACTTCGTTCGAGGGCATGACGCAGCCAGGAGACCACGTCATAACGATAAGAAAACAATTGTTCCGATGCGCCGCAGCGATCCCCCTCTCGGGCCTGTAGAGGACTTTCAGCTCAAAGTGAATGCACCCCGCGGGGCACCGACAAAAAAATGCCGCCGGCAGACCCGGCGGCATTTTGATTGATGCAAGGGGGATCACACGAAGTCCCCCCTCCTGCCAACCTGCTTAACGGTAGGCGAACAGCATTGAGTAGATTATGCCTATAACCAGGCTAATTCCGATTATAAGCGCACTCCAGCCAAAGATCTTGATTGCCCTCATGAATTTGGGCGGCAGCGGGTCGTCCAGATACTTCTCGAGTTCACCGCTAGCCAGGACCTTCTCGTATTCGGCCGGCCGCTCGCGCTTGAACTCATCCAGCGACATACGCCCGGTGAATACCACCGTGTCCATCGGGAACTTTTCCGGTCGGAAATGCGTGTTGAAAAAGTGAATTGTGAAAATAAACCCGGCGGCCAGCAGCGCCTCGTCACTGTGGATTATAGTGGCCACATTGATGAACCAGCCGGGAAATAGGTGCGTAAAGAACTCGGGAAACCAGAGCATCAGCCCGGATGAACCGATGACGGCGATACCCCAGAAGACTGCAAAGTAATCGAACTTTTCCCAGTAAGTCCATCGCCCATATTGAGGCCGTGGTCCCATCGCCAGGTACCATTTGACTGTGCCGATCAATTCCCGGAGGTCTTTGAGACCGGGAAGCATGGAATCGGGTCCGAGAAGCATCTGCTTGAATCCACCAAATTCGCTCTTCCTGCGCTTCAGGAGGTCCCAGATATGCACACAGAAGACTCCCACCAGGAGAGTTGCGGCGAACCGGTGGAGAAAACCGGTTGTACCGGTCCCGCCCAGGAAGCGCGACAGGAACACCGCCCAACTCATGTAGGAGAACTTTAGCGTCATACCGGTCGTCGCGAGGGTCAGGAAGCTGACGACCATGGTGGCATGCAGGACGCGGTGCAGCAGCTTGAAGCGAACATATTGCTTCTCGTTCGGGTCGTATTCAGCCGGGGGATGATCCCGTCTTGTTTGCAGCGAGCGCGGCAACCACAGGAACGTATGGACCCCGCTCACCACAAAGGTGGTGACAAGCAAGGTGGTCATCGCCCAGAAAGTCCAGAAAATCCAGGGATACCTCTCGGGATCGTGGTGCGTTGCATGGGTCAGATATCCCGCAAACTGCCTCGTCGCCATTGGATGGCACTTCTGGCATGTAGCCACGATGTTATTGCGACTGAGGTGCGAAGCTGGATTGAGTATTGGCAAAATATCATGAGTGCCGTGGCAGTCGTGGCACTTCGCGGTCTTGGCGCCCCCAAGCTCCGAGACCTTGCCGTGGAAAGTATCGAAATAAGTCTCCGCGATTTTCTGATGGCATCCCCCGCACGAATCCATGATCTCCAGCCGGAACTTATCCTGGTCTGTTCTCCGAATTGCGTGGGCGCTGTGGCAGTTGTTGCATGACGGCAACTTAAGCTTCTTCTCGTCTTCAACTTTAAGAGCATGCACACTGGTGGCGTATTTTTCATAAACCCCTTTATGGCACTGCGCGCAAGTCGATGCGACATTGGCCGGATTGACGCTGGACTGGGGATCGGACGCCGGCAACTCGCGATGTGCCGTATGGCAGTTGGTGCACATTGCCGTCACAACCAAACCGCTCTTTAGCAAGCCCTTCCCGTGAATACTTTCAACGTAGTGCTTATGGATTTGCTGCTCGCCTTCAGTGTGGCGCACCGCCGCCTTACCGTTCTCACCGTGGCAGTACCCGCAAAGGCCCGGAACATTTGTAGGAAAAGTCGGAGAATTGATGTCCTTTTTCCCCAGAACCCCGTGAGTGCCGTGACAATCGGCGCAAATCGGCGCATTTGGATTATCCTGGCTGTGCAGCTTGCCGTGTGTGCTTACCTGATATTGTTCCACCTGCCCGGCGTGGCAAATCGAGCAGTCCACTTTTTTCGTGATCGTCTCACAGGCCCTGTTGGCGGATGGATTCACCTGGTTATGGCACTGGGCACAAGCCACTTTCGTGTGCATCGATCCCTTTATCTGCTCGGCATTCACATATAGCGCACGTCCATCCCTGGGCGACTTGAAGTCGGGTTTTCCGTGGCAATAAAGGCAATCGAGGTCGGCCACCCCCTGCTCGTAGAACACCTTGCGCGCCTTGTGCGGCTGATGGCATTCGATGCAGACCGGCACGCTTTCCGGACTTTTTTTCCAAAGTTCACCCTGTATTACTTTGCGGTGCACTTTCTCGATTTGGGAATGACACTTTTCGCATGTGCCGACAACGTTGGCCTTCGAAATGGTCGAACGGGAATCGGTATGCGACAGGATGAGATGTGATCCGTGGCAGGAGACGCAGGTTGCACTGACATTTAGACCCTTCTTGTAAAGACCCTCCGCGTGGATGCTCTCCGAATAGTTATCCAGAATATGATCCTGGTGAATTTGCCGCTGGCTCTGAACCTTTGTGCCTTCACTGTGGCACGATCCGCACACAAACGGCACATTGAGCGGAGTGACTCGAGATCTGATGTCCCTGACCGGAAGAATGTCATGCTCGCCGTGACAGTTCGAACACCGCGGGGCCAGTGTGTCGCCGCGCGCCAGAGCCTTTCCGTGAAGGCTCTCATCCACTTTGGCCTTGGCCTTGGCATGGCAGGTGCCGCAATTTACCGGCTTAACCGGAACCCCATGTTCTCCGTCGCTGCCCGCCAGATCCTCGTGACAATTGACACATGCCAGGCTTACGTGGACCGACCCTGAAAAACGAACCTCATCTACATAGAGGGAAACCGTCTTTCCGTCGCGCTCGGTGCTAAAAGACTCCTCTCCATGGCAAGCGAGACAGCCCTGGTTTTTATGCACCGTAGTCTTTGAAATTTTTTCCTGTTGACCTGGTTTTGCCGCCGCGAGATAGCTGCTGTTCTCGGGGGCCGCTACGCCCAAGGCGATCAGCAGGATAAATGCCAATGCTGGCAGAATTGCCTGCAGGATGGTTTTAAATACTCGGCCGTAAGGGCCCGCTTGCTTACTCTGCACGCCAGAGTGCTCCTTTCGAAATGGAAACGCCGATGCAGAACCGCTATGCCGCTTATCCTCGAATGGACACAGCAGCAAGGTTCCGAGGTTCTCGTTTACAGATATCCACGCGGCCCTCAAAAGGGCTGCATCCCTCAACCGGGAGAATGGCTCGCGCCGCCCCGGTTTAAAGACGCCTTTTTTGGGATTTGCCGTTACTGAGGATCTGCTGGAAAGGGAGAATATACCGAAAGATTTGAAGCACTCGAGTCAGCAGGTACACATTATTGAACAGGGGAACTCCTATGGCATCCCTACGGCACAATGTCAAGCTAAGTTTATCTCCTGTTGCCCTTACGGCTGGCAGCGCAGCAATTAGAACCGCCAAAACGTCTTAAGAAAAGGGCACCGAATCAAAAAAGGAATTTCCCGGAAATTAATTGTTGCAGGCTAAAAACCGATGCGATAGTAAAGATGATTCAGGTAGACGGCACATCCAGCATGTACCGGAAGCCCGGGATGCGGTGATTCAGTAACCCTGCATGATATACAGCTTAGCCATCTCTCCGCGCGCCAGCTGAAGCGAAAGCGTTACCTTCCCTCGATTCCGCGCCCCCTTCGAATAAACCCGACGGAGATGTTTTATTTCTTTTCCAGCATCTTTGTTTTGGTTATAAATCCGGCGCATTTGTAAATTGGTGGATGAGAGGAAAATGGTTTTTAGCGGTTAGACATATATGGGAGGCAGATTCTTCCCGCCTGAATTTTGGCTGGATTCTCAAACGCAGCGGCAATTCTTCGTAATACCGGGACCAAAATCCCACAGCGACCCCGTTGACACTTCGCTCAAGGCTCTCTCCAGCCATTCCTGTTCATAAACTTCAAACTGTAGGACTGCTTTAATTATGCGACCTGTCACGATCATCATGGTTTTTGCGCTCGCGGCGTTTTGCGCAATCTCTTCCGCGCCATCAATGGTTTATGCCGCCAAGGTTCAATCCGCGAAGGATCAGCCCTCGGAGATTAAAGCCACCGAGCTTCACACCTCGGAGACTCAGCCTCCGGAGACCAACGAGCGGTGCCTTTCCTGTCATGCGGAAGAAACTGACGATTTCCCGCACGTGGACGCCAAGGAATTTGGCGCCTCGATTCACGGGAAGAATCTTTGCATCTCCTGCCATACGGATGCCAAGGAAATCCCGCACAAAGACAAACTCGCACCTGTATCATGCGGGACCTGCCACCGAATCGAATCGCGCATATATATGGAGTCCGATCACGGGCGTGCGCTCTCCAAGGGTATCGGCGAGGCTGCAACCTGCACCTCCTGTCATGGTAAAACCCATTCCCTGCTCTCATCACGAAATCCGGCATCGCCCGTAAATCATCAGAATATCCCGAAGACCTGCGGCAACTGTCACGCAGATGCTGAAAAGATGTCCAAATTTCGCCTGACAGAGAAGGAACCTCTTGATTCGTATATGCAGAGCGTCCACGGCCGGGCACAGCAGAATGGAGCAACCGGCGCTGCCGTCTGTTCCGATTGCCACGGCACTCACGATCTTCATTCAGCGGCAAATCCCCTGTCCAAGGTCTACCGCGTAAATGTTCCCAAGACGTGTGGACGCTGCCATGAAAACGTGCGCGAGGTCTTCGAGCGAAGCATTCACGGCAAAGCGATGCAATCCGGCATCAAGGAGTCTCCCGTCTGCACCGATTGCCATGGAGAGCATACGATCCTCAGTACCAAGGACCCGGGATCGACTGTCTCTATTGGAGGAATCGCGAAGACCTGTTCTTCTTGCCATGAATCCGAAAAGCTGACCAAAAAATTCGGACTTCCCGTAGACAGACTGAAAACCTACGAGGAGTCTTTTCACGGTCTTGCAGCAAAGGGAGGCGACCTTCGTGTGGCCAACTGTTCCTCCTGTCACGGCTGGCATGACATCCTTCCTTCCTATGATGCGCACTCTTCTATAAATCCTAAGAACATGAGATTTACGTGCGGCAAGTGTCATCCGGGTGCCGAAACGCGGCAGATTTCAGGCGCCGTTCACGGAACGACCGGAACAGCGGTGTCGAAGAGTCACTACGTAACGGAGTGGGTCAAGATCATCTATTACATACTCATACCAATCGTAATCGGCTCCATGTTTTTGTACACGCTCTTCGACTACATCAGGAAGACGCTCTCGCACCGCAAACCATGGAAAGATGACCCAGACGACCATCTAAAAACCGGTCCCGCATTTAAATACGACTCCAATGCGGCGTTTACCTCACTGCACCACGAGCATGAAGACGATGAGGAGGCTGAAAATATACTGCGCTTCACCGTAAATGAGCGCTGGCAGCATGCACTTTTGATACTGACATTTGTAGTTCTCGCCTATACAGGGTTTGCACTGGTCTACCACGGTTCCTGGTGGGCGCAGCCTTTCGATTTTCCGGGAGGAGAGGCAATAAGGAGGCAAATTCACCGCTGGACGGCACTGGTTCTGGTTCTTCTGGGCTTCTACCACCTGATTTACATGTTTGGCACAGCCCGAGGCAAAGAGCTTATCAGGACGCGTTTTCTTCCCGCCAAACGCGACTTGACCGACCCAATCAATCACACGCTCTACAACCTGGGGTTCACGAAGAAAAAACCAACCCATGTCTATCCCTCATTCATTGAGAAGATCGAGTACGTCTCGCTGATCTGGGGGTCGATAGTCATGGCCACAACGGGATTGATCCTGTTCTTCAGCGACTATTCGCTCCAGTTCTTCCCGCTTTGGGTCGCGGATGCCGCAACGCTGGTTCATTTCTACGAGGCGATACTGGCATGCCTGGCCGTAGGCATCTGGCACATGTACTGGAGTATTTTCGACCCGGATGTCTATCCAATGAACTATGCCTGGCTGACCGGTAAACTGCGGCCAAAAAACAAACATGAGGAAGCTTTAAAGCAGGATTAGCCGCAATGGAGGAAATCTTTCACAAAATATTCCTCTACCGGCACAATTAGGGCAGTCTATCCATCTGATTCGATTGTCTTTATTTATGGCTTTTGTTAGAATGCGCCCGCCCTCGGGAAAAACACCTCTCGAGGGCGGGTTTTATTTAACAACGACAAACTCTTTATAAAGACTTTCTCCTGACCTTATGTTTAGCCGGTCCTGGGCACCAGCGCATTGGGAACAGAAAGGCCAAAGTGGTTGGATCCAACGCAAAAAATGAAAACGGGCGGCCTAACGGGTCTATGTGGGTAACGTCCGGGACGATATGCGTTGTGCTGCTTTTTCTATTAATCGGACTAGCCTCGATAGGTTGCGAAAAGCACACCCGGTATCAGGTATTGAGCACAGTATTTGACGGAGTGCCCGACCCCGATGCGCCGCCGCCGGTAAAACCCGGAGAGGTCAAGCTGGCCAAGGCTGGAGTGAAGAGCGGCGCTGAACTGTCCACCAAAACATATCGCCATCCGCCCGCGGAAGGAAGCGACGATTGCACTTTCTGCCACGGCAAGAACATGATGGTCCAACCTCCCAAGGACCTTTGCGTGAGGTGCCATACTCATGTTCAAAAGAACCTTAAATTCGTTCATCAGCCGACTGCAACATCGTGCTCCATCTGCCACGATCCTCATGATGGTCCATCGCAGTTTCTGCTCAGGAAATTACCCCCCGAGCTTTGCGTGAAGTGTCACGACAAGGGGGGTAAAAATAAACCTTGCTCCCGTGTCGAAGCAAAGGATGCGGATTGTCTTTCATGTCACGAACCTCATGGAGGTAGCGACAAATTCTATCTCGTGAAAAAAGAAGTGACTCAGGAACAGCCAAAAACCGAGGGTGGCGCGGAGCAGCCCAAAACCGACACAATCCAGGATGAGCCAAAGAAAGAAAATGTCCTCGAACAACCAAAGAACGCTGCCCCCGAACAGGTAAAGGAAGAGAATAGCCAGGGACAGCCGAAGAACGGAAGCGGTCAAGAAGGAAATAATCAGGCGCAGCCCAAATCTGAAGGCGGATAAGCATGTTTAGAACGCGAATGTCCACTTTTCTGCTGATCTCACTTTTTTTTATTTTAGCCGGATGCGGTAATACACCGCCCAAGACCGAGCCGGCCTCAACTGTTTCCCTGGTATGGCCCTCTCCTCCGGAAAAACCCCGTATCGAATATCTCTACTCGGTCTCCGGACCCGAAGACATCGGCGTAAAGCGCTCTTTTGTCCAAAAAGTATGGAGCGTCATCACGGGTAATGATGACGCCCAACGGCTGGTCAGGCCATACGGAGCATGTTCCGGCCCTGACGGGATGCTTTGCGTCGCCGATCCTGGGACAAGGTCAGTCCACATCTTCCACGCGAAAGAGGGCTCCTACAGGCAGATACAAAAAGCAGGCAAAGAGTATTTGAACTCCCCTATAGGCATAGCGATGGACGGGACCGGCCTGCTCTACGTATCGGATTCCGTGCTCAAGAAGATTTTTGTCTACGACAAAAACGATAAGCTGGTCGCGGAGATTGGCGGAGGCGACCGGTTCGCGCGCCCGACCGGACTCGCTATAGACACCAATTTGAAGAGGCTTTACGTAACCGACACTTTGAACCATTCAGTCATGGTAATGGATCTGAAAGGCAATTTAATTACCCAACTTGGAAAACTCGGCGATGAGGACGGAGACTTCAATTATCCAACAGCAGTAACGACTGATGGAAATGGTAATATTTATGTAAATGACTCAATGAATTTCCGTATTCAAGTTTTTGACTCAAATGGCCGATTTATTAGTAAATTTGGTAAACATGGCGATGGGATGGGGGAATTCTCGAATCCCAAGGGTGTAGGAATAGATACCGAGGGGCACATCTACGTTGCGGATGCCATATTCGACTCTATCCAGATATTCAGCGATAAGGGGGAACTTCTCCTCTTCTTTGGCCAGGCCGGCCATGAACCCGGAGAATTCTGGATCCCCACATCCGTTTTTATCGATCCGTCGAACAAGATCTTTGTTTGTGATTCGTATACGCAAAGGGTCCAGGTCTTCCGGTTCCTTGGAGGTGAGTAGCTAATGCGAAAAATAGTTATCGTTGGAGCTATCGCACTGGCAATCCTCGGCATGGGTGCTTCAGCCCAGGCAGCAAGCAGCATCTTAACCACCAAACATAACCTTGCATCCTCCGGCCCTGGAACCATCAAGGCCACAGTCGAAAAGCCCATCTGCGAATTCTGCCACGCCCCGCACCGACCGGGTCAGTCCGCACCCCGGTGGAACAGGGAGTTATCCGAGGTCGTCTACACAACCTACCACAGCTCGACCTTAAAGGCGGCGGTCGGACAGCCCAACGGGGCCTCCAAGCTTTGCCTCTCGTGTCATGACGGGACGATTGCTCTGGGTAAACTCAAGAGCGAGAAAAACATAGTCCCATTTACCAGTGCTACGATGCCCCCGGGCAAGACCAGGCTTGGAGTCGATCTGTCGGACGATCATCCCGTTTCTTTCACCTACGATCAAAACCTTGCAGCCCGAAACGGGCAATTGGAATTTCCTCCGCTGAGAAAACCTGTCAAATTGGACAAATTCGGACAGGTTCAATGCACCTCCTGCCATGATCCCCATGACAATACTTACGGGAAATTCCTGGTAATGGATAATACAGCGTCCGCGCTGTGCGTGATCTGCCACAGGGTGAGGGGATGGCAGCTAACGGCCCATAGAAATTCGAACGCTTCATGGAACGGCGGCAACCCGAACCCATGGTTTCATAGTAACAACAAAACAGTTTCATCAAACGGATGCGAGAATTGCCACAATCCACACACCGCGGGTGGAAGAGAGTGGTTGCTCAACTACAACGCCGAGGAGGACAACTGTTATCCCTGCCATAACGGGAACGTTGCCTCGAAGAATATCAGAAAGGAATTCGAAAAACCTTACAGACACCCGATCGGGATCAGCAGAGGGATTCATAAGCCAAACGAAGACCCGCTATGGACCTCCCGCCATGTCGAATGCGATGACTGCCACAATCCCCACGTGTCCAATTCGATGCCGGCAGATCCGCCTCGAGCCCCCGGCAGTCTTGCCGAACTGTCTGGAGTAACCTCGGCTGGATCACCCATCAGGCCTCTTCAGTTTGAGTACGAGCTTTGCTATCGTTGTCATGCCGACAACGCCGGCACGAAGGCGCCAACAGTTGTTCGCTGGGTTTTCGAGAAGAACCTGCGCCAATTGTTCAAACCTTCGAATGCCTCTTATCATCCAATCGAGGCTCCAGGCAAAAACCCCAACGTGCCAAGCCTTCTCGTACCGTACACTACTTCGAGCCTCCTCTATTGCACTTCTTGTCATAACAATGATTCGGGGACCAGAGCGGGTGGAAACGGTCCCAATGGACCTCATGGATCAACATGGAGGCCGCTCCTGGAAAAGCAGGTCGCCACCATGGATCTGACGATGGAAAGTCCGCAGGTTTATGCCCTTTGCTATAAGTGCCACAACAGAAACAATATTCTTGCAGACCAGAGCTTTTCCAAGCACAAAAAACATATTGTGGACTTCCAAGCCCCCTGCACTGCTTGTCACGATCCGCACGGAGTTGTATCAGCCAGTCATTTGATTAATTTTGATAAAACAATAGTTTTCCCGGATGAGAAGGGGAATCTAAGGTATGAAGCGAGGGGGCGTTTCGCCGGGGCTTGTTATCTCAAATGCCACAACGCGAGCCACAGCCCGAGGGCATATCCCTGAGGGAGAGCTTTATACCCTATGGCCACATAAGACTATTCTATTTCAAGGTTATACTCTAATGGCCTGAGGGCAGCCATGCTCCCTCAGGCCATCGTCGCTTTGCGGTCACGTATGGCACTATGGTTGCGGCTTCGGCCATTGGCCCCGCAGGGCCAAGCGGGCGGCCGAAACTCCGGTGTGAAGGGTAATTTCTAGAGCAGTGCTTTAGCCGGTTCGGTTACTTCCGCGTTTGGAACACTTGGTTCCTGGAGAGACGAAGACTCCATTAGCTTTGCGTGAATCGCTCTGATCTCACCGATATCGACGGCATCCAAATCGGACGTTTCCAGAAATTTGTCGATCAGACGCGTCCTCTCTTTTGACTCCTCATCCATTTTTTCTATCAGTGAATTCACACTTTCAATCAATCCCGAGAACAGCCATCCCCCTCTTATTCTAAAGCGAAAGGAATAGTCGCCTCCAGCCAGGCGATCCAAAGCCCGAGTCAATGAGCTGAAGAAGAACTCGAGATAAAGATGTGCCGAAGCTATAAGGACGATGCCAATGAAAGCGATTATGGCTGCAATCATGAGATTGGTTTGCATTATCGCCCGGTAAAACAACTCGCCTGTCGAACTAACCGATAGGTGAGAAGAAAAAATAGCCCTTTCAACAATATCCATTGAAGAGAGATAGATCAGATACACCGCGATGAGAATGCCTGCCGCAAGAACCGCGGCATAAGAGAGAATGAATTTCAGGTGGAAATTTCCGCGAATAAAGAATTTTTGGCGCCTTTTCATTCCTGATTATTTCCTGTGGCAAGATAAACACAAAGCAGCTCGGGAATTGTCCTTCACTAGAAGTTTTTTGTTTTTTTCATACGGATTGTGGCAGGTTAGACATCCGATTTTACCTTGAAATAAAGCAACCTCTTCGGGCAGGGCTTGGGCAGGTTCAAAGCCGGCCTTCATTCCCGGCTTGGGGTAATCTACCCCGACTGGGTGGCTGGAACCACTGCCGTGCTGAAAACTTCCCGAATTCATGGAAACGCTTGTAGCCTGCGAAACGCTGCCATCATGGCAGCTTAAACACTCAATCGAATTTTGATCGAGCAGTTGGCCGCCGCCGCTCGTTTGAATGAATTTACCGGGCGTATGGGCATAATTAACCACACCGGCGTGCCACTTGGCCCCAAGTGCATCGTTGCTGTGGCACATTATGCAAAACGCCCGCCCGTTCGCGTGGCCTCGTAGAAGGCCTTTAAGTTCGGTGTTGCCCCATGAGGAAGTGTTCCTTTCCTTGTGCACTTGATGACAAGTGAGGCAGGTTATTCTACCCTGTTTGTCCAGAAATTTGGACAAGGGCATGGGGCCTTTTGGGGCAACATCAACGGGATGGGAGGTACGCTGGTTTATTTTATGGCATTGAAGGCACAGTTGCTCGGGCTCACCATTTAGCACGATTCGACTGAAGTCGGTTCCGCGCTTTGGAATACTGGAGTGACAAAGCCGGCACTTGCCTTCGAAATCGTGCTTTGCGCCTACCGCCGAAATGTTTCCGATTGGGTCAACAAGCGCGAAACACAGGACAAGAAGCCATATATGGGGAAGCCGATTAATAACTCGCAAGCGTCATCCCTCAACTGTTTCAATTTCCTTTAATGCTCCGATAAACCTTTTGCAACTCGTGGACCTTGATCCTTGCCCCGGAAGGCGAGGAATCAATTTCTTCAAGGAGGCGCGATGCCGTTTCAAGATGGGTCCGCAACCGCTCGCTTCGCCGATGCCGACTGACTTGAACATTCCTGAGGGCCTGCGCCAAAGCATGTAGCTGGTCACCCCCGCGGAATGAAATTTCAGGCATTGGTACGTTGCTCCCGATCAATCTAAGAAATTTTTCAAAACGGACAATGGGGCCTGCAATGGAGTGAGCCCAAAGCAGGGACAGTAAAAATAGAATGAGGGTTAGTATATTTGCCTGAACTATTCCTCCGACTAAAAGAATGAGCGGGAGTCTATCCTTGAGAGCATTGAGGGTCACAATACCTTCGAGGTAATTTTCTCCCAGCCGCCAGTTTAGCAGAATAAAGAGGGTCAAGCTCAGGAGGGCAAACCCGAGAAAGGCTACACCCAAGAAAGCTGCTACCAGCGACAGAGTATATTTGGGCTCGACGAAAGCCTGCTTCTTCTCCTTAACCATCGCACTCTTCCTTTAAATCGGCTGTTCGCCGTATCGCGATAAGGTAAAATTTCCCTAATTGGGTTGGATCATCTGCCTGCTCGAATGTAAATCCATTGGCTTTGAGTCGATTGAGCAACTGGAAAGCGGCTCAATGATATTACCGAGGTTTTAAAGGTATGCCTTGATCCGGGGCAACTCTCTTCTTCTCCGTCAAAAAATATTGAAGTGTCGAATCAAGCTCAATTTTATCAGCAGTTCATCCCGGTCCGTTTGCCGCTCTGAGCGCGTTAGATAATCCGCGCTAAGCTTCAAGTCAATGGTCCGGTAGTGGCTGCGAAGCTCGCCTCTGAATCTCCAGAGTTGGGTGTCCATGTCCGTCCCCTTCTCCGTTTGCCTTCCACCTGATAGCGCAAGATCTATCAGGGTGTTAAACCGATAGATGTAGTAAATCTCGGAAATGAAATAATCTACATTCCTCTGATCCAGTTTATAATCGGTCCAGCTCTGGGAAGCAGTGAGATAAATATGGGACCGTTCAGTGGGGGCGATGTCAAAGCTCCCGCGAAGCCTGAGCGAAGTGAAAGGGGCGAGTTCCGAGTTATCGTCTTCGTATTCAGTGGTAAAACTGAACCAGCGCCATCTCGTTTCAGCACCGTAGAGGTTTCTCAAAGTGGTTGCAAGCTGGCTTGTAGTGGTGGCATCGACTGTTTCGGCTACAGAGCCCATCGGGATTTGCTCGATGCTTTGATACATGTAGTACAGAGAAAACAGCCTTCTAAAATCATATCTAAGGTTAAACTGGTTACCCAGAGTGTCGAAATTTAGATTGCGGGGAGACGAATACTGGTAGTCAACAACTACTGTCGTTCCGTTCGGCAGGGCCGACAGACGTATAATTTCGGTTTGGACCCCCGACTGCTGGAGCAGGTAGTCGAAGCCTTCCCTCAGGATTACCCCACTGGTGTCCCTTACCACCACCGAACTAGTAACCACGCCTGTGTTGGCGAGAAAGTGCCTCATCGGATCAGTGAGAGTGATGCGCTCGCCCAGCACAGTTATGATTCCCGTGGAAGCTTCTCTTTCCGTGTGCCTGTAAAGAAAATTGTATCCGGCGCTGAATAATCCTCCAGGGACCTTCTTGGTGTAATTCGTCGAGAATCTGGGACCGAAATAACTCTCTTTAAACTCGGTAGCATCAGTCTGGCTGACCTCGGCCGCCAACTCGGTCTCGAGGCTTTCATAGAGCCTGTGGCGAACACCGATATTGCCTGAGTTGACGAGGGTCGCAAAATCTCCCGAAGTAAATCGAGAGAGATTGTATCCATAAAAAGTTGTAATGGCCCTGCTATGATCATAGTGATAATTTTCGCCTACCTGAAGCGAAGTATTATCGATACCACTGGATGAGCTTCCGGCAAGATTGGTTGTCTCGAGCGCCGAAATTATGGAGCTGCCGTGAAGCTTGCCGCGGTCCAGTATCGAGGTGATATTCGCGTTATGAGAAGTAATCTCCTGTGTTGTCGGGGTGCTCTCTACCAGGTCCCTGTACTCGTACTTGAAGTCCGTGTTTAGAAAATTCTTATACTTATTGGTGGCCCTCCATTCAGCACCTTGTTCCGTCCGGTCTCTCCTGAAGTCGATTGAATCTTCTTTAGTGTTGTCATAACGCAGAAGGAGGGTCATCGGCAAAAATTTGTTCTTGTAACGGAGCATGCCTCCGTAGCTGCTGGTATCGATAGTGAGGATGTCATAAAACTGGCTGCTGACGGGCATCGTGTATTTAGTGGCAAAAAGAGTTCCGCTGATGGCCTTCTCCTTGAGCAGAGTTGCGTTCGCGCTATACTCGCTCAAGAAGCTGGCATTATTGGAGCTGCCGGTTGTTCCGCTGAAGAAATTCTCTTGTATGCCCAGAGATGACTCGGAGTGATACTCGGCCAGGTTGGGATGATAGAAGTAGCCATCTGAAGTGAGGTTCAGACGTTCTTCGAAGGTGTTTCTGTCGGTCACAAATTGGGACCCTCCACCCCCTTCGTTGTTTCTTTCCTTTTCATATCTAAACTCGAGACCGCCTTCAAGGTGACGCATGCCGAGCCACTTGACTTCATCCTCCGGCTGAGTGACGGCCAGGCGTGCGGCAAAAAGGAAATCCCGCGATCCGGACAAGATAGACACGGCAAGCAACAGGAAAAGAAGAACGAATGCTTTGTGAAAACTTCCGCCTTTCCCGTGTCCTCTTTTCATTTCGGTTGTCACCTGGCAGTGTTTTTCGGATTCCACCTATTTCAACCAAATATCGACGGAAAATGATATATCTCAGAGCATGAGAGCCAAAGCAAGGACAAAGTGCTGTGGTGCCGATAATGAGTCTCGAATCCAGCAAAACGGGATAGCCTGTACAAACACCAACCGGCACTCATAAACGCAAACTCCCCCATGCCACTTAGCCCTGATCGGGCGCGGACCAATGAGGGGTTTGTTTTTTGAGCGCCGGTAGTCGATTCTTATCGACTATACAACTAAATCCCCATTTGGGGGAAGGAGAAAAAGAGCATTTACGCAGGGGGCTGAACCCCCTGCGTAAATTTAGCGCGTCTTTATCAGAACTTCAGATCGATGCTGTCAAGGAGCAACTCGCTTATTGCGGAACCGGCCCCTGCGGAGCAGCCGGAGCCCCACTCTCGAAAGACTGAACGCCGCTCTGCGGAGGAGCAGGTTCCTTGGGAGCGACCATTTGCGGAGTAGGCTCCTTGACAGTATAGTCCATCCCATCCATCCGACCGTAGCCGAATACATTGATTTTGCTTATACCGAACTGACTGGCTACCGCGATTACATACTCGACTTTGAATCTTGGGTCGGCATACTGCTGGAACAGGGGAGCGCTTTCGTAGTCGATAACCATGGAAGTAGGAAGATTTATATCCTCCTTGTTTCCTCCTGGATTACCGAAGAAAAGCAGCAGCCTGCCCTCCTGATCGAAGATCTGGACATTCTCGAAGGCTGCGTCAACCGTATAGATATTTCCCTGGCGATCCACTGCAACACCTTTGGGTCTTGCGAACTGGCCGGGCTTGTCGCCAGCCTCTCCATACGCACGAACCGGTTTTCCGTCCAGGGTAAATTTCTGCACACGGAAATTCCCGATCTCCGTTACATAAAGGCAATTATCCGGACCGATTGCCATGTTTGTCGGGTAATAGAGTTCGCCGATGTTCTTACCTGCCTTTCCAATTTCGGAAACGGTCTTGCCGGTAGCCTTGTCAAGAACGTGGATCTTGTTGTTCTTGAGATCGGAAACATAGAGTTTGTCACCCGAGACAACAACCCCGGCAGGCTTGAACTGGTCTTTAACACCATACGCCCTGATGAAATTGTCACCCTTGTCAAACGAAAGGACCTGATTCAAGGCAGTGTCGGTAACATACTTGGATCCATCTTTGTCAACAAAGATATTAATGGGCTTTACCATCCTGCCGCCGCCCGATCCCGTAATGTACGACATCTTCTTGGATCTCAAATCGAAGACTGCAAAGGCGGCACTTCCGGTATCAGCTACGTAAATCTTGCCGTCATAAATCGCAACACCATAGGGTTTCTTGACAGCCTGTTTGTCCTGAGGGTCCTTCCCCACGATATACTCGGCAAATCCACCTTGAGCTTTCCCCAGATCAGATGCGGATGAAAAACTCGCAAGATACTGGATCCTGGGAGCATTCGGGAGGGGCGGGTAGAACACCGGCCCCGCATTTGCTGTTTGGGCCTCTTTCTTGGGTACAGTGCCGCAGCCAAACACGACCGAAATCAAAAACAACACTAAGAACAAGTTTGAAAAGCATTTGATTTTTTTCATAAAACCTTCTTCCACTAGCAGTTCGGAGATGGTTGCCTACCCCTAAGCCTGAAAGGCTGCCGGGAGGCAATTGCGGGGCATGTCTCCCCAGACCTCTGCCCAACCGGGCTCCTTAGTTTCCAACTTATACCAAAATAATCCGTCTAAGTAGTTAATTTTTTGTATCATCTTCAGATATGTAGCAAAATAATCTCATTCATAACCTTAATCGGCTGCTCTGGTCACGATTTTTTTTCATTTCATTGTCGGATATTCGGATTTCATTCATGATAAGAAGTTGTTTTATGCGATCATAAACAGGTTCTTAAAGGCCAGGCGGAAGAATCTGGTGTGGTTTAGCAGCAAACGGGTAGTGTTACTCATATGAACGAGATTCGTTTCAGGCAGACAGAAAGTGAGGGTGGGATCTTTTTGCAGGTCGACCATTGATGTAAAAATAGGCCATCTCCAGAGTAGAGTGACCTTTGCAAAAACTTTGACCTTCGCCTCCTCCCCGCGATCGGGAGGAGGCGAAGGCAAAAAGGCGAGCTAACAAACTATTTCGCGTGGCACTTCAAGCAGAGGCCGCTTGCAGCGTTCGAGAGCCTCAAGAAGTTGCCAAACTGAGGATCATGAACAGCGTGGCAGGAAGCACATTCAAGCTTGCCGCCATAAAGCGGAATGCCTGTCACGACCAACGTTGCGCTGGCAGGTGAAACCAGACCGCCGTCAGCGGTTGCCAGGGCAGCGTCATATGTAAAAGATACTGGATGATCGTTTGAGAGGTCTGTTCCAACATTGGCCGATCCCGTGAGGTAATGGGAGCCGGCGGACGCACCGTAAGCATCAAGCGCAACTGTTCCGTCATGGCACGAAAGGCAAGCCTTCGAGTTGCCGGTCGGCTGTGTGAGGGACGTCGAACCATTGAATGTTGGACTCGAATACAGGGTGAAGGTTTGAGTAGTTGTGGCATGGTTCCACAGAGGAGCGATTGTGGCGGACTGCGAATTGTGCGGTGCATGGCAGTAGACGCAAATCTGTCCGCCGGCACCCCAGGCCTGGGTTGTCATATCATGTTTCGATCCAACAATACTCGCAGCCTGTACACTTGAAATTACGAACGCTCCAACCAGCAGCGCGATCACGACAAATAAAACTCTTGGGATTTTCATTTTAATGCCCTCCGAAAATGATTTTCAAAACTAATCACGCCTGTTGCCAAAATTAGCAGATTAGAAATTTCACCTCCTTCTGAATCTGGTGGGGCAAAACACTGGAAGACATTCAAGGTTTAAGACTAAATGCCTCGCATTAGCCGTTTTCCCCAAAAACCTTTGCCTCTCACAGTCAGCCCTATGTTGGTTATTTTATCCTTTCGGTCTGTTGACCACTTTCGCCGCTTCTCAGCGGGGCCCCCCCCGGCTCCGGGGCGTCGGGGTATAAGACGGTTCAGTTCAGCATCCCATGATCGCAGTCATCGGGAAAGCCTCCCCTTACCAAAACTCTTATCTTGTCAATAAGTTCGGGCTTCTCAATATACCCGTAAGCACCTCTTTCTCTTGCCATGACACCGGTTTCCCGGTCCCCGTGCGCGGTTATAATAACGACCTTTGCACCGGGGTAGATCTCTTTTACGCGATCCAAAACCTCCCAGCCATCAATGCCGGGCATTACCAAGTCGGTTATGATGAAGTCAAAACCAACAATCCTGATGGCCTCCAGCGCCTTCTCCCCATCCCCCACGGCCATGACCTCATATCCGTCCTGAGAAAGGGCCTCGGAGAGGGACCAGCGGATCAGGAACTCATCGTCGGCAATTAGGATCTTCTTGCCAAGAATCATCTGCCTACTTTCCATGGCATAAGAGGCACAGCTGCGAACCGTTCATCGTATACCTGAGCATCTTTCCGTATGCCGGATACTTGTCATGAGGCTCGTGGCACGATCCGCACTCCATGTACTTAAGGCCGCTGACACTATCCTTATACATCGGGGTATAGGTCTTTCTCATATCGGAGGGGAAAGCGTGGCACTGCTCACAGTTAATGCTATCGTCCATCGTCTGATGAGCCCATTGAATGCTGATGGGATGGTCATTGGAAAGATTGGTCCCAAGGTTTGCATTCCCGGTGGCAAAGTGACTTCCGGTCCGAGTGCCATAGGAGTCTATCGCCACGGTGCCATCATGACAGGACAGACAAAGCTTCGACTGGTTCCTTGGCTGCTGGGGAGCATATTGCAGAGATGAACTGCTGTACAATGTGTAAGTGGCCGTGGTCATCTTATGATTCCATAGCGGAACATTTGTCCCAGTCACAGTGACCCCGCCGTGAGGAGTATGGCAAAATGCGCAGGCATCTGTGGTTCCCCAGCCCTGGCCGGAAAAATCATGCTTGCTTCCCGCAATTCCTGCCTGTGCCACTGTGACACTCCCCAACAAGAGCAAGATGGTTAAGACTGCCATACCAATGGTAGCCGTGCTAAACGGCCGTTCTTCGCGGCCTTGGTTCATAACTTCCTCCTCCTTAGATGTTTCGTAGCAACTTTCGCAAACTAGAAAAGGGACTAGGATCTGAAGCTATCAACTTACTATAAAAACCCCTCTCCATCACCCCTGTTTTTTCTCCCTCACGCTCGTCGGTTTCATCGAGGTTACCCCGAGAAAGGCCCCACGCAGGGCAGGAGTTTTGAGAGGTTAATAGCACGAACTCCTATTTTCCATGGCAGTAAAGACATAAGACTGATCCGGCCAAATCTTTCCGGAGCATCTTGGGATACTGATTATATTTGTTATGCGGCTCATGGCACGAGCCACATTCCAGGTACTTGTTGCCGTTCGTTCCGTAAAATGGCAGCCCGGTGTACCCGAGATGACCATTGTGGCAATTGAAACAACTGGCGGCTTTGAAAGTCGAATGATTCCATTTGATGCTTATTGGGTGATCGTCACCCAGGTTGGTGCCGAGATTGGCCGACCCGACTATAAGCTGTCCTCCGCTTTTGTTGCCGAAAGAGTCTATCGCCACACTGCCGTCATGGCAGGAGAGGCAGAGCTTCGAAGGCCCTCTTGGCTGAAGCGCTGTTTGTTTCAACGATGGACTTGTATAAGTAGTGTAATTTGCCGTGCTCATTGCATGGTACCAAAGGGGCGATATTGTTGCCCCGGCATCCTGTTTCGCATTATGCGCGCTATGGCAGAATATGCATATTTCATCAGTACCATAGCCGCTCCCGGAAAAATCGTGTGCACTGCCCGTGATGGCGGCCTGCGATGATGTTGCAACCGCAAGTACAAACAGGCCAACCAGGATTAATTTCAGGATGGTCGCAGTGATAAATTCCTCTGCTTCGCGGCCTCTCCCCATAAGTTCCTCATCAATCATGGCAGGTTAAATTCAACAGCAACTTCGATATTCCAATTGCATTCCTGAATTCATTATCTCAGTTTTAAAAGAACCCAAGTCACGGTTATTGCAGACGATACTCTTGTTCAACGGCTGCCTGCCGGTATCCTGTCAACCCCCGGGGCTCTACGCGCATTGATATATTGCAATGTTCGTGCCCCTCTGGCCAGCCCGGATAAGTATTTGATTAAACAACT
This sequence comes from Desulfarculales bacterium UBA702, assembly GCA_002298165.1. GTDB lineage: Bacteria > Desulfobacterota > Syntrophobacteria > Syntrophobacterales > Syntrophobacteraceae > SbD1. Next base: position 85,189 of record DBMI01000024.1, read on the forward strand.
CAATCCTGACTGACCTCTCATAATGGGGCGTATTTCGGGTCACATGACACAAAAACAATGGTGAAATGACCCATTTTTGCGCAAACCACCCCAAAATGCCGATCAGCATACCAACCAATGCCTTCTCTCGAAAGTGTTTGGCCAAACTGTGAAAAAGCATTCGACCCAAACTGAGACAAGATTTTTCTGTGCAGGCGGCGGCGAGGCCGCCGCCTGCGTTCAGACCATTCAAATTCAAACCGCACTTACTACGATTTTGCACCGCACGCAAGCATTTATATCCCCGGATATATGTGCTCCAGTCGTGTAAAATTTATGTGCAGCTCGAACCTTTTTGCATGTTTCCCGTGATTTCAATTACTTGTTGTGGCAGACCAGGCATATTACCGATCCGTTAAGATCCTGCCGCAGCATCTTTACGTATTGCGGGAACTTATTGTGCGGCTCATGGCACGATCCGCACTCCACGGTCATTGCGCCAACGCTGCCATAGAAAGCCACCTTCCCATTTAGAGTAGCCGCGCTATGCGTGGGGCCGTTGTGGCAGTTATCGCACCTGCTGCCCGGACCTGTACCATCCCAGTCATAGCCCGCACCACCATGGCTGCTCGAACCAGCGTTTGCGAAGTGCCTGAAGCGGATGCTTATCGGGTGGTCGTCCGACAGGTTGGTGCCAATATTGGCATTGCCGGTAATCATGTTGCTGCCGCTCATGTTGCCGAACGAGTCGATTGCCACACTGCCGTCATGGCAGGAAAGGCAGAGTTTCGACGGACCATTAGGCTGAGTAGGCGTCTCTTTCAAGGACCCGCTGGTGTACAATGTGTAAACCGCGCTGCTCATGGCATGATTCCACAGGGGCGTAATACTGGCGCTGCCGCCGTCCTGCTGCGCATTGTGGGGGCTATGACAAAAGACGCAAATTTCGTCAGTGCCATAACCTTTTCCGGAAAAATCGTGGGCGCTGCCGGTGATGGCGGACCAAGCCGGCAAAGCGGCTAAGAATGAGATGAACATTAATCCGATTGCAATTGCCGTTAGAATAGACCCTTTGCTGCTTCTCATTAGCTACTCCCTCAAAATATTCTACCCTGACCAAAAAAAACTCTAACCTCACACAAAACTTATATGAGCGTTGGGTCCGATCAGTAACTGCGCAATTTCCGTTCAACTTGAGCTGGTGTAGGTAATTCAAATGTCACGTTTGAACTGCCCCGAGAGGGAACTCCAGTTTGAAACAGATGCTGAAATTGCCATTAGGACCCAAAGTTGCTGTGTTTAAGACCCGGCCAGACCGACCGGGCTGGACAATTTTCATTCCTTTTTCAATGTGCAATACCAATGCCACGAGCCATTCGCAGCTAAGTCTGCGTATTAGTGGCGGATTATTCCGATCCGCTAATGCGTGCCACCCAGTTTGGGTGACATGACGCACCGGTCAGGGTGAAATGACCCAATTCTGCCAAACGGTCGAGGCTTTGCCGCTCGAGCCGACCACCTACCCTAATGGTGCACCACTACCCAAACACCCCTCAACAGGTTTGCCGACCTATAAACTCATCCGTCTTGTTTGCCCTGGCAGACCAGGCGCAACGCCGTTACGCCTAGTCCGGCGTGGAACAGCCGGCTTTACAACAGAAGTGTTGCGCGGCTGATCGCAAAAAAGGATTCTAAAGTCATGTGGCGCAAAATACCGTAAAGGAGATCTGCATGAGAGGGATTTGGATTTGCGAATTCACTCCGGAGAGATTTGAATGCAGCTAAAAGGAATTTGAGCTGGAGCTATGTCCAAGAGAAATTGCGATCAGATGTGCCCCCTAAATCCCGGGTACCGGTTCCACATTGTCACAAAGCTAAAACTTTCCCCCTTGCCTCATTTTTATTGCAACCCTAATGCCAATTTTGCTTTTCTAGTAATAGTGTGATTTGACTAAGTATTATTATCGATTAATTCTGGGAACCTGACGAGTTTAGGTGACATCACACACCCAGGCAGGGCGAAATGACCCAAATTCCCCAAAACAGACCCTTTGGGAGACCGCTACGATTATGCTTTATCGGCCAGAGATTGTGCCCAGTGAAACTGAGGGATTGAGGGTCAAATGAGTATGGGTATATAATTGAGTCGGATAAGAAGAGCGGGACAAGATGTTTTGATGAATTGCTCCCAGGAATGGGAGGCACTGAGATTATTCCCGGATTCCTTACATCGGGCTCTTCAATTCAGTGCTCTGGTTTTTGGCGGGAAATAGCTGCTAATGCAGCACCGGTTCGACGCTTATTGCTGATGAAGAATTGCTCTCTATAAAAGATGCGAGCAGGGAGATCTGGTCACCCGACAAATTTTTGAATTCAAAACCGGACCGATACCCCTTTTGGAGCTTTTGCCTGTAGATGAACCTGGCGGGAAATCTCAGCTCGGATGTTTTGGATTCATCATGCCCGAGCAGAACAAGTTCAGCTTTCTCGGGCTCCGCGGAGATCTCATCTGTATGCATGAGCGCCAGTCCACCTTTGGAAATATCCAGTACCGGCCCGATGGTAAGCTTTAGCTTTCCCGGTACGGACAGTGCCGCCAGCGTTCCATCTTTAACCTTGTAGCGAACGTGTCTTCTGGTTTCGAGTTGCATCTGGGAAACTCCCTCGAAAGTAATAGACTTCTTTATAATCATCTACGGAATCCACTCGTATTTTGGTACTGGAATGCAACGCGCTCATGCTAGTTGGTTGATGTTTTCCTTCAGGGAAAAATGATGAATAAACTCCCGCAACATGTCGGCCTGCCTTGAAGACATATTATAAAATCGCACTCCGCACATTCTGGCGTCAAGCTGATCCAGCGCGCCAGGGGAAACATCTTTATCGTGCACGATGTTACAGTCCATCTGATCGAGATGGATGAAGATATCGTTGCTGCCGAAGAGTTTTATCCTGCGGCAATCGGGGTTAAGTTTCTCCGTGGAAAGATACCGCACGCAAACCCCGCCCATGCTTATGTCAATGATATTGCCGAGAACCAGAAGTTCATCATCCCTCGGGAACACAGCGAAGGCACCTTCTTTTCCTTTAAGCCTTTTGTGCTTTCTTCGCTCTTCGACCATGAGGGACTTCCCATGAAGTAAATTCCAGCGCGAATCCTTCGAAATTCGGTCGTCTTCTGGACAACTTATAATCAACGCTATAGATTTGTACAAGCGTCTTCTCTATAATGTTCCTTATCTGAAGTCTTCGCCTCCTATTTTCATGACGGCAACCCCGGGTGAACGGAGGATAGACTTTGGCACTCAAAGTGCATCGAAATTCCAGGACCTCTTGTCTGGGCCGGCCTCTATTTTGAAGACGGTGCAGCAAATCCCTGAAAAGACGAACGTTATTTTCTCTGGAGCGGGATTTTCGTGAGCATAGAATTACTGGATGAGTCGGAATTAATTGCTGCCCTGGCACTGCTTTTTTCAACTGATAAGGACCAATGCGGGACGTTGCTCCGGTCTATCAGGGAGTCGGAGTTGAGGAAGGCATACCGCAGAAAGGCCCTGCAGACGCACCCCGATATGTTCATGGCCCGTGGAGAAGAATGCCGCAGAATGTGTTCCGAACGGTTCATTCAGGTAAACAACGCATATGAGGCATTAAGCGGCTATCTTAAATCCAGGGATGTAATCGGGGGCGACCAGACCAGGCGCGATTACGCACGCGATTACGCACAAACAGGGACATCCGCCGGCTATTCCCGGCAGGCTTATGCTCGCAGGGACAATTCCCGAGACACATCCGGAAGAGAGCGCTTCCACGGCTTCGCCTCATCATCCTTTTGGGGAAGAGATGTGCCCCGGAGGCACCTGCGCTTCGGTGAATTTTTATACTACTCAGGCATAGTCCCCTGGAGAGTGTGGATTCGGGCACTTGTCCGGCAGGGAACTCAGCGCCCAAGAATAGGCGAAATCGCAAAAAAATGGCGATGGGTAACCGAAATGCAAATCGAGCACCTGCTGGGACAAAGACGTCCTGGCGAGTTGCTGGGCGAGTTGTTTCTCAATAATAGAATTGTTAATCCATTCCAGCTAAATGTGCTGCTCCGCAGGCAGAAGAATCTTCAAAGGCCTATCGGAAGTTATTTCGTCCAGCTCGGAGCAATCAGAAAGGGCGAACTCGGCTCCCTGCTAAAACGCCAGCTACACCATAACGCCAGATATCGCTAGCGGGGCTGACAGGCCCAAAAGCAATCCCCGTTCATCTTCAGTTTGTGTTTGACTTTTGGGCTGAAAGTGCCTATCCCACTAATTAATGGCTGATGTAGAGTCATAAAAGACGGCAGATTTGCCGTGACCGGCTTTCTACTGATCAGCGACTGCTCCACTGCTCCTCAGGCAATTTCTCTCCATGCGGCGAATCACCTCTCGCTGACAAATGCACCTGCCGTCCAGTTCCTTTCTTATTCAGCAATTTTATTTGGGTGCGGCCCCTTTTCGCTCTTGCCACGCAAATTTGGATTTAACGGCAATTATTTCCGTTAATTGACTGAACATTGCTCGATACTCAAAACTATTCTCTCACTAAAAAATCATAATCAAACCGGAGGTGTGAAATGACTCCAATTGCTGCGCGCGAGAAGGCCAGAGGACTGCTCGACGATGCGAAAACATTTTTCCTCCATACAGGCAAAAGGATTGCCCTTGCGGAGTTTACCAACCCGAACGGGATGTTTACCGAAAACGACAAGTATGTATTTGTATTATGTTTTAATGGGACCATGCTTGCTCACGGCATTAATGAAAGGTTTGTCGGGGAGGAATTCCTGGATGTCAAGGACCGGGATGGTAAGTTTTTCATAAAGGAGATTGTCGAGACAGCGCTCGCGAAGGGCTCCGGTTCGATAGAGTACAAGTGGTTTCATCCCAAAAGCAAACAGGTAGTACCCAAAGTTGTGTTTTTCGAAAAGGTTGATGATCTGATTATCTGCGCAGGTGCTTATCGGCAAGAAACATAAAAAAACCAAGGGCGCCGGAGCGATGCATTAATCCTAAAAGGTGAGATGCTATGGCTAATAAATGGGTTTACTTGTTCGATGAACTTGATCAGGCCTTGGCCGATGCAGGCGGTGAGTGGGATGATGCTCTGGGACTGCTTGGCGGCAAAGGTGCCAATCTTGCTGAAATGACGAGAATCGGCCTTCCGGTACCCCCGGGTTTTACAGTGACAACACGGGCCTGCAATGCTTACCTGGCTTCCGGCATGGAATTCCCCGATCAAATGTGGGAACAGGAATTGGAGGCGTTGGCCAAGGTTGAGAAAAAGACCGGAAAGAAATTTGGAGACCCCCAAAATCCACTTCTCGTCTCATGCCGCTCCGGGGCAAAATTCTCGATGCCGGGAATGATGGATACCGTCCTCAATATAGGTTTGAATGAGGATACTGTAACAGGAATGATCGAGGCAACCGGGGACGCTCGCTTTGTCTATGATTCTTACCGCCGCCTGATTCAGATGTTCGGCTCGGTTGTAATGGGCGTCCCGGATGAACCATTCGAGGAAATAATCACCCATTTCCGGAAAACCCGCAAGGTAAAGACAGACGCAGAGCTTACGGCAGATGACTGGAAAGCTGTCGGGAACAGGTTCAAGGAAGTCTTTCAGCTCTACAGCCGCATCGAGTTTCCAACCCTTGCCTATCAGCAGCTTCGCCTGGCAACGGAAGCCGTCTTCAAGTCATGGAACGGCAAGCGCGCAATAGATTACCGAAATGCCGCCCGAATTGCTCACGACCTGGGGACCGCGGTGAATATCCAGACCATGGTTTTTGGCAACATGGGAAAAGAGAGCGCTACCGGCGTTGCCATGACGCGCAATGCCACAACCGGCGAGAAGAAGATCGAGGGCGACTACCTTATAAACGCGCAAGGCGAAGATGTGGTGGCCGGTATCCGCAAAACGGACCCGGTCGAGCAGATGGCGCAGACGATGCCACGGGCATGGGAAGAATTTGTTGGAATTACACAGAAGCTTGAACGGCACTACCGCGATATGCAGGACGTCGAGTTTACCATCGAGCGGGGAAAACTCTGGATGCTTCAGACCCGCAACGGCAAGCGCACCGCCCAGGCAGCGGTTCGAATCGCGGTGGAAATGGCCGAAGAAGATCTCATAAACAAAGAAGAAGCTGTAATGCGTGTAACCCCGGAGCAGGTCGACTTTTTCCTGCACCCGCAGTTCAAGCCCTCCTCCAAAAAGGCCGCCAGGGATGAAGGAAAGCTCATGGCCGCCGGCCTGAATGTCTCTCCGGGGGCCGCCGTGGGCATGGTAGCTTTTAATGCGGACCTTGCCGAAAGCTGGGCCAAAAAAGAAGGCAAAAAGGTCATAATGGTCAGGCCGGAAACCAAGCCGGACGACGTACACGGAATGCTTGCAGCCCAGGGGATTCTAACGAGCCGGGGTGGGCGCACCAGCCATGCCGCACTTGTTGCCAGGCAGTTTGGAAAACCGGCGGTGGTCGGTGTTGCCGAACTTGACATCGAGTTGGGGCGACACCTTATGGCCGTTGGCGACCAGGTGATAAACGAGGGCGAATGGATATCAATTGATGGTTCCACGGGTGAGGTCTTCCTCGGACAACTCGATACCATGGTGCCCGATATCTCCGATGAGTGGTTGATGAAGCTTCTCCGGTGGGCCGACAGTTTTCGCAAGCTTGGAGTGTGGGCAAATGCGGACTATCCTCAAGACGCAAAGCGGGCACGTGAATACGGAGCGGGAGGAATCGGGCTTTGCCGCACCGAGCACATGTTCTTCGAAGCACAGCGGTTGCCGCTTGTGCAGAAACTCATAATGACAAACCAGCCTACCGAGAGGCGTGATGCCCTTGACGCGCTCCTGCCTTTCCAGCGCGAGGACTTCATTGGAATCTTCAAAGCCATGGACGGCCTGCCGGTGATCATCCGGCTGATCGATCCTCCGCTTCATGAATTCCTGCCAGGCTTCGAAGAACTAATGAGCAAACTCACCGACGGCAAGATCCGCCTGATGCACGCCCGGGACCTGGCTGAAATAAATGAACTTCTTGAAAAGATTGAAGAGGACGAGCGTATCCTGAGGCGGGTCGAGACACTTCGCGAGGCAAATCCGATGCTCGGCCTTCGGGGAGTGCGCCTTGGGATAGTCATGCCCGAGCTTACCCAGATGCAGGTGCGGGCGATCTTCGAGGCAGCCTGCCACTGCGCAAAAAACGGCATTGATGTACATCCCGAGATAATGATCCCGCTGACTTCGCATGTGAACGAACTAATAACCCAGAGAAAGGCGCTCGAATCAGTTGCAAAAGAAGTAATGAACGAGCAGGGAATTACCATTGACTACAAATTCGGGACAATGATCGAAATCCCGCGCGCTGCCCTCACTGCCGATGAAATCGCGGAGCATGCCGAATTTTTCTCGTTTGGCACGAACGATCTGACTCAGACCACCTATGGGATAAGCCGGGATGACGCCGAAAAAGGCTTCCTGATCGACTACATGGAGCGCGGGATTTTGCCCGAGAACCCGTTCGTGAGCATCGACGAGAAAGGACTTGCCAAGTTGATGCAAATAGCAGTGGAGTTGGGACGCAAAACCAGGCCCGGGCTTGAAATTGGGATCTGCGGCGAGCACGGCGGTGATCCCAAATCTATTGCGGTCTGCCACGGCCTTGGCATCAACTACGTGAGCTGCTCGCCATTCCGCGTACCCATCGCCCGCCTTGCCGCGGCTCAGGCAGCAGTACGGGAGAACAAAGCGGAAAAGATCAAAAGCAAACCCGGCGCTTCACCAGGATCGTGATGCACTAGTTGCTGATAAGTAAGGTGGGCACAAAAACGGGGCTGTTGCCCAAAGGAGTTGCGATATGTATTCCCCTCCTTCAATGAGAGGTTGTTTGGGGAGGGTGGCAAAAAGGTCTAAGAATTTCAACCCCCTCCCCCAGCCCCTCCCACCAAGGGAGGGGAGTTTTCCTTCAATTTCGTCCATTGTTTTCCATTCGGGATTTGGGCAACAGCCCCAGCCCGTTGCCCAGCCTATGTGGTTTGTAATCATTTCGCCGCTCAACCGAATCCGCAAAAATTTCACTCAAGCAGGTACACCCTGCCGGGCGAACCACCACAAAAAAGGTGGGCACGGAAAAACCCCGTGCCCACCCTACTCTCCCGGAAAATTTAACTTCCGTTCTTTTCTTGCCTTTACGCCACTTTTTCCACTTTCACCGCACAGACCTTGTATTCAGGTATTTTGGCCTGCGGGTCGAGTGCAGCGATGGTCAGGTTGTTAGCCGCCGCCTCGAAGTAGTGGAACGGGATGAAGACCATTCCAACGTCCGTCGTTTCTCCTACAACGGCCTTTGCGGAAATGCTGCCTCGCCGTGAGCTGATCTTCACGAATTCACCGTTTGCTACTCCAAGTTTTTGAGCATCAATCGGATTGATTTCGACGAAGCATTCCGGAGCTAGTCCGTTAAGACCCTCTGAGCGCCTGGTCATTGTCCCCGTGTGATACTGCGACAGGACTCGGCCTGTAATCAACACCAGGGGATATTTTGAATCGGTGGGTTCCGCGGGCGGAATCCATTCGATTGCGTGGAACTTTCCTTTTCCGCGAACGAACTTTTCCTTATGCAGGTACTTCGTTCCCGCGTGGTCGGCGGTCGGGCAGGGCCACTGTAGCCCGCCATTCTCAAGCCTTGCGTAGCTCATACCGGCATAGGACGGGGTGATCTTCGCCATTTCATCGAAAATCGCTTCGGCATTGGCGTATTTCATCTTATAGCCCATGCGGGATGCTATTTCGCTGATGATCTCCCAGTCCGCCTTTGCTTCTCCGGGGGGCTCCACGGCCTTGCGCACGCGCTGCACGCGGCGCTCGGTATTTGAGAAGGTCCCTTCCTTTTCGGCAAAACAGGCGGCGGGCAGAACCACGTCCGCAAGCTTAGCCGTCTCGGTGAGGAAGATATCCTGGACGACCAGAAAGTCGAGCTTTCTGAGGCCCTCTTCCACATGGTGCAGGTCGGGGTCGCTTATCATCGGGTTTTCGCCGACGATGAAAAGGCTCTTTATCTGCCCCTTGGCGGCCGCATCAATCGTTTCGACTATGGTAAGGCCGGGCTTCTCGGGGAGGCTTTTTACACCCCAATACTTGGCGAACTTCTCACGCACCTCGGGGACCGTCACCGACTGATAGGCAGTCAGCACATTGGGCAGTGCGCCCATATCGCATGCGCCCTGCACGTTGTTCTGGCCGCGAAGCGGGTTAACGCCGCCCGATTCAATGCCGATATTTCCGCAAAGCATCGAGAGGTTCGCAACCGATTTAACCGCGTCAGTGCCGTTGATATGCTGGGTTATACCCATGGCGTATGCAATGGCGGCCGCGGGCGCGCCCGCATAGAGACGGGCCGCGGCGATGAGGTCGGCTGCCGGAATACCCGAGATTTCCTCGACTCGCTCAGGCGTGTAGGTCGAAACAGCCTTTTTAAGGGCGTCGAAGTCCTCTGTGCGCTCTTCAACATATTTTTTAGCGTAGAGGCCTTCCTTGATTATCACGTGCATTAAGCCATTAAGCCACGCAACGTCAGAGCCGGGCTTCTGGCGCAGCCATATATCGGCAAAATCCACCAGGTCGATTCGCCTCGGGTCGGCAATTATGAGCTTTGTCTTTCCGCTCACTACGCCTCTTTTGATGAACGAAGAAATAACCGGATGCATCTCACGGGTGTTTGAGCCGGTAAGCAGGATCACATCCGAATTTTCCAGTTCCTCGATCGAATTGGTCATTGCTCCACTCCCGAAAGCGGCGGCCAGACCGACCACCGTAGAGGAGTGTCAGAGACGAGCGCAGTGATCGACATTATTGGTTCCGATCACCGCGCGAGCAAATTTGGACACGAGGTAGTTTTCTTCGTTGGTTGTGCGGGCCGATGAGAAAAATGCCAGTGAGTCCGGTCCGCTCTTCTTCTTTATGCTGCCCATCTTATCGGCAACGATCTTTAGCGCCTCATCCCAGGTGGATTCCTGGAGGCTGCCGTTTTTCTTCACCAAAGGCACCTTGAGCCTGTCGGGATGATTTATGAAATCATTTCCGAAGCGGCCCTTTACGCACAGGCTTCCCTTGTTTGGCCCGCCAAGGTCGGGATCGGTTGTGACCTTTACGACCTCGTTATCCTTAACATTGAGTTCAAGCTGGCAGCCCACGCCGCAGTAGGTGCAGGTGGTCTGGACCTTCTTGAGCTCCCAGGGGCGTCCCTTGAAATGTGACTGTTTCGGGGTGAGCGCGCCGGTCGGGCACGATGCAACGCACTCGCCGCAGAACGCGCAGTTTGAATCGTTCAACAGCCCGCCGTTAAAGGTCGTTATGAATGAATCCGAACCTCGGGCGGCTATGTCGATAACCCCGTTTACCTGCACAGAGAGACAGCCGCGAACACAACGGCCGCACAGGACGCATTTGTTGGGATCGCGAACTATCATCGAGCTGGAATCATCCACCGGCTTGGGAGCAAAGGTTGTCTTGAAGCGCACGGAGTCGATTCCGTGTTCGTAGACCAGGTTCTGAAGCTCGCACTCGCCGTTTTTCTCGCACATCAGGCAGTTGTGGTTGCCGTATGCAAGCAGGAGTTCCAAAACCGTGCGGCGCACCCGGAAAAGCCTGTCGGTGTGCGTGCTTATGTTCATTCCATCGGTTGCCGGAGTGGTACATGAGGGGGGGAGTCCCCGCATGTTCTGGATCTCTACGATACAAAGCCGGCAGCCCCCGTAGGGAGGCATCTTGGGATGAAAGCATAGGGTCGGGACCTTTATGCCGTTTTCCCTGCAGACTTCGAGGACCGTTTGACCTTTTTTCCCCCGGACGCTAATTCCATTTATTGTAAGAGTAAGTTTGTCGTCCATTTGTCCTCTCTCACTTTGTGACCCGCCTATCCCGCCATAATAAAGGGGGCAAGTGGGAATTTTCACTCGTTAGTCTATAGAGTTGTACCTGCATGCAAGGATGCAGGAACGGCACTTTATGCACTTTTCAGAATCTATCTGCGCGACTTCCTTCTTCTTCCAGGTAATAGCATCGGCCGGGCATGCGCTTGCGCACTGTCCGCACTTCTTGCACTTGTCGGGATTTACCTGGAACTTGATGAGCCGTACGCAAACCCTGGCCGGACATTCTTTTTTCAGGATGTGGGCCTCGTACTCATCCCTGAAATACCTGACGGTCGAAAGCACTGGGTTTGGAGCCGTTTGACCAAGACCGCACAGCGAGCCGTTCTTTACGTCCTCGGCAAGCGTTACCAACTGGTCGAGATCCTCGAGAGTTGCCTTGCCTTTGGTTACGTCGGTAAGGATCTCAAGCATCTTTTTGGTCCCGAGACGGCATGGTACGCACTTACCGCAGGATTCCTTCTGGGTGAAGGTGAGGAAGAACTTGGCCATATCCACCATGCAGGTGGTCTCATCCGTTACGATCAAACCGCCCGATCCCATGATGGCCCCGAGCTGGGTCAGGTTCTCATAATCCATTGGAACGTCGAAGTGTTCCGCGGGGATGCAGCCGCCCGACGGACCGCCGGTCTGAGCAGCCTTGAACTTGCGCTTGTTGAGAATCCCGCCGCCCACTTCTTCGATAATTTCGCGAAGAGGCGTGCCCATCGGAACTTCAACGAGCCCGCTATAGGTAATCTTGCCGGCAAGAGCGAAGACCTTGGTCCCCTTGCTCTTTTCAGTCCCTGTCGAGGCAAACCATTCGCCGCCCTTTGTCATTACGACCGGAATATTTGCCAGGGTCTCGACGTTGTTGATGTTGGTGGGCTTTCCGAAAACACCTTTTACAGCCGGGAACGGCGGCCTCGGCATAGGCATGCCGCGCTTTCCCTCGATCGATGCGATAAGGGCCGTTTCCTCGCCGCAGACGAATGCTCCCGCGCCAAGTTTAACTTTTATTTCGAAATCATGGCCCGATCCAAAAATATTTTTCCCCAGGTAACCCTTCTTCTTGGCCTGGTCGATTGCGATCAACGTCCTCTCGTAGGCCATGGGGTACTCGGCGCGCACGTAAATGTATGACTTTGTTGCGCCAATAGCGTAGCCGCCTATTATCAGACCTTCGAGCACGCTGTGCGGATCGCCTTCAAGCACCGCGCGGTCCATGAACGCTCCGGGGTCGCCTTCATCCGCATTACAGATGATGTATTTCTGGTCGGCGACCGAGCGGTTTGCGAATTCCCATTTCATGCCTGTCGGGAATCCCGCCCCGCCTCTTCCGCGCAGGCCCGACGCCTTCATATTGTCGATTACCTGCTGCTGCGTCATCGAAAGGGCTTTTTTTGCACCCTCGTAGCCGCCGACAGCAATGTAGTCATCTATGTCTTCGGGATTGATAAAGCCGCAGTTCCTAAGCACTATGCGGCGCTGAGGGTTGAAGTACCTCATGTCCCTGAAGGTCAGCACTCTGTCCTTGGTCTTTGGATCAAGGAAGAGCAGCCGCTCGACCGGCTTACCGCCTTTGAGATCGGTTTCAACTATTTCGGCCACGTCATCCGGGGTCACGTTGCAGTAAAATGTCCCCGCGGGCATTACCATTATCGTTGGACCCTGCTGGCAAAATCCGTGGCAACCGGTATATTTGGTTTCAACCGAACCACTCAGCCCAGCTTTATCCAACTCTTTTTCGAGGTTATCGAATATGACCTTCGCCTTCTGGGACTCGCATCCGGTTCCCCGGCATACGAGGACCTGACGCTCCTTTCCGGGTTGTATCCTAATTGCCGGCTCCATTCAGAATCTCCGCTACTTTTTCGGGTTTCATGCGACCGTGGGTATCCTTGTTTACAAACATGGCAGGCGCCAGGGCGCACGCGCCGATGCAGGCGACCGTCTCCAAAGTGAAGCGGCCATCCTTGGTGGTCTGTCCAGGCGCTACCTGGAGTTGGCTCGCAACCTCCTCGAGAATGCGCGCCCCGCCCATTACGTGGCAAGCCGTACCCTGGCAGACCATTATGATGTTTCTGCCAACGGGATCGAATTTGAACTGCGCATAAAAAGTGGCCACGCCGTAAACCTCTACCGGGGACATCCGGCAGAACCTCGCGGCTGCATCCATGGCCTCGGGCGGCAAGTACCCGAATTCACCCTGAATGTCCTGCAGCACAGGAATCAGGGCATCCCGCGTGCCATGGTGATTAGAAAAAATCTCTTGCAGCTTCTCTTTCATCCTTTTCCCCCTTTGAGGCTTTGGTAAAACGGGTCCAGGCAAATCCAGAAGGACCCGTCCGGTTGTTGTGCCGGATCACCGCCCCGAGCATGGGCTAGGGACCACAACTTGGGCGCGCTCACTCGGGACTTGAAATTGCTCGGCATCCCGATTTACAGCGCTTCTTCCCAGAGTTTCCTTCAAGGCGGACAAAACGAATCCATGCGGTTTGTCCTCGCTGAAGGCTTTGGGCAGGAAGTGGTAAGCGCCCGGTCTAATTGCCTCGACCGTCGATTCGACGGTTGAAAAGCCAGTGTCGGCAAAACCGATCTGCTGGTTGGACAAAAATCCAATTCCTCTTCGGATAAGATTCTCTTATCGGAGAAGCAGATCCGCATTATGTCTTTTCTAATTGTTATCGGAAGGTTGAGCATCATTTGGACACCTTCCCAGGTTTCCTCGGGATACTGAACGCGTGGATTGTTTTGTATGTCGTCAATGATGATCACTGGATGATTTTCCCGGTACATCTCTTCGATCACCCTCATATTCGAACCGATCCCTTGCTTACATAATGGTCGCTCAAACCATAGGCGGCACAGAGTTCGAGTTGGCCCTTTTGAAGGTCGAGGCTCCATAAGATGGTTCCCCTTGCTCCCCAAGATCGGAGTCACTTCGGAAACAACCAGGTCGAGAACTTTTGCGGGCAGACGCATACACCTGTGCGATTATCTCGCGAAATACAACTTAGAAACTTTTGCGCTCGCAAAAGGACTCAGCATGGCGTTTCTTCTTCCGGGGCAGGGGGGATTCCATTCGAATATTTTGTATGCTTTGGGCAATTGAGTGGAATTGCGGCGGTAGAAGCTGAGCGGCGATTTTGGGAAAGAGCGACGTGTCAGAATGTTTCACAACTACTGATTAACTGATTTTAGCTTATTGTTCAAGGATAAAAGTCCCGAAATGCACAATAGGTGCGGAGCCAATCGATGTGCATTCTTATTTGCCGAGGAATGTTCCGTGGATAGTCATTCCCAGATGATTAGTGCAACTAATATGGCGAAGCCTTTTCGGCAGGTTTATATTTTAAGAGGAGTGGTCTGCATCGGCTCTCCGGTTCCGTCCCTTTGCCTCGAGGCAGGAGGGGCGCCAATAGATGATTTACGATAAGCGGCGAGGAGGGAGGTAGACAACAATGCCCCGCCCTATTTGGAAAGGAAGTATTTCTTTTGGCCTGGTCAACATACCTATAACTCTTTACTCGGCCGAGAAGAAAAAAGATCTCAGCTTCAAGCTTCTCGACAAGCGGACCCGCTCGCAGGTACATTACGAAAGGGTAAACGAGGAAACAAAGCAGGAGGTGCCCTGGGACAATATTGTCAAGGGATTCGAGTACAGCCCCGGAAACTACGTCGTCCTCACCGATCAGGATTTTAAGAAGGCCGCGGTAGAAGCGACCCAGACAATCGCCATCACTGATTTCGTCGATCTGGCTTCAATTGAGTACTCATACTTTTCAAAACCATACTATGTCGTTCCCGGAAAGAGGGCTGATAAAGGCTACGTGCTTTTACGCGAAATAATGAAGCGCACCGGTAAAGTTGCCATAGCACAGGTAGTCATCCGGTCCCGGCAGTACCTTGCGGCACTCATACCCCAGGATAAAGCACTTGTCCTTGAAATCCTGCGCTATTACCAGGAACTGCGCGACGTGGCAGAGTTAAGCTTGCCGGCTGGAAGCCTCGAAGAATACAAGGTATCGGAGAGGGAACTCGAAATAGCCGAATTGCTTGTAAACAGCATGACTAGTGAGTGGAACCCGCCCAAGTACCATGATGAATATCGTGACGCGCTCATGGACTGGATCGAGAAAAAGGCTCAGTCCGAAGGCGCAATGCCTCCAGAAGAAGTTCCAGTGGCCGCGAAGGAACCTGCGAAGGTAATCGATATGATGGACTTGTTGAAGAAAAGTGTTGAACAGGTTTCGCAGCAAAGAGGTGAAGCCCGCGGAAGGTCGAGGGAAAGAGAGGATCGTTCGGGGAAATCGGGGGGCAAGAAAGCCGCCGGAGGCGAAGGGTAGCCGGCCGATTTTGATACCTTTCGGTCGATGCGGCCGGATCGGGAGGGTGCCCGGGGTGAGTTTTAAAAGTTTGGTCGAGCCCAGACTATGAGTAGAAATTGATATTGGGTTCCGCTCCCTTCAGACTATCCGCAACGGGGTGCCATTGAACACTCAACATAACCTAAATTATGTTCACCTTGCATTGACATGCCGGCTCGTTCTCTTTGACGGCAAATTGCTTTGGGAATTCTGATGGGGCTCGAAACTTACCAGGAAAAGCGAGATTTCAAACGGACCTCCGAACCCGAAGGCAGGGTCGAGTCCAGTCAAACCGGAAACCTCTATATAATCCAGAAGCATGCCGCAAGCAGGCTCCACTACGATCTCAGGCTCGAATTGGACGGAGTGCTGAAGAGCTGGGCCGTACCGAAGGGGCCAAGCCTCAAACCGGGCG
The DNA here is from genome assembly GCA_002298165.1 of Desulfarculales bacterium UBA702. GTDB lineage: Bacteria > Desulfobacterota > Syntrophobacteria > Syntrophobacterales > Syntrophobacteraceae > SbD1. The sequence continues at coordinate 100,899 of DBMI01000024.1, forward strand.
AGAAAAGACTTGCAGTTCACGTCGAAGACCATCCCCTGGAATACGGATCATTTGAGGGCACCATTCCCGAAGGCGAGTACGGGGGCGGGACAGTCATGCTCTGGGACAAGGGGCGATGGGAGCCCATCGGCGACCCGCACGAAGGCTATGCCAAAGGGGACCTCAAGTTCAGGATAAACGGAGAGAAGCTCAAGGGTAGCTGGGTTCTTGCCAGAATGAAGGGAGGCGCCGGGGAAGAGGGCAAAAACTGGCTGCTCATAAAAAAAAGAGATGAGTACGCGATTTTGCCAAACGATCCCGACCCGGTCGATTACATGAACCGAAGCGTGGCCGGCGGCAGATCGATGTCCGAAATAGCTGCCGGGCGCGAAAAAGTATGGTTCGAAGGCGAGGCAGTTCCGGGGAACGACCCCAGGGTTGAGGCAGTGCGGTCCGAGTCCAGCAATGCCGGAAAGAAAAAAAAGAGGCGAATGTTCCTCGACCCCTCGGACCTGTCCGGCTCGCGCCCATCTGCCCAGCCCAATCTTTTCCGCCCGGAGCTTGCAACGCTCATTGACAGACCCCCGGAGGGGGAGCAGTGGGTTCACGAGATTAAGTATGACGGATACAGGATCCTTTGCTTTCTATCGAAGGGCTCCGTTCGGCTCATTTCGAGAAATGGAAACGAATGGACCAGCAAGTTTCAGGAAATTGCGGGAATCGTATCGAAGTTGCCAATTGAAAGCGCGATCATGGATGGAGAGCTGGTAGTTCTTGATGAAAAAGGCAGGTCGGACTTCCAGGCACTCCAGAACATTATGCAAGGGATCGAATCGGGCAAGCTCGTTTATTTCGCATTCGACGTTCCTTACGCCGCAGGCTTCGACTTGACCTCGACCCCGCTGCTCGCGCGCAAGGAATTCTTGCGAATCCTGATCGAATCCATGCCCGAAGAATCCAAAGACGACCCGATACGTTATTCAGACCACATTCAGGGTAAAGGCGAGGCGGTTTTTCCCAACGCCTGCCGCCTTGATCTGGAGGGGATCGTATCGAAGCAGGCGGACAGCCCATACGAACAGAAACGCACCCGGCGCTGGCTCAAGGTTAAATGCTTTCACCGCCAGGAATTCGTGATCGGCGGCTTTACCGAACCCGGTGGTTCGCGAACAGGATTTGGCGCGTTACTCCTCGGCTACCACCTCCCGGACGGAAAGCTGGTCTACTCGGGGAAGGTGGGCACGGGTTTTGACGAGCGGGACCTCAAGGAAATGACTTCAAATCTAACGGCCCTAGAAACGGACAATTCCCCTTTCGTGAATCCCCCAACCGGCTATGAGGCAAAGGGGGTTCGCTGGATTAGACCCGAACTCGTGGCTGAAGTTGAATTTTCATCCTGGACCAGGGAAGGCATCCTGCGCCACCCCTCGTTTAAAGGCATAAGAGAGGACAAGGACCCAAAGGAGGTCGTCAGGGAAGACCCCGAACCACTAACGGTATTGGCCGAAAATACTCAAACTGGAAACTCGATCGGAGATAAGTCCGTGGAAGAAGCTCATCCAGAAACCGGGAGCCCGCAAGTTCCAGCTCCAAAAAACAGGATGCCAAGGCAGAGCAAATCCGGCAGGGCTAAAAAGAGCGGGCCTGACTTGACGCTATCGAACCCCGACCGGGTACTCTATCCTGAAATCGAAGTCACCAAGCGCGATCTTGCCGAGTATTACGAGCAGGTCGCCGGGTGGATGCTCCCCCACTTGGTGCGGCGCCCTCTTACGCTTGTGCGTTGCCCCGAGGGATGGAAAAAAGAGTGCTTTTTTCAAAAGCACCTGGGCGATTCTGCCCCCGCAGTCCTTCGGCAGATACCCTTTTTGGAAAGAGAGGGTGTGGAGTACTATAGCATTGTTGATAACGTTGAGGGGCTCGTTTCGCTGGTGCAGATAGGGGTCCTTGAAATACATGTATGGGGAAGCCGCGAGGAAAACCTTGAACAGCCGGATATGATGATTTTCGATCTCGACCCCGACCCCGAAGTACCGTGGGAAAAGATGGTCCGGGCAGCATTTCTTGTTCGAGAACGGCTAACCGACCTGGGCCTGAGAAGCTTTGTGAAGACCACCGGCGGTAAGGGACTCCACATAGCCGTTCCCCTTGCTCCGCGCAGACATTGGGACGAGGTCAAAGAGTTTTCACGGGCTGTAGCCGAAGGCATAGTTCGGGAATCGCCGAGTGAATACATTGCAACCATGTCCAAGAGCAAGCGCAAGGGGAAGGTTTTTATAGATTACCTGAGGAATGGCAGAGGGGCTACCTTCATTGCCGCATATTCAACCCGCGCAAGAACCGGCGCCACCGTTTCCGCCCCCATAGGCTGGGACGAACTCTTATCCGGCATCAAACCAGACACCTTCAATATCGGCAATATCCGCCAAAGGCTCAGTTCACTCAAGAAAGACCCCTGGGAGGGCTATTTCAAGGTCCGCCAGACAATCACGGACAGGATGAAAAAATCGGTACAGAAAATGTGACAAAAGGGAAATTCCGGAATGGCAGTTTTGCGGATTATTGTTGAGCGGCTAATGGGTACAGGTCACGTAATCGCCGTGAGAACAGTTTTTGCGGGTTGGTTGACTGGTGAAGCGGCAGAATCTCCATTCACCGCTTTATGTTTTGCCCTGTAGAAACATTCGGTCGGCAAGGTCGGGACAGGCTGCTGCCCAAACTCGCTGCATGATCTATCGGGATCT
>DBMI01000093.1 GCA_002298165.1 Desulfarculales bacterium UBA702
CCGGTCCAAACAGTGGGAGGGGTAGGGGGAGGGGGTTGAAATTCTTAGATCTTTTTGTCACCCTCCCCTGTCCCCTCCCATCAAAGGGAGGGGAATTTGCATCGCAACTTGTTTGCGCAAAAGCCCCGGGAGACCGTGCAACAACCAGATTCTGCCCTTAAGTTGACGGCCATGCGCGAAGGCGGGAATCCAGGAAGGCTGGCCATGTGTGGTGAAACAGTTCTTTGTCTACATTATGGCAAACAGACGTAAGGTAGGGGCAAAAAATCTTTTGCCCCTACATACCGCCATTGCTATTGCTTTTACGCTAAACCACACCTGAGCAGGGAGTGTGGAAATTTTCAACAAAGTGCCAGCTCCTCGATCTTGATAAATAATTTCGAGTAGTTTTAGGTAGATACACGGCAAGGCGCCTTAAATAATCAGCTGCCCAAAATTTCACTTGCTCTCCGCTCGATTTTTTCTACAGCCCCCTTATCGAATCTGTTGAAAAATTCAACAATCCAAGCCTCCCAAGGTATCCCCAGCCTCGAATTAGCTATTCTCCGATTCTTTCTACATCATGAATATGTATGCGTAATTAGGATACATACTTTTGGCGATCCGAGGATGGCACGGCCCTTGTACTAGCATAGGGGCGGACAAAGTCACAATGCTCAGGATCGGAGGAGAAGAAAAATGGAGATTCTAGCCCACATTCAACAGGCAAAACAGGCCGAGTACATCATTGCCCTGATCGGGTTGTTCACATACATCGCCTTCTGGCGTGTACTGAACGGACCGGCGGCAGAGGAAGTCATCGTAACCGAGAAGGTCAAACCCATGCTGCAGCGCATTGCGGGATTTCTGGTTCCCAGCGGGGTCATGTTTCATCCGGGGCATTCCTGGGCAAGGGTTGAAGGCAATGACATCGTTACGATTGGAATGGATGATTTTGCAGTCAAACTGCTCGGCTCTGTGGATTCAATTTCTCTTCCAAAGCCTGGTTCCAAGGTGCGGCAGGGATCTTTTGGCTGGCTGATGAAAGCGGAAGCGCGGGCTATTCACATGCTCTCCCCGGTGGAAGGCGAAGTGATAGCGGTTAATGAAGATGTGGTTAAAAACCCGGCTCTGGCCTTTTCTGATCCCTATGGAAAGGGATGGCTGCTCAAGGTCAGAAACAGCAATCTTACCCCCAGTTTCAAGAACATGGTACCGGCAGGCATGGTCAGGCAGTGGTTCGAAAGCATTCGTGAAACGCTCGCCGGCCTGCAGCCCGCAACAGCCTCGGCTGCTTTGTACCAGGATGGCGGCGAGCTGGTATCAGGGCTTGCAAAAGCACTCGATCCGCAGGGTTGGGACGATCTCGCAAGAGAGTTTTTTCTGACGAAGTAAGCGACGCCGTAATGTACGGCTGCTGATAGGTGAGGGAAGGATACGAAGTGAACAAGGTGACGAGGTCAGACGCAGAAGGGAAGGCACAAGGGACAGTGGCAAAAAACTTCCTCAAGCTGGACCGAGTCGAGAAAGGAGAGTGTGTTATGGAACGAAATGTGAGCATAGTTGAAAGATTGGCTGGTATCGTCGTCGCCGCGGCCCTCATTGTGGTCGGGCTTGGATTCATGGTCCTTGGAGTCAGCTTTCTTCCTCTGATCGGAATTGTTGTGGGCGTCACCGCAATTTCGCTCTCCAGCAATTTCCTGTTCCCCAGGGCGATCGCGGAGCACAATCCGACCTCCGGCTTCATGGTTCCCGGAGAATGCGTTGCTTGTGTTCTTTAGCTAAATAAGATACCGCGCGAAAAAGCCCTCTTCATCATCGTGATGAAGGGGGCTTTTCTTTTGAAATCAGTCTTTCCCCACACCCGCAACGGCCTCCTGAATCCATGATTTTAGTTTGTCTTTCAATGGTATCGACCCGGACCATACGACCCTTTCGTTTATGACCAGGGCGGGAACGCCGAGTACCCTGTAATTCGCGATTTCCCGTGCATCCCTCAAGTGCTCGACGTTTGCGGGAATGTCGAGTTCAACAAGTATTTCCATGACGAGCTGAACCAGGCTCTCGCACTGATAGCATCCGCTTCCCAGCACTTTTATTTCCAGCCCGTCGGGCAGTTCCTGTGAATAGGGCAAACCCAGGGCTTTACGAAATTCCATCGCAAAGGCTTTCCGGTACTCGCCCCTTGCCGCCGTCGGGATATAATTTTTCTTTGCCAGTTCGACAGCCATTGCTTCTCCGATTTCCTCATCGGTTCCGCCTTTGAGCCGTTCGGAAAGCTTGGATATGGTTTCCATGAGCCCCACAATACTAACGGGATGTCTGCCGACATTAATCCTAAAAATGTCTTTGTCGCTCATATCTATTTTCATTCTTCGTTCCCTACCTTACGGTCCGCATACGCCGCAGCGCCTGCAGTTGCCGCCCGGCGCGCATTCGGCGCTTGTCTTTTCCTGGATGCCCCTCATGTATTCGTCAAACAGGAACTTGCGATCGATCCCGTGGTCGATTATCTCCCATGGAAATTTTTCGTCAGCCCCGCGCTCACGCATGACCCAGAAATCCGGATTAAGGGGACTGTCGCGCATTGCCTTGCTCCAGGAAAGCCCGTCGAGTGCCACTTTCGAGATAAAGGATCCAACCCGTGCGTCGCCCCTTGAAAGGAGCGCCTGCACGTAGGCCCACTTAGGCAAATCGAAGTGTACCCGCACGTTGGGGACTTTTCGCAGTGCCTTTTGAATCCATCCGGCTTTTTCTTTAAGTTCGCGAACGCCTGCAAAGGGCGTCCATTGAAAGGGGGTGAAGGGCTTCGGCACAAATGAATTTACGCTGAGGGTGATGTCGCCTAAGCGCGATTTGCCGCGGCTGGCGCTTAGAACGTGGTGGCGAATACCCTTGGTGAGTTCGACTATCGCCTCCAGGTCCTCCTGCGTTTCGGTGGGAAGGCCGATCATAAAATAGAGTTTTAAATTGATGATCCCTTTTTGGGTAAGGACCTCCGCCGCCCGTAGAATCTGCTCTTCCGAAAGATTTTTATTTATGACCCGGCGCAGCCTTTCGGACCCGGCTTCCGGGGCGATTGCAACCGCCTGGTGGCGGCTGGATTCAAGTGCTGAAATAATCTCTGGTGTGAGTGTGTCGGCCCGAAGCGATGAAAAAGAAAGTGATCCGCCCTGATCAAGGATCGAACTGCACAGGAGGTTTATTTCCGGATGGTCGGATACGGCGGCGCTGACCAGGCCGATCCTCTCCGAATCCGGAATAGTCTCAGAGGTGATATCGAGCAAATCGCACGCTCTATTGTAACGGACGGGGCGGTAGACGAACCCTGCCGCACAGAAACGGCATCCCCGGCCGCATCCCCTTCCGATCTCGAGCAGTACCACATTGCTGAACTCCGTATCGGGAGTAAGTATTGCCGTTTTACACGGCGGCGATGCGGAAAGGTCGGCGCGCCTGTACGATACTTTTTCAGGAAGGCCGCTGCCCTGGACCGGCAGGATTGAAGCGAGCGTCCCGTCCGGGTTGTATTCAGCTTTATAGCAGGAAGGGACATAAATTCCGGGGACCGATTTTCCAAGTTCCCTAAGGATCTCCGGACGCGCCGCGGAAGTGTTCTCGTGTTCTTTCCAGAAGCCGATAAAATCGGGAATGATCGCTTCGGCTTCACCGGCGAAAATGAAATCGAGAAAGGGCGCCATTGGCTCCGGATTGAGAAACAGGGCGACCCCGCCGCCGCAGACCAGGGGGTGATGGGGACCGCGCTCCTCCGGGTTTGTCGGAATCCCGGCCAGGCGAAGCATATCGAGAATATTTGTGTAATCATTTTCGTATGGTACCGAGAATGCAACCAGGTGGAAATCGAGAAGCGGCTTTTGTGACTCGGCCGAAAGGAGATTTCCGGTGGAATCCCCCAGAAGCTCCCACTCGTCGGGGTCGGGGTAGAAGACCCTTTCGCAGACGATATTTTCAAATCGATTCAGTGCCTCGTAGACAAAATGGAAGCCAAGATTCGACATCCCAACCGAGTACCGGTTCGGGAAAGCCAGCGCTATGCGGATCTTCCCGCCCCAGTCCTTTACGATAGTCCCGCGCTCTTTTTCAAGCCTGCTTTGAAGGCGCTGTTTCAGTTTCCAGTGCATTGGTTATTCTCGGGCATATTCTTGAGTTTTTCCGGCATCAATCCGGTTTTAAGAGAGACTTCGCTGATGCTGTTCAGGGCTTTCCTCATAATACCAATACGCCTCCAAGATCGTACCAGGAGCCGCTATAGAAATGTAGCACAGCCCCTTGTGGGCGTTGGAGAAACTCTATAGTGTAGCATAGCCCCTTGTGGGCGTTGGAGAAATTGGACGGGCACAAGGCCCTAAGCTACATCAATTTGAACGCGAATTGGTATAGGCAGCCAAGTGTGTTAGTTTACTCGCAAAATCAAATATATTTAAATAATATAATAGAATCCGCGGAAGAAATCGGGTCATGTAAGAATAATCAGCGGCGGTTGAGGGTGGTGGCCGATATTCAACTATGGCATCTTGGGTTGCAAGCTGGTATGTAGGTTTTTCGACCTGACCTCCTGCTGGCGATTCTAAATTCCGAAACGGTGCTCAAATAATGGGAAAATCTGATTCTCCTTTTCGAAGATATATTCTGCTCCTTGCTCGGCTTGCGCTCGGCGGAATCTTTATAGCGGCCAGTATCGACAAAATTGCCCACCCCGCGGAATTTGCCAAAATAGTCCATAACTACCGTATTCTGCCGGATAGTGCGGTAAACGTTGCCGCGATAGTGCTCCCCTGGCTGGAGGCGATAATAGGGGCGCTCATCATTTCCGGAATCTGGCTGCCCGGGGCAGTATTGATCGCAAACATACTCCTTTTCGTCTTTTTCTCGGCGCTCATGTACAACGTGGCAAGGGGCCTGAACGTCCACTGCGGCTGCTTCTCGACAACCGCATCGGCCTCCCCGCAAACCACCTGGTACATTATCCGGGATTCGCTTTTCCTGCTCCTTGGATTGATAGTTGCGGCGCGGGTTTTCCGCCGTGATGAAGTTGAAAATCGATAGTTTTCGGATTTACAAAGTTATTAAGCCTTTTGCATAGCGGGTAATACGGCATGAACATTAGGGGTGCTTTACGACTCTCGCTCGCACCATGTTCAATTCAATGTAGGTCAAACAACTGATCAGACGACGATTTGTTTCAATTGCTGTGGCATGAAATCTATCTTCCCAGAGCACTCTTTTTGGCTTCTTTCTGTAATTGAACTCCTGAGCGGTGCGGCCGTCAACCAGTTGCATTGATCTTGGAATAACTTTGCGGCAACTGCCAAATCATTCATTCTCGATTAGAGAGAGATTGGAAATTTCTTGCTTCGGCAAGATGGATTGAGTCGAGCGTGTTCAATATTTTCGGGATTTTGATTTGAGAGTGTTCCTCCCAACTGTCTTCTCAAACGGCATTGCACATTTATATCCTTGACATGGAATAGATAGATCGTAGAATTTCCGACCTGTCCAATATCCAAACCCTACTGACTTTTTGCTGCGGAGCGTTGCAATGCCAACGGATAGAAACTTCTCAATTTTGCTTGCGTTGGGTATTTTTCTCGGAATGGTGTTAGGAGCTGCCATATTGGGGCGATCCCTTGAGGAAATACGCAAAACCGAACGCTATGTCACGGTAAAAGGATTTGCCGAGCGTGATGTTAAAGCCGATCTTGCTTTATGGCCCATCAAGGTAAAGACCGCAGGGAACAATCTCAGTGAGGTCAGTCAATCGTCCGAGCAGACACGGAAAAAAGTAGTGCAATTCTTAAGCGAAAAGGGCTTCAAACCCGAAGAAATTGTAAGCCAATATTTGACGGTATCAGATAGACAGGCCACTGAATATGGCGCAAAGGGGAAGGACAGTCTGCGGTATGTCGCTGATGCCACAATTATTTTGCGTTCGAATAATGTTGATAAGGTCCAGCAGGTGAGTCAAACGACAGATGAACTCGTAAGCGCAGGCGTGGTTATTTCAGAATCCAGGGGCTCCGAAGGTTTGACTTACATGTTCACCAAGCTCAACGCCATAAAACCGGAGATGATGGCCGAGGCGACAAAGAATGCAAGGGCTGCTGCCAATCAATTTGCCCAAGATAGCGGCAGCAAAATAGGCGCTATCAGAAAAGCCAGCCAAGGGCTTTTCTCAGTTAATGAGAGAGATAGGGCCGCAGGTCAAGCTGATGGTGGAGAGCATTATTATTACCAGCAATCTTCGGACATAAACAAGAGAGTTCGGGTAGTATTGACTATCGATTATTTCCTTGAACACTAAGGCTAAAAGCAGACGGCACAGCCCGGAAGCAAAGCTATCCGAGCGCAAAGCAGAAGAGGCCCCCTTGAGGGTCTAAAAAATCCTTACAGCTCTCTGACTGCCGAAATTCTAATCGCTCACAAACTTTCCACGTCCGGATCACTCATTTTTGAAATCCATGGGTCTGCCAGTTCTTCATTTTGGCAAGATATATTGAGTTAATTGAATTAACCTGGAAAGCGATATAGAATCGCGCTCATGCAGGCGTAACAGCAGTAATCGTATCAACCGTAGGATGGGTGAAGCGGAGAGACTGTGTTGGAATTTCAACACAGTCTCGGAGCGCAACCCATCGATTTCCATACTCGACCATCGACATGGATCACCATGACCAACTACCGCCGCAACCGCCTGCCTGGAGCGACATATTTCTTCACGGTAACAATTGCCCAAAGGCATCTCAATTTGCTGGTCAGACATATTCAAGATTTGAGAGCGGCATTTCACGACGAACATCAACGCGCCCCTTTTGTAAACGTTGCCCTCGTCATTCTTCCGGATCACCTGCACGCAATATGGCGGCTGCCCAATGGCGATTCGGACTATTCGCAACGATGGCGGCGAATTAAAGCCGGCTTTTCACGCGCGCTGCCTTTGGGAGAACGCGTTAGTTCGAGCCGTAACATGAAAGGCGAACGGGGAGTCTGGCAACGCAGATTTTGGGAACATACCATCCGGGACGAAGACGATTTGAANNCCGCATTCCACGTTTCATCACTATGTGCAACGTGGTGTGTATACGGTGGATTGGGGCGGTTACAAGCCGGGATTGGATGACGATTTCGGAGAATGATCTGAACCGGTGGTCAAAAGCGATGGG
>DBMI01000059.1 GCA_002298165.1 Desulfarculales bacterium UBA702
CTGAGGAACTCGAAGGCCGGATCGATATCTCCTTCCCTGGCGCGTCCGCGCATATCATAGCAATCGTTCCGGCACAGGATACACCTGAACACCGGAATTCGGCACTCATCCGTTTTGCACCAGACATACTGCGTCGTCATCAGGAATTTACTCGATAGGGATTTTTCAAATCGTCACATTTTAACCTAAATGGGTTTTTGTTTACACCGAAATGCAACGCGGGCGGGTGAATCGGGCCAAAATATTGAAATCTCTTGCTCCCAAGTCCATTTGTGGCTATGAGGATGAACAACCATTCGGTGAACAAAAAACAGTTTTTTCGACAGCTTTTCAGGAGCCTGCAATGTCCGAGCGTAAGAAGACCATACCCACCATCCTTAGTGCCTTACTCTGCCTCATGATGGCCGCCGCCGCAGTATCATGCACAACCCTTGGAATCACCAAGGATGAAAAGGGAAAAGAAGTTCTGACCTCCTCAATTGAAGCCTATAACCACGCATTCAGGTGGGAAGACTATACGGCCGCGGCCGTTTTCGTGCCTTCAGGCAAAAAAGAGCAATTCTGGAAGGAGGTCGACTACTTCAAGAAGAAAATTAAAATAATCGACATCCGGATCAGGGATATCGATCACGTTGAAGATAGCACCACAGCCACAGTGGTACTCCATGCCCAGTACTACCGTCCCGAATCACCGACCCTTGAAACGGTAACTTTTTCCCAAAAGTGGTTTTTTTCCGAAAAGGAAAAAGGCTGGCAAATTGGCCAAAGCGGCTACCAGGAGATATCAAAGCAGCCGAGCGGGATGTAGGCCGGCTTTGTTCGATACACTCATTTTATGGCGTGGTCTTCCTGGGGCTGTTTGGGCAACAGCCTGGGGAGACCGCGCTAAAGCCAGACATTCCTGTACTTCAGCCGTTAATTCCCCCTCGCAATTTCTACCTCAAACAGCAGCGGCCAATTTTTGCCGGTCACAAATAGCCTTTTTTTCTCCCGGTCCCAGGCTATGCCGTTAAGTTCCTGGGCCCCGGCATCTTGCGGGATACGTTTTCTAAGCATGGAGAGGTCGATCCAGCCGGTGATTTCACCCGTTTGGGGGGAGATTACCACAATTGTATCGGTCAGCCATACGTTGGCGTAGATCTCGCCGTTTATGTATTCGAGTTCGTTCAGGCAGTTTATCGCCCGGCCGGCAGAGTGCACGGCGAGTATACGCTCGGGTTGGAAAGTGGTGGGAGCCAGAAACTTAAGCCTGTTTGTGCCATCGCTCATGATGAGGTTTTTCCCGTCACTGGTAATGCCCCACCCCTCACCGATGTAGCTGAATTCACTTTTCAATTCGAAACTCTTGAGATCGTAAACGAAGCCCTTCCCGGATTTCCAGGTAAGTTGAACGAGGGAATCCCCCCAGTCCGCAAGGCCCTCGCCGAAGTAGGATTCAGGCAGGTCGTGCTTCTGCACCACTCTTCCGGTTTCGAGATCGACTTTGCGGATGCCGGACCTGCCGTTTATTCCGGTGCTTTCGTAGAGAAAGCCGTCGCGGAACAGCAATCCCTCGGTGAAAGCTCCCTTATCATGAGAGAAGGTTCTTTTGATTATGACTTTATGTGTTGGGGCGGGTTTCGATAGACGGATTGGCTGGAAACTCTCAGAATCCGCGGGAAGAGCCCGGCAAAAGGTTATAAGAACAGCAGCCAAAATGCAAAAAAAGAGGGGCAACCGGCCCCCCCACATGTCTCGCGGTGATCCACGCATCGAAAAAGGAGCGTGGGAGGAGGCGCAGTTCCCCTTTCTTTCAATCTGTTTAGTTATCAGCTGATGCCCTTCCGACGCTATGATAATCGAATCCTAACTGCTTCATTGCCGCTGTTCGGTAAACATTTCGAAGATCGATGAAAATCGGCTTGGTTAGAGCCTTTTTGATCCTCAAAAGATCGAGTGCGCGGTATTCGTTCCACTCGGTCATTAGGACCACGGCATCGGCCCCTTCGCATGCGTCATACGGGCCAGAGCAATAAACTACCTCGGGGAGAAGCTTCCGGGCTTCCTCCATTGCCTGCGGGTCATGGGCCCGCACCGAAGCGCCGTTTTCTATGAGCTTGGATAATATGGTAATCGCCGGCGCGTCGCGAATGTCGTCGGTTTCGGGCTTGAAGGCCAGGCCAAGAACAGCTATTTTTTTGCCCCCTTCGCTTCCACCGAGTGCCTGCCGGATTTTCCTGGTCATCCGCGCTTTCTGGGCGGCGTTCACCTCGACCACCGCCTCGACTATTCGGCACGCAACGCCGTTATCCTGCGCCACCCTCAGCAGGGCGTGAGTATCTTTGGGAAAGCACGATCCGCCATATCCCGGCCCGGCGTGAAGGAACTTGCGTCCTATCCTGCCGTCGAGTCCGATTCCCTTTGCGACGTCCTGAACGTTGCCGCCGATCTCCTCGCACAGGTTTGCTATTTCATTTATGAAACTGATCTTTGTGGCCAGGAAGGCGTTGGCCGCATACTTTATCAGCTCGGCGGTTTTTGTATTCGTTATGACAAATGGAGTTTCAATAAGATAAAGCGGCCTGTAAACCGCTCGAAGGGTTTCCTCGGCCTGCTTGGAATCTATCCCTATCACGATTCGGTCCGGGCGCATAAAATCGTTTATGGCAGCACCTTCGCGAAGAAATTCGGGGTTACTGGCAACATCGAAAGAAATCCCTGGGTTGGTTTGGGAAATGATGCGCTGGACCTGGCAGGCAGTGCCGACCGGTACGGTGCTCTTGTTCACCACAACCGTGTAGTCTTTCATAAAGGGTGCAAACTGGCGTGCTGCTTCGTAGACGTACGAGAGATCGGCGTAGCCGTCACCCCGCCGCGAGGCCGGGGTTCCGACCGCGATAAAGATGACTTCGGCCTCGGGCACACCCGGGTCGTATCCGGTCGAGAAAATCAGGCGCCCGGCCTGCACGTTCTTGAGAACCATCGCTTCAAGCCCCGGCTCATAAATCGGAATCCGCCCCTCCTTGAGGCTCCTTATCTTGGACTCGTCGTTGTCTATGCAGGTGACTTCATGGCCGAATTCTGCAAGGCAGGCGCCGCTGACCAACCCCACGTACCCTGTTCCAATGACTGCGATTTTCATTTGAGGCAACCTCTTGAATTATTTGATCCAGATCCTCCGAGCCGGAAGATGGATTATCCTGTGTGGCCGGAAACTTATCAATTTTATGTAACTTGTACAAGAACCCGTGTAAAAATTTAGATATCTTGAGCCCTCGATTGTTCGATCATCTTCACAAATTCTTCAGGCAGCAGGGCGGAGCGGCCGGAGAACCGGATGCAGACCATGCTGAGATTGGCGCGCGTGCAAAGTTGCCTGGCACCGCCAGGGCCTTCCCGGAAGATGATCTGAGAGAAACCGACACTGCGCGTGCGGGTCCAGGGCACGGCCGTATGAATTTCAATCATTTCGTCATAGCGTAGTGGCTTGCGGTAGCTGACCGCGGCTTCGACAACGGCGAGGTGGAGTTGGCGGCCCATAAATTCACGGTACGGGAAACCGATTGTCCTGAGAAAATCCTCGCGGCCTGTTTCCAGAAGATGAAAATAATTGCCATGATATACTCCCTGGCCCAAATCTACTTCAAAAAGCGGGACACGGACCCTTGTTATGTGATAGGAAGTATTGGGGTCGCCTGCAGCAGGGCGCGTAATTATCTTTTTAGAAGGAGTATCGGGCATTTGGCGTTCCTCGCGAACCGGGGATCAGATTTTGCTCCTCTGAGGCTACCGGGCATGCATTTCATGAATTCTTGCTCACAGTCGAGGTAGTTTATTGCCCATTTTCCCACGGATGAACAAACCGGACAGGAAGCGCTACCGTTCTAAACAACGTACACACCCGTTGTCAATCAAATCCTCGGGGCCTCCCTGGTCGTTGAAGATTTACCGCTCGCTGCGTCCCGTCCTGGACCGCATCAAGACCCCGGCACCATCCCCGTTTGTGCCCGATCCTTTCCAGGTCGAGGCGCTCGAAGTGCTTGCCGGCTCGGACGTCCTCGTGACCGCCCCCACGGGGTCTGGGAAGACATACATTGCAGTCGAGGCCCTCAAACAGGTATTCGAGCGGGGTGGTAAGTCCTGGTATGCATCGCCTCTCAAGGCCCTATCCAATGCCAAATACGAAGAATTCCGCGATCTTTTCGGTCCGGAAAACGTCGGAATTGTTACCGGTGACAGAAAAGAAAACGTTCATGCCCCGGTGATCGTCGGCACGACCGAAATCCTTCGCAATCAGTTATACGACATTATGCATCGGGGAGAAGACCTCGATATCGATTTGGTAGTGCTCGATGAGGCGCACTTCCTGGGCGATCCCGACCGCGGAGTCGTCTGGGAGGAGGTTCTCATATATCTTCCGCCCCGTGTCAAGCTATTGCTGCTTTCCGCGACCATCAGGAACGCTAAGGAGATATGCGGCTGGCTCTCATGGATGCGCGGGTCGCCATGCGAGTGGGTTTCGGCATCTCAGAGGCCGGTGCCGCTCTTTCCACTTTTTCTTTTTCCCGGCGGCGAGCTGGCGCCTCTGGGGTCCAGCCGCGGGCTGCTCCCGAAAATCGCAAGATTCGATTTGAAATCGCTCCCCAAAAGCGAAATTCCGGAAATTCCAAAAATTTTAGACATCTTGAGACAGGCAAACCTCCTGCCTGCGATATTTTTCCTGAAGTCACGCTCCGATTGCGACAAGGCTACGAGTTTTTGCCGGATGGGTCCCGAAACTAAAGGGCGAAAGGATTCCAAATCATTCCAGAAAAGATTGGATGAGCTGCTGGACGAGCATCCTTTCCTTCGCGGCCACCAGCATCTTTCAATTTTGAAAAGCTGCCGGGTAGGGTCGCACCATGGCGGGCAGCTTCCACACTGGAAAATCCTTCTGGAGAAAATGATGCAGGAAGGCTATCTCGACGCCATCTTTTCTACCTCCACCATTGCCGCCGGAGTCAATTTCCCCGCTCGTACCGCCGTTATTTTCCAGAGCGACCGCTTCAACGGTCGCGAATTCGTACCACTCTCCGCAACCGACCTTCTGCAGATGACCGGAAGGGCTGGCAGGCGAGGAATGGACGAAATCGGGTTTGCACTGGTCGCTCCGGGCCAGCACCAGGATCCGAAGCTGATATTCGATCTGTTGAAATCGCCGCCCGATTCCATTCAGAGCCAAATCCGGGTGAATTTTTCGATGGTTTTGAACCTGCTGCTCTCGCACACACCCGACGAGATTCGAAATCTTTTCGTGGCCTCGCTTGCGACCTTCCAGAACATGAGCCAGGATACGCGGGCCATGAAGAAGCTCGAAGCCGCCAGGGCCGAACTCGATGCATGGCGCGAACAGATGGGGTGCGGATCGATCGAGAATCTTTCAGAAGTACGGCCTCAGTACGGGGCTGCAGTCGAGCAGTTCCGCAAGATGCGAAAATCTATCCGTAAAAAACCCAGATACAGGTTCTTTGTCGAGAGGCTGGCCCCCGGACGGGTTTTCCTTAGTTCGAGAGGAACTCCGTACGTTTGCATCGCCTGGCCCGATATGCACTACAGGAACGTGGAAGCGGTGCGATTGGCCCCCCCCGTAAGGTTCAGGCGAAGCCGCATAAGGGTGCACCGGGTTGCATTTCAGCGCATACGCGAACTGAGCATTATGCTTGATCCCATGCCCGAACTCGATGAGCGCGAAGCCTGGCTCGATATAATCAATCGCGCCTCCTCCGGTGAATTCAAGGCGGAGAATGGCGAGCATGCACCTTCCCCGGCTCAGGCCGATCATGAATCGGGTGAGATAGCCGCCCTCATCGAACGCATTCAGGCGCTTCCGTGCGAGAAATGCACGCTTTTCGGACCTTGTCAGAAAGATACCTCGCACGCGTTTGCCTCGGCTATCAGGAAATATTTTCATCACTATGCTCAGGTGGATTCGACCCAGGAACAGCTCTGGCGCTCGTTTTTGAAACACTACCGGCTGCTCGCCGACGAAGGCTACGTGGGAGAGGATCAAAGGCTTACTCCCGACGGCCTCTGGGCATCGAAATTAAGGCTCGACCAGCCCCTGCTTATCTCGGAGGGAATTCGTAAAAACGTATTCCCGCAGAACAAACCGGAATTGCTCGCCGCTCTCATCGCCCCCTTTGTAATGGACCGCGACCGGCACGGAGACATCCAGCTGGCTTCGCTCGGTTGGAAATACCCCGACCTGGCCAGACCTTTTTTCAAGATGCTCAAGGAGCTGCAGCGCATGAGGGAGCGACTCCAGGCCGATGGATTCGAGATACCGCCGCTCCCCTTCTGGGCCGTCATTACGGTTTTTCACTGGGCGCGCGGACTTTCGTGGGAAGAGGTGCGTGAAATTTCCGGAATGGATGAAGGCGACCTGGCAATGATTATATTGCGAACGGCGGATCACCTGCGCCAGATAGAGTCGCTTGCCGAAACGCACCCGCAGCTTGCCCAATCCGCCGGCGAAGCGATCCGGATGCTTTTGCGAGAGCCTGTCCTGGCGAGGTGATTTCGTCAATTTTTAAGAAAAAGCTTGACACTTGTCTCCAGGCTAAAATATATAAAGCAATTCCAAATATTTTTGCCGCGAAGGAGGCATCGAGATGGTAAAAAGCCCGTGTGTGAATTGCGTTCGAGCCAGCGAGGACAAAAACAAGTGTTTGGATAATTGCGAAAGGCTGAAAGAATATCAGGAGATGATTCTTAAGCAAGGCATTTATGCTACAATGTAATTAACGGGCTTGTAAGGCCATTCCGAGCGGCCGGGAGGCCGCTTTTTTTATCAGCGCCATGGCGAAATCGGCAACAGAACCGGTTTTCGGAGGACTCTTAGCATGTACGCAATTTTCAGGTCAGGCGGCAAGCAATACGAAGCACGGCCGGGCCATACAATCAGGTTGGAAAAACTTCCCGGCGAGGTTGGGGAGAGTGTGGTTCTGAACGAGGTGCTCTTTTTCTCGGACGGAGAAAAGGTATCGGTCGGACAGCCCCTGGTAGAGGGACTGTCAGTCCAGGCAAAAATCGTCGAGCACGGTCGCCTGCCCAAGATCGTTATCTTCAAGCATAAACGACGCAAGGACTACCGCAAGAAAACAGGCCACCGGCAGAGCTTCACGGCCGTGCGCGTAGAAAATATAGGATAAACCAAGCGATCCGGCAGGCTTCCAGCCCTGGTTTTTAGGGCACGGCTTGCGGTTTGTGGGGCAGGCTTTCCAGCCTGCCGTTTTCGGAGGAATAAAAATGGCACATAAAAAAGCGGGCGGAAGCTCCCGAAACGGCCGAGACAGCGCCGGGCAGCGAAGGGGAGTAAAAAAGTACGGCGGCGAATTCGTTCGCGCCGGAAATATAATCGTTCGGCAACTGGGGACCAAGTTCCATCCGGGGCTCAACGTCGGGATGGGAAGGGACTACACACTTTTCGCGCTGCAAGACGGGCTTGTGACTTTTGAAAATTACGACAAGCTGCGCCAGCAGATCAGCGTATACCCGGTTCCAGCAGAATCCTAGATAACTTCCTGGGTTGCTTCCGAGCAGGATTCCCGGTGCTCCCCTCCGCCTCAAATTGGCGCGAGGGGAGCCTCCGTTTCTTCTCCATGCCATCGCCAGCCTCCGCATCCAACCTTTCATTCCAAAAAAGTAATATATTCAAGGCCTATTACGCATCTTCCGATATCAGATGTATAACGTCCACTCAGGATCGGAGAGGCTATGGATATTTTTATCGGTGGGACAACCAGGGTAGGCCCGGGCGGCGGGAGAGGAAAGCCCGATACAGAGGCGACCGCGCTGATCGAGGCTAAACTTCTCGACATAAGAAGCCCCCGAAGGCGGCGAGGAAATCCCCCCAATGGGGCTGAGAGGCGCGAACGATCACAGTCGGGCGACCCCGTCGATGCAAAGGTGGTCGTCCTGATGATCCCCGAAGGGCTGAAGATCCCAAGGGGAGTGGAATCCGGAAACTACAGGATATTTCTGAAGTTCGTTCCGCGATTTCCCGCCAGATAAGATTGCCATTATCGCTGCAAAAAGGTGCCGTCGATCGGCCGTTCGGGAAAACTTCGCCTTTTGTTCTCCAGCCCGGCAGGCAGGCTGGAAAGCCTGACCCCACACTCAATCGAATCCTACAGGTCCCAGTTTAAATCCCGGGCTTCCGTGCTCCGGCAAACGATTTCCTTGAATTTTCCTGACGTGAATGTATTGTGTGCACTCATTACCGGGCATAACCGAAAGGGAAGCGGCTTTGAAGGCGCTACGAATGGATGATCCACTCAAGCGGAGAAGAATATGGCGGGCCAGCGAAAAGGCAGTGTGAAAAGGGATACCAAAGAGACACGGATTTTCGCCGAAATAGTTCTTGATGGCACCGGCAAGGCTGAAATCAACACAGGGGTCCCTTTTCTGGATCACATGCTGACGCTTTTTGCGGTGCACGGGCTTTTCGACCTGAACGTCAAGGCCACGGGTGATCTCGATGTGGATGCCCACCATACGGTTGAAGATGTCGGGATTTGCATTGGCACTGCCCTGGACAAGGCCCTTGGAGACCGAAGCGGGATCAGGCGCTACGGAGACTTTACGGTTCCGATGGACGAGGCGTTGGCATCGGTTACGCTGGATCTTTCGAACAGGCCGTTTCTGGTTTACAGCGCCGCTCCAATGGCGGACCGAACCGGGGAGTTCGAAACCGAGCTTGCCCCGGAGTTTTTCAGGGCTTTTGCCCAAACTGGCGGTGTAACGCTCCACGTCCGCATTCAATACGGCTCGAACACTCACCACATGTTAGAGGCCGCTTTCAAGGCATGGGCCCGCGCCCTTGCCATAGCCGTATCCCTCGATCCGCGCCGGAGCGGAGTCCCTTCTTCGAAGGGGAAACTTTAGGTGCTGTTGATGAATTATCATGAGGGTGGAGCGGTGGATGTATAGCCGGGGATATATTTGGAATTTATGGGGCGGTCAACTTAACCGAGCAACGCGCAACGCCTTGTAGGGTGGGCACGGCGCTTTATCGTGCCCACCAACTGCCGACGGGAACCCCGATCATAATCGGGTGATGCGAAAAACCATTGTAGGGGCAAATGATTATTTGCCCATATATAAGCAACGCTGAGGTAGGCACGATAAAGCGCCGTGCCCACCCTACGCGCTAAGCAGACATTATGCCCTTTGTACCCACGGAATGACCTCACCCCCGAGACGCTTTTAAAGCAGCGGGTTTTAGCATCGCATAGGCAAGTCCCATCACCGGTGTTGGGACCCCGTATTTCTCGCCCATCCGCGCCACTATGCCGACGAGGGATTCGAGTTCGGCGGGCTTTCCGCATTCCATGTCGCGTTGCATCGAAGTCTTCATCGACGGAGCGCTGTTATCGGTAAAGGCGAGCGTCTTTTCGACGATGTCGGAATCGAGTGCCACACCCGCGGCTCGAGCCACCGCCGCCACTTCGCCGATTGCAGCCGAAAGTGCCGATCGGGCCTCGGGCACATCCCGAAAATCGCCGAATGGTGAACGGGTAAGGCAGCTTATTGCGGCAACCGGTGCTATGAACGCAAACTTAGTCCAGATAACCCTGGAGATGTTGTCGCTCAATTCAACGGTCGCACCGCTGGTGGCGAGAGCATCGAAAACCGCCCTCAACCTGGTGGTAGTCGCGCCACTGACCTCACCGACTGCAATTCGGCGAAAATCGCTGTACTGACCGATAACTCCCGGCTCCTCGATTGCCGCCGACAACCAGGTAACACCTCCTATAAGGTGCTCCAAGCCCACCGCAGCTCCGATCCTTTCCACCGAATCAACCCCATTTTGCAGAGGCATAACAATAGTATCGCGCCCCACCATGGGCTTGATCGCCCTTGCCGCATCTTCGGTGTGATAGGTCTTGGTTGTAAAGATTATCAGGTCGACCGGGCCGATATCGGCCGGTTTGTCAGTGGCCCTGGCGGGAGATATCGTAAAGTCGCCATGTACGCTTTTTACCCGGAGACCTTTGTCCAGAATGGCCTCAAGATGGGCTCCGCGCGCGATAAACGTAACGTCGTGTCCTTTAAGGGCAAGCAGCCCGCCGTAATATCCTCCAACCCCTCCTGTTCCCATTATCGCGATCTTCATCAATTTTCCCCTTCAATTTTTATAAAAGATTTCGCGTTCTTCGCGATAGCGGTCAGGCCTTTGCTTTGTAGATTTCAGGTATCTCGGGCTCTACCATGCCTAACCTGTCCGGATCGGTTTCACCGGAATCGATGTTATAGACGGCCTGTGTCGGGTAGGCCAACTCGATTCCCTCGTCCCGGAAGCGGCGCATTATCTCGAGGCAGGTGCGCTGCAGCCATTCCTGGTACTTCCAGAAATCGCCCGGAAAGTACCAGGCAAAAACGGAAATGTTCAGGCTCCAATCGTTGAAGCCGTTGAAGTGAACACGCGGCGGATTTTCCGGCCTCATGCCCTCGTGGTTTTCCAGTATCCCGCTGATTATTTCCACCGCCCGTTCGACCTTCTCGGGAGGTGTCGAGCAGGTGAGTCCGAAATTGGCACTCCACCGCAGATAGCTTCTTTTGCCGATGTTTTCCAGCGGCGAATTAATTATCTTCTCATTCGGGATGGACACCAGGTTGCCGGTCAGGGTTCGAAGGCGCGTGCTGCGAAACCCCACTTCCTCGACAAAACCGTCGTGCTTGTCGATTATTATTCGCTCTCCAACCTGGAAAGGCTTGTCCAGAAGGATGGTAAGGCTTCCCAGAAAGTTGGCTATTGAGTCCTTTCCCGCAAGGGCAAAGGCGAGACCTCCGATCCCGAGCGAGGCGACGAGCGGGCCGATCTCTATGCCGGTCATGTTCTGGACCACCATGATGCCGCCCACGACGATGACGAATCCCTTGACCGTCTTGCTGATCAGGGGGAAAAGCATGTCGTTTATGCTTTTGTCGCCCGCCTTCGTCCAGGTGTGCATCCTGGAATCGGCAATGCTGATAAACCTGTAGATAAACCAGAAAAGAGCGATGGTACCGCCAAAATCAGCGGCCTTTCCCGCGGCCCGGTGAACCAGGCTGAAACCGCCGGGTGAATCGAAACTCGCCCAGATGGGTGAGAGCGCCCAATATATACCGTATACCTTCACAAAGAGCGAAAGCGGGCTGGTAAGCGATTCGAGCAGTAGATCGCACCAGTTCAACTCGGTCCCGCATCTTCTAAGCCTCATGTTAATCAGGCGCCGGATTACCCAGTCAAGACCCGTCACGAACAGGAGAAGTCCCACACAGACCAGGAGCCTAAGCCAGCTTATCCCGCCAAAGGCGATGGCGCCTATCCATTTTCCCACGCTCTTCGAAGCATTGTTGCCCACCTTGTCGATGCTCTTCCCGAGCGCCTCCCCGGCTTCATCGATTTTTTCGGCATTGATCGGCACCGGTACGTCTTCGGGCTGGAGCATCGGGATTCCGGTCTGGGCGGACTTGTCGGAGGCTTGATCGGGTTGGGAGGGAACGGATTTTGCGGCCGGCTGGCTTTTCTTTGCCGGTGCGGTATCGCCTGCAAAACCAGGACAAGCAAACAAAAGTAGAATAAAAATCCATAGTGCTGCGCGGATCAACTTCTTATTGGAAATCATCGGGAACCGACTCCATTCTATTTGCACGGGTATAAATTCCGGTAATTGTAAAAAAGGGCGAACATCATTTCAAGGGAGCTGTCATGACAAGGTGTGGCGAGTGCATTTTCACCGCAGAGCGCGCCGAGGACGCTGAGAAGTAGGAGCGATAATTATGATAAGAAAATCTTGGTTTAAGCAAAATAAAGGTGTTCGGATCACCGAACACCTTCATCCATTCATCTTCCTCCGCGTCTCTGCGTACTCTGCGGTGAAAAATGCCTTTAGTCAGAGGTTTTGGCCGGGGTAGCAGGTTTAGGTTTGGCAGAAGCACCCGGCAGAGGTTTTTTGGCCGCTACCGATTTCTCAGCTTTTTTTTCAACCGCTGGAGCTACAGCTTTTTTAGCAGGACCCGGCGCAGCCGAATCGGGTTTTACGTTTTGCTTCAAAACGGCCGGCTTCTTCATGGCCGATTTGACGGCGGGAGTCTCCAAACCGCAAGCGGCAGCACTTTTTATCACCGTGGGACTAACTTTCGGTTCGCTCTTTAATTGCTCCGCCAGGGTTGATGCTTTGCTCATGCTTGAAACGGGTTTTGTTATAACCGTAAATGCGTAGCCTCCTCCGGCCGCGGAGGGGCACAGCGAAACGTCGTATCCCCTTTTTCGGAGCCTTGCAACAACCTCATCCGCCGATTGCTTTTCTTTATAGCAGCCAATCTGGACTGAAAAGCTTCCGCCTTTGCCGGCTGTTCCGGCCACTTTGGTCTCGGGTTTCGCCACGGGCGCGGCGGCAGTTTCGGGTTTTTCGGGAGCAGGAGCAGTCTTGGCCGTTTTGGCCTGTTCCTTTGGCTCTTTCTTTTCAGCCTTTTCAGGTCTTTGTGCCTTTTCGGATTTCTGGGCCGGCGCTTGGGCAACCGGTGGCGTTTTCTGGGCCGGCGCGGGAGCCGCAGGCGGTATTTTCGGGGTCAGCGCCGGTGCCTGGGGACTCTTCGGGAAGATATCCCTTGGGGCGGGTTCCGGCGGCTTGGCAGTCTGGACGGGTTCCTGCGGCTGAACGGGCTGCTGGGGTGCCGGCTGAGGCTCGACACTCGGCGCCGGTTCTGACGGTTTTGCCGGCTCAGCCGGGGTTTCGGGTTTGGCTGCGAGGCCGCCCTGAATTCCCGGAGGGACCTCACCCGGCGCGGCTTCCGGCGGTTTTGGGAGTTCCTTCCTCACGGATGGCTTTTCCGCCATGGTTCTCCTGGAAGCTTCCCTGGTTTTGGGATTCAACAGGTAGGATACCGCAACCACCGCCAGGCTGATGCCAAGAATCGCCCACAGCAAATACTTCACGTAAGGCGGTCCCCCTCCCGGCCCTTTGCCTGCCCCTCCTCGTCGCAAAAAGACCTTCTTCTGCATCTCCCCCTCCCCGCTCCTGCTACTTACTTTTCGCAGCCTTTATAACCCGTTCGAATCCCGGCAGCGCCCCTTCGATTATCCGGTCATCAACGCAGTATGCAATTCTGAAGTGGCCCGGCCCACCAAACCCGGTACCCGGAACGACCAGTATGTTCTCTTCCTGCAGAAGCTTCACAAACTGGATATCGTCGGGAAGCGGTGACCTCGGGAAAAGGTAGAAAGCGCCGCCCGGGACCGTGAGTTCGTACCCGAACGAGGTAAGCGCCTCTACCAGCCGGTCTCTTTTGCGTTTGTATATGTTTACATCAACACAGACTCCCTGGAGTTCCACTACAAGCCGCTGCATAATAGCCGGCGCGTTTACGAAACCGAGGATCCGGTTTGCAAGCGTCAGGGCATCCAAAACCGCCGAGGGCTCATCGATGTCCGGACCCACTGCCACAAAGCCGATGCGCTCGCCGGGAATCGACAGGTCCTTCGAATAAGAACTCGTGATTAGTGAGTTCGTGTAGTGCTGGAAAATGCAGGGCACGGCCTGTTTGTCGTACACAATTTTGCGGTACGGCTCATCCGATACCAGATATATCGTGTGCCCTGACTCGCGGCTTTTCTCCCGCAAAATCCCGCCCAGCCTTGAAAGTGATTCGGCTGAATAGATCTGCCCGGTGGGGTTGTTTGGCGAATTTATCAGGATGACCTTGGTCTTGGGCCCGATTGCCTGCTTGATCCTGTCCAGGTCGAGAGTGAAATCGGACTTGGTGGGGACCGGTTTTAGCACCCCACCGTGATTGTCCGTATAGAACCCGTATTCCACGAAATAGGGCGCCGGGCAGATAACTTCATCTCCCGGATCGAGCAGTGCCTTGAAAATAATATTAAGCCCACCGGCGGCCCCGCAGGTAGCGATTATCCGATCCTGGGCCATCGAGACGCAGTATTCCCCGCAAAGAAAGGCGGACATTGCCGCGCGGGTGCTCGGGAGTCCGGCATTTGGCATATAGGCGTGTTTTCCTGGCTCTTCGCTCTTTGCCAGCTCGATCAGTTTCTCCCGCACTATGTCCGGGGGAGGAACATTGGGATTTCCCAGGCTGAAATCATAGACTTTATCCGCGCCGTGGATCTGCTTGAGGCGCCCGCCCTCTTCGAACATCTTTCGAATCCACGAGGATTTTGCCGAAAATTGACGCATTTTTGAGGAAATCGCCATTGCTGATGCAAAACCTCCCTAAATCTGCCCGCACTATCTACTGGAGCTGGTATTTGTTTATCCGCTACTTAGTGGAAATCTTCCTCATTTCGGGGCACTATAAGAGAGATTTGCGTTCTTATGCAAGAAACTATTTGGGTATTCGGGGTGGGTGATTTTGGGTTGCGGGTTCAGCACCGCGGTGACTTATATTTTGATGCGCGAATGCAGGGCTGTTTTAGGCTGGGTGCTTTTCGACCTTCATCATATTGAAATACCGGCTTTGCTCTGGAATTGGGTGAAAGGTGAGGCAGGCTTTCCAGCCTGCCGCTGTTTCGTGGGCCCACTCCCCACTGTTCCACGACCCCTCGATACTATTTGCTATTTCGCCGCTCCGACCTCGATACGAACAGTCTTCCCTATGGGTGAGCGAAGCAGATTTTTGCTCCGAAGCTCGTAGGTACCCGGCGACGGCAGCTCGATATTCGAGATGGAAGTCGCCTTCGCACCCACACGCAAAACCTTCAACTCTTTGCCTTTCGGGTCCTTGAATATGAAATCCTGTTCGGAGCCGGTTAAATTATTTACCTGCAGGATGTACTCTCCGGGTTTTTCCAGGCGAATGCGATCGGGCTTGAGGCTGTAGCTGCTCGCCTCGATGTTTATCGTCGTCTCGGCAGTCGGTACGGCCGGTGCCGGCTTGGGTTGCGGCTGGCTCTTCCTCCACCACGAACAGCCGGATACCGCGGCCATGATGACCAGGAGCAAAAATATCCAATGTACGGCGAATTTACGCATGAAATTAGCTTCCTTCAGTTTCACAATCCGGCTGCTTCTGACAGAAATATCCAGCCCGAAAATACGAGGTTCAAAGATGGACGACTATAATGAAATTATAATTTATGGCCGGGAGGACTCTACTTAAAAAAATCCCTGTAAACAACTCAAATCCTGAGCTGGTTCTATACTCCACAATGGCGTATTATTTGACGGCTGGTTCAGTGTTTGGCCTTTGATCCTGGTCCTCTGGTTACCTGAGGCTATTTCCCTGATTTTGAGCACTGCCCATTCGCAGCCCCTTTTCTCGCGAGCGACAAGGCGCATGATTGAAATAACGGATATATCTTGCGATATTTTTAACCAAAAGGGCGGACACGGTGGTCCCCTTTTACTTCTCCGCTACCCCGTCAAAGTGGTCCCCTTTTCCATTTCCATACACACGCTTTAGCTCACGGGATATTGGTACCTTCGGTGAATGGCGCGAGGAGTTGAGACGACACCTTTCCTTTGTGCGCTGCATTAACTCCAGACTTCCATATCCTGACACAATTTACATTCCCTGTGAGAAATAGTATTAGATGGGAGAAGGCACAGATAGTAAATTCTTGGCACATCGATCCTTGTTTGGACGCTAAACACGCAGGGTTCCTCTCATTTTCAAGTTGTGCTCAGGCACTGGTCACCATGCGGCCTCGACTTTAATTGGAGTACCTTTATGGAGAAGTACGACGTTGCCCTCTCGTTCGCTGGGGAAGATCGGAAGTACGTCGAAAAAGTAGCCAAACATCTCCGAACAAGGGGTGTGAAGGTCTTCTATGACCAGTTCGAGGAAGTCAAGCTCTGGGGTAAAGACCTTTACACTTTTTTTTCGGACGTGTACCAAAATCAGGCCTCTTTCACAGTGATGTTCATCTCCGAAGCATACAAAGAGAAGTTGTGGACTAATCACGAGCGCAAGAGTGCTCAGGCTAGGGCATTCTCAGAGAATAAAGAATACATCCTCCCAGCGTTCTTCGATACTAATGTCGAAGTGCCTGGAGTGCTGAAGACCACAGGCTATTTAGACCTTTCAAGACTGACTCCTGAACAATTAGCAGACAAGATCATAGAGAAGCTACAGGATGCGGGAGTATTGATTCTGGCCGAGCCCCAGTTCTCGTACTCAGAAGCGGCCCTCGCAGACATTGATTTTCCCATTAAGACAAATGATGAGGTCTCAGATGTAATAAAAGCGCTCAGATCCTATGACTGGTACAAACAGAATCCTGCAATTGAGAAAATATTTAACCTGGACTGGTCGCGGCGGACCCCTGACGAGGCATTTATCCTTGGGCGCAACATCTACCAATGTGCCGTCGGAGGTGAATGGGGGGCGGAAGGCATCATAAAAAACCTCAGGCGTGAGTTAGCGAGGCTTCCAGCCGAGTGGGCTGAGCACGTTTTGAACGGTATGTTCTATGAAGTGTACTTTGACCACAATGGGGAATTTCGGGGTACAAAGCTTAAGGATAAGTTCCTATCCGAACTTTTTTCAATTGAGACCGCCACGAAATTTGAAAGATCAATCGCATTCATTCGATACAAGCTGCTCCCGTACAGAGATAAACTCGCGGTCCTGCCCAATAAGAGACCCGAGATTCTTAAAGTTAGCGTCAGAATTTCTTCGAAGGATCCCCTCGTTTTCACGAGTGTTAAGTGTCAGGGAAAAGAACAGCTGATCAAGATAGACGAAAATTCAGACGAATCAGAATGGCCTGCACCTGATGGCTTCAGATTAAGAAACTTCCCAAGACTACTAAGAGAACTTTGGAACCTACCGGAAAACCATTTGGAGGTAGCTTACGATAAAGATTTACCAGACATGACGAAAGCAACCTTGCCCAAAGGGAAATCTATTGGAGACTTGAGGTTTTGAACATGATTAGTCCGACATTACTTCCTCTTCCAATACCCATCCGGAAACTACCTCCAGTCTGCTAAAGCCGCAGAGAATGAGCTTTCCTTGAATTCGACTACTATGGGAAAGGAAAAAACGAGTTTCTCATCGGACCAACTCTATCTTGAATTTTAGCGTACTTTCCGCCACACTGGGCCGACATGTTCAGCCTGCGACTTGTGCTTTTAGTTGGTTAACCAAATACTATGATTGGAAAGCAGATGAGCTACGAGGATCGGCATATGTACGAACAAGAGGAGGCCATGGAAAGATTCCTCGAAGACGAATTGCGCCGGATCGCCGAAGAACCTGTGTTCTTCTATTTGGCTGTCAACGGTGACGCCATCGAGGATCGTGTTACGCGTTGTCTCACTGAGGCTCAAGTCTTGTGCGATAATGGTTATTATGGCGCAGCTCTTACTCGTGCTGTAACCGGAATTGAAGTCACCATCCGATTCTTTTTGACAAAACCATTGGTCCAAGGTGCTTTCCTCTCAGACGAATGGGCAGACCTCTTAGCAGACAAAGTACTTAGAAGTCGAACATCTGATGACAGGAAATTGCTCCCCGCAATACTTCGGAACTGGAGAATGGATATAACCACGATAAAGTTATCAAGTGGGGCACAGGCATGGGAACAGATTGAAACCAAGGTTCTCCCGCGCCGAAACGACTATGTGCACAAGGCAGATGACGCAGCGCAAAAAGACTCTATTCTTGCCATCGAGTGTCTCCAAACTCTGCTTACTCAAGTAGTTGATCCACTCGCGGTTAAACTCGGCTTCACACGCGACCAAACTGGTTCCTGGTCAACCGTCATCCCTAAGGATGTAGCAGGAGTGCATTTCGAGCCCAGGACTTTTGAAAAGGGAAGTCCGTTTAAAGAAAATCAGAGTTGACGACGAACGTGGGATGTGAACAGCCTCAACCGCGCGGTTCAGGTTGGTGCCTTGGAATTGTTGAGTAGAAAACTGTCTCTGCCGTTTTCCGATACAAATCCAAAGCGGTACTCGTTTAACAACAACCACTCCCAGTCCAATGGAACCACATAGCAGTCTCTGCCACCTCTCAGCCGTTTACTGGTGTAATCCCTATCCAAACCCCGGCTTTAGAAAACCTGTTAAAAAATATAGCTTTTGAAAACAGCTATCGAGTTCTAATAGCGTACTTGCTTTTTCCAAGAATACAGCCAATTTGCCTCTCCACGATGTCCAGCACCTGCCAGCCAAAAGCGATGTAAAAGTCCTTTCATAACCATGCGGAAAGGTGTAGCCTTTTTCCCGAGATCCCACAATTTACACTACTTGACCCATATCGAAGAGTACAACCCAAGCTTGCAATAGCAAAGGAGGTCTCTTGCCAAATCTTAATCCTCATATCTACAGAGTTGGTTCCCAAGAAAGATATGATTTAACGGAAGAAGAGCTACAGGATACCGATAAATTCAGAAAATATATCGAACCATGGCTTACAGCCGTTTTTCAAAGCGAACATCTCTCTGTACTTTTGGGTAGCGGGTTCACTTGTGGAGCTGCTTCGGCCTCTGGCGGCAAGCCCCTCAATATGAACAAGTGCGAATGGCAAAGCGACCCTAAGGAGAAAGTTGATAAATACGCCGAGGATAGTGCGATAGCCTGCGGACGGGGGTCAGCAAATATCGAGGATCAAATTCGCGCAGCGTTACAGTTGCAGGCTGGTTTTGAGGTACTAGGCGATCCGCAAGCATCCGTGTGGAAGGCAGAGATTGACAAGCAACTGAAGTGTTTCATGGATGCCATCCTAATTGCAGAGGCTTCGATATGCGAGGCGAAGATAGAGAAAAAGGAGCATGGTGAAGACTTATTGGTCTCCTTTCTTCTCAGCTTCGCGAGCCGAACGGCCACGAGAGAGCGGCTCAACCTGTTCACAACCAATTATGATCGTCTTATAGAACATGGGTGCGATTTGGCTGGCCTACATGTGCTAGATCGCTTTGTTGGCGCACTCTCACCAGTTTTTCGCGCAAGTCGCCTCAATATCGACATCCACTATAACCCTCCTGGGATACGAGGTGAGCCTCGCTATCTGGAAGGTGTCATCAGGCTATATAAACTTCATGGCTCCATTGATTGGCGATGGGAAGAGAAGGAACTTCGGCGTTACGCCGTCCCTTTTGGCGCTCCGACCAACCATCCAGACATTCCGAAAGAGCCGTCCGGTTCGGTGATGATCTACCCGAATCCTGCAAAAGACGTTGAAACACTGGACTACCCATACGCCGAGCTTTTTCGCGACTTTGCTGCTGCCGTGTGCCGCCCGAATACATCGCTCGTTACTTATGGATATGGATTCGGCGATGAACATGTAAACCGTGTAATAAAAGACATGCTGACAATTCCATCGACGCACTTGGTGATTATAGCTTGGGACAAGATAAATCCCGATAAAAATGACAAAATAGCCACCGCCAGTCGTAAACGAATTATTGAGTTCTGTCGGAAAGTGGGCAAACGCTCACAAATATCTCTTTTGCTTGGTAGCCATTTCGGTGATCTAGAGTTTTTAGTTCAAAACTATTTACCAAAGCCGGCTATTGACCAGATCACGATTCGAAAGACCAAGCTCGAAGAACAACGAGGCGAAAGAGACATGAAACCAACGGGAGCAGATTCTAATGAGCAAACCGATTGAACAAATCGCTTCCCTGGCAATCGGAACTGTGGAGTCAGTGTCTCCATCTGAGATCAGGATTTTGCTTGAGCCTAATGCCCCTCAGGCGACTGCGTTGAACACTGGCGTCCCGATTGGCTTTCCTCGAATCAATGGTTATGTGCTGATACCAAATGAAACTGGAGCTGTCGTTGGACTGGTAGTGTGGCTTGGTATTGAACGTACACAATTTCCAAAACGTACCGGCCTGAAGGACTTTGGGCTTGTGGATTTACCATTTC
The DNA here is from genome assembly GCA_002298165.1 of Desulfarculales bacterium UBA702. Taxonomy (GTDB): domain Bacteria; phylum Desulfobacterota; class Syntrophobacteria; order Syntrophobacterales; family Syntrophobacteraceae; genus SbD1. The sequence goes on from DBMI01000059.1 coordinate 19,842, forward strand.
CGATGCGTAAGATTTCCCTGGCACCCCTAGGAACGTTAATTGCTTCAAAAGGCCTGGCAAGTGGCCAGACTTCATATCGCTTGGAAAGAGGCGTGTCCGCATTTCCATCAGTTGGTGACGTGGCACAACTGCCTACCGGCGCACAACTTAGAAGTATTGTCGAGGCATCAAAGGATGAGGACAGGCGCGTAAAAATTGGCACCTCCCCGCTGGCTGCAAATGCTGATGTGACTGTCGATCCGGATAAAATGTTCGGACGCCATCTTGCAGTTCTGGGGAACACTGGCAGTGGAAAGTCCTGTTCCGTTGCTGGTTTGATTCGGTGGTCTTTGGAAAACGCAGCAAAGGAGCGTGCTAGACTTCTGGCAAAAGCCACCGAAGAAAGCCAAGAGATCAATGCCGTAGAAAGCAAATGTGATTCAGCGAAAAAGCATAAAGGTCCCCCTCCCGCACGATTCATCATTCTCGATCCAAATGGGGAATACTCGTCAGCATTCGCAGACTATTCTGGAGTTCGTAGATTCACAATCCCTCCGGCAACAGGGGGGGCAGAGGATTTCTGCTTGCCAGCATGGATGTTCAATAGTCATGAGTGGTGTGCATTTACACAAGCAAAGTCAGGTGTACAAAGGCCGGTACTCATGCGTGCACTTCGTGAATCGAGAACTGTTTCTCAAGTGGCCGGAAATAACCGCGTTGGCCTACTCAATGCTTTGCTGAAATCTTATTATCGTTCAGTTGTCAGTGACCGTAACAAAGGAGCCACAGCCTACATCGACAAGCCAGGTAAGAACGATTTCGGACAAAAGCTTCACGCGATTGCACGATCTTTGATCCAATACGCAGAAGAGGCCGATTTGGCCCAGTTTAAGGATATCTTATCAAACAACAGGCACAGCGCTTAATAAGATAGCCGACGCCCGGTACAGGCAGTTCAAAAGCGATGCTGGAGAGATGGTCGAGTATTACCAGGCATTTAATAGTCATGAAGTTGAAAAAGCGGTTGCTGCACTTGATGGGTGTATTGAGTCAATGCCGAATGTGGATCAACATCTTGGTATCAATGAAGATAGCCCCATTCCATTTGAACATGGCAGGTTTGCAGAGTTGATCGAACAAATAGCAGCGGAGCAAGGCCAATCACAATATGTCGATACTCTTGTTCTCCGTGTGAAAATGCTACTGGCGGACATGCGATTAGTGCCGGTACTTACGCCGAGTCCTGATATTTCACTAGTTTATTGGCTTGAGCGTTTCATGGGCGGTGGTGAGAGCGGAATGTTGGGGATTATTGATCTTTCATTGATCTCTTCCGACGTGCTTCATCTCATAATTGCTGTTGTAGCCCGGATGGTTTTCGAGGCAACGCAGCGATATCGCAAACTTAATAGTAATGAATTACCGACTGTGCTGGTACTTGAAGAAGCTCACACCTTTATTAAGCGCGGGAGTGATGGAGAATCCGACAGCCCCACTCCAACACAGATGTGCCGCAACACATTCGAACGAATCGCCCGAGAGGGTCGAAAATTTGGATTGGGCTTAGTGCTGTCATCGCAAAGACCTTTCGAATTATCCCCAACGGTTCTGGCACAATGCAACACTTTCCTTTTACACCGTATCGTAAATGATCGTGACCAGGAGTTGGTAGGTAAGTTAGTTCCTGACACTCTTGGAGGGCTCCTCAAAGAACTTCCAAGCCTCCCCTCTCGGCAGGCAATCCTTCTCGGATGGGCTGCAACGATTCCAACAATGGTTGAAATCACGGAGCTTCCAGAGAGTCAAAGACCTCGTTCTTCTGATCCTGAATTTTGGAAGGTCTGGACAGGGGAGGAGATGCGCCCCGTAAATTGGCGGAAAATCGTGAATTACTGGAAGGGAATTCAAAGTGATAAATCTACTCAAGAGGAATGATGTGCTCGGGGATATGTTCTGCATCCGACCGTTCCCTCTCCTTCCTTGCAAGCCTATTGATGGTCCTGCTCGATCCTGAAGGCGGCGAAAAAAGCCATAGCGTCGGCAAGTGCATCATTGCAGTCGAATGAATGTAGGCAGGGTGAATAAATGGTGAATAGAACGTTGTTCTGCCTCCATTTAGCTAAGTAGTTGAAAGTGCAGGAATAAAATGCAATGCTCACACTGCTGTCTCAAAGCGAAGGCGGAAATAATAACTCAAGTCTGCATCAGTCGCATCTCACTATTGGATTGGGTCCTAATTCTGGAATGGACAGTAGCCAGGAATGGACTTATTAGCTTTGGCTAATCATCTTACGAGGTTACCGCCGTAGGCTGGGATTTAGGGTATATACCAATCAATCACCACCGCTTGGTGTAGGTAGTTGCGCGACCGGAATCAGTTCGAGTGTTGGCTCATGGATCGTTCTTACAGTTATTTTCATCGAATCGCCAATAGCTTCATCCGTGCGAATTGAAAAATACCTCCCTCGGTATTCAATTTCGATGTAGCTGCCTTTGCCAAAGCATGCTTGCTGCTCACCATTGGCTGGTCTGCTTAGCAGAGCTTTTCTGCCGTCTAGGCTGCGCGAAGCGATCTTTATTTTGGAAATATTTGGTCCACCGATGGATGCTCCACCCAAGGATGCGCCTGTCTTACCATCCGAATGGTATACTCGGTTTAGATAGGGTTCAATCGATAATGAACCATCGAGAATGGGGACCGCCTTTTGTTGATCCACTGCGATAATTGCATTGGTTGGCATAATGTAGTCGTTGAGCGGTGCGTTTTCCGGGGGAGCGGCTTTCGACCTTAGTTTTGTCCTCTCGTATTTAAGGCCGAATACCGTAATTGTACTGCCGGGCTCTGAATCGTAAATTATAATTATGAAAAGTGACAAAAAGGCAATGAAAATCGAACCTAGGACGATGACTATAAGTTTCCAGTTTGAAAGTACTTCAATAACAGCATCGCCAATAGTTCTACCTGATGCTTTCGGTTGTTCCATTTGATGACCCATTAATTGGAAGTGTACGGATATCTGGAAGCTGAGCCTCCCAGAACTTCTTGAGCTTCGGCTATCAGCTAAACATAAGCTCCAGATCATTCCCTTGTGAGCAATCAATTTAATAACGGGCAATGTCCTACTGGAGCAGGAACGACTCTGGTCATGCTCTCACTTGACGCAATTTACCGAATACCAAGTGTTCAAACATACGACTCCATTATTTATTCTTTGGAAATAGGGTACTTCCATCAAATCTTACTTTCGATAAATCCGCGCCCCTGAAATCGGCTTCATCGAATCGAGATCCTTTGAAAGATGCGCCTTCAAAAAGAGCATCCGTCAGTTCCGCATTTCGAAATGAACATCGTAAAAACGAAGATGCATCGAATCTGGCCTCGGTGAACTGTGATTTCATAAAATCTGAACGTGAAAAATCAGACATTTTGAACTCAGCCTCACGTGCGTGTGTGGCTATTGCTGATATCCGGTCAGCAAAAATCTCCAGTTGTTTAGCGGTGTTTTTGTCTCTGGTCTCTGCTTTCAGCCCAGAAATCGATGTGTAAATTTTTTGTAAAAGTTCGACCTGCTCGTCAAGTTTTACCTGTTCTATATTCTGCTGAACCTGTTTTGGGTCAAATTTCAGGAGTCCACCAAAAAAGCCAATGCTAACAGCGACTACTTCAACGATAAGAGTAGCAAATAATTTTTGCTGTTGTTTTGAGTTGGCGAACTTAATCCATCCGACTAATGATAGGCAAGTGACAAATACAGTAAAAACAAATGCCCCAGCAAGCGTGTATGCTACTACAAGCTGAATGAGCTGGATGTGCGGAGCCATAGGCAGGTTTCCTGATTAGACACAAAATAGGAAAAAATTATAAATTTTTGCATTCACAAGGCCACCTTACAGATCGTTATGATAACGGATAACTAGAGCCCTCAACCTCCAATTGAGTCAGCACAATTCAGGGCATAAGTCAAGAAACACCATCGGGGATGAGTCCAGCACCGCACCCGATGCGTATGCCCACGGTTAGTACATCGGTCCATGGAGTCTGATCACACCAAACGGCACAAAGTTCGGCCCGAGCTTTAGCAAATTCAGGGAGGGTTTTAAGAACGGCTTGCGGGGTTGGCGTTCGGACAGCATCAGGGCGAGTCGCTAGCCAAGACATTACTGCTGGTACGACCGTGTTGTGTGAACCGTCATACTCCATTGGGTCAAACCCTGCCAAATCGGATATGAATCTTTTATACAGGTGCCCCTGCGGAACGAGCACCAGCCAGTCGTGGAAGTCCGCTTTTCTCTTGCTGGAAAATCTTTGGAACATAGCCATGCCCAGCTCCAATGGCATATTGAAACGAGCCAAATTCATGTCACTTTCACCTCTGCATCTCGAAAGATCATGAATCGAGTACTTTGAGCTCCGCATTGCGGTCAGGATTCTATCCATCCGTGGTTGGGCAGCTGTTCCAGTTTCAACTGCGCATCGTGGAAGGAATCCGCAACAGAGCGCAGCAAAGATAATAGCATCGAAGATGGGTCGGTAGTCATGGTCAAAGGGACAGTTGATGAAAACTGAAGCCTCACGCGGGAAGGCCAAAGGCCCGAGACCCAGATGGTATCTTTTACCACTGCTACTCATCAGCGTCTTCTTCCTTGCGGATATGCTCACTGCCTGAGGCTTTTGCAAGAATCCGAGAGATTTTGCGAAATCGCTCTACCGTTTTAGCCTGGGACTTTTTTTCTGGTTTCTCTTCTGCATGTGTTCGGCCCCAGAGAAGGGTGATGATCTCTGTGGTAAGCTGATTAAGATCAGTTGCCTGCTTATCACAACGTAGAGTCTGCCAGTCGCTTAGAAACGTCGGCGGGTCAACTCGATCAAGAAGCAACGGTACTAACATCAGATCATCTCGTTTCCATGCACTGGACTGGATGAAAGACCATTCCTGTGAAATCCATGGCTTCGAAGCCTCTGACGCCCTACTGAGCATAACTAGGCACATTTGAGATCGATCGATTGCATCCCTGATTTGACTCTTCCATTTCCCTGGCTTAAGTTTCTTTTTATCAAGCCAGCATGTCACATTTCGTTCTGCCAGTGCATCACAAAGACGCTCCGCTAATTCAGCATCTTCCCTTGCATGGGATATGAAAACTTGGAATCGTTTTTTTGATTCCTTCTCTGGCTTCGGGTCGAAGCTGGAGGGCTCATCAGCCATTATCGCGACCTCGTCTGAACACGGACATGTCAGGATTTTGTATACTCAAATAGCCTTTAAAAAATTAGGGACTGCAGTCTTATTCAAAAAATCATCAGCCCTCCTCCAGAAAAAGATTGATTACCATACCAAATCAGTACTCCCTGTCAACCCTGGCCCACACCCATGCCCACGAACCTCGACTAATACACGTGCGTCAAAGATAAAATCTTCCCGAAGTCAAGTACGTTATTGATTCCAATTGCACTTTGTTTTTATCGACGTTGTCTCAAATCGCAGTCGAAAATAGTAACTCAAGTCTGGATGTTGACACCATCGAGCCGGAGATCCTCGACCGGATCGACCTGCATATCTAAGTACCTTCCGGAATTGGATCTCGACGTAAGGGAAAAACGCTGACCAGCTAAAATCCTACCGAAAATCGCAGTTTCAAAAATTCAATAGTTCCTAAAAGTCGGCTGGTTGGGTTTTGCTGAGGAGTGCAGAACCGCTTCGAATCGGGTGTGTGGAGCCTGGAGCAACAAAGGAATCGTAAATTCAGCAAACCCGCCGCAGTGTTTAACGGCGTAATTCACCCTCTCCATTTTCATTTTTTGTGGGACTGCAATTTTGGTTTCTCGTTTTCGCCTTAATTTGATATGTGAAACCCTGGTTCGTGAGATGTGGCGCCCGAGGCAGAGACAAACCAATGATCCAAGTTAATGAGCGGATTTCAATTCCTGAGGATGAATTGACTTTTACGGCCTCTCGGAGCGGTGGCCCGGGCGGACAGCATGTCAATAAAGTCAGCTCAAAAATAACCCTATGGTTCGACCTCGCCAACTCACCTAGTCTCTCCCCTTCGGACAAAGAGCTCATTGCGAGTCGCCTTGGAAGTCGGATAGACAAAGACGGTATACTCCGTGTCACCTCGCAGACAACCCGCAGTCAATTTTCGAACCGGGAACTGGCTACAAATCGTTTTATCGAACTGCTGCGGGACGTACTGAGGCAGCTTCAAAAAAGGAAGAAGACAGGAGTGAGCAAGGGAGCCAAACTCCGCCGCCTCGAAGAGAAAAAGCAGCGAGGGTTGTTGAAAAGCAGAAGGTCGGAAAGGGTCACGGACGAGGATTAGCAAGGAAAACTCCAGGCGAATGTCCGGATAACTCATTATTCCGGGTCCCGCCAGGACAGGAGCTTCCGGTATCACTATTACCTCGACTTATATAAAGGTAAATTATCCATCATCCGATTGCGTTTGCGCTTCGCACACGGGCAACGAGGGCTTGCCCATGTCATTCTTAGTTCTTCCTATGTCAAGGGTGTAGGTGTCACCCGCTCTCTCTTAGATGCGAATTCTGTCATCATCTCTCGAGTCTTTGGTGAACTCCATTCTCTGATCCCAATGAATTTCTCTTGTGGAGAAGATAATGAACTAAATAATCAGCCACAGATACTGTGCCGACGAGAATTAGCGTCATGGCCGCTCCAGTACCAGTAGCCAATAATGCCGCAACATAGTTACACTGGCTGAGTTGGGAGATTGCCGTTGTGCCGCCCACTGCGAGTGGAGCCAAACAAACTTTCTTGCTGGTTTCAATTAAGGATTTTAAATTATCAGACCGAATAGCTGGGCTTTGCCCACTAGGGATATCGTAATTTCCTGCTGCTTTAGTGAATCGTGAAACACGATCATTTGCCAGCAAAGAAGAAAAATGACATGAAAGCCCGAGTTGAAACGCTTCTTCAGTTATTTGCAATTCATCTAGCCATTTGGATTTATCCCGTCTCATTAATATATGAAACGGAAATGGTACAGGCCAACTTATCCCAGAATTGCCTGTTGGTGACATCATCAAAGCAAGAGAATGCAAACCTAATAGTTCTGTGTGCTTGTCTGGAAAAGTGACTGTTTGTCGTTCATCGTGTTGGTATTCAGTAAATTCTCGCCAATAATAGTAGAGCATGTGAAACATTCGATCAGTATATGGATCACGGACCAGACTTGACATCTCTTTCCATATTTTACCATCAAGCAGTTGCTTACTCAGTACACCGTATTGATCTTCACTAAGTATAGATTCTGTTGGTATCCCAATAACCTGACCTACAAGTCTGCGAAAGTTAGAGCTTGAATTACTGTCAAGATGGCATGTATCTAATTCCGCAACGGGCACCGTAGCAATGTTGAGAACTGCACCCAACCCCTCTGGGACTATACTTCTTTGAATGACACTTCCATGCACAGACAAATTCTTTTCAATTCCCATAGTTTATTCTCCATTGCTTATCCGAGCATTTTCATATAGCGTCACCAAACAGCGAACAAATCGGTGTTTTCTACTCAATCAATTGCCAAGTTTTTCCAACTTCCAAACGAGGCTTCTCAAGTTACTCGTATTGTCGGGCGATTTTACCAGGGTTGACAAAAAGCGCAAGGAAAGTCAAAAAAGATAAGAGGCCACCCTCCTAAGGCTATTGGGTTTCATTTGGCTAGTCTTTCAACATCAAACAGTTTATAACATATTAGAATCACACGGTAATTATAAGCTTAAATACTGTTAGAAGTGTCGAGCCGAGTAACATTGTGGTTCGATGTGGTAAATTCGCCGAGTCTGTCGCAGGAGCAAAAAGGGTTGGTAATGCGCCGGTTGTCCAATCGCATCGGCAAGGACGGCGTCCTGCGGATAATTTCCCAGCAGACTCGCAGCCAGGCAGCCAACAAGGAATTGGCGGTGGAGCGGTTTGCTGAATTATTGCGGGATGCGCTCAGGCAGTTTCCGATAAGAAAGAAGACGCGGGTCAGCAGGGCGGCGAAGGAACGGCGGCTTGAGGAAAAGAGACACCGTAGCGTATTGAAAAGTGAGAGGTCCAAGAGGGCCCCTATTGAGGATTAGGTAAGCAGATTTCCGCTAGCCCGGGGAAGAAGATTAAGGTGATCTGGCTGTGGAAGCATAGGTAATAGAGCACCTGATATAAAACCCGTTCCAGTTAGAATTGATGCATGGACTTGCTGCGCCAGTTCAGGAAGCCGGTTCTCTTAGAAGTTTTGCCCTTATATCGTAGCTGGTGAGGCGCAATTGAAAGCGAACACATGAGATGTCCGAATTGTGAAGCAATTCTGAAGCTTGCCGAAACACGGTGCGTGAAGTGTGGCGCCATGTTGGAAGTGAAGCAGATGAAGAAGCCATTGGCGCTTAAAGCGGGTATTTTATTGATGTGGCTCAATGGTTTACTCCTACTCTATTGTGTGGCGCTCGATATAAGAGTCGCCAGTTTTGCTTCATTCAATATTCATGACAAAAATGTCGAACGGCTGATACTGCTCGCTGTTGCAATCCTCAAGCTGGCATTGGCGCAGATGATGTCAAACGGAATCAATCGGGCCAGGATTTGGTGCTGGATATTCGTCTTTTGGCCTCATGGCTCCGGCAGCATCCATGAAATGAATATGTTCCTTATGAATCACCTGTCACTTATCCTGCTCTTTCTTCCCCCTTCGAATAGATGGTTTAAAATGGCCAAAGGCATGCGCGGCTGGGAGGCCTGAATGCAGAGGGGGGCAGACGGTGCTTTTTTATTCCCCTCTACTCAATTCCTGCCCTCACCAGATAGGTTGAACCGGTTGGCCTCTGCGGATGAAAGCTGTGCCCGATGGATGGCTCTAATTGGACCGGTTTTTGGAAATAGTGATGCCTAGACTTGTGTTGATAACGGCCTCTTCGCCGGAAATTCGTGAAGTGAGAAGGACGCGGGTCCTTAATTTTCAACAGATTACCATGCCTTATCTGGCCGCCAGGGTCCCGGCAGGCTGGGAGGTAGTTCACATTGATGAAGAAGCCGAAGAAATTGATTGGAAAATTGAAGCCGATCTGGTTGGAATTACGTTTCACACCCCAAGTGCTCATCATGCCTATCACATTGCCACACATTTCAGATCGCGGGGAATCTGCGTTATCATGGGCGGCCCGCATGTAACTCTACTGCCTCAAGAGGCCGGCCAATACGCTGATGTGATATTTATAGGAGAAGCCGAAGGCTTATGGGAAGAATTTCTGAAGAGCTTTGAGACTGGGTCTCATCGCCGTGTGTACCAAAATGCCGGTCCGCCGTTCCTTAAAGATGTACCCATATCTCGCAAAGAGTTATTTCACAGGTCCGATTATACTAACGGTGTTCTTTTTGCCACCCGAGGTTGTTCTAACCAGTGTGACTTCTGCACTGTTGCAGTAATGTATCCCCATAAACTACGAATGCGGCCCATAGCTGAGGTCGCGGCAGAATATGCCTCTTTCAAAGGAAAAGTAATAATCTTCTGGGATGATAATATTGCCGGGGACATGGAGTACGCAAAAGAATTGTTTCGGGCAATCGCTCCATATAGGAAATGGTGGAGTAGTCAGGCGAGTATTCATTGCGGCCGGGATGACAAATTCCTGGAGGCTGCAGCTCAGAGTGGATGTAAGCAGTTGTTTTTGGGATTGGAGTCGATCTCTCAGCAAAGCTTGGCCGGAGTGAATAAGCGCTTTAATCGGGTGGAGGAGTATCTTCAGGTTATTGAGCGCATCCATTCCCACGGGATTGCCGTGCAGGCAGGAATTGTTTTTGGATTTGATGATGATACGCCTGAAATTTTCAGGAACACCATTGATTTTTTGGAAGAAGCCGGGGTCCAAAATGCGACCCTTAACATTCTTACGCCATTTCCCGGCACGCCGTTATATAGAAAGATGAAAGCAGAAGGTCGTTTATTGACACAAGATTGGAGTAAATATAACAGTCGTGATGATGTGGTTTTTAAACCAAAACAGATGAGTGTGGCTGAACTGTTAACCGGTTTTCGATATGCGAATGAGCGTTTTTATTCTCTTCAAAGTATAACAAAGCGGCTATCACGGTCATTGGTTCAATGTTGGTGGTCATTGCCACTGAACCTGGCATATAGTTTTCAATGGCGCATGATGGCGCAGTCCGGCTCGCCCCGATAAATAGTCCATAACGTTAATAAGGTGTCGAGCCGGGTTACGTTGTGGTTCGATGTGGTAATTTCGCCGAGTCTGTCGCAGGAGCAAAAAGGGTTGGTAATGCGCCGGTTGTCCAATTGCATCGGCAGGGACGGCGCCCTGCGGATAATTTCTCAGCCAACCCGCAGCCAGGCGGCTAACCGGGAACTGGCTGTCGAGCGGTTTATGGATTTGATGCGGGAAGCACTGAGGCAGGTGCCTATAAGAAGGAAGACGCGAGTGAGCAGAGCTGCCAAGGAGCAGCGACTGGAAGAGAAGAGGCACCGCAGCCTTTTGAAGCTTCAGAGGGCGAGAAAAGTCCCAGGCGAGAATTAGCAAACGAGATCACTGGCTCGGCACCTCATATTTTCGTGGCACTCTGCAATAACTGCAGTATCCATTACATACATCTTTAATTTGCAAATCAATAAAGCCGGCAAGTAAACAAAAGAGGGAACCGAAGACCCCTTTGATTTTTTCATCCTTCCACTTAACATCCATCCAGCATAAATCATCTGCCCGGCATCCGCCATTGTAGAAATGGACATTGCCTTCCCCTTAAATGTGCAACCGAGGCTGATTCGGGGAGGACCATTGCCCAATTTCGCCACTGCCTCCCTTGACAATGCTAATTAGAATGATTCTAATCGATCCACTGCCACAAAGGAGACCTATTGGGTCCCGTACAAAAAAGACAAGAGATGGAGCAGGCTCTGCGGAAGGCAGGATATCGTATTACTGCCCAAAGGAAAGCAATTCTGGACTACCTGGTCTACACTATCGAACATCCAGGCGCCTACAGGATTTTTGAAGAGGTGAAGAAGGTCCAATCCAGATTGAGTCTGGCCACGGTTTACAACACATTGCAAGTCCTTACGCAGAACGGCCTGATCAAAATGTTGACGTTCAGCGAGGATAATCGTTACGAAGCCAACCTCTCTTTTCATATCAATCTTATCTGCACATCCTGCGGAAGAATACAGGACTTCGAAGCTGAGACGCACATGTCTCCGGAGAAGGTCCGTGAGAAGATTGGTTTCGAAGTCACGGCTTATCGTATGGAATACTACGGACTTTGCTCGGAGTGCAAAGCCAAGGCTGATCATAAAGGGGAGAAAAAGATGCTCCTCAGTGGCAGCTTGAATCCAGGAAGAAAAGATCAGAAAGGGTAGAATTTCTATACCCTTGAAAAGGAGTTGACATGAGTGAAGAAATCATGCGTCCTGTAACGGGCAAGATGGTCATCCCAATTGGCGCTAGAGGCACATCCAACCTGGACTGGTGGCCGAACCAACTGAACCTCAAAGTACTCCACCAGCACTCTGCCCTAAGCAATCCAATGGGCGAGGGGTTCAACTACGCCGAGAAGTTCAAGAAACTCGATCTGCAGGCCGTGAAGAAGGACCTCTATGCGCTGATGACTGATTCGCAGGACTGGTGGCCGGCCGACTACGGTCACTACGGGCCGCTCTTCATCAGGATGGCCTGGCACAGCGCGGGCACCTACCGCACTGGCGACGGGCGTGGGGGCGCAGGGGCCGGCAGCCAACGCTTTGCGCCCATCAACAGCTGGCCGGACAACGCGAATCTTGACAAGGCGCGCCGGCTGCTCTGGCCGATCAAACACAAATACGGCTCCAAAATCTCCTGGGCCGACCTCATGATCCTCGCCGGCAACTGCGCGCTGGAGTCGATGGGATTCAAAACCTTCGGCTTCGGAGGCGGGCGCGCAGACATCTGGGAGCCTGATGAAGATATTTACTGGGGGACCGAGAGCGAGTGGCTTGGCGACAAGCGCTACTCCGGTGACCGTGAACTCGAGAACCCTCTCGCAGCCGTACAGATGGGCCTTATTTACGTTAATCCCGAAGGACCGAATGGCAATCCTGATCCTGTGGCGTCGGGCCGTGACGTTCGCGAAACATTCGGACGTATGGCAATGAACGACGAAGAGACCGTCGCGCTCGTAGCGGGCGGGCACACATTCGGCAAATGCCATGGTGCAGGCGATGCCGCTCTCGTCGGTCCCGAACCTGAAGCCGCCCCCATCCAAGAACAGGGTCTTGGCTGGAAGTGCCGCTTCGGAAGAGGCTGTGGCGGAGATACGATCACCAGCGGAATCGAAGGCGCCTGGAAGCCGAACCCGACCAGATGGGACATGGCCTATCTGAACGTGCTGTTCAAATACGAGTGGGAACTGGTCAAGAGCCCGGCCGGTGCGCATCAATGGCTGGCCAGGGACGTGGCCGAAGAGGACATGGTGGTTGACGCACACGACCCGTCGAAGAAGCACCGGCCGATGATGACAACGGCGGACCTTTCCCTTCGCTTCGACCCGATCTATGAGCCGATCGCACGGCGCTATCAGCAGAACCCCGAAGAATTCGCGGACGCCTTCGCCCGGGCATGGTTCAAGCTGACGCACCGAGACATGGGCCCACGCTCGCGCTATCTTGGCCCCGAAGTCCCGGCCGAGGAACTGATCTGGCAAGACCCGTTGCCCGCAGTCGATCATAAGCTGATAGAAGCGCAAGACATCGCCGGCCTCAAGCGCAAGATCATTGCATCTGGTCTATCAATTTCGGAACTGGTCTCCACCGCCTGGGCATCCGCATCTACGTTCCGTGGCTCCGACAAGCGCGGCGGTGCGAACGGGGCGCGAATTCGTCTTGCGCCACAAAAGGATTGGGAAGTCAATGAGCCGGCTCAACTGAAGGCCGTGCTGAAAACTCTTGTGGAGATCCAAAATGAGTTCAACAGCGCGCAGTCCGGCGGAAAGAAGGTGTCATTGGCTGACCTGATCGTTCTGGCCGGCTGCGCGGGCGTCGAGCAGGCTGCTAAGAATGCTGGCTTCGAGGTGACAGTCCCCTTCTCGCCGGGACGCACGGATGCTTTGCAGGAGCAAACCGATGTTGAGTCTTTCGCGGTGATCGAGCCCGCTTATGACGGGTTCCGCAACTACCTCAAAACCAAATATACCATGTCGGCAGAGGAACTGCTGGTTGATCGGGCGCAACTGCTTACGCTGACCGCTCCTGAGATGACGGTTCTCCTTGGCGGCATGCGGGTCTTGAATACCAATTTCGGACAGTCCCGGCACGGCGTCTTCACCACGGAGCCAGAGACGCTTACCAATGACTTCTTCGTGAATTTGCTCGACATGAGCACGGAATGGAAGCCAACGGAGCAGGACGGTGGCGTGTTCGAGGGGCGTGATCGCGCAACGGGCGAACTCAAGTGGACCGGCACCCGTGTCGACCTGATCTTCGGCTCAAACTCCCAGCTGCGGGCCTTGGCTGAAGTCTATGCGTGTGAGGACTCCCAGGAGAAATTCCTGCATGATTTTGTGGCAGCGTGGAATAAGGTAATGAACCTTGATCGTTTCGACCTCGCCTGATTGTACCGTTAACCGTCCACGAGTACTCTACAAGGCGACGGAAAGGTCACTTAATAGGGTATCTGGGATTTTTTCCCCAGATACCCTCACCTTCCCGCATGAGACCCTCTAAATCTCGAGGTTTCGCAACATCACGACAGGCATCCTCCGAGTACCTGTTAAATAGTCTATAACGTTAAAAAGGTGTCGAGCCGAGTAACATTGTGGTTCGATGTGGTGAATTCGGTGAGTTTGTCACTGGAGCAAAAAGAGCTGGTAATGCGCCGGTTGTCCAATTGCATCGGCAAGGACGGCGTCCTGCGAATAATTTCCCAGCAGACCCGCAGCCAATTGACGAACAAAGAACTGGCTGTGGAGAGGTTTATTGAAATGATGCGGGAAGCGCTGAGGCAGGTACCGGTGAGAAAAAAGACAAGGGTCAGCAAAGCGGCGAAGGAAGCGGCGGTTGGGTGAGAAAAGGCAGCGGAGCTTATTAAAAGGTGAGAGGTCGAAAAGAGTACCTGTTGAGGACTAGCAAATGAGACCACGGGTGCTCGGTTACACATCATTTCTCCCCAGCACTCTGCCGGAAAATGCAGCTACCCATTTCATACACTCACCTTTTGTAAAATCATAAGTTGGCAAGATGTGTGAACCGGAAGAGAAATTATTAGGCGGGAAAATCCGACTAGCTCCGGTTATTCAAGCACCTGAAGAGGCATTATGTATCTTCGCCACCAACGACGCGCTCAATTCGTCGATCCGGCACAAGCCAAATCAACGCGACCAGAACATAAAGAGCCTGGCTGATCCAGTGCGACCAAAACGCAAATATAACGGCGATAAAATAGACCACGGGCGACAGTTTGCCCTTCCAGTCGCTCCCCACGGCTTTCCTGAGAAGGGATTTGTGCCCTTGTGATGCTATGATGATTTGCTGGAGAATCCGGTATGCGATGGCAGCCATCAAGAGGACCACACCATAGACGGCTGATGGCACCGGGGCGAAGTGATTTTCACCCATCCATCCGGTGACAAAGGGAAACAGCGATAGCCAAAACAGAAGATGCAGGTTCGCCCAAAGCATCGCACCCGTTACTCCGTGGACGGTGTGCAGCATATGATGATGGTTATTCCAGTAGATACCAACATATACGAAGCTCAGAACGTAGCTCAAAAACACCGGAATCAATGGCGCAAGAGATTGGATGCTCTCGCCGCGAGGCACCTTTAGCTCCAGAACCATTATGGTGATGATGATGGCGATCACGCCGTCGCTGAATGCTTCGACCCTGTTTTTGCCCATTCACCCCTCTTCGACCGAAAGTCAATGAACAATATATGGTTGGCTGCCTCCCAGATGAAGGGCTTCCGGCCAGGTGTGCCAGCGGCAAAAAATGCCCTCAGTCTTAAAAAGCCCACTTTCACCATACGGCCTTCAAGAAAAGAGCAAAACCAATGCCCTCGATAACAATGAAACGGCACTCAGATATCATTATAAGGACTGGGGCAAAGATCCGGTCGTGAGAACTCTCCAGTCACACTGTGCCGGCATCGATTTGGTCATACTCTCGATGAGTACCCTCAAATAGAATATAAACAATTCCGAACTCATACTGAATAGTCGCAACGAGCCTGTAAGTGTTGCCTTTTATATTGAAAACCACCCGATTACCGGCCAAAAAGCTGTCGTGCCGGTAATTCTTCTTGATATCTGAAGGAGATCTCCAGTAAGCATGTTTCACATCGGCATGCCACGCCAACAGCGATTGCTCGGCATCCGTGTGGGCACGAAAAAACTGTGCCCACCCTGGCTTCATCTAAGGACATCTGAAATGAAAAACCATCATCTATTGAGCTTGCTTATTGCCGTGTTCATCAGCGGCTGCGCCGGTGTTGGCCATGGCCCTATCGAGAAAAACGCGGATGCGGCGAAAGGAAAGATTAACAGTATGAGCGGGGAAGTTATGCCTAAACTGGTCGGTTCCTGGAAACTCATATCCTTTCATATTCAGGATTCAAGCGGACAGAAGGCTTATCCCTTCGGAAAGAATGCCCGGGGAAGGCTCATATATGAACCGGATGGGCGTATGGCAGTTCAACTTATGGACCCCAATCGTCCGTGTTTCAAGTCGGGTGATCCCCTCGTCACATCCGAGGCCGAAGTACGGGCGGCATTCGGCGGATATACGGCCTACTACGGGACCTACTCGGTCAATCCCGAGGAGCGGACCATTGTGCACCATATCGAGGCATGCATCCTTCCAAACTGGGTGGGAACGGATCAGCTTCGCCATTTCGAATCGAATGGAAGATATCTGACGCTGAAGGGCACCCTGCTCCTCGGCGGCGCCCAGGGAACTGTCAGCCTTGTATGGGAACGCTTGCCTTGAGCCATAAGCGGAAACGCGCATGCATGAAATCAAAAACAACGGGAGATTGGGATGCATAAGAGAGTCTTGGCGGTTATGGCCATATTCCTGCTGTCGGTTGTCCTGACAATCGGGGGAAAAGATGTCTCCCGTGCTTCGGGAAAGGAAGGAACCACCAAAACGAAATCGGTGGAAAGCAAAGAAGGCAGTAAGGTCTTCGATGCCCACGATACAGGCGTTCGCTACCATTTCAGTGATACGGATATGGATTTTCACTTCGGTACGCTCGTTCTTGGTTCAACAGTGAACCACGGTGTCGAGATCGGCGAGGCCTTCTACACCGCCTCAAAAATAAAGGAGGGAGACGCCCCAAGCTGGCAGGAGGAATGGTTCAAAATGGCGCGCCTTGCCGAGGCCCGCGGCGAACAATCCCTCGCGAGCGGCCACGAGGTCAGCGCACGCGATCAGTTGCAGCGAGCTTCTTACTATTATCGCATATCCCTCCTCTCAATTTTGCCGGATGATCCACGTCTTAAGGAAAGGGCAGTTAAGAGCCGAAGCCTCATGAAAAAGGCAGGAGAACTCTTCGATCCGCCCATGGAATATTTCGAAATCCCCTTCGAAGGGACGGTCCTTCCAGGATATTTCCGTAAGGCCGTCGCGGGAACAAAGCCTGCCAAAACCCTGATCATGATTGGCGGCGGCGAGACCTTTGCCGAAGATCTCGTGTTCTATATCGCCCCCCAGACCCACGAGCGCGGCTATAACTTCATGACTGTCGATTTACCGGGACAGGGACTCCTCCCTTTGGAGGGACGAACATTCCGGCCCGACATGAATGTTCCTATGAAAGCTGTATTAGACTATGCCCTCAGCCGTCCCGATGTCGATCCCAAGCGGTTGGCTTCTTACGGATACAGCGGTGGTGGCGGGTTCGTACCTCAGGCAGCTATGCACGATCCTCGGATCAGGGCAATTGCCATGAACTCCGCCGTCGTTGACGCCTATCCCCTTTTCTCCACGATGCCGGCAGTTCTCGCTACACCAAAGGAAATCGCATCCTGGACTACATTTCATGGCAACATCGTCAAAGCTATTTGCTGGCGCTGGGGGGTGCCGATGGACAAGCCTTCCGGCCTCGCCGAAGCCAATAGAGGGTTTTCCTTTGACCCGGCCAAGGTCACTGTTCCGGCCCTGATCATCGTTGGTGAGGGTGAGTATGGGAGCGAGGAGGTTAAGCGACAACAAAAGGTGTGTATGGATAATTTCCCCAACCCCATGAAGAAAATGCTGATAGCCCCGACTGCCGAGGGCGCGACAAACCATTGCGTCATGGAGAACCGCAGTCTTGTGAGTCAGGTTCTATTCGATTGGCTGGATGAGGTCTTCCACCAGGAATAGACAAACCCCTGGATTGTTGCAGTCTGGCATAGCGCACAGCTTCCTGGAGAGCCAGAATCCTGAACGGCCGTCATTCTGGGATCCGCAGGAAGAGGTCTATAAATTGTCCAAAAACAAGGGGCAAAGGTAACACTTACTAATGTTGGGAACCATGCCCGTGGTGGGTTGGCGCCGGGCTTCTTGCAGAAACTACGAACAGATAGACCGCAATTGCTCCGAAAACCACATTCAGCCATAAGGTGTAGTTGATGGCTATATGGGTCATTTGGGACCGGATATTCGGATTGGGATGCGGTATAAGGCCAAATGCGGAAAAGACTACATCCATGAGTATACCTGTTATCACCATTGTTATATAGAAGACCGTTCCCATATAGGCCGCCATCTTCCATCCAAAGTAGCGCCGGTAAGCATCAAGCAGCGGCACCACTATCAGATCCGCATAGATGAAGGCAAGTACACCTCCGAAACTTATCCCGCTCCCCCACAGCACCGCCGCCATTGGTACATTGCCGATTGAACACACGAAACTTATGACGGCAATAATCGGCCCGATTATCGCGTTGGCAACCACCTGCAATGCGGGGGGCGAATTGGTTACGAACAAGGCTTGCCAGATGTTATTTGGCACAAAAACCGATAGAAAACCCGCGATCAGAAAACCAGCAACCAGATCTTTCCATAGCATCAGCCAATCAGTGGAAAAACTCTTGGCAATGGCAAAACGCGCCTCGATACTTAGCAGCCTGGCAAAAAAGGTGCCGTTTGGAATTGGCGGCATTCCATGTTCATGCTCGGCGGATGCACGGGCCGCATTCCGGCGGGCGTCCTCGACCAAACCTTTGGGATAAGTCAATCTTACAAGAATGCTCATTATAATGACCAGGAACACGCCCCCGGTCCACTCGGCAACCGTAAACTGCCATCCCATCAGAAGATATAGAATAATGCCGAGTTCTATTACCAGATTTGTAGAAGAAAATAGAAAAGCCAGTGACGGGATGAAACCAGCATCTTTCTGGATTAAGGTGCGGGTAATGGCCGCCGACGCGTAGGAGCAACTGGAACTTGCGGCGCCAAAGCCTGCCGCCAGAGCAATTTCCCTGGGGCCATTTCCACCCAGGAGAGCACTCATTTTTTCTTTGGAGACGAATACTTGAAGCACTGCGGAAATCAGAAAGCCAAGAACCAGACTCCAGCCGACCTCCCAAAACATGCCAAATGCCATAAGAAGCGCCTGCCCGATATCTTGTGAGATTTGGCCCATTTCGCCTTTCACCTTCTCGGAAATGCGAGTCACTCTACAAAGGAAGCGATATTCACGCGACCTGCCAAAAATAAGTATGCTTCCGTGAGAATCCAACGACCAGGGCAAAACCGGCCGGCTCGAGATTGAGCTTTTTCGTTAATATTTTAGCCGGAAAAGAGTTGTTGACATTTCATCCCAAAGGGAAACAGGTCCTCAAAGAGATGTTATCGCTGCTCTCTTGCGAAGGGTCGCGGTCGTCGAGCATCTGCTTTTAGTTAAAGCCCCCATCCAAAGAAAGAGTAGATGAATTGTGATATCTTCCCTGAATTAATGAAGTTTGCTCAGATCGGTCCCCAGTATAGCTTAGAAGCGGTTTATGGAGCAGGTGACCTGGACTTAATTATCTGGTGCATCTACCTGCTGGTGGCCATCGCAAAAAGACGGCTCAAAATCCAGTACTCATTGTACACGTTTCTACAAATTCTTGAGGTCAACTTATTCGAGAAAAAGCCAATCATATTAGTAGTTTCGGAAGCTCATAAACAAACTTCCGAAGGGAATCACCCTTACAACCAGTTGAAATTATTCGAAAGTTAACCGGACAGTAGTGAGAATATATGCATCCGGCAATGTGGTAATTGCCAATGGATGATTGCAAAACTTTGTCGGATATACTATATTGCATTGCTCTCCAAAACTTCAGGGCGTAATTTCCACCTTGTTGCAGTCCTGTCAATCTTACGGCATCCTCTAGTCCTTACTTCAGAAGATGGGGAATCCTCATGCATCATGCCGCTAATCAGGAGTAATAGATGAGTATAGTAATATATCGGCAACAAACATTTTGTGTTTATCTGCTCATTCTAATGTCCACTTTGGCGCTGCTGGGCAGTGTAGGTATCTCCTCGGCTGCTGCTGGGGATATGTGGTGTTGGTACCCCTTGGCCTCTGGAATTGATGGCATCGGAAGTATAAGGGCATTAGCAGTAGCTCCTGACGGCACGGTCTATGTCGGAGGGAGTTTTCGTACCGCGGGGGGAGTTTCGGCAAACTTCGTTGCAAAGTGGGATGGCGCCGCCTGGTCCGGTTTGCATGGTGGCATGAACTCCACCGTTAATGCATTGGCAGTGGCTCCTGACGGCACCCTGTATGCAGGAGGATATTTCACCACTGCTGGAGGTGTTGCAGCAAACCATATTGCCAAATGGGACGGCAATGGCTGGTCCGGGTTAGGCAACGGATTGAACTCCACCGTTAATGCATTGGCAGTCGCTTCGGACGGCACCCTGTATGCGGGCGGAGAATTCCGTGCATATTACGATCCAACTTTGCCGGATCGCGTTGCTAGATGGGATGGTTCTTCCTGGTCAGCCTTAGGGCCCGGACCAGATGGGACCATATTCGATTTAGTAGCGGGCACAGACGGAGTACTGTACGCGGCGGGATGGTTGGATCATGTTGCTAAATGGGATGGTGCAGCCTGGTCCCAACTTGGGTCTGGAATGCAAAGTGTCACGGCTTTGGCATTGGCCTCGGATGGAACGCTGTATGTGGGAGGAAGATTTACTGTCGATGGTGGGGTTAGCGCCGACCAAATTGCCAAATGGGATGGTTCTGCCTGGTCGGCCCTGGGGCCTGGAATGAGTAGCTGGGTTACTTCTTTGGTTGTTACCCCCCAGGGAATCCTTTATGCGGGAGGAATGTTTGATGCTGCAGGAGGATCAAACACCAAAGGGATCGCAAAATGGGATGGTACGGCTTGGTCCTCTTTGGGCTCTGATCTTGAAAACATCCCCAATGCAGTAATTATTAATGCATTGGCGTCAGCTTCAAATGGGACTTTGTATGTCGGTGGAAACTTTAATAAAGCAGGGGGCATCAGCGCCAAGTCAATTGCACGTTGGAGTCCGGTTTCAGTACCCGATGCACCCACCGGAGTAACCGCGGAAGCTAAACCCGCACGCACAATGATTAGCTTTGTGGCGCCGATGTCAAATTCATGCACTCCAATTACTTACTACACCGTTACTTCTATCCCCGGAAATAAAATCACCGTAGGCACAGAAAGTCCAATAACCGTAAAGGGACTAACTGTAGGGGTGGATTACAAATTTCAAGTAACTGCAACAAATGGACTTGGAACAAGCCAACTGTCAAAAGTTTCAAACACCGTAAAAGTAAAACCCGACATATCTTCGATGCTTCTATTCACGTTGGATTAGCTCGATGAGAGGGTCAGCGGCTGGCTTGGGTCCGCAGGACAAGAGGGCCTATCATTGTTCCGAAGATCACGTTACCGACATCAAGACGCATTCGCCCACGTAACCGAACCGATCGGCTCCCGATATGCCTTAAAAGCGGCTGGTGGAGCAGGTACGGTGACCCGGACTTAATATCCGGGTCCTTGATGATGCCTGCTCTGAAAAGCGCCAGGCTGATGCGAATCTTTGTGGATGGAGGAAATGCTCCGGTCACCTATCTCGCTTCGTTCCGGGTAGCAATTGCCCGGGATACCCGCGTTACCTGCCAATTCCGTCAAGGTGCCTTCGGATCCCAAAACGCCGCATTTGCGGTTACTTCCTTCAGCGTCTTAAAAAATAGCGGTGCATAGGCTGGAGCAGATGAAACATAACTGCCGCTTAGCCTTGCACTGTGACGCGGGGTGCTCACTATCGCCATGATACTTGAGAGCGGCAGGATGGCTTCTTCGGTTCCGGAACGGAATTCCGACCAGTTTCTCACATGCTCTTCGGACGCGAAGAGATGGATGCGGCTTCAGGTGAAAGGCCAATCTTTTGCCCACTCTTTCAACGGGATGTTAACATACCCGCATATCCCATCCCGGGATTGGCTTTCGATGGTGCCATCACGCACTGTAACGCGCATCTGTTCACCGCAGTCCAGGCATGGGGAATCGATCTGAACCGCTTTGCCAGGAAAGGCCCAGCAGACCGCCAGGGCTTCAAAACCTCACTGCGCGAACCATTTTTGCTGCCCGTCGACTGTGATGCGGTACTGGGTAGGCAAATTGTTGAATGGCGCAAATGAGACTATCAGGTCAGTGCCCGGGTAAAACCACATTGGCATTACTCCCGTGCTGAACAGATCGTGCAGAAGCCTTTTACCACCTTCCGGATCAACGCCAAATGCTCCGGCAATTTCAGTGTAGTGGGGGGCATTCCCTCTTTCTATAAAGGTCTCCATTACAAAATTGAAAACTCGATCCAATTGCTCTTTGTCCTGCATTACGTCTCCTTCGCCGGTTGATCCTGGAATTGTCGATTCCCGGATGTTCCAACCCAAAACTCATGCACAACAACTTTCCGCTTTTGGCTCCAGCCTGGCACACACCTCCCGATACTGGTTGAAGACTTTTCCGGCGGCAACTGCCATCACTATGGCCTGGATTGTCCCCAACTCCTCCTCCGACACTCCCTTTTCTGCTGCAATCCCCGTGAGTATCCTCATACAGGGATAGCAGCCAAGCGCCATTGCAGCTCCCATTTCTATCATAAATGTTGTTCTGGGGTCGATTATTCCGTTTGAAAGCATCTCGTCTTGAAACCGCTTTAGACTCATTTTCAGGTTTTTTGGCATCATTTCCGGACTCCTTCTGTTGTCGTTTTTATCCGAGCAGAAAACTTGACCTCAGCGAATCAATCGGAGTATATGATTGTCAAATGGAATTATCGAGTCAAACGATTTGTTCCGATTTGACGAATCGGATTTGACGATTGGAGGGGTAGCCCAATGGAAATACGAAATCTTGCAACCTTCCAGGCTGTTGCCAGATTCCTCAGCTTTAACCGCGCGGCACAGGAGCTGAATTACGCCCAGTCGAGCGTTTCGGCTCAAGTCCAGGCGCTTGAGGAGGAGCTTGGAGTCCAGCTTTTCGACCGGCTGGGCCGGCGAATCCTGCTCACCGAGGCAGGTTCGAAGCTTCTGAGGTATGCCGAGAAGATGCTCGATCTGGCTGACGAAACGCGCGCGGAAGTAGTCGGAGCAAAAGAACTAAAGGGGTCCCTGACCATCAAGGTACCCGAGACGATTGGCGTTCACCGTCTACCCATGGTCATCAAAGAGTTCAAGTCCCGGTTCCACCGAGTCCGGTTGCGATTTACATCGTGCAGCCATGAGGGACTGCGAAAGGACCTTCGCACTGGAACAACCGATCTGGCGTTCCTGCTGGCTGAATCCATCAATGCGTCTGACCTCTCATGCGAGGCGCTGGGTTTCGAGCAATTATTGCTGGTCGCACACCCCGGCCACCCGCTGGCGGCGAAATCTTTGGTCAATACCGGCGATCTGAAAGGTCAGACGATCCTGTTTTCGACTGTGGACTGCAGTTACCGCAGAGGCCTTGAATTGATCCTGGAACAGGAGAAAATCGCCTATGATTCCTCGCTTGATTTCAACAGCATGGCTGCACTCAAAGAGTGCGTGTTGGCGGGCGTGGGCATAGCAGTCCTTCCCGAGGTAAGCGTAGCTGAAGATATCGCGCGAGGCAGGTTGAAGGCCCTGCCCTGGGCCGAGGGAAAATTGGAAGTGGCAAATCTCATGATCTGGTACAAAAACAGATGGCTTTCGCCCAGCCTGCAAGCCTTTATAGAGGTGGCAAGGGAAATTCTCACAGACATTTACATGACGGCAAGATGAGCGGGGGAATGATTCCCCCGCACCCCCAGAATTTCGGCCTCGCGCGTAAAACGCGCGCGGCCGAGCACTAGGCGCTGAGGGCGACTGGCCGAAGGCCGCCGCCCCAGCGCCATACGGAGCCGCAAAAGCGGCGAGGGGGTGTGGGGGGCCGTGGACCCCCACGTTTTATAGTATCAGCTTGAATGCAAATTAGACGCGAAGGATCAAGCAAGATGATGAAATCTATTCAGGCCGTAATGATCTTTGTTTCCATGGGTTGTTTTTGCATTCCGGCATGGGCAGTCGAGAATCAGGGGCCGCAAGCTGCTGAGGGCGCTGAATTCAACAGCGGCGGGGAGAAGATAGGCGAGCTTCGCCTTGGCCTTTCGGAAAAAGAGATTAATCGTATCATCCCGTGCCGGCCCGAAAAGGGTAAAGAGATATTAGAAGGGGCAACGGGCGATTACATCCAGATGTGGAAATACCACGACTGCGGCATTCTTCTAAAGATGGTTTCGGAGCGAAAAAGAGGCGCGAAATCAGTAGGGTCGATCACTGTTACAAGCCCCTGCGACTTCGCAACCGGAAGCGGCATCCGTATCGGAAGCGAGGAAAGCGAGGTAGTCAAGGCTTACGGCCAGTTTCAGGACCCCGAAGAGACAAAGAAAGGCAAGGTGTTTGTGGCAGGTTCCATCTACGATGGGATGATCTTTACTCTCAAAGAGGGCAAAGTGGTCAAAATATTTCTCGGAGCAGGTGCGGAGTAGGTTCACATGATGGTCCGAGGCAGGGCGGTCTAATCTATAACAATCGGCAGCCTTTGGCCGGGGGGCTTTCTACTCTCCCGACGATCCACATTTTTGCTTTGTTAGATCGTATGTGCCGTAATTCCGAAGAGCCATCCTTCCCAAACCAGCCTCCTCGACGGCTTTTATCTCCTCCAGATCCAGAGTGGCCTTATTCCCGGCGCGATTAAGTTTTCCCTTGCCCCGATTTCCCCAGTTGTCGGTGAAGGCAAATTCAAGGATTCCCGCTTTTGAAGTCTTGCCGCGAACGAGTTCCGCGGTTACCGACTGGCCGGAATCGGGAAAGTAGACTTCAAAGTCAATCAGCGGGGCCGAAGAGTTTCCGTGCACGTTGACACAGACATGGTAGTAGGGACCGTCAGGTTTATTGTCATCTGATTCTTCTTCATCATCCGGGTCCTGGCCGTTCGGGAAAGGTTCTCTCAAATAGTATTCTTCAACCGGTGACGGATCCGAAAGCACCTGGATTCTTTTTTTATATTCAGCCAAAAGAGAATCTTTGTTCAGACGCGGATTGCGCCTGGTGCGAATCCAGTTCACTTCCTCCTTCTTGAACTCGGCTGGTTTGGCTGAACTGGCCAGTGCCCGGCTGTAAATGATTGAAAGTTCTTCATCCACCTTCGAAAGCTCGCTGTCGGAACAAATGAGTTTTTCAACGGCAGAACTTGCCTTCGTGCAGTCAAACCCGGCAGCAAAGGCGAACGGGCTGGAAATGCAAAGGAAACCTATAACAGCAATAGTAGCTCGCCAGATCATTGTTACTCATCCCGATGAGGTTTTTATATAAGTGCCGGTACTTTCCTCGCTGACAGGAAATTTTCACCTTGAGTACCGGTCCAGGATCCGGTTGGAAACTCGTTCCAAAAGAATTGAACAGCCGAAGATAATCGGGATCATGATTACGGAGGTCAAAACGAATTCGCCCATGGGACCGAGCCGATCAAGTCCCAGCAGCTTCACATAGCTAAGCATCGGCTGATGGAGCAGGTAGAAACCATAGGATGCGGCCGCGAAGCTCTTGACGAGCCGGCGGCTGCCCCAATCGGAGGATTTGTGCCAGACAAAGAGGGCAACGAATATCAGGAAACACCAGGAGACCTGAGCCATGAGTGAAACCGGAAATGGCGGGTTCTGCACTGAGACTGCTGCCACAACAGCAAAGATGAGCAGAAATCCAAGGAACTTCAGGAATCCTGAGTTGCCGGGAACGTGCCGACCTATCCCGGAATCCGGTCGCCACACACTAGCAAACCACATTCCTAGCGCAAATTCAGGAAGCCGCGACGGCAGATTAAAAGGCAGCATATACGCAAAGCCGCCCAGAATCGAGTCTGGCACCGCGGCCACATAGATTTCCAGCAGTCCGCATCCGCCGTATGAACACGCTGCCAGCAAAATGAACGCCTTTCTTGCTCCGAGTCGTCGAAACAGCCGCAAGCAAAATGGGAAAAAGAAATAGAACTGCGCCAGCAATCCGAGATACCAGAAGGCGGCATAGTTGGTGAAAAATATCGAGCTTTGCCACGACTGCAGGAAAAGGAAAAGCCTTGGAAGAGATGCCGCCGAAGAATATATGTCGGAGTTGTAGATCACGATGTTGCCAATAATTGTTAGCAGTGCCGCGAGATAATATTGAGGGATAATACGCAGAAACCGTTTGCGCAGAAATTCCGAATACCCGGGAAGAGGTTTTTTGGCCTCTCCCAGGTACGGCAAAGAGAGGAGAAAACCGGAAAGTATATTAAAGAAAACGACTCCAAGGGCCAATTCGTGGAAAAAGGTGTTGAGGCCGCTTTCCAGCAAGCTTTTAGCGTCGGGCTTGGAAATTCCCATCCAGAGATGATGAGAAAAGATCGCGATCATCGCAGCCGTCCTGATGAAATCGGCTTGATGCAACGTCATCTTTCCGTGTTTTAAATCCACGTTCCCTGGCGGCAGTGGCATTGGCAAGTCTTTCGCTTCCGGGAATTCAATGAGTTTTGCGATGGTTACCTCCGCACCCTTAAGCCGTGGTTTTTTCTTGCCTCATCAATTGTTCATCAAAACCGCGTCTTTCTAG
Organism: Desulfarculales bacterium UBA702; assembly: GCA_002298165.1. GTDB lineage: Bacteria > Desulfobacterota > Syntrophobacteria > Syntrophobacterales > Syntrophobacteraceae > SbD1. Next base: position 45,908 of record DBMI01000059.1, read on the forward strand.
TATTTTATTGTTACTTCATTGATATCATTGATTTAGAGACTGCACTGCAAAGGTGCATTTATTTCGCCGTGGGTTATTCCGTGCCGATCAGAGTCATTATACAGATCTTCTGTAAAACCCAGTTGCCTTTATTATTTCGTCATACTGGCGAGAAAACTTCAATATGGAGGCGGCTTAACCCGAATGTCATGTGGGTCTCAGCGCTTTACGGATCAGTTCAGGGAATGCTCATCCACAGGGAGAGCCAAAACATTGCGTGCTTTTCAGTAATGATGCCTGAGTTGAGCGATCAGGAGGGAATCCGATTGGAGTTTATAGACAATCCTGTGTTCATCATTTATACGCCGCGACCAGTAGCCTGAAAGACTATGTTTCAGTTGCTCCGGTTTGCCGGTACCTTCAAAAGGCGTACGTTGGATCTCTTTAATGAGCTTGTTGATGCGATCAAGGATCTTTCGGTCGGGGCGTTGCCAGTAAAGGTAATCTTCCCAGGCATGTTCTGAAAAGATGAGCTTCACTCTGTTAGTTTCCGTTCGGTGCCGCCACCTTCCTCCAGTTCGGTAATCGAATCAAGGAGCCTCCGTGCATTCCGGGGGCTTCGAAGAAGATAAGCCGTTTCCTCGAGAGATTCATAGTCCTCTAGGGAGATCATAACCACTGAGCGTTGGTTTTTGCGTGTGACGATGATCGGGGTATGGTCGTCGCAGACTTTGTCCATCGTCCTGGCAAGATTGTTGCGGGCCTGGGAGTAAGTAAGGGCATTCATTCCAAAGTCCTCCTGTGGCAGCTCTCAAAACTTTCATCCCTCATTGTACAACTTATTGTACAACATGTCAGGATCTTTCACAACTCCTCGCGGCGACTACTACGGCGCTGCTCCTCAATAGTTTCTTTTAGAAAATGCTAAGCAAATTGGATGGCATGCCTGATTTACGCCTTTCCCGCGGCTCCCGGCAGCTCGTCGGCATTCAGGATAAAAATCCGGAACTATTCTCCAGTCCGTATTCTTTCAATTTGCGGTAAAGCGTTTTGCGGCCGATGCCCAGCAGGTCTGCCGCCTGGGAACGGTTCCCGGCAGTCCGGTCGAGTACCCTGCGGATGTGGATCTTTTCGAGTTCGGCCATCGAAAGCAGGGCCGGGTCGGTGGTTATTTCCCGGTTTTCGTCGTTTAGTTCTCGCGGCAGCGTATCGGGAGTGATAAACCCGTTCTCGGCCAGAATCATCCCCCTCTCGATGACGTTTCGAAGTTCACGCACGTTCCCGGGCCAATCATAGTCCATAAGGCGTTCCATGACAGCTTTGGCTAACCGGCAGGGAGGTCTTCCCTCACCGAGAAGTCCCAGGAAATAATCGATCAGGGCGGGGATATCATCCTTACGTTCGCGAAGGGGGGGGACATTGATCTGAAAGACATTCAGGCGATGGTAAAGAGCTTCATGGAAATTCCCGGCCCTGGATTCTTCGGCAAGGTTTCGATTGGTCGCAAAAATATAGCGTATATCAACCTTTCTCTCATTCTTGTCCCCGAGCCGGTGGTAGGTATGGTTTTCAAGAAGGCGCAGCAGCGCCGCCTGAACTTCGATCGGGAGTTCGCCGATTTCATCCAGGAAAAGTGTACCTTCATGGGCCAGGGACAGCAATCCTTCCTGGGAATCGCTCGCGCCCGTGAAGGCACCTTTGAGGTAGCCGAAAAGCTCGCTTCGCATGATCTCTTTTTGTGAAGCGCCGCAGTTCTTTATAATAAGCGGCTGTTCGGCTCGCTTGCTGCGACAGTGGATGGCGCGCGCAACCACGTCCTTGCCCGATCCGCTCTCACCCGTTATCAGCACGGGAACACTTGTGGGCGCGACCTTTTCTATCAGGCGCTGGACACCCTGGATGGCCGAAGAACGGCCGATAAATAACTGGAGGGGCTGAGATATTTGCGTATGGCGCAAAAGACGGTTCTCACGCTGGAGGCAGACGCGCTGATATGCCTTTTCGATCACCAGTTCGAGACGGTCCAGGGTGAAGGGCTTGGTTATGTAGTCATAGGCCCCCATTTTCATCGCCTCGACCGCACTGTCGATGTTGCCGTGGCCGGTGATGAGAATGAATTCAACATCGGGGACGGCTTCTCTGAGTTTTTCAAAAAGCTCGATTCCGTTGCCGTCAGGAAGCCGGACGTCCAGTACGATCACATCGAATTGATGTTTTTCTATTTGTTCACAGGCCTGGCGGGCGCTGTCCGCGGTGTGGATTGTCCTTTGCCGGGTGGTAAGTTCCTTTTGAGCCAGACGGCGGATCGATTCCTCGTCATCGACGACAAGTATGCGCATGGGCTTGAAAGCTATCACTGGTTTCCACCCCTGGGCAGCTTGACCCGAAAGATAGAGCCTTCGCCTTCCTGGCTGCAAACCACGATCTCACCGCCGTGGCCATGAACTATGTTGTAGCAGGTGGCAAGGCCTATCCCAATTCCCTTGCCGGCGGGCTTGGTGGTAAAAAAAGGCTCGAATAGCTTGTCCAGATTTTCGGAGGGTATGCCCGAGCCGGTATCCTCCACGGCCAGCATCACCGTTTCTTTATCTACGAAGGTGCGAATGCAAATTGTTCCCTTGGCCTGGACGGCATCGAGTGCATTGAAGAGCAGGTTCAGGATGACCTGGCTGAGCTGCGAGGCATTTCCCAGGACGGGCGGCAGTGAATTGTCGAGATCGAGCGTGATGAGTTCCGGCGGGTACTGCTTCAGGTGGTTTCGGAGCAGCTTGAGCGTGTCGTGTACCAAAGAATTCATATCGACTGACGAGTAGTCCGAACAGGTCTGCCGGCCGAAAGCGAGCAGGCTTTGGACGATTTCCTGGCAGCGGCGGCATTCCTTCAAAATTATACCGACATATTCTTTGAAGTCCTCCGCCAGATCGGTTTCCACCTGCTTTTCAAGCCTCGGAATTCGCCGCTTGAGCCCTTCGGCAAACCCGGAAATGGCAGTCAGGGGGTTATTTATCTCATGGGCAACTCCGGCGGCAAGCACGCCAAGGGTAGCCATCCGTTCTGCCATGTAGTACTTTGCCTGGTACTCCTTTTCCATGGTCACGTCGCGTTTTAGCAGAAGGATGTGGCACGGTTCACCCCGTGAGTTGCGCAGGGGCGACGCGGTAGTATCGAAATGATGATTCTTGCCGTCCACAGCGCAGATCGAACTCTGCCGGCAAACCGCATTGGTCTTGAGTGCAGTTTTCGCCGGACACATGGAGCACGGCTCATGCAGCCCCCGGAATACCTCGTAGCAGTGTTTCCCTTCCGGCAAAGATTCCTGAAAGACGGCATGGAATGCCTTGTTGACCGAAGTTATGACCAGATTTGCGGACAAAACGACCATAACATCCGTGATGCCTTCGAGTATGCCCTGAACGTGGCGCTGATTTTTTGCCAATTCGAGGTTGGATGCACTTAGTTCGGCTATCTTTTCCTGGACTTCCCGAAAAAAGCCGAGCTTGGCGTATTCGATGCCGACCAGATCTTCCAGGGTGGGTTTAGGCTTCATCACCAGGCATCCTCGCAAATCTGGAGCAAATCCTCCCAGGTCGCAGGGCGCGGGTTCGTCAGCAGGCATGCATCGTTTACCGCCATCTGGCAGATTTCAGGCAGTTTGGAGCGATCGCCTACAAGGTCTCTCATCTGAGTCGGTACGTCCATTGATTGGCAGAAATTTTCCAATTTCTCTATGCCGGCGAGGGCTGTCAATCGACGGGAACGGCGGCGCCCGCCGATCAGGAGCTCTCCGATATCGGCCATTTTCTCGGGACAAACACTGCAATTGAAACGCATAACGTGAGGCAGCAGCACGGGATGGACCATGCCGTGAAGGATATCGTACATCCCGCCCAGTGAATGGGCGATAGCGTGCTCGGCCCCAAGGCCGGCGTTGCTGAAGGCCATGGCGGCGGCCGTGCTCGCAGTGCTCAACTGCTCAAGATGTTCGAGGCCGCGCGACTCGACCGCCGCCTCGAGGTGCTTCACGATTAGCTCGATGCTCTTGAGGGATTGGAGTTCCGTGAAAGGCGAGGCAATCGTTGAAACGTATGATTCAATGCCATGGCAGAGCGCGTCTATTGCCGCGGCTATGATAAGAGTTCGTGTCTTGGTCTTAAGGAGTAGGGGATCGATAATTGATATATTCGGGACGAGCGTGCGGCTGATGATGGACATTTTCACCCGCCGCTCGACATCGGTGATAATGGCAAACTGAGTGATATCGGATCCGCTGCCCGCCGTTGAGGGCACGAATACCATCGGAGGCAGGGGCCGTTGGATCCGGTTTGCTCCTTCGTAGTCGTGAATACGGCCTCCGTTGCTTGCGACGAGCGCAACCCCCTTTGCCGCGTCCATCGGAGAGCCGCCTCCAAGGGCAATGACTACGTCAGCCCCATGTTGGCGATACAGAGTGGCCCCTTTTTCGACCTGATAGTCGCGGGGATTTGATTCCACCTCCCCGTAATAAACCCAGCGCAGCTTCTCCCGGTCCAGTATATTGGTGACCGCGTCAACCCACCCGGCTTTTTGAAGCCCCGGATCGCTTATCAAAAACACCTTTTCCGCACCGAGCCTTCGAGCGCAGAGTCCAACGTATTCCAGACTCCCGCGGCCGAAGATAATTTCCGGGATAGAAAACTTGCGCACTTCCATTATGATGTTGCCTTTCAGGCAATAGCATTAATTTGCGGTAACTTGGCGCAAGAATAATAACCGTTTTTCACCAGTTGGGACAATCGATCATTCTATTGTAGTCAAATGACATTCCATTGCTCTTTTTCGGGAAAAAAAAGGGGGAGAGGCCTTTGTAAAACCTCTCCCCATTGAACGCGCTCCTGTTATGCGCTACCAGTCGAAGACCCTGTCGAGGTCTTCATCTTCTACCTGGAATGTTACGTTGTGCGGACCAACGGGCTCTGTTTTGAAAAAACGGGGCAAACGGTCGTCCTGAGGACCGAAGCCGGCCCGCTGGTTAAAGTCCCTTTCAATTTTGAGGATCTGTTTTCCGAGCGCGACCACATCATCAGCGGTCAGGCTCAGGCCGTAGAAGGCGTTGATCATATCTATCAGTGCCTGGAAAGTCTCCGGCTGATCGAGCACCGCGAACGCTATGAAAAGGCACATCCCCGTGGCGTCCACAGCGGCCGTTGCGACTTGCAGATTCCGTGACAGCTCGATCTGGCCTCCGGGTTTTAGAGGGTCCACGAAGCCGCCGACCTTCAAAATGTTTGTCGCTATTGCATAACCGGCGGTGTGATCCGCCCCCATCGTGGATGTGGCATAGGTTACCCCGATTCCCTGAATGGCTCGCGGATCGTATGCCGGAAGGGCCTGATTTTTCACAACAGGGACCCTTTCCACGCCGAAAACCTTTCCTGTTACCGCTGCGCCGGAACCGAGAATGCGGCCAAGCGGCGTACCCTTGCCCACCTCCTCGACCAGCCTTATCGCGCCTTCGGCATCCCCGAATTCGATTACTCCGGCATCCATCGCAATCCCTATGGTGACACCCATTTCGATAGTATCAAGACCGTAGTTGTCGTCCAGGAAATCCAGCTTTGCAATGGCATCCAGGTCAGAGATTCCGCAATGCCCCCCATGTGCCCAAACTGTTTCATACTCGGGCTGTTTTGACAGGAAGTGCCCATCCTTGTCATAGTAGGTCCCGGAGCAGCGAATTACGCAGCCTCGATGGCATCCATGGGTCGCGGCCCCCGCACCACCGCGCAGGTTCTCCGTTTCGGCCATGGTCTCGCCGCTTATCCGGCTTGTTCCGGAAAAGCGCCCTTCCTTGAAATTATGGGTAGGGTAGCCACCCGATTCGTTGATGATGTTTGTCAAAACGTTGGTCCCGTACGTAGGAAGCGCCGAACCCGTTACGGGATGGTTACGCAGACCCTCGACAAACTTTTTGTTTGCATCCTTGAACTTCTCAGGATCTTTGGGCTGGCGCATCTTCATGCCGGTGTCGTCCAGGACAATAACCTTGACTCCCTTGGCTCCCATTACCGCGCCGACACCTCCACGCCCAGCGTGACGGGTAGGCCGCTGCTCCATATCGGTTACGGCAACCGATGCCGCAAGCATCTTCATCTCACCCGCGGGCCCGATGGAGATGCAGGCTACCTTTTCACCATACTCGCCCCTCATCTTTTCGATGAGGTCATAATTGGGAAGCATCTTTAGTTCGTTTGCGACGCTGATTTTTACTCCGTCCTGATTTATGAAAATTTTGTAGAGGTCGCCGCCTTTGGGTTTACCCTCCAACACAATAGCCATGTAGCCAAGCCTTGCCATTACCTGTGAGGCCTGGCCGCCGGCATTGCTTTCCTTGATCCCTCCGGTGAGAGGACTTTTTGTGCCAACGGAGAGGCGCCCCGACATGGCGCCCGAAGTCCCGCTCAACATCCCCGGCGCAATAACCAGCTTGTTTTCACTACCCAGCGCGTGGCAAAGAGGCGGGACCTCTTTGCCTACAATCGTGGAGGTCAGGGCCCTGCCGCCCATCCCTGCATATTCGCCTACCGGCACGGGAACCGCCTTCGGTCCCCCTTCCGCTCCCATGTCTATTCTTAAAATCTTGTCCATATAGGCCTTCGTTCCTTGCAACTGGTAAGAGAGGGGATGAGGAAACGAGGGAACCGCCCCGTTTCCTCTCATAGTGCTACATGGCCCATCGATATATATCAACTACGTTCGCAAGAGTCGGGCAGCGTGGATTGGTGAACCCACATGCATCCTTCTGGGCGTTTTCGGCCATGATGTGCAGGTCTTTTTCCTGGACACCAAGCTCCTTGAGCCCGCTGGGGATGCCGACGTCGCTGGAAAGGGTACTGATCGCATCGAGCGCCTTGTCAGCCGCCGCGCGAGTCGAGAGCCCTTCAATGTCTTCGCCCATGGCAATGGCGATATCCACAAAACGGTCTACTTTTGCGATAAGATTGAAACGCTGAACATGGGGGAGCAGGATTGCGTTGCACACGCCGTGGGGCAGATCGTAGAAACCGCCCAGTTGGTGAGCCATCGCATGAACGTGCCCAAGGCTTGCATTGTTGAAAGCCATGCCGGCCAGGTATTCAGCATAAGCCATGTTGTCGCGGGCCACCATGTCCGAGCCCATCGCAACAGCCGCACGCAGGTTCTTCGAAATGAGGTCGATGGCCTTCAGTGCACAGGCGTCGGTAACCGGGGTGGCGATCGTCGAGACATAGGCCTCCACTGCGTGAGTCAGGGCATCCATTCCGGTCGCGGCAGTGAGTGAAGGCGGCATTCCGGCCATCAGCAGGGGGTCGTTTATAGCTACGTTGGGCGTAACCCGCCAGTCCACTATCGCCATTTTAACGTGGTTGCTTGTATTAGTAATTATGCAGAAACGTGTCATTTCGCTCGCCGTTCCGGCGGTCGTGTTAATCGCGATGAAAGGGGGCATCGGCTTGGTGGATTTGTCAACGCCTTCATAGTCGCGTATGTTGCCGCCATTAGTGGCGACGATGCCGATGCCTTTGCCGCAGTCGTGAGAGCTTCCGCCGCCCAGTGAAATTATGAGGTCGCAATTGTTCTTTTTAAAGACCTCCAGCCCGTCATGAACATTTTTGTCAGTCGGATTGGGGACGGTTTCATCGAATACAACGCAATCAACGCCGGCCTCGGCCTTGATCTGATCCAGGATCTTCTGGGTGATTCCCGCCGCGGTGATACCTTTATCCGTACAGATGAATGGCTTTTTACCGCCAAGCGCCTTTACCTGCCTGCCGACTTCCTTGTGTGCCCCGATTCCCATGAGGGTAACCGTGGGGATGAAAAACCCGTAAACTTGATCTGCGAGTGCCATAACCGTATCTCTCCTTTAATTAAAAGTTTTGAATGTTGTTAAACGTTCCATTTACTGGAGCCTGAAATCCTGTTGGAATTCTGATGAGCGCCGTTTGAGTTGCACATCAATTGAGCAACGTCCGTGCCAGAGAGATATACTGTATGATTACGGTAGGTTATGGCACTAACACAGGGGTAAGGGCCGGCCAAATCGCCCCAGTGGGAAATGGCTGCGCGACCCCAGGGGCTCCCGGCGTCAAATTTGATGGGTGGATTTTTATCATTATTTCGATGACTTAGCAGGATGTGTCAAATTGGCTCGATTGAAAATCGAGATTTGAGTCAAATTGATACAGCTTTCACGAAATTCTTTCGTGCGAGAAAGGCAGGTGAGTAGAATCTTTGGAGTAATCTTGAATTAAGCTCTTGCTCAGAATCCGCCTTCGTGGAGAAGTGACCGGACTGCTTCGATAATCCAGGTCGTTTCGATATGTTCGGTCGGGTTGAATCCTTTTCTCCGATAATCCCAGATATGGGGCGGAGGCGGCAGGATGACCCTTGAGCCCTCATCCAGAGGGCCGTTTCGCTCGGGGTCGGTGACTCCTATCAGGCACACTGTCGGGGTGCCGACTGCAACTGATAAATGTAGAGGTCCGGACTCGGCACTTATCAGGACACTGCACAAAGTGAGGAGTTTTCCCATCTCGAGATAGTTGGTGGGTGGGGCGATCACAGACAGCGGTGCAATTTCCCTGACCCTTATGGCATCCCTTTCCTCTCCCGGTCCCCAGAAAACCACCACCGGATGCCCGAGTTGATCGGTGATATAGCGGGCAAGCTCTCCCCATTTCTCAGGCGGATAATATTTAGTCGGCCATCCGGCTCCCACGTTTATGGCCACGGGTTTTTTGGAAAAAACGTCAGGTATATTCATCATTTCCGGAAGGGCGAGCCGATAGTTCAATGCGAGACCGGAAATCCCCAGCGGCCCGAGCAGTTCGAGATTTTGCCTGATTACGTGTTTCTCCCCAGGAGCAATTCTTTCATTATAGAAGAGGGCCGCGGGTTTTTCACGGCAATGGCTAAAAGACCTGCCAATCCGCCTGGGCGCACCGCTAAGCCAGGTTAGCATACCGCTTTTGAGAAGCCCCTGGAAGTCGATCGCGATATCGAAACGCTCGGCCCCGAGGCGGCTTCGCGCATCGAGAAAACCTCCCGCGCTTCTGCTTTTAAGCACGTGCAGTTTGTCAATATCGGGATGGCCGGCAAGGAGGGATGCGCATTTTCTGGATACAAGCCAGTGAATCTCAGCGTCCGGGAAATGATCGCGAAGAGCACACAACGCGGGCAGGGTATGGATGATGTCCCCGAAAGCGCTAAGTCTTACCAGGAGTACTTTCAATCAGCCCTCACAACTGGATCTATCTTGTCGCCCTGAAGCTTCTGCTACCTACAGCTTTTTGCAGCGCATCGAGCGATTCAATGCATTGGGCCGTGATTTTGCGTTTCGCGCCAAGTGAGAGTTCCATTGATTTTACGTTGGTATTCTGCCGCGACAGCATCAACACCTCAGCGTTTATTTTGATAAAATCGGCGAAAGCGGATTCCGCCTCGCTCAGTTGGGTCTTCCCCTCACCCTGGACCAGGCCTTCCATGGCTTTAAGATCGGATCTTACCCGGTCGGCCGCTGAGTTCATCTCGGATTCGATCTCGTCCATTCGTTTGTCGCTCGATGCAATAATATGCGGTGCTTCAAGGGAATATAGATTCAGAATGCCGGAAACCGCCGAGTAGGCCCTCTTGAGAACCTGTTGGGCCTCAGGGGCGGAGGATTCGGCTTCGCCAAGATTTGCCAGTGCACGCTCGAAGCGGCTTACCGCCTCTTTCCCCTTGCCGAACGAAAGGGCAGCGGCTTTGAGGTTTGTGTTTCGGACTGCAAAGTCGAGCAGTTCCTTATCAATCTTTTGAAATTCGTCCCAGCATTTGTCGAATTCGCCCAGAAGTTTCATCTCCGCAGCCGAACGCCCGGAGTCGATGAACTGCCCAAGCAGGGTACGTTCGCGGTTTACGGCGGATTCGGAATCGAGGGATTCTCTGGCGAATTTGCTGGATTCTTCATCCGTATCAGCCAGTACGGCGTTCTTTTCCGCTTCGACAGACTTGAGCAAGTCCGTTTTCATTTGCGAAATAAGCTCGTTTTTCTTGGCCATGTTGCCCAGAACGTCTTCGAGCCGTATGTCGGTCCTATACGAATAGATGAGTACCACGGCAAGCATGGCCAGCAGCAGAACACCGAAAACCCAGGGGAGCCTGGATTTTCCTCTATCACCCGGCAGTTCGAGAGCCATTTGCACATCCCTTTACAAGGGGTCCAGGACCTGGAGATCTGAAGCGACGGCAGACTGGAGCCTGCCCAGTGTGTTACTGTATAGATCAACAGGGCAGAATAAATCCAGCCCTGTTTTTCCCGGAAGGGCATGCCGAAGGTGTTTATAATACCGCCGATGCAACATTGTGGTTTTTCCATGCGATTTCGACCTACGTGGCGATCGCCCGGGACCCCTTAACCCTTCGCGAACTGCTCCCACGCCTAAAGTCCGTTATGGAACACCACATCCATGGGACTCGCTTCGGCATCGGAGCCGATCCGGAAGATGGTTTGCTGCGCCAGGGTGCAAGCGGATACGCACTCACCTGGATGGACGCTAAAGTAGGGGATTGGGTAGTGACCCCGAGACGGGGGAAGGCCGTCGAAATAAACGCCCTGTGGTACAATGCCCTGCGCCTCATGGAAGAATGGACGAGAACCGCCGAAGGCCAGAAAGAAGCAAAAATTTACTCCCATCTCGCGGATCGGGTATACGATTCCTTCAACAATAGTTTCTGGTACGAGGAAGGCGGATATCTATACGATGTAATCGACGGTGAGGAAGGAAACGACCCTGCCTTCAGGCCAAACCAGATCTTTGCCATCTCGCTGCCCAATCCCGTACTTGATAGAACCAGGTGGGAGCCGGTTGTGGAAAAGGTCAGGGATCGCCTCCTTACTCCATTCGGTTTGCGTACGCTGGCACCCGGCCATCCCGAATACAAGCTGCGCTACCACGGAGACGTTTGCACAAGGGATGCCGCATACCACCAGGGAACCGTGTGGCCATGGCTGATTGGACCATTCGTGGACGCCTGGCTGAAACTCCACCCGCACCACAAGGCCGAGGCGCGCGGATTCCTTCGCGGATTAATCTCTCACCTGGATCAGCTCTGTATCGGCTCAATCAACGAAGTCTTCGACGCCGAACCCCCTTTCAACCCCGAAGGATGCATTTCGCAGGCCTGGAGCGTCGCTGAAGTGCTGCGGAGCTGGGTTAATACGGCTGAGTAGAGCTTTTGCTCCGCGAGGACGCGGAGCCCCGCCGCGGGCGCCAGCATGAGCCGCATATGAACATCCGTATTGGCCGAAACCATTTGGTAACACCAGTTTTGAATCCACGAACAATTGATCCAATAGTTCCGGACGTGCCATGCTTCAATTATGGGCGTGTCGTTCGATTGTGGGGATTGTAGGGGCAAATGATTATTTGCCCCCATAGGCAAAAGATTGTTGGGCAAAAGATTTTTTGCCCCTACAATATTTTCCCCCACAGTGTGCGCATAGGGGGGCGCCTCCATTCATATGCATATGCTATATGCATGAATATGCGGCAGGATGGCGTATTATCAAGAAAGAAAACAGAGGTGAACTGGCTGGGCGGGACTTAGTGCCTGCTTTCTTTAAGACGGTTAACGAGCCTTTCCTCCAAGTCCAGAATAATCGCCTTTAGGGAGGGTTTTTCCCGAACCGGGCCCGATTTATTCCAGCCGCTGAGCAAGGCTTTCTCCTTCTCCCTCCGGAATTGTTCGAGGCTATCCGCCATGTCTTCCCAGATGAAAAGCTTTTGGAGCACGTGGCGCTCCGCAGCCGATAAATCCTTATCGGTATCGAAAGACAGTCCTTTTTTGGTCCGTATTATCATTATCAGACCCCCAAGGCTGCTTTGGATTTGGAACTCTCATCAGGGGCACGGGATGAGAGAAAAGAAGAAAATCGACCGAGCTGGCAGGGTGAGCGGAAGACGGGAACATGAACTATCGTGCCCGCTCCGTTGGAACACTTTGGGTGTTCGCTGCAACCGATCCTTTCAGGTATCTCAGCCGCTTTTCCTCCGGAAATCTTTCGATTGCATACCGTAGCATAGTTCTCGGCATCCGGGTGTAATGAATTTTGAGGTAGTCCTCTTCTTTTTGGAGGTTTCGTTTGCCGACTTCTCTCAGCATCCAGCCCGCTGCCTTGTGAATCAAATCTTCCTTGTCCGCCAGCAAAATCTCGGCAATCCTCAGGGCATCATCAAATTTATCCTGCCTGATGAAGTAAAATGTCGCAAGGACTGCAATCCTTCTCTCCCATATCATTGAAGAACGGGCAAACTGGTAAAGAGGCTCTTTGTCCCGATCGCTCAGGTATGCTCCCACGATATAGGGGGCGGACGAATCCACCAGGTCCCAGTTATTGATGAAACGGGTGTTGCTCATGTAAAGACCGTAAATATAGGTCTTTTCAGCCTCTTCAGCCCTGGCAAACTTTAATACCAGGATCAGCAAAGCAAGCAGCCTGTCTTCGTGGTAAGCGCTCTGGAGCAGCCTTTGAGTGATGTCGAAAGGGATATCCCGGTGTTTCCTGGCGAGTTTTCGAAGCGCAGGCACCCTGATGCCTCTGAAAATATCGCCTTCGCCGTATTGGCCGGGACCTGTTTTGAAGTACTTTTGCAGGAACTGCGCGTCCTCGAGGCCGGAAAGGGCTGTCAATTGACACTCTATCTCGTTAAGCATCACTTCTAACTAATTTACGGCATACCCGCTAAAACCTGAATGTGGTTCCCGCCAGAAACGACCACCCTGATTCGGAGTCACTGAACCAGCCTTTTGCCCCGATATCGAAATCCAGGTTTTCGGCGAAATTATAATACAGCCCCCCAATAACGAAGCTTTCCGGGATGTCGCTAGACCTGCTGTGGCTCCCTTCAACTCCGCCGTTGGTCAACAGACTCAATTTATCAGCCAGCTTGTACACAGCGGCGACGGAAACGTGCCAGATATCTTCATTTTGCTCGACCTGGTTCTGGTTGCTGGTAAATCCGACATTCGCGTGAAAGGTAAATGGCTCGAGCTCTTTTGTTGCGATAAACATTATACGGGGGGCAACATCGCCATTCCCCAATCCTGCATCCGAATCTCCGGACGGAAGAAATAGTCCGGGTTTTACAGCAAATGAAAATCCGTCGTATTCATAGAAGCGCCATTTCACTTCGAGGCTAATATCGCCCAACCCCGATGCCGTGGTTTTCCCGCCGAAATATTTCGAGGTAAGCACAAGTGCCGGGATAGTGACAATTATATCCACATTTTTCGATGCGCCGCCGGTCAAAATCGTCGTGAGCGAATTAATTTGTTGGGAAGTACCGCTGCCATCGAGTTGCTGAAGCTCATATCCCATTTCCACCTGGAATTTCCCTCTCCCCTGGGTACCGGCATCATCGGTGATCAGGGGCATCATCGCCAAAACAGTGCCGGCCGAGAAAACTAGAGTCATGAATGCTGCTGCAAATACCCGGACCGGCTTCATTTAATCTCCTGATTGGCAAAAATCGGCGGCAGATGACCTCGAATTTTTACGGACCCGTGACTAGATTTACTCACTAGAGCTTTTCGAGCCAATCTATGACCTACTCTGAAATAATGGAAGCATGCAAGGAGAAAATAGTTCCGGATTTTTAGCCAATAAGGAGAGCAGCCTAATGGCAAACTTTCTATTCACTCTTACCAAAAATGAGACGGTGCCGGCCACCCGCTGCTTGCAACTCGCCAAAGTAGCCCACTCCAAAGGCCACAAAGTCGATTTGTTTCTCCTCGATGATGGAGTCTTCTGGGCTGATAAAAACAGGGATTTTGATGAGAAAACCCCTACCGGCGATTGTCCCGGTGATTTTCTTCCCTACCTCGTTGAAAATGAAGTACCAATATACGTCTGAATTCCGTGTGCCGAAGCCCGTCAGGTTGACGAGGCAAATTTCTTTCATAACATGCTCCTGGATAAAGCAACTCACCTGATCGATCTGGCCGCCGAAGCAAAGGTTTTCAACTTCTAGGCGGAACTCAAGAGCCATGTACAAGCCAAGCAAGCAGGAGATACTCGCTGCAAGGGAGAAAACCGTTCCGGACGTTATCGCACCGGGGCTCAAAGTGCTTTTTTGCGGGATTAATCCGGGTCTCTACACGGCAGCGGTCGGGCATCACTTTGCAAGACCGGGAAACCGCTTCTGGCCGGCACTTCACCGGGCCGGCTTCACTCAGCGCCAGCTTTCCCCCTTTGAAGAGGATGAACTGCTAAATCACGGCTTTGGAATCACAAACCTGGTCAACCGCGCAACGGCAAATGCGGCAGAGATTTCGACAGGGGAACTGACCGAGGGTGCCGCCCTGCTGATGGAAAAACTTCGGGCCTTTAAGCCATGCATAATGGCCGTTCTTGGAATTGGCGCTTTCAGGAGCGCATTTGGCAGCCCGAAAGCGCAGCCCGGGCCACAGGAAAAAATCACCGCCGATACCCTCGCCTGGGTCCTCCCAAATACCAGCGGGATAAATGCTCATTATCAGATGGACGACATCGTTTGCGTGTTCGAGGAATTGCGGCTGAACATGGAAAAGAGGTGCTGACCCGGCAATCGGCCGCGCCCCACGACGTGCAGAATTTCGGAGAGGCCGCGTCCTTTCAAAAGCTTTTGCAGATGGCTGATAAAACTCAAAGTCAGGGGTAAAAATGGAGCACGAAGACATACAGGAAGAATTGCTAAGGGGTCGAGTTCTTGACATCGAAACGGGTGTTCGTTTGCAGCTCCAGGTCGGGCCGAAGGATGCCCGATTGAAGCTCTCCGGCACTCTGATCGGCATGTCCCCCGAGGAGTTTCTGATCGTGGCAATTCCGGAAATTGCGGGTGTTTTGGCCCGGCTGTCCGAATTGAGCCCTGTTACGGTCCGCTATGTATTCTGCGGCGGGGTATACGGATTTACTTCCTCGATTTTGAGCTGTATCCACAAGCCAAAGCTCATGCTGTTCATGTCTTATCCGCACTCCGTCGATGTCATCGACCTTCGAAAAACCAAGCGAATGCTCAGTCTTCTGCCGGCCTCAGCGATTATTCAGCACAAAAATTTCACGGGGGTCCTGGTGGACATGAGTGAGGGCGGGTGCAGACTTTCCCTGGACACTGAATCAGAAGGTCTCCCCTTCATCTATTCGGGTGAAGAAATAAGCATCTCG
This sequence comes from Desulfarculales bacterium UBA702, assembly GCA_002298165.1. Classification (GTDB taxonomy): domain Bacteria; phylum Desulfobacterota; class Syntrophobacteria; order Syntrophobacterales; family Syntrophobacteraceae; genus SbD1. The sequence goes on from DBMI01000059.1 coordinate 61,089, forward strand.
CTTCAACTCACCGGAACGGCCATTCCTCGGATAATCCGGGGTAGTGTGCAACATATCAGACACGACGGCAAATTTGCCGAAATGGGAATAAAGTTCAAGGAGGATGATTCCGATTCAATGATAGGTATAAGGAACTATGTGGCGGGAGTTTTGAATCTGCCGGAGCGGGTAGCTTGACGGGAAAGGGATGACCGGTTTCATGATGCTACAATTGAGATTACGGGGAGGAGGACCTGCCCAGGAGGATAGAGAACTTAGATAAAAAAGGGAGGATGGAGGACCTGAACAGCGCGAACAGGGAGGATAAACCGCGGAGAAACTGAAACGGGACGGGCGGGGGATTTCACACCCCTGCTCGTCCCCTTTTTTCTGCCACTTGCCGAAACCTTTTATTTCATTATCAATTTACCGGTAATGTCTCCAATCTGCCGCGGGCTGGAAGCTAGTCTCACTCTGCCTGTGCAATCTTCCTCAGCATTATGTCCGCTGCCTTAAATCTGGCATCATTGGGTAGTATATAGATTGAGGACCCTTTTCAATTCGTCCACGGCCGGAGGAGCCATGATGTTGCGGTTCCGGAAGATTTCCATCGGGAGGATTGTGTTGTTATTATAGAAAGCAGCGTTTGCACCGTAATCGACCTGCATTGAGGCACCTTCCAGGGCAATTCCGCCAAACAGTCCCCTGCTGCGGGAGTAGGAAAGTATCTCCGCTCGCAGACGGATGTCTGTGCCTGCTTCGGCGTGGCGTCCCACCGGACCTGCGGCAATCGATGCATCTGCTCCGAGCGTAAATTTTCCGCCCGTTATAGAATCAAGGCTGCGTATACTGTTGAATATCAGTATAATGTCGCTTGCCTGCACCCCAGCCTGGAACCCGACACTTCCGCCGATAAGTTCAAAAAATACCGGATTGCTCCAGCTGCGGTCCTCGCCACGCACAATCATTATTCCCGTCCCGTACCGGGCTCCCACAATAAAACCGGCCTTAAGAAGATCGGGGAAAATTGCGATTCCGTAAGCACCCTTTAGCAAGCTTGGAGGAATGGCTTCTTCCGGTATTTGATTTAGCTCCATCAGAATCGCGGCCGCTTCCCGGACTTTTGCCTCTTCGCTGCCTGCGAATGCTGGAGCCCGCGTGAGCAGCAGCAAGCCGATGATAATTAAAAATAAGAAGGCTACAGCGGTCCTGTTTTGCATAACACTCCTTTCGTGTCGGATCCCTGAAGTGTGTTTTTGGATTTGCCGGGTACTATTGCATGGATTCGGAGGGACTTGTCAAAGGAAAAGAAAGGGGCAAAACAGGGGCTGCTGCCCCAAATGGAACTCGTGACTAAATGGCAATCTTGGCCCCAATCCATACCGCGCGGGTCATTGTTGGGGCAGTTACCTGGTCAATTGCGCGGCGCTTTCGGCAACTGCTTCAGAAAGCGATGGGTGTGCGTGGATGGTTTTTTGCAGGTCTTCGGCACGGATGTGAAGCCGCATCGCGAGCATACATTCAGCTAAAAGCTCCGATGCGCGGGGTCCGATGATGTGTACGCCGAGGATGCGGCCGGAACGGGCATGTGAAAGCATCTTTACGAGCCCGGCCGTCTCTCCGAGGCAGCGTGCGCGATCGTTGCCGGTGAAAGGATAGACCCCCGCCCGGTAATCCACCCCGAGATTTTTTAGCTCCTCCTCGGTCTTTCCGACGGTTGCGACCTCGGGCGAAGTATAGATTACGGCGGGTATGGCGTCGTAGTCCACCTCGGAATTATGACCGGCAATGCCCTCGACTGCTGCAATCCCTTCAGCGGATGCCTTGTGGGCCAGCATTGGGCCAGGTATGAGGTCGCCGATTGCGTACAGCCCGGGAATGTTGGTCCTGTATTTTTCATCAACAATTATAAATCCCCTGGAATCGAGACGTACGCCAATTTCCAGGCCAAGCCCGCGGGTGAGTGGTTTTCTGCCGACCGCGACGAGGACCTTGTCAAATGAGACATGCTCTTCCCCGCCGCCTGATTCGATGCTCAGGACCACCTCTTCTCCGGAGATTCGGGAGCGCACCACCCGGGTATTCACGCGGATTTCGAGACCCTGCTTCCTCAGCAGCCGATCAAGCATCCTTTCCACCTGCCCGTCAAGGGCGGCTGCTATGCCGGGGAGCATCTCGATTATGCTCACCCTTGATCCCAGACGCGTCCAGACCGACCCAAGCTCGAGGCCTATGTACCCTCCGCCTACGATACCCAGCCTGCCTGGAACCGATTCCAGCGAAAGTGCCTCCGTCGAGCTTATTACACGCTCTCCATCGTAGGGAAGAAACGGCAGTTCGACGGGTTCGCTTCCAGTTGCAAGAAGGACGGAACTCGCGCCGTAGATTTCCCGTCCGCCATCCGCATCTCGAACCTCAACCTGATTGCCGGGCATCAGACCGGCCGTCCCACGGATCAGTTGAACTCCCTTTGCTTCCAGGAGCTTACGGACATTGCCGGCGAGGCCGGAGATTATATTTTGCTTACGCTCCATCATCTTCGGGATGTGCATCGAGATCTCTTTTGCGCTGATCCCATGCTCGCCGAAGTTTCTTCGCGCGAAATCAAGGTACTCGGTCGAATCGAGAAGCGCCTTGCTCGGAATGCACCCGACACGCAGACATACCCCTCCGGGTTCGGCCTCCTTTTCGATGCAGGCAGTCTTCATGCCGAGTTCGGCGGCTCGAATGGCGGCAACATATCCGCCGGGGCCGGCCCCTATTACCAGCAAGTCGAAATTTCGCCGGTCGGGCATCTTAGATCTCCATCAGAAGCCGTTCGGGGTTTTCCACCAAGTTCTTTATCCTTTTGAGAAAAGTGACCGCCTCCCGGCCGTCGATTATGCGATGATCGTAGCTCAGAGCCACGTACATCATGGGACGGATAACCACCTGTCCGCCGATAGCGATCGGCCTGTCCTCTATTTTGTGCAGGCCGAGGATAGCGCTTTGGGGCGGGTTGAGGATCGGGGTACTGAGGAGCGAACCGTAGACGCCCCCGTTAGTTACCGTGAAGGTCCCTCCCTCGATATCGGATAATGCGAGCCGGTTCTGTGATATTTTTAGAACGAAATCCACAATGGTCTTTTCAATTTCGGCAAACCCAAGCCGTTCGACATTGCGGATGACCGGGACGACCAATCCGCGTTCAGCCCCAATCGCTACTCCGATGTTGTAGAAATACTGGTAGACGATGTCGTTTCCATCAATGTATGCGTTAACCTCCGGCATCTCCTGCAGGGCAGCTGCACTTGCCTTTACAAAAAAAGACATTATTCCGAGACGCACACCGTATCTACTGCGGAAGTCTTCCCCAAGCCTGGCGCGAAGATCCTGAACGCGGCTCATATCTATTTCATTGAAGGTCGTCAGCATGGCCGTATTGCGGCGGGCATCCAGCAGCCTTTCCGCTATGCGCCTCCGAATCGGCGACATGGGTTTTCGAACCGTTTCACCGTGTGGTGCCTGCTCGACCCCTGTTTTCGGCGTCGTGTGAGCGGCTTGGGCCGGGGGGCGCTCTTCCATGGGAGGGGTACCGGACCGCGGCGGCTCGCCTTTGGCTGGTTGCGCACTCCCGCCCTGCTCCAGGTAAAGCAGCACGTCTCCTTCGGTGATCCTGCCGCCCGGACCTGTCGGAGTGACCCCCGAAATGTCAACTCCCCTTTGTTCGGCGAATTCGCGAACTGAAGCGGGTATAATCGGCCCCGCATCGTCCTGGGGCTCAGCCTTGGAAGGCGCGGAAGGCTGGGGGGGAGGTTCATACCGGGGCGGGGACTGGGAGTCCTGCCCGGCTGAAACCTGTTCAGGGCTCGCTTGGGCTTGCGGCTTGCCTTGTGGCTGCTCGGACTCAGCGGGTCTTGAGGGTTCGGCCTTCGCGGATGGACGTTCCCGGGGCTGTTCGGCTGCTTCGGTATCGATTGTAGCAACAGTCGATCCCACGGGCACGGTCTCGCCCTCTCCCACCTGGATCTTAAGAATACCGTCAGCCGGCGATGAGACTTCAAGCGTTACCTTGTCGGTTTCAATAACGAACAGGAGTTCATCCTTCTTGACCATCTCACCATCTTTTCGCAGCCACTGAGCAATCAGTGCTTCGCGCACCGACTCGCCGACTTCCGGCACTTTTACCTCGACTCTCATGACTTCTCCTGGCCCGCTGATTTGTGAGCTGCGTATAAGACTACCCTGGCCCGTACCAATTTACTTAACGCAGGCTTGGTGAGGGCCAGGCTTGGACTTGCCCCACACCCGATGCGTATTGTTGCCGGAATCCTCATCTTTCGCATTAACCTGGAAATGCGGCTCCCAGAAAAGCTTCCTGTTCGTGTTTGTGGGACGTGAGATAGCCCGATGCCGGGCTTGCGGCGGCCGATCTGCCGATGTAGCCGGGCTCCGTCCCGGAAACCGATTGCAGCAGCGGGCGCATGAAACACCATGCCCCCATATTTTCCGGCTCTTCCTGGACCCAGAAAACCTGCTTTGCCGAGGGATACATCGAAAGCGTTTCCCGGATTTTTTCGACCGGCTCAGGGTAGAATTGCTCGACCCGCACTATTGCCGTATCGTTGTTTTTTGCCGAAATCCGCTTTTCCACCAGGTCGTAGTAAACCTTGCCACTGCAGAAGAAGAGCCTCGAAGCGTTCCGGAAATCTTCCGAGTCCGGGATTATCTCTCGATAATGACCTGATGCCAACTCCGAGGTCTTTGATACGGCGCCCGGATGTCTCAGCAGGCTTTTGGGGGTAAATACGATCAGCGGTTTTCGGAAATCACGCCTCATTTGCCTTCGCAGCAGGTGGAAATACTGGGATGGAGTGCTCGGGTAGCACACCTCCATATTTTCCTCGGCGCACAACTGAAGATAGCGTTCGACTCTGGCGCTGGAATGCTCCGGCCCCTGGCCCTCGAACCCGTGGGGCAGCAGCACCGTCAGGCCGCTGAGTCTTTGCCATTTGAACTCGGCACTGGCGATGAACTGATCGAAAATCGCCTGGGCATTGTTTGCGAAATCTCCGAACTGGGCCTCCCACAATGTAAGAGTATGCGGTGTAACCAGCGAGTACCCATATTCAAACCCGAGAACCGCGTTTTCGGAGAGCATGCTGTCATAAACCATATACCGGGCCTGTCCGGGCGAGAGGTGGTTAAGTGGAACGTAATGTTCGCCGGTCTTTGTGTCTGTCAATACGCTGTGCCTCTGGCTGAATGTGCCACGGCTGCTGTCCTGCCCGCTTAATCGCACGGGGGTGCCCTCGACAAGGAGAGTGGCAAAAGCCAGTGATTCCGCCGTTGCCCAGTCTATCCCCTCTCCCTGCTCGACGGTCTCGACACGCCTGTTGAGAATGCGCTCCAACCTCGGATGGACTGAGAACGATTCGGGGAATTTATTCAGCCGCCGGGCGAGTTCTACCAGCTCTCCCGAATCGACCCCTGTACTTACGGGATCAAATGAATACCTTCCGCCGACGCCCTCCCACACCTCGAAAAAGAGGTCCTCCGGCATCCTGCAAGTCTTGTCGTGCGCGGCTTGGAAAGCGAGTTCCAGGCACTCCCGCACACCGCCGGCAATCCGGTTGAGTTCGTCATCGTCAATGAGGCCTGATTTCTTCGCGACATCGGAATAGATCGCGTAGAGAGACGGTCGGTTCTTTATGCGATCGTACATATCCGGTTGGGTGTAGTAAGGCTCGTCGCCTTCATTATGCCCATAGCGGCGGTAGCATACCACGTCAACCACCACGTCCTTTTTGAATTCTTTCCTATAATCGAAGGCGAGTTTTATTACATGGACGGCTGCCTCAGGGTCTTCACCGTGGATGTGGAAAATTGGGACCATGAGCATCTTGGCGATATCTGTTGCGTAACGTGTGGAGCGAGCGTGCTCCGGGAGGGTCGTAAATCCTATCTGGTTATTGATGATGATGTGAACCGTCCCCCCGGTGCCGTACCCTTCGAGTTGGGAAAGGTTTAGCGTCTCAGCTACTATTCCCTGGCCGGCGAACGCGGCATCGCCGTGTATTAAAACCGGCAGTACGGATGACTGATCAATGATGACGGAGCACATATCGGAATTCCGAACCCTTTCCTCCGTCTCATGTCCTCCATTCCCCTTTTTCCGTCCTCCGTCATCTGTCATCCGTGCGTAAGCAATTCCCTCGACTACCGGGTCCACGGCTTCGAGGTGGCTCGGATTATTGGCGAGGTAGACACGCAGGCGGCCATGGTCTAAATTGAGGTCGGCCATATAACCCCTGTGGTACTTTACATCACCAGCCCCGTAAATCGACTGCGGGTCATAGTGCTCCTCGAACTCGCAAAAGATCCATTCGTACGGTTTATTCAGGACGTTTACCTGGATGTTGAGCCTCCCGCGGTGAGCTAGACCCATCTCGACCTCGCGGCAGCCTTCCATTCGGGCATGGCGTAAAAGGGCATCAAGGAGCGGTACAATTACTTCAGCACCCTCGATCGAGAAGCGCTTCTGCCCGAGGTAGCGCGTATGCAGGAACTGTTCGAAAAGATTTGCCTGGCAAAGCTTTCGAAGTATCTGCAGCTTTTCTTCGGCTGAAATGGATGGGTGATTTCTGGTCGGCTCCATTCGTTCCTGAAGCCACAGGCGTTCATGGGGATCCTGGAGGTGCATGTATTCCACACCGATGGAACGGCAGTAGGTTTCGCGAAGGGCCGATACAATATCTTTTAGCGGAGCCTCACCCTTAAAAAGGGTTGGCGGACTGAAGAACCGGCGACCAAGATCGTCTTCGAAAAGGCCGAACGCCTCAAGGTCGAGCAGCGGGTGACTCCTGGGGCAACTCGACAGGGGATCAACACATGAGAGCAGGTGACCGAGATCGCGGTAGCGCTGGATCAATTCCTGGACCCCGCACTGCCTGACCAGCTCTTCCCGGTCGCAAAACCCCACAGCCGCCCGGCCGTCCGGACGGGCCAGTTCGAAACCCTCGAAAAAAAGCCGCCACTCGCTCCCGACACTCATCGGGTCCGATTTCCACAGCTTGTACTGCGAATCGATTAATTCCGCGTTAAGGCTCAGGGAAAGATTCATCTCCAAAGGAAATCCCACGAAGGTTTTTATCGTATGCTGGTAACTGCGCGAAACCCGACGGTGATCATGGACCGCACGGCCTGGTATCATGTGCGCTCGCATCGATGCGGAAACGGGTCTGTTTCTTGTTTAGCGAAATTCAATTTCTAGAGATAGCTATGATGGAAATGATGTCAAGGGATACCCTGCGCCCATTCCAAAGCCAAAGGTCATCGAGACCTCGGGGAGAAAGCGGTGATGGTGGTGGGCAAAAGATTTTTTGCCCCGACAGTGGTGGTGGTCATGTCCTCGGTAGGGGCCACGATGCGAAAACCCATTGTTGCACTATAGGGCAAAAGATTTTTTGCCCCCAAAGTCTGTTACCCTGATGCAATTCATATCCTCATGGCTTTTAACTAAAGGAGCAATTGCGAGGGTGGCAAACCTTTCTTTTGACGAGGCCGGATTCCGTTGAAGAAAATGGAAGGGAGTATAGTTGAAGCACGAAACTCGGGCTTTAGCGGGGATCATCGGGTATGGTGAAATGTTCGATAAAATCCTGCAACACCGTTTTTTGCCTAACATTCAGATTTTCGAACTCCACTCCACAACGCCTGGTGGTGAGATTATCCACTGATCCTTCGGGGATTTCTTTACTATAGATGATCTTACAATCCACTCTGCCGACGTGAATGAAACAACCGTTGCTGCCGAAGACCTTGATTTCAGCAAAATTATGATCCTCATCTCCGATCGCGAGATATCGGACGCAAAGTCCTCCCATGCTGACATCAATAATGTTCCCAACACTGACGAGATTGCCGGACCTGAGAAAAGCTGCGAACCCGCCCTTTTTTCCCGGGAATCTCCTGTGTTTTCTTCTCTCTTCGGGCATTTCTGAATCCCATTCGCGAAAGATTGATTCCGAAAAATCAAATCACAGCCAGCCAAAATTTGCCGTGGCGGGTGTCTCACCCGTCCAATCCGTCCACTCGTATTGAGAATGTCTGACACTTTTCTGTGAGGCTAATATCTATGTTTATTTACTACAAAGTAAGGGGGATTTTGGGGGGTACAAATTAGGTATGGTGAATAACTATTAATCCCGTAATCTTAAGGAAGACAAGATAATAGGCATTCGCCCCCTGGTTTTCGAAAATATCCCGGAGCCAATTGCGATAAGGTTAAAGCTCTCGCGTGAAAAGCCGATTTTTAATGGTGGGTTGTTTGCATTGGGGGTCACTTTCATAAAGGCCGTAATGCTGCATCCTTTGGTTTATATTGATTTTGGCCTGGCCCGCGGCCCGCGGCACCGGAGGAGCGATGGATAGCATCAGCGTTATTGAGCAGGAAGAGCTTATCAGAAAATACGTCGAGGAGGATAACAAGGCGGCGGCTGTCAGGCTGATCTACGAGCTTGTTGTCGCCTGCGCCAAGGAAAAAAATTTTAAGTCCGCCGAGTCCCTCCGGGACCGCATCTTCGAAATCGATCCCATGGCGCTCGATGAGATAATTCACTCGGGCGAGGTCATCGAGCAGGAAAAGCGCGAGCTAATAAATAAAGATCATCGGGAAACCTGGGCGGAACTCTACCAGGGTTTGACGGTGGAAGAAGCAAACGAGCTCTATTTTTCACTAAAAACAGAGACCTACCCTGCCGACACAACGGTCTACTCTCAGGGCGAGCACAAACCCCGCCTTTTTCTGGTAAATCGCGGCCGACTCAAGGTATTCTACACTCAAAATAACCGCGAAGTACTCCTCCGGATGCTAGACAAAGGGCAAATTGCCGGCGATGATACTTTTTTTTCGAGTACGCTTTGCACGACTTCCATGGTGGCCCTTTCGAGCACCGAACTCAGCTATCTCGACGCCGATGTCCTGAAGCGCTGGAAGAGCGTTTCCCCGGTCCTGGAATCGAAGGTACAGGATTTCGCCTCCAGGTCGAAAGGCATCAAGGACCTGATACGGGAAAGGGAATTGGATCGCCGGTGCTACAAGCGTATCCATGTTTTCGGGCGAGGCGAGGCGCAGCTCATGTCGGGTACCGGGACCCCGATCGGAAAGCCGTTCAAGGTTGATGTGGTTGATCTGTCGCAGGGCGGGGCGGGTTTCATGGTGAGGATCACTAAAAAGGAAACAGCAAGCCTTCTGCTTGGCCAAAAAATGAATTTAAGCTACACCCATCCACAGGCCGGCCCCGCAAAGGCAATAGGGCGGAGCGGTACGATTGTGGCCGTGCGTTTCCACCCTTTGGAAGACTGCTCGATTAGTATCAAATTCAACGAATTGCTCGATCCAAGATTGATCGATGAACTGGGATGCTACAAACCGCCCCCGGAGCTTGATTTTTGTTAGGCAAAGCGGAATTTACTTGTCGAAAGGATTGCGGATAATCAGGGTCTCATTTCTGCCGGCCCCTACCGAGACAATGTTGATGGGTACCCCGGCACTATCTTCGATTGCCTTGAGATAGGTCTTGGCCGCCCGCGGAAGTTCATCCCAGGAACGAATGTCCGCCAGGTCTTCCTCCCATCCGTCAAATTCCTCGAGCACGGGTTGGCATGCCTCGACCGCATCGAGTTCGGGAGGAACGGCATCGAGTTTTTGCCCACGGCAGGTATATGAAACAGCTATTTTGAGTTTGGGAATCCCTGTCAGAACGTCGAGCTTGGTTATGACCAGCCCGGAGAGGCCGTTGAGCCTCACAGAACTGTTCACCACAACCATGTCGAGCCATCCGCAACGTCTTGGGCGGCCGGTGGTTGCCCCGAATTCGCCTCCGACCTTCCTGATGCTGTCACCGGTCGCATCGAGTAACTCGGATGGAAAAGGCCCACCTCCGACGCGCGTCGTGTAGGCCTTTACGATCCCTACCACCTTGTCTATCCTGGTCGGGCCGATGCCCGATCCGCAGCACGCGTTGCCCGCAACCGTGTTGGAAGAGGTAACGTAAGGGTAGGTGCCGTGGTCTATATCCAGGTGGGTGCCCTGTGCGCCCTCGAATAGAATGTTGTGCCCCTTCATGACGGCGGTCTGAAGCGTTTCGGAAACACTTCCCGTGAAAGGCCGTAAACGCTCGCCGTATTCGAGGTATTCCGCCTCGATCGCCGCAAGGTCCAGCGGCTTTTCGCCGAAATAACGCTCCAGGATGAAATTTTTTTCTTCTATTCCCGCTTCGAGTTTTTGGCGAAAAGTGGTCCTGTTGAGCAGATCGTGTACCCGGATCCCTCCGCGGCCGACCTTGTCCTCGTAGCAGGGACCGATTCCGCGGCCCGTCGTCCCGATAGCCGTCTTGCCCTTCTTCTTTTCGCGAGCAATGTCAATTGCGCGGTGATAAGGCATGATAACATGGGTGTAGAGGCTCAGCACAAGCTTGTCGGGGGTAACCGGAATGCCCGCTGCGGCGAGTTTTTCCATCTCGGCTATCAGCACCGCCGGATCGAGCACCACTCCGTTTCCGATCATGCAAAGTTTTCCCGGATGCAGGATGCCTGAAGGAATGAGGTGAAAGATATACTTTTCCCCATTTACAACCAAGGTATGCCCGGCATTGTTCCCACCCTGGAAACGAACCACGTAGTCGGCCTGTTCGGTCAGCAGATCGACTATCTTGCCTTTTCCCTCATCACCCCATTGGGTGCCAATTATAACCACCGCTGCCATATCAGTATCTTCCTTCAAACGAGACCACATTCGCCAGACACCAGTCCGGGCGCAAACATACCTTAATTTTACACACAGGGGAATAGTTGAAAAGAAGAATCCCGCAAAGCGATATCAGATCGCCGGAGAAAGGCAATATGGCTTTGCACCACGTCAGCAGGGCGACTAATTGCTTATCTATCGTGCTTTATCTTGAGCATTACCAACGCCTGGCGCCTCCTCCGCACTAACAACCCTGCCCCGAAATCCTAAACCGGCAGCGAGCTTCGAGCGCCATCGCCATCAATGATTACAATTCCCCAAAAAAAGGGCGCAGAATGAAATATATGCCCAGCAAACCTATTCCCACTCCCGCACATCTTCTGAACCAAAGCCCCCCTTCATAAAAGGAACTGCTCTCCAACAGCACCTTCACTTTCGCCATGGAGCTGCCTGCTAAGGCTATGGGAATGCAGTGCCCAATTCCGAATAGGACAATGAGAGTTATTCCTGTCACTATTTTCTGCTGGATCGTAATGATTGCAAGTATCGGTGCGATGAAACCAAATGTGCAAGACCCTGAAAGAACCCCGTAGGCCAGACCCAGAACGAAAGCCCCGGTTAATCCTTTAATTTTGATTCGTCCAAGGAGCCCACTGGAAATAGAGCACCATGAAACACCAAACATATCCAGGGCGACCCAGATAAGAATCGCGCCCACCAAAATAGTCCAGTAAGGACCAATTTCACCAAGCATCCGGCCAAGAAGGGAACAGGCAATCCCCACTACCGCTATGGTTATAAACAGACCAACAGTGAAGGTTGCCGCATAGCAGGCGGCCTGTTTGGCATCAGGTGCTTTATCCTGGCCTGCCACATAGGAAATCATGAGAGGAATCGAGGCCATGTGGCATGGGCTTAGCGCCACGCTGATCATTCCCCACAAGAAACATCCCAGGCCGGCAATCCATGTCTCGGTCATCATCCATTCGTTAACCGTCAACAGAATTTGATCCAACATGCCCCCTTGCTAACGGTCGAAATTCTTCACTTCTTTTGAGTCTTCTGCTTTTACGCCCAACTGTTCCAATTGGGCTACAATAGCGTCTTTGCTGAGAAAGCCTTCGTGGCGATAAACCTCTTTCCCGCTCTTATCATAGAATATCTGAGTCGGCATCGAACGGATTGCAAACCTTTGCCCCTGTTCCCGGTTTTCCCAGACATCTATGAAGATTATTGCGGCTCGTCCATGATACTCCTTTTCGAGCGATTCGATAATTGGGGCCATCATCTTGCAGGGGATGCATTTTTTTGCTCCGAAATCCAACATCGTCACCATGTCTTTGGCCGGAAGCTCCGGAATGGCTGAAGACTGGGCCACGGAAAGGGAAAGACCGAAGCCTGAAGCGAGTATGGCCAATCCAATAATAAAACCTGCTCTTTTCAATGCAAAACTCCTCTGGCTGTACTTTTGACAGCCTATCTCCCCAGCCACTTTTTGATTTCGGCTTTTGCCGGGACTTTCCCCACTGCCACTACCTTGCCATCAACCATAACAGCCGGTGTGCTGAAGACACCTTGTTTTGCGATCTCTGCTATGTCGGTTACATATTCGACAGTGGCATTGGAGCCGGTTTCCTCGACCACCTCTTTAACCAGTTTTTCTGTCTCATGGCACTTCTTGCATCCCGGACCGAGTACTTTGATGATCATCTTCTACTCCTGTAAGGCAAATGGACCATCTTTCAGCCTATATGATCATGTTGAAAAAATAGCCGACTATAAGAATTCCAATGCCAACGACGCCAAAGAATGTCGCAATGAGTGTGGGCTTAAGCACTTTGCGAAGGATAACGGCCTCCGGGAGTGAGAGGGCTATCACCGACATCATGAAAGCAAGCACGGTCCCCAGGGCAGCCCCTTTTTCGAGCAGGGCCTGAACGATAGGAATTATCCCGGCCGCATTGGAGTACATAGGGATTCCGATCAGGACCGACACCGGAACCGCCCACCAGGAGTTCTTGCCCATTATGGAGGCCATAAATCCTTCCGGCACATAACCGTGGATAGCAGCGCCGATGCCTATCCCCAGGATGACGTATTTCCAGACCTTTCCGACAATATCCCGCACGGCATCCAACCCGTAATGGATACGGTCGCTCCAGCTCTTTTCAGGCTCATCATAGTCAATCTCTGCTGCTCGGATCTCGTGGACCCAGTCTTCGAGGTAGCCCTCCATCCGCAATCTACCGATGATCCAGCCCGCAACCATGGCGATAAGCAGCCCGGTAGAAAGATAAATGACGGCGACTTTCCACCCGAAAAGTCCATAAAGGAGCACAAGAGCAATTTCATTAACCATCGGTGCAGAGATAAGGAAGGAGAAGGTAACCCCAAGCGGAACTCCCACCGAGACAAATCCTAAAAAAAGAGGCACTGCCGAGCAAGAGCAGAAGGGAGTCACTGTCCCAAGGAGTGCTGCCAGCACATTACCGACCCATTCTCGTTTTCCCATCAAAATCTTCCGCGTGCGCTCCGGCGTGAAGAAAGAGCGAACAATTCCGATAAGGAATACGACTAGAGTAAGGAGAAGCAGGACTTTGGGCGTGTCATAGAGAAAGAAAGCAACCGACCCGCCAAGATGCGAACCTTTGGAAAAGCCGAAGATCTCGAATGTGGTATAGTGGGCGAACCACTCAAGTTGGGTGTAGACCAGTACCCAAACAGCAAAGGCAACAGTCCCCAGCCCAATCTGCTTCGCCGAAAAAAACCTGCTCTCCGGGACCGCCACCGGAATATCCTTGAATGTACCACAGCATGAAGACTCCTGAACCGTTTTCAACTGGATAGGCTCCACATTCCTCCTCCCGCAATGGAATTTCAGAACAGCCCAGAGTTGTGCGTCGAGATCTAAAAATGCATTGGCTATTTGGCCCAATAGAAAACTACCGGACCAAAAAAATTTTCTATCTAGAGGGAGACATTTTAGCTTGGCCAAGCGCCTTGATCTGTTCTTCCAATCTTTCAGTAACGAAATTCCCGACGCATCCGAGGAAGCCGGCGACACATTTCATGCGCAGAGAGTAGTAAATGTTTGTGCCCCTTCGCTCATCCTGTAAGATTCCAGCTTCCTTCAATATGTTTAAATGCTTGGATACCGTTGAGATATCAGATCCAACCATCTTCCGCAGTTCGCAAACGCACAGTTCACCATCCAAAAGACCTTCGACCATTTTGAGTCTGCTCGGATGTCCGAGGGCCTTAAATATTTTGGCTTGCACTTCGAGGAAATAATCTTTTCCGGCCATATATTTTCCTTTTTGGCATAATAGCCAAATCTAGCAGCGCTTGTCAAGCCAAGTTGAACTGAGCTTATCCACTGTACAGAATACTGGATGCTCCTCTCGTTTGTGTAAACGCACAATGATTATTTTTTAGAAAAAGGAAAGTGAGATCGCCATGATCAAGCTGAAAAGCTGCGAATATAAAGGAAAAAACTACACGCATGGTTCAGACCTGTGCAAGGCCGAAAGATGCATGAAATGCGACGACGGTGAGTGGAAATCTTACTCAAAGTCTCTCTAGCTATTACTTTGCGGCAGTCCGGGAACATATTTGCTTGCACCCAACCCTGCAGTAAAGATCATTTTAAAAATGCTCGGGAAGAGCCTTAAATATGGATTCCTAATTCATCGAGGTTTTCGGAAAAATCAGCCGGGTCTTTGTACACACGGTATGCGCCTGCACGAAACAGTTCCTCCTCGGGGTATCCGCCGGTAAGCACTCCAACCGGGAGGACACCGGCGCGTCGGGCCGCGAGAATGTCCCATGTGCTATCACCGATTATGATGCAATCTCCGGGTGCCGTTTGGAGCTGTTTCATTGCGGCAAAAAACAGATCTGGGTCGGGCTTGCCGAAAGAAGCCTGTTCCAGGGTCACCACGTGAATATCCGGTCCAATACCAAGCATTTCCAGAGAACTCTGAGCCCTTTCGTGTGAGCTGCTGGTTACTATTGCATAAACGATGGACTTGGTCTTCAGCAGTTCTAAGAGCTCCTTTGCTCCGGGCAAGGGTCTTAGCTCCTTAGTGCGCGCAAGATAAAACCTCGTGTGGAGATCTTTAACCTTGCCCGTCTGGTCGGCATTAAATGGCCGTCCAGCCTCGCGGCTCAGTTCCTTGACGATCAGCACATCGCTCATGCCGATGCGACGGTGAATGCGCCAGTTGGGAACGTGAATGCCAAGCGCTTCAAAGGCCTCCCGCCACGCCAAAACGTGCTGGTAGACGCTGTCAATAAGAGTGCCGTCCAGATCGAAAAGCAAAACCGGACTTCCTGAATCAACCGAGGGTCTCATCGTCTAAAGGTAAGGCCGAAAACAATGTTTAGCTTAATAACACGGAATACTTTTTGGAAGGAGATGGGAGTGAACATCGCGAGAACATCAAATCTCACCCAGATTCCCGCATGGAAATACCTCGAAGGCCACTATTTAAAAATCAAAGACATAGATTTACGGCGAATGTTTGCAGAAGACCCTGACAGGGCGGAGCATTTCACGATAGAAGACGTCGGTGTCATTTTCGACTACTCCAAGAATCGTGTTACCCGGGAGACAATGGGCGCGCTGCTCGATCTTGCCGGATCGCGTGGCCTGCCTCATCGAATTGAGTCCATGTTCAGCGGTGAAAAAATCAATACCACCGAAAACCGTGCAGTACTTCATGTTGCATTGAGGGCGCCCGCGGGTGAGTCGATTATCGTTGACGGCCGGAACGTGGTGCCCGAAGTGCGCGAAGTACTCGAGCGAATGCGGCGATTTTCCAGCGGGGTCCGGGACGGGCAATGGAAGGGCTTCACGGGAAAACCTATAAGAAACGTCGTGAATATTGGAATAGGCGGCTCAGACCTCGGTCCGAGAATGGCTTACAACGCTTTGCGCCATTATAGTCGGCGCGATATGACCTTTCGGTTCATTTCCAATGTGGATGGGACTGACTTTGTCGAAAACACGCGCGATCTTCAGCCGGATGAAACTCTCTTTATTATTTCATCGAAGACTTTCACGACCCTTGAAACCATGACGAATGCGTACTCGGCCCGCAGGTGGCTTCTGAACAAAATGGAGGATGAGAAAGCAGTCGCCCGGCATTTCGTGGCCGTTTCGACCAACGCCGAAAAAGTGGCTAAATTCGGCATTAGCCCGGAGAATATGTTCGGCCTTTGGGATTGGGTCGGTGGACGCTATTCAATGGATTCAGCGATCGGCCTTTCTACAATGATCGCCATCGGCCCGGAAAATTTCGAAGCGATGCTCTCGGGGTTCCATTCAATTGACGAGCACTTCCGAAGCGCACCCATGGAAAGAAACATCCCTGTACTAATGGGACTGCTTACTGTCTGGTATAACAACTTTTTCGAAGCGGAAACCGTTGCCATACTGCCTTACGACCAGTACCTGGAGCATTTTCCCGCCTATCTACAACAACTTACCATGGAAAGCAACGGCAAGCACGTCACCCTCGACGGCATGCGCGTCGACTACCAGACTGGTCCGATCTTCTGGGGTGAGGCAGGGACTAACGGACAACATTCCTTTTATCAACTGATGCATCAGGGTACCAAGCTTATTCCAGCCGATTTCATCGGCTTCTTCAAACCACTTAATCCACTCGGCAGGCATCATGACTTGCTCATGGCAAACCTTTTCGCGCAAACGGAGGCGCTGGCCTTCGGCAGAACGGCCGATGAGGTGAAGAACGAGGGGACGCCCGATTGGCTCGTACCTCATCGCGTTTGCGACGGAAATCGTCCGACAAATACCATTTTGTTGGAGCAGCTTACTCCGGAAGCGTTGGGGAAGTTGGTTGCCCTTTATGAGCACTCTGTATTTACTCAAGGAGTGATCTGGAATATCGACTCGTTCGATCAGTGGGGAGTAGAGCTTGGGAAGGTGCTTGCAAATAGAATTATTCCGGAGTTGGAAAGCGCCGACGAACCCAGGCTGGCCCACGACAGTTCGACCAATGCACTTATCCGCCTATACAGAAAGATGAATAACAGGAGCAGCGGTTGACATTTGAAATCCCTCGGAATGACAAAACTGCTATTGGGATCCATCTGGGTGGTACCAAGATTGAAATCATTTCGGACAAAAAAGTTTGGCCCTACTGGCGCTGAGTTTGTTCCATGCGTAGTGAAATAAGATGATTAAAAAAATTGCGGCATCCATCCTTTCCGCGGACTTCGGCAGGATTTCCGAGGAAGTAAAGGCAGTTGAAACTGCAGGCGCTGATTGGATTCACATAGATGTAATGGATGGACATTTTGTACCAAACATTACAGTCGGGCCACGAGTCGTCGAAGCTATCCGCAAGGCTACATCCCTTCCCCTTGACGTTCACCTGATGATTGAAAAACCTCAAAGATACCTGGAAGAATTCGCGGCTGCCGGTGCCGACTGGTTGACTATCCATGCGGAAGCTACCCTGCACATTCATCGAGCCATTCAGAAAATCAGGGAGCTGGGAGCAAAGGCCGGCATTGCGCTGAACCCAGCTACACCACTGGGTTTCGTGCAAAATATCCTGTCGGATCTGGACATGATCCTCGTTATGACCGTAAATCCGGGGTTTGGCGGTCAGGAATTCATCCGCTCCATGCTACCCAAGGTGCGCGAGTGCCGGAAGTTGATCGATCAAAGCCGTGCAGACGTCCTGCTCGAAGTGGATGGAGGTGTTCATCCGGATACCATTGGCGATCTGGCCGATGCGGGGGCCGATGTCTTTGTCTCTGGATCGGCGATCTTTCATGATCATGATAGTGATTATCTTAAAAGTATCGGCCAGTTAAAGGCCGCTTGTTGTTTTTGAATCAATTTGGCGAATTCAGGGAGCCAAAATGAAAGACAAAAAGATTGATACACTGGAAGAAATAGGCAAGCTGATCCGCTACTACTCTCTTACTATGTCGACTGCGGCGGGTTCAGGGCATCCCACTTCTTCGCTTTCAGCAACCGAGTTAATGGCAGGTTTACTTTTTGGCGGTACTTTCAGGTATGATCTGAACCATCCGGATAATCCCAATAACGACCAGCTGATATTCAGCAAAGGTCATGCCTCACCTCTTTTCTATTCGTTATGGGCCGCGGCTGGAGCGGTTAGCGAAGAAGAATTAATGACATTCAGGAAGTTTGGAAGTCCTTTGGAGGGGCATCCTACAACCAGGTTTCGTTATACCGCGGCGGCCACCGGGTCCTTGGGCCAGGGACTGTCGATGGGAGTTGGAATGGCGCTAAACGCCAAATACCTGGATAAGCTCCCCTACCGAACTTACGTGCTCCTTGGTGACAGTGAAATGGCCGAGGGCTCGCAATGGGAATCCATCCAGATTGCCGCCTACTACAAACTCAACAATCTTATCGGCATTATCGACGTAAATCGTTTGGGACAACGCGGCGAGACAATGTACGGATGGGACCTTGATGCTTATGCACGGCGGATCGGGGTTTTCGGCTGGGAGACAATGAAAATCGAGGGGCACTCCTACGAGCAGATCCTGGAGGCATACGAGAAAGCGTGCGACTCCGAAAAACCCGTGATGATCATCGCCAAAACGATAAAGGGGAAAGGGGTTTCTTTTCTGGAAGACAAAAACGGCTGGCACGGGGTCCCCTTGAAAAAGGATGACCTGGAGAGGGCTTTAAAGGAACTCGGCGAATTTGACCATTCAGTAAGGGGGGAAATCACGCCCCCGGAAAAGCTTGTACCACAATCACTGGAGACAAAGCCCGCCGGAGCCGTGGAATACTCCACTGAGAAGCCCGTGGCTACCAGGGAGGCTTTCGGGAAAGCCCTTGTGCGCACTTATCCGCATTACCCAGCGATTGTGAGCCTGGATGCAGAGGTCAGTAACTCCACAGAAGCTGCAATATTCCAAAAAGAACATCCCGAGCGCTTTTTCGAAATGTTCATCGCCGAGCAGAATATGGTCGGGGCCGCTGTCGGCCTTTCTCGACACAGGAAGATTCCGTTTGTATCTACCTTCGCCGCGTTCCTCACCCGCGCGTTCGATCAGATCCGCATGAGCCAGTATTCGGATGCCAACATCAAGTTCGTCGGCTCGCACGCCGGAGTCTCGATCGGGCAGGACGGGCCGTCTCAGATGGGTTTGGAGGATATCGCAATGTTCAGGGCGATTCCGGGAAGCGTAATCCTCTACCCGAGTGATGCGGTTTCTGCCGACCGCATGGTTGAACTGGCAGCAGAGCACCAGGGGATCGTTTACATTCGGACCACCCGGATGGCCACCCCGATCATCTACAATGCCGGGGAGTCCTTCACCATTGGCGGAAGCAAGGTGCTGCGGAGAAGCGACAGGGACGTTGCGGCCATAGTTGCCGCCGGAATAACGCTCCACGAGGCACTGAAAGCTTATGATGAATTGATAAGGCAGGGAATCAGTGTGCGCGTGATCGATCTATACAGCCTGAAGCCGCTTGATGAGGCGACTCTGCGAGATGCGGCAAACAGCACCGATTTCATCGTTACGGTTGAAGATCATTACCCGGCAGGAGGAATAGGTGAAGAAGTCAGGGCGGCGCTCACGCCTTTGACTGCTCCGGTATATTCTCTCACAGTCCATAAAAGGCCCATGAGCGGTTTGCCTCAAGAGCTTCTCGACTACGAGGAAATTTCTGAAAAGGCAATCGTTGCAAAGATAAAAGAAATCGTGTGGAGGCGAGAGCGTCAGGCCTCGTCCGGGTAGCAGGCAGGCGACGCCGATTTTGAAAGGTCGAAGGAATGCGTCTAGGCATTGCCGCGGATCACGGCGGCTTTGAACTAAAGCAAAAGCTCGTGTCCGATTTGAAACAGATGGGCTACGAGGTGGTTGATTTCGGCACACTCGATCCTCGCTCTGACGACGATTACCCCGATTTTGTGGCGCCCCTGGCGCGTGCGGTATCGAACCGTGAGGTTGAAAGGGGAATTGCTGTCTGCGGAAGCGGTGTCGGAGCATGCATAGTTGCAAACAAGGTGGCCGGAGTCCGTGCTGGACTGATTATGGATGTATATTCAGCCCACCAGGGGGTCGAAGATGACGATATGAATCTGATGTGCCTTGGTGGTCGGGTCGTCGGTTATGAATTGGCAAGAGATCTCGTTCATGCGTTCCTGGGGGCAAACTTCGAGGGCCATGAGCGTTTCAGGCGGCGGCTTCAAAAAGTGAAACAGCTTGAAGAGGTAAGGAAGTGAAGCAAAACCCATTGAAAAAATTGGAAAGCTACGGCCAGAGTATATGGCTGGACTACATACATCGCCACCTCATCGAATCGGGCGGCCTGCAGAAGTTGATCGATGAGGACGGGCTAAGAGGGGTTACCTCCAACCCAAGCATCTTCGATAAAGCAATCGAGGGAAGCGATGTTTATGACGACTCCATAAGGACGCTGGCCCACCAGGGCAAAAGCATTGAAGAAATATACCAGGCCATTACAACGGATGATGTTGGAAAGGCCGCTGATTATTTCAGGCCGATATATGACCGATTGCGAGGCCGGGACGGTTTTGCCAGTATCGAAGTAAACCCTCACCTCGCTCACGATGTGCAGGGTACCGTCGAGTCGGCCCGGAGCTTGTGGAAGATTTTGGCTCGCCCAAATGTATTCGTAAAAGTCCCGTCAACCCTGGAAGGTTTAGAGTGCATTCGGCAGCTTATCAGTGAGGGGATAAACGTAAATGTGACTTTGCTTTTCGGGTTGCCCCGCTACCGAATGGTTGCCGATTCCTACATCAAAGGTCTTGAGGAGCGCTCGGCAAAAGGCTTGCCGATTGAGAACATCGCCTCCGTGGCCAGCTTTTTTCTCAGCCGTATCGATGTTCTCATTGATCCTCTGCTTGAAAAGATCGGCACTGACGAATCCCTGGGACTGCGCGGCCAGACGGCCATTGCCTGTGCCAAAATTGCCTACCAGATGTACAAAGAGATATTCAGTTCCGAACGGTTTCGAGCACTTCACGGCGCCCAGACGCAACGGCTCCTCTGGGCCAGCACCAGCACGAAAAATCCCGAATACCCGGATCTTAAATATGTCGAGGCACTGATCGGACCTGATACGATCAACACTTTGCCAATGGAAACACTGGATGCATACCGCGATCATGGGAACCCGGCCCCTCGACTGGAAGAGGACCTCGAACAGGCACACTCCACACTCAAACGTCTGGCCGAACTCGGCATAGACCTCGACAAGGTCACTCAGCAACTCGAAGATGAGGGCATAGCAAACTTCAACAAGTCCTATGACAGTCTCATTTCAAACCTTCGAAAAAAGCGCGACAGCTTTTGCCTGGCGGAGGCCTGCTGATGGAGCCAGCCGGGATCACGACGCTATTCCTGGATATCGGAAACGTCCTGCTTACCAACGGATGGGATCGTCACATGCGCCGTAATGCGGCGGATCTTTTCGCCCTGGATTACGATGAGATGAACGAGCGCCATCATCTCACTTTCGATACCTATGAGATGGGGAGGTTGAGTCTTGAACAATACCTGAATCGCGTGGTCTTTTACGAGCAACGCTCTTTTTCCATGGAAGATTTCAGGAACTTCATGTTCGATCAATCCAGGTTAATTCCGGATATGTTCCATTTTATAAGCACATTGAAAGCTGCTCACCGACTCAAGGTTGTGGCGGTCAGCAACGAGGGTCGGGAGCTTACATTGCACCGAATACAAAAGTTCAATCTGAGATCAGTTATCGACTTTTTTGTTTCATCCTGCTTCGTTCATCATCGAAAACCGGACGTTGAGATCTATTTGCTGGCCTTGGACTGCGCCCAGTCGAGGCCACAAGAGGTAGCCTATATAGACGACAGATCCCTGTTTGTGGAAGTCGCCCGCGGCCTGGGCATGCATGGTATTCACCACACCGGTTGTGCCCGGACCCAGGCAGCCATGGAGGACCTGGGGCTCTCATTGGAGCGGCAGAAGGCCGCATAAACGACTGGAGGCAGCTTGGCCGATTTGGAATGCGACATAGGTATTGTTGGCGCCGGAACAATGGGCGGTAACTTTGCCCTCAACATGGTTGATCATGGATTTTCCGTGGCCGTCTACGATGCGGATGCGGATAAAGCGCTGTCACTGGTCCGAAGCAAAGAGGCTGGAGGCAGGCTCAGGGCTGGACGAACCCTGGAGGAATTTACGGCCCTCCTTCGCCGACCCCGATCCATCCTGCTGCTTGTTCCAGCCGGAAAACCGGTGGACGAGGTAATGGAGGCTCTAGTTCCCGGCCTGGATAAATCAGACCTCATCATTGACGGCGGAAATTCTCATTACACAGATACAAACCGCAGGGAAAAAGAGATGGCCATGAGCGGCATCCTTTTCATGGGAATGGGTATTTCCGGGGGTGCGTATGGAGCAAGGCATGGACCGAGTCTCATGCCGGGCGGGCCTCGCAAGGCATACGATCGTATACAAGGGATCCTGGAGGCCTGTGCCGCCCATGTAAACAGAGATCCGTGTGTTGCCTATCTAGGTTCCGGTTCCGCCGGCCACTACGTCAAGATGGTCCATAACGGGATCGAGTATGGCCTGATGCAGCTCATTTCCGAAACGTACGACATAATGAAGCGCGGACTAGGCATGAGTCCCGACGAGCTTGCCGAGATATACAGTGGATGGAACGCAGGAGAGCTGGATTCATATCTACTCGAGATAACGGAAAAGATTTTTCAATTCAAAGATGAAAAAGACCCCAAGCTTGTACTGGTGGACCTTATTCTGGACCAGGCGCGGCAAAAGGGAACAGGCAAATGGACATCATGGGACGCAATGGATCTCCAGGTCCCGACGCCCAATGTGGACGTTGCCGTAATGATGCGAAACCTTTCAGGTTACCTGGATGAGAGGAAGCAAGGTTCCGAAGCTCTTCACGGCCCTGGCGGCGGGTTTGAGGGGAATCGCTCCGAGCTGATCGAAAATCTTCGGAAGTCCCTCTATATCGGGATGATCACATCTTACGCTCAGGGATTCGACCTGCTCCGACAAGCTTCCCGCAAATACCAGTATGGGCTGAGCCTGGAAACAGTTGCAAGAATCTGGAGGGGTGGATGCATAATCCAGTCCGCTTTGTTGGAACCAATCCGGGCCGCCTTTCTCAGTTCCCCCGATCTAAAGAACTTAATGCTGGACAGGAATTTTAGCCGGGAAATAAATTCGCGGCAGGCAGCCCTTCGAACTGTGGTCAAAACCGCGGTCGATCTTGGATTGCCGGCGCCAGGATTCTCAGCCTCGCTCTCCTATATCGATTCATTCAGGAGCGCATGGCTTCCGGCAAACCTGATACAGGCGCAGCGTGACTACTTTGGGTCCCATACTTACGAGCGCAAAGACATGCCGGGAAAATTCCTGCATACAGAATGGCGGAAAAAGGAGGAAGAGACTTGATGCAGAGCGGCAAGATCGGTGGTCCGATGGTGTTCGTGATCTTCGGGGGACATGGCGATCTCACTTGGCGAAAGTTGGTCCCCGCCCTTTACAGTCTTTTTCTGGACGATTGGTTACCGGATAGGTTCGAAATCCTGGGGATCGGTCGGAAGCAGCTTTCGGACGAGTCCTACCGCGAACGACTCCGGGACGGTGTTGACAAGTTCTCTCCCGGTAAGGCGGACCCAAATAAGTGGACGGAATTCTCGTCGCACATAAATTTCCGGACGGCCGATCTGGAAGATAAGCAGGCATTCGCGGGCATTGCGGAAGAGCTTGGGACCTATGATGAGAAGTGGGGCACGAAAGCGACCAGGATATATTATTTGGCTCTGCCGCCCCAGATGATCAAACCCGTGGCCGAAGGCCTGGCAGCCGCAAAATTGAACCTGGACCGGGAGTATGCCCGGATAGTCGTAGAGAAACCTTTTGGGCATGACCTGAATTCCGCCCGAGAGTTAAATGTTCTCCTTTCCAATTACTTTCAGGAATCGCAAATTTTCCGGATAGATCACTATCTCGGGAAAGAGACCGTTCAGAACATCATTGCCTTCAGGTTCGGAAATACGCTCTTCGAACCGATCTGGAACCGCCGATATATCGATCATGTCCAAATTACCGTGGCCGAGAAAGATGGGGTCGGACATCGGAGTGGCTATTACGAACACGCCGGAGCCCTCAGGGACATGGTTCAGAATCATCTTTTGCAAATCTTATGTCTCATTGCAATGGAGGCTCCCGTCTCCGTTAACAGTGATGAAATTCGTCAGAAGAAAGTGGACGTGCTCCGCGCCATCCGGACCATTCTTCCGGAGCAGGTACATCAGAGCGCCGTTCGCGGTCAGTATGGGCCGGGATGGATAGAAGGAGAGCGCGTTCGCGGATATCGCGCCGAGGAGGGTGTTGCTCCGGATTCGCCCACTGAGACGTTCGCCGCAGTAAAGTTTTATGTGGACAACTGGCGGTGGCAGGATGTCCCTTTTTACCTGCGCACAGGAAAAAGGATGCCTTCCACAGTGTCGGAGGTTGCGATCCAGTTTCGCCCTGTGCCGCACCAGACTTTTCCTGCATCGGCGCTTCTCGATAACAGGCCGAACCGCCTGCTGATCGCTATTCAGCCCGAGGAAGGGATCCTGCTGCGATTTGAGGTAAAACACCCGGGGCAGCACATGGCCCTTGCCCCCGTTATGATGCAGTTTTACTATCGCGAGGCCTTCAAGGTTCGATCGCCCGAAGCATATGAGACATTGCTGCTGGACATCATGAGAGGGGATTCTACACTGTTCATGCGCGCCGATCAAACCGAGGCCGCATGGGCTGTAATCGAGCCGATTCTGGATATGTGGCAGTCGGTCGGACCTACTGATTTCCCCAATTACGAGGCCGGAACCTGGGGGCCGGAACAGGCCGATGTTCTCATTGCACAGGACGGTCGCAGTTGGATCATGCCTACCCTCCTGCAGTGCCAGGAGGACCTTGCGAAATGCCGCTTGGCAAGGGAGCAGTCATAGAGGTTTGCACTTACGCCGATTATGAGGACCTGAGCCGGGCCGCGGCGGATCTTTTCGAGCGGCTTGCAGATAAGGCTATAAGAGATCGGGGGCGGTTCGATGTTGTACTTTCAGGGGGACACACTCCTATTCGGACATATGAACTCCTGGCTGGCCGGAATCGACTCGATTGGGGCCGCGTGCACGTCTTTTGGAGCGATGAACGGTGCGTGCCCCCGGAAGATCCTCGGAGCAATGCCGGGATAGCTCGCAAGAAATTCCTCGACCATGTCCCCATACCTCCTTCCCAAATACATCCAATCGACTGCGCAACTTCACCGGTGGAGGGCTCACGGCGCTACGAAGCCCTGCTTCGCTCGCTCTTTGGCAGAGACTCACACACCTTTGATCTGGTTTTTTTGGGGCTTGGCGCAGACGGGCACACGGCCTCTCTTTTCCCGGGAACGCAAGCGGTTCGGGAGACGGATCGATGGATTTCTGAAATCTATAAAGAAGACGAGGGAATCTACAGAGTTTCTTTGACGGCTCCAGTCATCAATCGCTCATCTGTTGTGGCATTCATGGTTTCAGGCGCCTCCAAGGCAGAAATGCTCAGGCATATCCTGACAGGACAGCCCGGATCCGAGAAACTTCCCGCCCGGTTGATAGATCCGAACTCTTACGGAGGAAAGCTCTTCTGGTTGGTGGACAAAGATGCGGCCATTCTGCTGGAAAGCTGAATCAAATCATCCAGGGACACCACCGGGCGATCTTCGCCGCGGCTCACGGCCGGGAGGTTGCGATGGTGGTTCGCGTTGCGGCAACGGTGGAATCGGCCGTTCAATGGATTCTGAATCACTCAATACCAAATTCTCGCCATGGTGAACGATCTTCAGAGTACCGGTTCCCGATTTCAGCCGGTATTTGGCTGTGTCTCCTCCCACTTCCACATGAAGGCAGAATTTTCGGCGAACTATGGAAAAAGACATTGATGTGAGCCCATCCGGGAGCCGGGGCGCAAATGACAGGACCCCGGCGTGGTCGCGCATGCCGCCGAAGCCGTTCACCAGGGCGATCCACGTCCCGGCGAGCGAGGCAATGTGCAGACCGTCTCGTGCATTGTGCTCGAGGTCCCGAAGATCCATGAGAGCGGCTTCGGCGACATAATCCAATGCCAGGCGAAGGTGCCCGACCTCGGCTGCAAGCACCGCCTGAGTGCACGCTGAAAGCGATGAATCGCGCACCGTGATCCGCTCGTAATATCCGTAGTTTCGCGCCTTTTGATCACTGGTAAATTTGTCCGAGCAAAGCTGCATGGCAAAAACGAGGTCAGGCTGTTTGACTACCTGCTTCCGGTAAAGATCAAAGTAGGGGAAATGGAGCATCAGTGGATACTGGTCGGGCGAAGTCTTTTTAAAATCCCACATCTCGTGGTCAGTAAAGCTTTCAGCCTGGGGATGAACCTGCAATCGTTCATCATAGGGGATGAATATCCGATCCGCGGCAGCGCGCCAGTCTGCAATCTCCTGCGGAGTGACACCCAATTCCATTGCCTTGTCCTGATTGTGCTCGCAAAAACTCGCAGCGCCCAGGAGGTTTCGTGCGGCCATAAGATTGGTATAGACGTTGTTATCGGCGATAGCGCTGTACTCGTCGGGTCCTGTCACACCGTCTATGCGAAATCGGCTCTGCAGATCATAATGGCCCAGGGATCGCCAGAGTCGTGCGGTGTGAACTAGTAAATCGACGAAATCGCGCTCGAACGTTTTTTCGCCGGTTGCTTCCACATATCGGATAGTCGCATCGGCTATATCCGCATTTACATGAAAGGCAGCAGTTCCCGCGGGCCAATAGCCTGAGCATTCCTCGCCATGAATGGTTCGCCATGGAAAAGCGGCACCCGAAAGACCCAGCTCATGCGCGCGCTGCAACGCCTGGGGCAGGGTGGAATGACGCCAGCGAAGCGCATCCGCGGCAGCCTCCGGAAGGGTGTAAGTCAGGACAGGCATTATGAACATTTCTTCATCCCAGAACGTATGGCCGTCGTAGCCGGTCCCGGTCAGCCCCTTTGCCGGGATGGCGCGCCGCTCGGCGCGCGCGCCTGCCTGGAGCACATGAAAAAGCGCGAACCGCACCGCCTGCTGCAGCTCTGAATCACCGCTGAGTTCAACATCGGCGTGGTCCCAAAAGCTGTCGAGATATTTCCGCTGTTCCGCTAAAAGTCCTTCCAGCCCGGATTTACGGGCCGCAGCCAGGGCAGCGGCAACCTGATCGCGCAGCGCCGGTAGAGTCCGTTCGAGAGACCATCCGTAAGCAACGAGCTTAAACAGGCTCAGCCGCTGTCCGGGTTCGAGCACATCTGTAATGACGATGCGAGCCGAGTTGGGCGAAGCCTCATTCTCTACCTGCATTCCAGACGTGCCGCTAATCTTGTGGTCCATGGCAGCAGCCATTCGTAATCCGCTTAGTCGAGTCCGATGGATCAGTACCGCCCATCTATCGCGTGATCGGTGCTCCTCTGACTCCAGAGGCGATTCGATCGCAGCGGCAACGCGCGGGTCCTCTCCACTGATTGGCAGTTGCTCATTGGCTACAAGCTCCGACTGGATGACGATGTTTGCAGGCCCGTCAAGTGTCTCCAGTTCGTAATTGATCCCGAAGATCGCCCGATGTGTCAATGAGACAAACCTAGTTGAGGTCACACGCACTGTGCGGCCGGCGGGAGAAGTCCATTCGACCGTTCGCCTCAGTGTGCCGGCCCGGAAATCGAGTACTCGGTCGTGGGATCGGAGTTCACCGTATCGCACATCGAAAGGTTCATCATCAACGAGCAGTCGTATCAGCTTCCCATTTGTGACATTAACGAGCGTCTGGCTGGATTCGGGTGACCCGTACTGGGATTCGGCATACGGCAGAGGACGCAGCTCATAGAAGCCGTTCAGGTAAGTGCCGGGCAAACCGTGAGGTTCACCCTCATCGAGGTTTCCCCGAATGCCTATGTGGCCGTTTGAAAGCGCGAAAAGGGATTCGCTTTGAGCAAGCAGGTCGAGGCGCAATTCAGCCTCGTGAAGTGACCAGGGCTCGACTATAAACGATTGATGCTGAATCACCTCAGTCTCCTTGCAGCAGGTCGCTAAGATCTGCTACCACGACATCGGCCCCGTGGCGGCAAAGCTCATCGGCTTGACCAACACGATCTACGCCTACTACATAGCCGAAATGGCCCGCGCGACCTGCGGCTACTCCTGCAAGCGCATCCTCGAACACCGCTGCCTGATCGGGATCAACGCCAAGGTCCCGGGCTGCCGCAAGATAGGTATCCGGTGCGGGTTTGCCCAACAGGTGCCGCTCAGCGGCAATCACACCGTCAATACGCGTGTCGAAAAATTCAGAGATGCCGGCCGAAATGAGCACCTGCTGACAATTCTCACTCGATGAAACCACTGCGGTGAGCAGACCGCCTTTCCTGACCGCCCGAAGATATTGCACCGAGCCGGGGTAGGCTTTCACACCCTGCTCACGCATCAGTTCGAGAACTATGTCATTCTTGCGCCTGCTGAGCCCGTGGATTGTTTCCGCGGCTGGCGGATCATCCGGGCTTCCCTCGGGCAGCTTGATACCACGGGAATCGAGAAAGGAGCGGGTTCCATCCTCTCGTGGCTTGCCGTCAACATATTCGTCGTAGTCCCGAGCAATGTCGAAGGGCACGAATGGCTTGCCGCTCGACCTGGCACGGGAGGACAGATATTCATCGAACATTTTTTTCCAGGCTTTGGCGTGGAGTTCTGCCGTCTCTGTTAGCACGCCATCGAGATCGAAGAGACAGGCACGAATGCCGGCGGGTAATCCCAGACCTGTCTTACTCATAATCAGACCTCCGCAGCAGATTGAAGATTAAGCGTCTGTTTGGAACTTATCTATAAGGATCCGCCAAATTCCGTGCCACAAGACGTTTCAAATTTACTGCCGGGTTGAATTGGGTTTGCGCCTGATGCATTGCTCAGGAATTACGGGCGCTCTGAGCTTTTTTCACGACTCAGAGTAAATAAACAGTGGCTACAACTGCTTACCTTATTTTCATGCAAGTCCAATCCATTAAAATTAGACAGGGCTTCGGGCCGGCGCCAGGATGCGGAGGTAGTAAATGCAATCCAATCGTACGGCCCGGGACTAGGATAATAACGGATGTCCAGAGGGGGACTCCCGAGATCAAAAGATTGAGGCTCGACTATTGTGGTGTAACCTGAGCAATTCGGACGGTCACATCACCGCTCTGGCCTCGGATGGAACAAGGTTCGGAGTTCGCGCCCGGGTCTATCCCGAGAAGTTTGTCAAGTGAGGATTTTCGGGGTTAGCGATTCCACGAGAGATATTTTTGATTAGAGCCAATGAAGGGGCCAGGCCGGCTTTTTCGAGGATGACATTAAGCAGGGAGAATCCCTTTGAAAAAGGGCATCGAGATTCTGCCGGAGATTTCGATAGGGTCTTAGCGTGCGTCACCCCGATTTAAAAATTGCAAAGCTGCCCGCCGTACTCCCTCCCAAATGATCAACGTCAGAATTTGAAATTTACTTAGAAGCAAAAATAAAGCGGAAATGGGGATGAGAAATAATGACGCACTGCAGGTCCGTTCCTTAATGGCATCGGATGATATATTAGGTTGTTACGGGCTCAAGGCTCTGGCAAGCCCATGTTGAATTTCCTGCGATTTCTGCTAACAATAAATTCAGAATCACCAATTTAAGTAATAACGATACAACAACAGAGTGGAGCTACTCAACTATGTCAGATTCTGGTTCAGGCGGAGGGGCGGCTACTGCCGGAGGAATGGAATTTCAGCACCGAGTGGCGGCTTGGTTGGCTGTTGCAATTCTTGCCGAAAAAGGGACTGCCCTCCTTTGGGATCTCGGTAGTGCTACATTCTTGGAAGCGCTCCGTTGTGAAAGCGGAATGAGCGTTGACGATATTCTGGTGCGCAGCTCCCAGAGTGGCTTGCTTTTCTTGAACGCCAAACGCAATCTCAGTCTTTCCCGAAGACCCGATTCGGAATTTGCCTCCGCTGTTGGTCAATTCGTTAAGCAATTTTTGGCCGGGAAAAACAAAACCAGCCAAATACCCGGCTTTGACCGGCCCCTGGAACAAGGAAGGGATCGCCTCATCCTGGCCGTCGGTCCTGGGTCATCCGCCCCTGTCAAAACCCATCTTCGCAATATTCTAGATCGATTGAGACGCCCCGCTCCTGGTGTGACGCTTAGCACCGCTCATAATAATGAAGATGAGAAAAATGCTCTTGAAACAATTATCGAGTTGATACGGACCGCCTGGCAGGGATCGACCGGCAATCTCCCGACCGACGAGGAAATCCTGGAATTACTTCGACTGCTCTATGTTCAAGAATTCGCCGTTGAGGCAGGCGGAGCTCAAGAGCTGCAGGCCAGGACCCTGCTTCGAACCGTTATTCTTCAGGACCCCGATCAAGCGGATGCAGCCTGGACGCATTTAATCAATGAATGCTCGCGGATGGCCACCAACCGATCCGGGGCTGATCGATCCGCCTTTCAGCGCATTTTGAATGAAGCCCAATTTCCCCAGAAAGCGACTTTTAGCTATCAGCCGGATATTGAACTGTTACAGCAGCATTCCCGACAGACTCTTGCGAACCTGAAACCCTACTCTGAGATCACTGTTCAGAATAAGACGATCAAAATAATTCGTGATTGTCGAAGTGCTTTCTCCAACGCGGCTTTAGACAGATCCGTGTTGGTCGTCGGAGAACCGGGTGCCGGAAAGTCCGGCGCAATGCATGATTTTGTCCAATCCCTGGAAGATAGCCAAGGTCAGTTCATTTTTTTGGCCGTTGACCGTTTGGCCTCGGAAAGTCTGGGTGAATTGCGGCAGGAACTGGGCCTTCAACATGAGCTGTTTGATATTATCGACCACTGGCCGACGACTGCTCCGGTCTTCTTGGTCATTGATGCTCTGGATGCCGCCCGAGCCGAGCCCAAGATGCGACTCTATAGGGACATTATAAGGAGGGTCATGGCCCGAAACGCCAACTGGCGGGTAGTCGCATCTATAAGGAAATTTGATTTACGCAATAGCAAGGAGCTTCAGCAGCTTTTCAGTGGAAACCCTGTGGACGGTTTTTCCGATCCAGAATTCCCCCGTATCACCCATTTAAATGTTCGCCAATTATCAGATGATGAACTCGGACAAATTGCTGCCCAGTCCACTGAACTGCATCAACTCGTTCAATCAGCTTCTCTGGAACTCATCAAAATTATCCGGACCGTGTTCAACCTGAAATTGTTGGCAGAACTTCTGGATTCCGGTGCAACAGCTTCTGAGCTCACGCCTATCAGAACGCAGATCGAGCTCTTGGAAAAATACTGGGCCTATCGAGTGACCGGAGAAGACGGCAACGAGTTTGCCCGAGAGGGATTGCTGACGGAAATTGCCCAGAAAATGGTCGAGACACGAACGCTGAGAGTCACAGTCCGTCAATTATCCGCGCCGGTTGATTCCCGGTCGCTTAATGAGCTACTACGAAATCATGTCCTCATCCAATGGCAATCAGCCTCGGCAGTCACTCCCGACAGAAACCGGGTGGTTTTTGCCCATAACATTCTGTTCGACTATGCCGTGGCGCGTCTTCTCCTAAGCGATGAGTCGGAGAGGCTGCTCGATTACCTCGCGAGTGATCCCGACTTGTTCCTGATGATCCGTCCCAGCATTTCTCTGCACCTCCAGCATTTATGGATCAATGAGCCCGTCCACCATGACACTTTTTGGCGCGAGACTTTGCTTCTTTCTCAGGACCCAAGAATTCCTGAAATCGGCAAACTCATTGCTCCTTCAGTCGTTGCTGATTTGGCCGCCAGTCCAAACGATTTTCAGCAGCTATTGGGAGCGCTTTCTGGTGCTGATGCCGATCAGCGACCATCAGCTGAAAAGACCTTCACCCATATCGTTGGTTCGATTGTCTCCCGACCGAATAAAGAACTCTTGGCTGGATCAGAAGCCGGGCCTTGGTCCGATTTGACTGAGAATGTAAGTCGAGAGCTCAATAATACCAATGTTTTGCCCTTAACCAGCTTAATTCAAGCAGCCTGTGAACACTTCGCTGATTTTACGACGGAACAGCAAGATAAATTCGGTTTAGCCGGGCGTCGTGTCTTGGAGTTTGCCTGGAATCAACCGCTCCCCCATGAATGGCTGGTCATTCATGGGATCAAAGCTGTCGCGCGCACTTTTGCGAGCGACTCTTCCGCGTCCGCTACTTTGTTGAGACGAGCCATAGAGCCCGAACATTTAGCCCAATACGGATATCGTGAACTTTCCTGGATCGGCCGGGAGATCATAAATATTCTGCCGCATGACCCGCAACTTGTCGCAGATATCTACGCGGCGGCGTTTTCTTTTCAAGAGAGCTCCCAGGAAACGACCGCCATGGGCAACAGCCGGATTCTTTCCATGACGTCAAACCGGCGGCAAGACTACAGTATGGGGTTATATCAATTATCAGAAGTATTCCCCCAGTTTCTCAGTCAGGCCCCGGCTCAGGCTTTAGAAGCTCTGATCACTGCAGTGGAATTTTATGCACAAAATGAACGTGCGGTTGGTAACCAGTCCATCGAATCGTTTAATTTTGATGGCCAGGAAGCGCACGTACAAATCGATCACAGTTCAATATGGGACAGCGGTGATACTCATCGTCATGACGAGCAATTAAAAATGCTGGATGCCTTTGTCCAGTATGCAAAAGAGTTGGCGGGCAAAAACGATGCCCAGGGTCTTCAAATGATCATCGATACAGTTGTAAGAGAAAATAATGGCGCTGCTCTTTGGCGCCGACTTCTCCTATTGGGGGCAGAATTTCCGGATATTTTGGGCACACGTCTGGTGCCTTTGGCTCAGGCATTGCCGATCCTGAAGGGATATGATACCTCGCGGGAGGCCGGTGAATTCTTGAAACAGGTTTTCCCTCTTTTGCCAACCACTGACCGTGAACAAATCGAGCAGGCTATCCTTTCCATTCCCCAAACCGTTCCCGCTGACCGGCAGGAAGCGGCAGAGGGCGTGAGGAATCGGCTCCTCGGCTGTTTGGTCCTTTCGGATCTGGTCACTCAAGAAGCCCAATCACTACTTTCCGAATTGCAAACTGCCGATCAGGTCCCGGTGAATAGAGTCTCGGAAGGGGTAAGAGTTACGAGCAGAGAGTACAGGGAAGAAGACTACCTCAGTGACCAAGGGGTGCCGGTCAATGACGAGCCGAACCGCCGGATGCGTGAACTTGAAACCCCGATAAAAGAGTTTATTGAAAAATACAGGAATGAAGTTCCTTCTTCGCAAGAAGCTCAATCGATTATTCCGGCAGTAATAGAGCTGCGAGAAGCAATACAGAGTGCCGATGCCGACGGCGTCCACCCTGAACAGCGCGACTATGCTCGGAATAAGCTCGGCGAAATATGCAGTACCATTGCCAGGACCGATGACATTGATTGTCAGGAGGAAACTGGCAAAGTCGTGAGAGACATACTACTAGAATTCAGCACTCATCCCGAACCGACCTACAATCCGCAATCGGATGAACACTTTAATGAATTTACTTCCTGGAGTCCTGCGCCACGAGTTGAAGCCGCGCGCGGATTGATTGCGCTTGCAAGTGAAGAAAGCTGTGCAGATGATACATTGCTTCAGGCCATCGACCGATTAAGCCGGGATAGCGTTGCAGCTGTCCGGCATCAAATAGCGCATGGCCTGCGTTACCTTTACGTAACGGCCAATAGTCTCATGTGGGACATCGTCGAGCGATTCGCTCGGACTGAACCGAATCGCGGAGTACTTCAACATTTTCTGCCTGAACCGCTTTCCCACCTTTGCAACGCAGATATGGAGAGAGTGGTTGATCTGACCTTTATAATTCTTAATCGCATTGCGGACGGTCCTGGCAGCCGGAAGGTGCGCAATGGTTGTTTGGAAATTATTAACGGATTGTATTTATGGAGGAATAATGAACGGTGCTCAGAGTTAATGAAGGCGCTGGCCGTCCAAGTTGATCAATTTGACGATGTTCAGACCATCTTGGGACATTTTCGCGCGGCCTCCACTTTCGGGCTGGATTCACCTGACGATCCGGATAAGAAAGCGGTAAGAGATCGGACCTATGAACTAGTAGAAAGCATTCTCGACACACTTCTTGTTCGTTATGCAGAATTGGATACGCTTTCGCAAAGAACGGATACTGATTGGACCGATGAGGAGAAAAGCCGGGCACAGAATATTGTGCGACTTATCGATCATATAGCCAGTGATGTATACTTTTCCTCGGGCGCATTCAGCGATAAACAAGACAGCACCGGCGGTATCACGCCTGATAAAAAGGCAGAAAATTTTTACGAAGAAAGCAGCACAATTCTGGACAAACTCTCGACCGTCTCCATGCCCAATGTAACTCATCATCTTCTGGAAACACTTCAGTTTTTTATTCCCCTAGATCCGAAAGGAGTTCTTCTTAGGATCGGGCAAGTTTTAGAGTCCGGGAAAAAAGGTGGGTACCAGTTCGAATCGCTGGGAGCGCAACTGTTTGTAAAAATAGTGCAGCGCTATCTGGCGGAATACGGTGATCTCCTTCAGCATGATCAGGAATGCCGTCATGTCCTCATGAATGCATTGAACATTTTTGTGGCTTGGCCCGAAGCACGGCAGCTCACATATCAGCTGGACGATATCTTTAGGTGAACTGAGGTCATGCGTGAACCGCCTGATGGGGCGGGCATGGTCCAACATGATGCCCCTAGCTCACCCCGCCGACCCCGAAGCAGCACTACATCGAAAAGCGAATTATTCGCAGCCAAGATCGATAGTTCCTAAATTACACCCCCAAAAATCAGCCGACTTTTAGGAACTATTGTGTTTTGAGACTACGATTTTAGCTAGGATTTTAATGGTTTAGTATGTGTTTGGCATTTGTCATACTATTTAAAAATTGAAGTTTCCCGCCGCACTCCCGTAACCCGCATTATCCATGAATCACGGTCACAGCTCGTAAGGACAATGAGAACGGAGTGCTCAGGGGCTTGAGACGATTTTGGCGCCAAAAACACGGTCCCTGCTTGATTTGACGCCACCCTTCTGTGGCGATATTGTACCACCATCGGGCATTTACACGCATGTTCCATTGGCAGAGATTCGAAAATTGATGATGTTTTGGATCAGGCTGATTAACTGTTTAACCGACTGAGGCTACGATGAAAAAGCTAAATGCGTCAGCACTGGCTGTTGGATAACATGAAAGGCCATTTAATCCGAACAGGTCACTAACATTCAGAGTGGTCCAAAAAAATGGGGCAGGTCACTCACGCGCATTATGCCGGTGCGAGTGTCATGGCGGGTGCGGCAGTGGTGTCTTATCTCATGCTCCGCAGCCGTCTTATTCGCTCCTCAATGGGGGGATGAGTACTGAAAAGGCTCGCAAAGCTTTTACCCGACAGAGGGTTTACGATAAACATATGCGCGGTCGAGGGATTGGCATCCATCGGCATGCGCTCCGATGCCATTGCCAACTTTTCCAAAGCGCGGGCGAGCCCCTCGGGGTTATGCGCCAGATGCGCACCCGTCTCATCGGCAAGATATTCGCGACTCCTCGATATGGCGAGTTGAATCAGCGTTGCCGCAATCGGAGCCAGCACGGCCGTAACAATCAGGCCGATAAAACCCCCGCCCTCATCATCATCGCTGCTTCGGCCGCCGAAGATCGCGGCCCACCGGGCCATGCTGGCCAGGATCATTATGGCCCCGGCAAGTGTTGCAGCAATGGAGCTTACCAGGATATCACGATTCCTTACATGGCCCAGCTCGTGCGCGAGAACGCCCTTGATTTCATCGGGCGTCAGGATGCGCATTATTCCCTCTGTCACCGCAACGGCCGCGTGCTCGGGGTTTCTTCCGGTTGCGAATGCATTCGGAGTCTCTTCGGGGATAATATATATGCTCGGCATCGGCAGCCCCGCCTCACTGGTAAGCTCGCGAACTATTCTGTAGAGTCCCGGATTATCCTGCTCCTCGATAGGCTGTGCATGGTACATTGCAAGGACGATTTTATCGGAGAACCAGTAGCTTCCGATGTTCATTACGAATGCGAGGATCAGGGCGATGTACATCCCCTGACGGCCGCCCATCAAATCGCCCACCCAAATGATCAGCACGGTTAGAAGAGCGAGAAGAACTGTAGTTCTAACTCTGCTGTCGATCATTTATTCCCTCCTTCGGACCCCATCTAACTTCACAAAGCCCCCGCTTCAGTAAAAGAAGGCCGATTGAAAATGGTTTTTCCTAAAAGCGCGGGGGCGAAACTTCACTGCCGGGGCCAACCACAATAAGTAATCATCTAAAAGCGAAGCGCAATAGAGCTAACCGGAAAAAAAACAGCCCCTGCTCGAAAAGTGGGGCTGCCTAACTCCTACAGCAATACTGGGATCAGCTTGAACCGGCCAAAACATTAAGGCGGCAACTTACTTATCTTCCCTGCGCGCGGCAACTTGCCATTGCTCGGGGAGAGGTTGCGGGCCCGGCGTTATTCCGGCAATATCAGGATCTACATCACCGGTGACCGGTTGACGCTCAGCTTTGGCTTTTTTGGCCTCCACGCGGCGGGCTTCCTTGTCTTTTTTCTTTTGCTGCTTTTCGTGCTCCCTTTCCCGCTTCTGAAAGGTGGCCTTGGATCTTTGAGCCATAATTCACTCCAAATTTGGAATCACCTGATTCATCCGGGTAAATATTTGAAACCCTAATCAGTTAATATCTCGGCCCTCGACTGGGCCGCTTGGAGGGGGGTTTCGCCTGGCTGAGCCGGATAACCTGATCTTTCAGTCGGCTTCCGTTCAGGCCTTTCATAGCCTTGTCGGCTTCCGAATTGTTTAACATCTCGACGAATCCAAACCCTTTTGATTGCCCGGAAAACTTGTCTTTTATTATATTTACCGAAGATACTTCTCCAAAAGCGGCGAAGGCGTCCCTTAACTCAGTCTCAGTAACGCTTCCCGCTAAACCCCCGATATAGATGTTCATATTTGCACTCCTCTGGTTCGATTTAAATACAACAGGAATTTTGAATCCGCGGATTAATAGAGCTTCCAAAAAAAGAGCCGGAGAGTTTTCTCCGGCTCATTCTCATCTCGCAGGATCGGATAAAGATTCTTCTGTTATGCTTAAATCTTTTTAACCTGAGTGGCCTGCGGGCCTTTTGGGCCTCTTTCTTCGACAAAGCTCACTCGCTCGCCTTCAGTAAGAGACTTGAACCCACTGCCCTCAATAGCGGAGAAATGCACGAACAGATCGCCCCCGCCGTCCTTCTCAATAAATCCAAAACCTTTACTCTCGTTAAACCACTTTACTCGACCTTCCGTCATCTTAGATCCTTTTCTTGTTTTTTGACTTTTGCAGCCCTCTTCAGCTATTTAAGAATCGTTCTAATCAGGCGAAAGATCGACTCCACGGATAACTCAAGTAACTGGACGGCCTATATATGTCCGTCGATTATAGGCACTGTTCGGATAAAAAGCAAGGCATCATCGATTATACCCAACATTAATTCAAATCCGCCAAAAATCTCAGGGCTGGCTTTTACCTGCCGGAAGTCCTTCCAAAGCCTCCCATCTCTGGGTTATGGCTTCAAAGACCGGGTTATGTACTCCATCGGTTGTCTTCTGGTTAGCGTTCGGTCTAACCAGCTTGAAGATCTTTATTATACTTACCAATAGCTTTACAAGGAATTCCGCCGATTCCAATCTCTGGCGATTAGCCAGGGATTTTGATTTATCGGGTTGCTCTTCCAGATCTGCTTTGCTGGCTTTTGCAATCTCGGATTCAGCGACTTTCTTTAATCCGAATATAGAATCCACTATTTCGAGATCACTCGATATTGATAGATGTTCCATTGCAAGCTTCAAAATTCCACTTCTATTAGACTGGCCCGAGCTGTCATAGATTCCCGTTACCCTGTCCA
Source organism: Desulfarculales bacterium UBA702 (assembly GCA_002298165.1). Lineage (GTDB taxonomy): Bacteria > Desulfobacterota > Syntrophobacteria > Syntrophobacterales > Syntrophobacteraceae > SbD1. Next base: position 98,782 of record DBMI01000059.1, read on the forward strand.
GGTAAGGGACGGCAAGGTTTGCACAATAATCCCTGATGTCGATTACGGGAGACTGAGAGTAATTTTTAAGCTCGTCGTAGAAGTACCCGGTGGAGCGAAGGTCTTTCACCAAGGCATTTGGAATCTCCATATAATCTCTCCATGCAATTCTCTCTCAGGGGCTTTCATAATATTTGAAACCCGAAAGAGCGAACTCCGGGTATCTCTCGAACCCGGGAGTTATTGAGTGAATGAAACGCACTTGTATGGGGATCTGTACTTTACCCATTCCCCTAGGTGGCATATTGTGCAATCGCATTCCTTGCAAATAATGGTTTTATCGGGCCATTCCCCGGTATCATTCCAGCACTCAGGCATATTTTTTCTCCCCTGATCGGTTTAAGTTAGCCACCTTGAAATTGGCAGGAGGTACGCAGGCGCCTGAAGAAGAGCACTAGCTAACTCAATGAAGTCCTAAATATAACCTAAGCAGGGGCGATGACATTTGCAAAATTCATTCTCACACCGCTCCCATTTATACTCCTAAATCGTGAACAGGACAGTAAATTAATGCAGCCCCATTTTAAACGAGCCAAATAAATATGAGTTCAGTTGCGCTTTTAACCTGAAAACTGATGAGAATAGTGAAAGGATTTCCGGATGCCGCAGCGTCTGTTATTCTTCTTTTTTGACGTAGATTTCAGGGGTGAACCTGGGTGTGCATACGCACAGGAATTCGAGATCCCCGCTGCCGCAGTTGGAAATTTTTTGAGATGCTCCGGCCGGGATAACGACAACGTCAAAGGGCCGCACAACAATCGGCCGGCCGCCATCTATTTCAACCCGGCCTTCACCTTCGATGATCACATACCGTTCGACTGTTTCGATCAGGGCATGCAATTTAGTAGTAGCGCCGGGTTTTACGCGGGCACGTGCAATTGAACAGCCTTCGTCCTCATCCCGATTATGAATCTCGGTGATGTAGCAACCCTCTTCGGAGAAGAATTCACTCTCAGGTTTGAAATAGGAAACGAAGCTCATCAATCAATCTTTTTCTAGTCTTCCTGGCGGACGACTACCCGCTGAGGCCGTTCATTTTGCGAACATAACCTGGGCACGATTATTCGAAGGACCCCTCTTTTGAGTTCAGCCCTTATCGCGTCCTGCTGAATGGGGCATGGGAGTCCGAATATACGCGAAAATGCGCCCTTTGGCCGCTCGATCACCGATTCCGCCCCATCCGGCAAATCACCATGCCTGGTGCCGTAGACCAAGAGCCGATCCGCCCTGCACTCGACCTGAAGGTCCCGATCGAGCACACCCGGTAAATCCAGGATGAATATCAGCTCCTTTTCCGAATTTATAATATCCGCCGTCGGCACCCAATCCTGCGGAACAGGCTCGCCCCCCTCCTCACTTCCTTCCTGGAAGTTGCGCATGTAGAGCTCCTCCATGCGCTGCCTCAAAGCTTCGAGTTCTTCAATAACAATATTTTTACCTGACACAATGTCCCCCTGAAGAGTTGGTAACTCTGATTTATAATCCCGACAGGATTGAGAAACAAGGTCATTAGTCTTATGATCGGCGGATGTCAATAACGGCATCGCCTATGTGTTGCCGGAACCGGTTGAACAGCGAAGTGTCATTTTATTTTATGACATCGCCTGAGATCTGGAATTACGCTCAACCGCGGAGCCGGACAAGGTAAATGGTGGTAGACCGCTGTTATCTCTGTTCGGATAAAACAATAGTTGAGTGTCCAAATCAAAAAATGATAGTATCCGCGCTGACTTGAGACTCGGCGGCCTTATGGCGCGCCATACCGGAAGAATAAATCGTAAGCGGTCGTTTGCCGCCCGAAATTGCCGGAAGAACAGTCTTGTGCTCAGTTCCGGCCTGCGAGGTAGATAGAGATGCGTTACTCACAAGCTTTCATCCATACATTATTCGAGGTGCCCAAGGAGGCGGAGACATCCTCTCATATTCTTCTGCTTCGCGGCTCCTTCATCAGCCCGCTCGCTGCCGGGCTCTACTCGCTTCTCCCGCTTGGCCATCGCACGGCCGAAAAAATCAAGTCCATAATACGCGAGGAACTGGACGCGATTGGGGGGCTGGAAATAACAATGCCGGTGCTAAACCCCGCCGAGCTGTGGAAAAAAACCGGGCGCTACTTCGATATAGGCGATGAGCTGATCCGCTTTAAAGACAGGCGCGACCGCGAATTTGTCCTGGCGATGACCCACGAGGAAGTCGTAACCGATATCGCAAAGCAGTTCCTGCGCTCATACCGCGACCTACCGGTCATGCTCTACCAGATCCAGACAAAGATCCGGGACGAGGCCCGCCCTCGAGCCGGATTGCTTCGTGTGCGCGAGTTCTTCATGAAAGACGCCTATAGCTTTCATCGTGATTTTGAAGACCTGGATACCTATTATCCAAGGATTTTCAACGCCTATCTTAGAATTTTCAAGCGCTGCGGCGTCAATTCGGTCCCTATAGAAGCCGATTCCGGCATAATGGGCGGGACGGGTTCCCATGAGTTCATGCTTGACTCGGAAAACGGCGAAGACCGGTTCGTTATCTGCCCGGCGTGCGGATACAAGGCCAATACCGAAAAGGCGGAAGGGCTGAAGCCCCTAACTCAACCCCCAGATGTTGCCACCCCTCACCCCATGGAAAAAGCAGCAACACCTGGAATAAAGACAATCGCCGATCTGATGCAATTTTTTGGAACCACTGAAGATCATTTCCTGAAGACGGTAGCATACGAAGCCGATGGAGAATTGGTTCTGGCCGCTGTTCGGGGCGATTTCAACGTCTCTCCCACAAAGCTTGCAAACCACCTGAAGGCGATACACCTGGACTTCGCCTCTGAAGAGGCGCTGTCGAAAAAGGGCCTCCACGCCGGATTCCTTTCACCGGTTGGCATAAGCGGGGTCCGGATGGTCTTCGATACTTCGGTTGCCGACGATATCCTGTTTGTCGCCGGGGCAAACGAGCCGGACATGCACTACCGGAGTGTACTGCCGGGGCGGGATTTCAAAGTTGGCGATCGTCTGGATATAGCCGAGGTTCGCGAAGGCGACATGTGCGCCGCATGCGGGAAGGGCGCGCTTGAAATACGACGCGGAATCGAGTTGGGCCACACCTTCAAGCTGGGGACAAAGTACACCGCACCGGAGAGTATGGATGTGACCTATCTGGACGGCTCGAGCGGGCAGGCCCGGGTCATAATGGGCTGCTACGGCATTGGCGTGGAGAGGCTGATGGCGGCCGTTGTGGAAAGGTGGCACGATCAGTCCGGTATGCAGTTTCCGATAAGCATCGCGCCATACCATGTAATCGTCAGTCCTTTGGGCAAGGACCCGGAGATTGTTAGTACAGCCGAAAGAATATACCTGCTTCTCAACAGCTCGCTCGACGTGTTGCTCGACGACCGCGACGAGTCCGCCGGAGTTAAATTAAAGGATGCCGATCTTTTGGGAATTCCCGTCCGGATCGTTGTCAGCCGAAAGCTGATGAAGACCGGAGAGGTGGAAGTAAAAGTACGCCAAACCGGCGAAGTCCGGATTTGCTCCGAAAAAGATCTGGATTCGGTGCTCAATGAAATATTTGAATCCCTCAAGCCTTCTCTTGAAGGCCTTCCCTATATGCCGGAGTAGGTAGTCTTCGAAGTCGAAAATCGTGCAAGGGGGCGGGCATATCGCCCGCCCTTCTCGTTTAGTTCAAAGATAGCTCGATACCTAAACCCCTGCAGATAATCCGATGGCTAGGCACACATCCTTTCGGGAGAGCCGGTATATTTTGCCACTAAGCAGGTGAACCTTTTGGCCGGTTCGGGGATGTTCATGGCCGCGATCTTCAGAGGATCGGGCACGCCGTAAACAAGCCGGTTGGCGTCAGTATCCACCTGGACTATGGCACCATCAAGTGCAACGCCGGCAAAAAGCCCCCTGGTTTTGGAATAAGAAAGAATTTCAGCGCTAAGCTTGATGTCAGTAGATGCCTGCCCTGACCGCCCGATCGGGCCCGCCGCGACTGAAGCGGTTGCCCCAAGGGTTAGATCTCCCCTGCCGAGCGCGTCAACACTTTTCTGAGTCATGAAAACGAGCACCAGATCGGTTACCTCGGCCCCGATCTGAAATCCGAAGCTTCCTCCTGCCAGGTTAAGAAAGGAAGGCGCGCTCCAGTTGCCATCGGGTTGCTTTCCTACGAAAACTCCCTGGCCAAAACGGGCGCCGACCCCAAAAGCCGCCTTGACAACATTCGGATAGATCGCAATCCCCTTGGCATCCGCCAGCAGGTTTGCAGGGATCGAATTATCGGGAGTGGCCATAATCTCCTGAAGAACTGTGGCCGCTTTATCAATCCGGATCATCTCGTCATCGACCGAAGCAGCCTTTGCTTGTGCGGGAATCAACGAAAAAACCAGACCTAATATCAGTAATGGAATAATCAAATACCTCATTTGAGCCTCCAAACAGAGGTAGTGGACACGTCGCTTTATCATGCCCACTGTTGGATTCAGCTTTATTGGCGGGCACGATAAAGCGCCCGTGCCAGCCTGATTGTCCCTGAATTCTTCAAATCTCTTTCACCATTTTCGAATTGAGTACTTTTTCAAATAAAAAGTAATCACTCGGCAAGGATAGGCTAATTTTCGGAGCAAATTTCTTCGAGGAAAGAATCTTTATCAGGAATCGACAAGTTATGATTATCCGCGAATTGCATTTTTAATAAGACGCTGATCATTGCTGATAGATCGTGGAAATCTGTCGGTGTGCCTATATAAGTTATTGTTATATCAGCATAAAAAGTATAAATAAGAGGGCTGCGCGGCTAAACAGGCAAACCTGCACTCCCGGCCTTGTCGGCCTGCATCGACCGAAGGTCTCCGGACAATCCACGTGGGAATCTAAAATTCGGCGTGTCCTGGCGTTCTCGGAAAAGGGATAACTTCACGGATATTTGGAAGGCCCGTCACGAACTGCACGAGGCGCTCGAACCCCAAGCCGAACCCCGAATGTGGCGCGGAACCGAATTCGCGGAGTTCGACATACCAGCGGTAGTCCTCGACTGAGATTCCCTTTAGCTCCATTTGTTCGAGCAGCTTATCAAGGCGCTCTTCCCTTTGAGAGCCTCCGATAATTTCTCCCGTACCGGGGACAAGAATATCCATCGCGGCAACGGTTTTCCCGTCCTCGTTCACGCGCATATAGAAAGGCTTCAACGACCGTGGAAAATCGATTATTCCAACCGGCTTATTGAAAACTTTCTCGGTCAGATATCGTTCGTGTTCGGCTTGCAGATCGCTTCCCCAGTCCACCGGAAATGCGAATTGTTCGCCCGATTTTTTGAGGAGTTCGACTGCCTCTGTATATGTAATCACCTCGAATGGACGGCTGACAACGGTCTCAAGCCTGCCCCGCAACTCCGGCTCGACAAATCGGGTGAAAAAATCGAGGTCCTCGGCGCATTCCTCGAGGACGACTTTGACAAGGTGCTTTATGAACTCCATTGCAAGATCGAGGTCGTCTTGGAGGTCATAGAAGGCCATCTCCGGCTCGACCATCCAGAATTCGGCAAGATGCCGGCTGGTGTTTGAGTTTTCGGCCCGAAATGTCGGCCCGAAGGTGTAAACCCTGCCGAGCGCCAGGGCGAAGATTTCCGCCTGGAGCTGCCCGCTCACCGTGAGGTAGGCGGGGCGCGAAAAAAAATCCTCGCCGTAAGGATTTTCGCCATGAACGGTCCGAAGCGGATCCAGGGTAGTCACCCGGAAAGTTTCACCGGCCCCTTCGCAGTCGCTTGCGGTGATAATTGGGGTATTTAGATAATTAAATCCCCGCTCCTGGAAAAACCGGTGGATCGCAAAACCCAGCCGGTTTCGCACCCTGGCAACGGCGCCTATGGTGTTTGTCCTGGGGCGCAGATGCGCGATCTGGCGCAGGAATTCAAAGGAGTGGCGCTTTTTCTGGAGGGGATACACGGCCGGGTCGGCCCACCCGTAAAGCTCGATCCGATCCGCCTGGATCTCGACAGCCTGGCCCTTTCCCGGAGAGGGTGAAAGGATGCCTTCGACCAGTACGGCGCTGCCGGTGGTGATTTTTTCGAGCACCTCCCGGTATTCGGGGCGGTCCAGCGCGGCCACTACCTGTAGGCCTTTCAGCGAGGAACCATCGTTTAGCTCGATAAAGCTGACTCCGGCCTTCGAGTCGCGCCTGGTACGAACCCAACCCTGAACTCGAACAGTTTTTCCGGTGTACTCATCCTCTTTGCCGAAAAGCTCGGAAATTCGAATCCCTTTTTCCATATCTGCCGGATCCCCCGCAATGGAGTAAATGATTACCTCACCAGAGTTTTTTATAAGTCTTTTATCCTGCATACACCAGCATTCGTTAGCAAAATGCGTGATGCGGTGGAAGCAATGAGTAACATAAAAAAAGCATCGAAGATTGATGGGTTCCATGCGACCCGTCAACTAAAGGGCGGAATCTGGTTGCAGCACGGTCTCCCGGCCGTGCTACCCGCACGACCGAAGGTTCCCACGGGTGCCCACCCTGCGTTTTAAAGACGCCGGATTCCCGCCAGAAGCAAGCGGGAATGGCGCATTTGGATATCCGGCTTTGCTGGAATTCCATCAAATCTCTTAAATTGACGGCCATGCGCCACGGCGGGATTCCCCCTATCAGGCATCTGTAGATGACCCTCACCTCAGAGTAAATGCGCCCTGCCGGGCGCACCATAAAACAAAAAAGGGCAGGCCCCTTAAAAGGCCTGCCCATTGTTTCCAACATTGTTGGCTGTCGCCAGGTTTAGCTTCTTACCCTCGTTTTCTCATCCTGAAAGCTGTAAGACCGGCCAGCCCAGAGGCAAGGAGCATCCAAGTCGATGGCTCGGGCACCGTGCCCGGAGGAGGGGGAGGAGCCTGGCTGAAGCCATCGAGATATACATACATCGCATGCGCCGACGGCGTGCAATCCCTGGCTAATGCGGTAAGCGTCAGGTTGTCTCCGACACTAACGCCGAGCGCAGCAAGGTCGAGTTCCTCGACGTACCAGCCCGGATAGGACGAGTTATTCCCGGTGCTGTATTTCCAACCATTATCTGTTGTCCAGAAGCCGCCGTCCTGTTCGTACTTCTTATAATCGTAAATCGTGGCACCTGTTGTATTGTCCTTGATGCTTACTTCAAAAAACGGCGTTTGCGAGTAGGCATGGCCGGAAATTTCGAGGACCGCGGCCCATTCGAAAAAGAGCTTTCCGGGGGTGCTTCCTGTAACATTTGCGCTCTGCGAAATCCAGTTATAAATATTTCCGCCGCCGCTGTAACCCCAGGCTAGACTATCGCCGATTCGGGCAGCCTGGTTATTGTATGATTTAGGAATACCTACGATGGGATCAGTGCCGGGGTTGACATTGGCAACTGCCGTCCCGCCATTGGTTCCAGGACTCCAGGTGGTCAGTCCTGTCCCGGCGCTGCCGTATGTAGTCGGGCCATAATAAGTCTGTGAACCGAGGGTCCAACCGTCGAGAGTGCCGCTATCGAAGTTGCCATTCACAAAATTTACGTCCGCGTAGGCGGGCGCGCACAAAAGAAGTGCCAGTGCCACTGCCAGAAAAACCCTTTTCATTGTCCTCTCCTTTAAATGATTGCCGGACTCAAAAAGAACTCCTTTTGAAGTTCCTCACCTTTACTTAGACCTATGAAGAAATACATGCCTAAAACAAATTGCTTGATGTATATTTAAGCAAATCTCGTGTCTGACCACTAAGCCACTGATTTAACTTTATTTTTTCAGCTAGCGCCAGTGGAGAACTATTCAAAATTTGCAAAGCAAACCGACAGTCCAAATTGGAAGCAGTGTCAATTGAGCCGAAAACATCATTGTTTTTAGCGGCTTATAACTCCCGCAATCAAATTGTAAAACTTTCCGACAGTCTTAAGTGACGAGTGGGAGCAGATTACAATCTAAAGAGTGGACTCAATTGATTAAACAAAAAATGTGTTTTTTTAAGGTTGGCCCTAGTTGACCCTAATATCAGACTAATCTTCGAGTATTTATATTAGGTTCGAGGCTAATTCTCCTCCAAAGATTGCTTATTATCCGCGAACTACTAATATGCTTGACTCTCAAATAGATTGACCTCAGGGATTTGTAGAAGGGTATGCAATGAGCACTGGATTTGGAGCCGTTCAAGCGGCTCTACTCTGCCCAAAGACAAAGAGAGCGGGGGCGCTCAAAGCCCAATTCCTTTTGCGGCAATGTCATCTCAATTTACGGCGCTTCCGGAGGCGCTTGTGCTCCGCGCCCGGATATGAATCCGGGATACCCGCCAGGGCCATGATGCGAAACCATTGTCACATTGTAGGGGCAAAAGATTTTTTGCCCCTACATGCCAATCTTCATTCTTATTTTTAGATCATGAACCTATACGTCGGCACCAGCGGATACTCATACAAGGAATGGAAGGGTACTTTTTACCCCGAAGATCTACCGGCAAAGCGGATGCTAAACTATTACGGCGAGCGATTCAAAACCGTCGAGATTAACAATACCTTTTATCGCATGCCCAAAGAGTCGGTCTTAAACGCATGGGCCGGCGAGGTTCCAGATGATTTTAAATTCGTGTTGAAAGCACCGCGGCGGATTACTCATCTGCAGCGGTTAAAAGATGCAGGCGATTCGGTCTCTTATCTGTTCGAAGCAGCGGATGCGCTGAAAGAGCGCCTGGGGCCGCTGTTGTTCCAACTGCCGCCGAATCTGAAAAAGGATGTGGCGCGATTGAGCGACTTTCTTGCCTTGCTGCCGCCGCATCATAGAATTGCATTCGAATTTCGCCATCAATCCTGGTTTGACGATGAGGTCTTCGGGCTTCTTAAGGATCGTTGGGCCGCGCTGTGCATCGCCGAGGCTGAGAACGACCTTGAGGTTCCCTTTGTCTCGACCGGAGATTGGGGGTATCTGCGGTTGCGGAGGCCGGACTATGGTGATGCGGAACTGAGGAAGTGGGTGAATCTCGTGCAGGAACAGAGTTGGAAGGATGTATTTGTATTTTTCAAGCACGAGGATGAAGGAAAGGCCCCGCAATTGGCGAGCAGGTTTTTCCGGTTGGCTGCATAAATTCAATCCTGCGGTTGCGCGGCGAAGTTGGGTTGCATTGAATTTCTTATCCTCTAATTTCGGCCTTCACTTTTTCATAGCAGGCAGGGCAAATACCATGTGAAAAATCCTTTTTGGAATGGGTCGAAAAATACTGCTCGACGCTTCGCCAGAATCCTTCATCATCTCGAATGTTTTTGCAATAAGCGCATATAGGCAATATATCGCGAAGCGCCTCTATTTCAGATTCGTGATACTTTTTAATTGCTTCCTGTGCTTCAACCCGGTCAGTGACGTCAATGCAACTTCCGATGTACCCCTGAAAAGTCCCTTCCGGGGAATAGAAAGGGGCTCCTCGGTCGAAAATCCAGCGATAAACCCCATCATTGCGCATGAGGCGATATTCCATTTCAAACGGCACCCTTTCACGAAAGGAGTCCCGGTAAATACATAGACACCTTTCAAGGTCATCGTGATGTACTCCTTCCGCCCACCCATTACCAAGCTCTTTTTCAATGCCGCGCCCCGTGAACTCCAGCCAGCGTTCATTGAAGTAATCACATTCACCAGTTGTGTCGGAACGCCAGATCATGATTGGAGCTTGTTGAACAATCGTATGGTACTCAGTGATAGAGAGGTAGCTTTGCTTCATGTTGATCTCCTGGGCTAGAGACAACGCCATTGCAACTGAGAATGCCTGGTACGTGGATGGATCATGAAGAGGAAAAGCTTTACACTTCAGGAGAAACTTGCAAATCATATAACATTTAGCACCCCCTAACCAATGAAATTCACTGGTGGTGCCCCCTGGGTCAGGCAATATTTTTGGCCTCGCCGCCGATTTCGGCAAGCAGATTGAGGTGTGCCGCCAGGTTAGTGTAATCGATAAAAGAATAATCACGACCATCAATAAGTTGCATACAGCGCCCGGATCACGGAACCAAATACCTGCCCGACGCCTGTCATGCAACAAATCACCCTGAGTAATGATCGATCATAATACTTGAATTCTTCGCCCCGCTTACTTGATAATGCGACTCTGGAGTATCGCTCTGTCTAATCAGGCCATAAGCATTTTGCAGGAGTGGATATGTTTGGGTTAATGAGATCTTGCACCTGCTTTCAGACCAGTGACCAGAAACATCTTCGTCGTCTTCACTACTGCGGGACATGTAAGACCATAGGAAGACTCTACGGACAGAAATCCAGGTTCCTTCTAAACAGTGATGCGGTATTCCTGGGAGAGCTGCTTTCGGCAATTTCGAAAACGGATGAAACCCTCAATGAGTGGCACCGGGCCTATCAGTCCTATTGCTGCTTTTCCATGCCTGCCAACCTCGCCGACATGCCGCTCTCGCTTCAGGTTGCAGCGACCGTGACTCTTTTCAATGCGCAGTTCAAGATAGCCGATCAGATCACGGATTCGAAGCACAGCCCGTGGGTCTTTCCTCAATGGTTCTTCTCGGGGAGCTTTCATGCTGCCGCAAAAAGGCTGAAATTTTGGGGATTTCCGATCTCGGAGCTGAGGGAATGTTCGAACATCCAGACCGAAAGAGAAGTCGAGGCAGAAGATGATTCAGCGCGGCAATCCGCCGGTGAAATTCTGGCCTTTCTGGCTGAGTCCACTGGTACTGCTACCGCACTCGTTTTCAAGCACGGGGTGCGAATAGTTGGGGAACCCGCGGCCCAAGAGGAGATGTATGCACTCGGCCGTACCTTCGGGGCAATGATTTACCTGCTTGATGCTTTGGAAGATTTTTATAAAGATTTCCGGAACGGGCATTTCAATGCGCTGAAGGCCGCTTTCAAACTCTCATGCGAAAGGCTCCCCGCCAATCATCGTGAAACGATCACTCAGACGATCAGGGGACTCGCGGCGGATGTCGAGAGTACGCTGGCTCGTTTGCCGATCTCCAAGACTCGTGCTGAACAATTCTCGGAGCGGCTGCGAACCAATCTTTCAATCAGACTGGATGGCAAACGAGTGCCGAACCGCGCATGCAGGGCCCTGCCCGGACCGACGATATCCTTTCGCGAACGTTTTCAAACAGCCATGGCGACCGGCAAATCGATGGCCGACAAATATGTGAAATCAGAAAGATCCGTTTTCAACAGGTGCATGTCACCTTTCGTGTTTGCCTCGGCGTGGTTTGCGGGCTTTTTGTTACCGAATCACACTCGGTCCGCTACTTCCTATCGTGAATGCATGGAGAAGGCCTCCAATCTGATGTTGCTGGGGTCGGCCCTGCGTCCCGCAATTTCCGCTCCGCTATATTTTTCCTCCATTTCCGGCCCGGAACTGCCGGGAGGCCCTGATTTGCCTCAAAGCTCCGGCTTGAAAAAAAAGCCGGAAGAAGGCCAGTCATGGTGCGACGGATGCGACTGCTGCGGCGAATGTCCATGCGGCTGTTGCAGTTGCGGCGACTGCGCTGACTGCTCATGTTGATTGGGCTTTTGCGAGGCGCATAAGCGGTTCAATCCGGCCGCTCGAATTGATCCCGGTTGACATCCTGCCCAAATTCCCTATGGTGATGATTATCATTATCCGCAATGGCGAACAGTCGACCCGGAAAGAAGGCCTTTTTCCTTTCCGGGCTTTTATTTGTCGCATTACAATTAATACCAATCGGTTGCACGAAGATAGCTCCTGTTCGCGATCGATTCCTTGCGCGCAAGAAACCATAAAAGCGGAGAATAGAATGGCAAACCCAGGTGAATTCACATTGTACAGCGGGGGGCTTAGAGGGTCCGAGTCCGAGTTCGGCATCCAGGCCGAGAAGTGGAATGTAAAGGAAGTAAACTTTTCATACGAAGGGCATAAGCCCGACCGGGATCGTGGGCTAGTTGTCCTGGGACCGGAGGAGATGAAAAGGGGCGATATCAGCATGGATATCGTCTGCATGCGCATGAATCGGAACTATCCCGACGCCAATACAATCAAGAAAGTTATGCAGGTGATCTTCCACATGGTAATCAACGGAATCCAGGTGTTTGTGGTGGGCTGGATCCAGCCAAACAATACCGTTCTCGGGGGAACCGGCTGGACTGTTGAATTGGCAAAACTTTTCAACAGACCTTTGAGCGTATTCGACCTGAACAGAAATGCATGGTTCACCTGGCAGGACAATTCCTGGGTTGAGAGCCGGCCGATAATCGAGCATAAAACATTCGTCGGCACGGGAACCCGCTATCCCGGAGAAGGGGGCAAACTGGCAATCCAGGACCTGTTCCAGCGCTCTTTTCAATCCTAGTAGCAAGTTGCGTTTATGATTGAATCAATGAAAAGAGCGGGGAAATTCCCCCGCGACCCGAGGATTTCGGCGATATGCTCAAGCATGTATCGCCGAAGTCCTCGTGGCATGCGGCCATTGTCCAGCTTTTGCCAAGCGCCGCCGCAGCGCCAACTTAACGGGCAGCCCGGATTTATATCCGGGCGCGAAGCGCAAGAGGGCTGCGATATAGCAGTGATTTTCAACTCCAAAGAACCGTTTCAAGCAGGTACCACTTTGCCCAACTCTTCTTTCACTATGCAGCCGAGGGTCATCCCAATTTTCAGGCGGTTTCACGAGGCCTCTTGTGCTCAGCACCCGGATATAAATCCGGGCTAACCGCTCTTCACGCATTTTCGCCTTATTTTCACGGCAACCTGCATTTTGCTACATCCGTCGCGGCCGAGGCCTTCATCTCCAGTTCTTCCCAGCGCCGGTATGCCTTTTCGAGTTCCTGTTCGATTTCATTGAGCCGAGCTTTGGCGATGGCCACTTCAGGACCGCTTTCACGATAGAATGCCGGGTCCGACATGGATTTATACAGCTCCTTTTGCTCCGCTTCGAGTAGTTCTATAACTCCCGGTATTTGCTCGAGTTCCCGCTGTTCCTTGTAGCTGATCGTCTGCCTCGGTTCACGTTTCGGCCGCTGTTTTTCGGGTTTCGCGGGCACTCTTTCGGGTTTGGCCGACTTTTGCGATCCGCTTTGCCGCACCCAATCATCATAGCCGCCCACATACTCGCCCACCTTGCCATCGCCCTCGAATACCAGGGTACTCGTTACCACATTGTTTAAAAAAGCGCGGTCATGACTTACCAGCAGCAGCGTACCGGGGTAGTCCACGAGCAGGTCTTCGAGAAGCTCCAGAGTCTCCATATCCAGGTCGTTTGTCGGTTCATCGAGTACGAGAAGGTTCGACGGCCTGGTAAACATGCGCGCCAGCAGAAGCCGGTTGCGCTCTCCGCCGGAAAGCGTGCTGACCGGTGACCTTGCCCGTTGAGGCGAAAACAGGAAATCGTTGAGATAGCCTATGATGTGCCGGGGTTTGCCGTTGAACAGAATCGTATCGTTCCCGTCGCCAACATTTTCGGCAACCGATTTGCTCTCATCGAGTTGAGCCCGAAGCTGGTCGAAATAGGCAATCTCGAGATTGACGCCGTGCCGCAGCATACCCTTTTCCGGGGGCAAGTCTCCCAAAAGCAGGCGCAGCAAAGTAGTCTTGCCGGAGCCGTTCGGGCCTATTATCCCGGTTTTGTCACCCCGCATGATGAGGGTCGAGAAATCGTCAATTACCGGTTTTTCACCGTTATAACTAAAGCTTACCCCATCAGCCTCGATTACCAGTTTCCCGGAATTGCGGGAGTCCTGTGCTCTGAAGCGAACCGAGCCAATGAGTTCCCGGCGCGCGCGCCTGATTTCGCGCAGTCTCTCAAGCTCTCGAACCCTGCCCTCGTTTCGGGTTCTTCTCGCTTTTATTCCCTGGCGGACCCACGCTTCTTCCCGGGCCAGTTTTTCGTCGAAGCGCTGCTGATGTACAGCTTCGGTTGCAAGGGCTGCCTCTTTTCGTTTCTGGGAGGTCTCGTAATCACATGCCCAGTCGATCAGTCGCCCCCGATCCAGTTCAACAGTGCGTGTTGCGAGCTTTTTGAGAAATTCCCTGTCATGTGTGACAAAGAGCAGTGTACCATCAAATTTAATCAGGAATTCTTCCATCCAGGTTATGGCATCGATGTCAAGGTGATTGGTTGGCTCATCGAGCAGCAGCACGTCAGGCTCGCTCACCAGCCCTCGTGCAAGCATCGTTCTTCGCTTGAGCCCCGCCGAAAGAGTTTCGAACCGCTCGCCGGGGTCCAGATCCATACGCGAGATTGTTTTTTCTACCCGATTCAGCCTGTTTGCGCTATCGGAGTGCTCAGATGGTCCTTCTAATCCGCCGGCCACGATATCCAGTATGGTCCCGGTTATTTCCCACGGCACCTCCTGAGGTAAAAAAGAGACCCGCACCCCCTGCTGATAAATTATTTCGCCCTCATCGGGGGCGAAATCGCCGTTCAAAAGGCGCATCAACGTGGACTTGCCAGCCCCGTTTCTCCCGAGGAGACAAACGCGTTCCCTGCGCTCGACATTAAAATTAACGTGATCGAGCAGCAAAGGTCCTCCGAAGCCAATGCACACGTCACGCATGCCTATCAATGCCATTAAGGTCCAGTTCCTTTGTTTTTAATCGAATGAGCCGATCGTCATTAAAGTTAATGATAACAGGATATCGGTTCAAAAGCAGGCTCGTGGGTCGAAAGCGCCGAGACCACCTCCTCCGGCCAAAATCCATTTTTCCGCGGAGGCCGCCCAGATTGGCTTTTAGCACCAGATCCGCTATTATGGTAAGCCTATTTGATTCGAACCGCCAAATTCCACACCCCCGCGATCCGGGAGATAGTAAAAGATGAAGGAAAAAAGCAGCGGCATCGTCTACTCGACCATACACGGGAGAATGTGTCCGGAGTGTGGAAGAGCTGCGAAGGATTGTGCGTGCCGGCAGAAAAAGGCAGTCTCCGTCGGCAATGCTGTGGTGAGGATCGGAAGAGAAACCAAGGGGCGCAAAGGCAAGGGAGTTACATTGATCACCGGACTTCCCGGCGATGAAGCTGCTCTTGAGAAACTCGCAAAACAGCTCAAAGCAAAATGCGGGGCCGGGGGAACCGTAAAAGATGGTGTGATAGAAATCCAGGGCGACCACCGGGACGTTTTGCTCCAGGAGCTTGGCAGCCGGGGGTTTAAGGTAAAACTTGCCGGAGGGTGAGCACCATTAGGGTCGCAAACTTTTGATACCAGGTTGCTTGTAAAATTAAAGAAAAGCAAAAAGGGTGTGGGCACTGCGGATTGCGTGAAGAATTGGTAAATCTATGAACGGCCAAAATCGCGAGGACATTCGACCTGGTCAGCGCGTCGAAATTATCCTGAAAAAGGATCAACGAACCGGAAAAAGAACAACCGGTACAGTTAAGGATATACTCACGTCCTCCGCATTCCATTCTCATGGGATAAAAGTGCGGCTGGAGGACGGACAGATAGGGCGGGTACAGCAGATTTTTTCGGACGAGCAATAATAAAGAATTGGCCATGCAGCATCAAATCGGCCAACCTATTGCTCCACAAACTTCAGCAACTCCTGGTGGAATAGGTCCGGGGACTCAAAGTGAGGAATGTGGCCGACATCCGGAATCTCTACAAGTTTGGACCCGGGAATTAGTTTAGCCGTCTTCCTACCTAATTCCGGGTACTGGCCAACCATCGGCAAAAGCTCCTTTTTTACCCTGGCCTTTCCGACAACTGTCCGGTCAGCCTGTCCTATCACCAGTAGAGTCCTGGCCCTGACATCCGGGAATTCATGGCAGACGGGCTGCTCATAGATCATCTGGTAGGTGAGCGCTGAAGACATTGCCAGGCGAGGATATTCGGCGCTCTGTTTGCATCGAACGGCAACCATGACATACTCGTCGTAATCGGGCTTCCAGTGGACATAGTATGTCTTGTGGTAATTGCGGATACTCTCCTCGGTGGAGTTCATTTCAGCATTGTAGAGTTCTTCGAGTGGCTGGTATGGAACGATTTCGCGGTAGTCCTCCAGGCCGATCGGGTCTTCGAGAACGAGGTGAGTAACCGTCTCGGGATACATCAGCGCGAAGCGTGTTGCAAGCATGCCGCCCATGGAATGGCCGACAACTACCACCTGTTTTATACCAAGCGAATCAATGAGCTTCCTGGTGTTGGCGGCCAAAAGATGGAAGCTGTAGTGAATATTGGGCTTCGATGACTTCCCGAACCCGATCTGATCCGGCACGACGACTCGAAATCCCTTCTGCGTAAGAAACTGAATTGTATTTTTCCAGTAATTTCCGAAGAAATTCTTGCCATGCAGGAGCACAACCGTCTTTCCGTTTGGCTGTGCGTCAGGCTGCACGTCCATGTAGGCCATGCGAAGGTTCTGCCCTTCGATAATCAGGTCGATAAAGGAAACCTTGTGTGCATAATCGTAGCCTTCCATTGTGATGGAGAGAGGCTTGACCTCACTTTCTTCCGCAACGGCTGTCGACAAAACAGGCGAAGTCATAAGTAGAGCAAGCAATCCGGCCACTGAGATGATGAATTTAAATTTGCGGCGCTTCATGATTCCTCCCGTCAAATGTTTTTCCACACGGCGTACAGGCCGTGCAGGCGCTTTTTCCTTAGACAATTTTGGTTCATCCGGTAAACGAGTACCTCCAATACTTTCGCGCGAATAGCGACCAACGCCTCACAACGTCATTCCCGCGAAGGCGGGAATCCAGTCTAAACACAGATCGTAGTGTAAAGATCTATCCACTCGGGATTACTTTGCTCTATCAACCTTATCTTCCAGGCTCTTTCCCATTTCTTGAGCTGCTTTTCACGGGTAATGGCAGATTCAGCAGTTTCGTGAGGTTCGAAATAAACGAGCATTTAAACGCCCTATTTCTTGGGAATCCTTCAACCACACCCTCTTTGTGACGCCATACCCTTTGCACCAGATTGGATGTTAAACCGACATATAGCGTACCAATGGCAATGGCGGTATGTAGAGGCAAAAGATCTTTTGCCCCTACGTTACGTCTGTTTGCCATAATGTAGACAAAGAACTGTTTCGTCACACTTGGCCAGCCTTCCTGGATTCCCGCCTTCGCGGGAATGACAGTATTGAGTGCATTCCGCCTTCGGGTGCAATATCCCGGTACGCGTTTCCCGGAAGACCCACATTTTTGGCCGGTTAGAGCTTTTGGTTCAGGGCTCAATTCTAAGAATCGAG
The DNA here is from genome assembly GCA_002298165.1 of Desulfarculales bacterium UBA702. Classification (GTDB taxonomy): domain Bacteria; phylum Desulfobacterota; class Syntrophobacteria; order Syntrophobacterales; family Syntrophobacteraceae; genus SbD1. The sequence continues at coordinate 115,950 of DBMI01000059.1, forward strand.
GAGGGCTTTAGCAATTTCGCTAGGTACTCGGCAAAAGGGCATTATGCATCATGCGCCGGATAGATGATGTCGGTGCCGGAGACATGCGCCCAGGCCGTGATGGCGTGTTCGTGGATGCTCTTATTCCCCATGATGTGCATGACCTGAAATCCGCGAACCGTCAGGGCATCTGATATGAGATTACGATGGCACCTCCAGGGTAGCGCTTCCGCGCACATTATCGCGGTGAGCTTCTCTATTGCTTCGGTTATGAGCTTTTCGAGACTGATCTGAAACTGCGGAGTCATCATATAATCCGCATAGTTCTTGAAATTCGGGGAGCGCCAGCCGGTATTTGGCGATTCTTTCAGCCTGGAATGCCTAAAGCCCCCAAGGCCTGCAAAATGTTCGTACTCAATGCCTGCATCGGTCAGCTCGCGGGAAAGCGCATCCTCGTTGAACTGCGGATTAAACCTAGATTTTGCAATCGTTCTTACATCGGCTAAAAGCTCGATCTTCTGACTTTTCAGTAGCTCTATGAAGCTGCCGATGGCAAGTGTCGAGTGACCTACGGTATAGATGATATTGGGCTTCTCGCTCATTTGGTCAGCCCCTTTAGATTGATCCGGTTAATCGTGCTTCCTCACCAGATAAATACCGTCGCGAATTGTCAAAAAAAGCTTTTCGCCGCGCTCATCCGCCATTACATGATCATTGAACTCAGCCACCGCACGGCTATCATCATCTTTCGGGTCAAAAATCCTGCCATACCAGAGGGAATTATCAGCCAGGATTAACCCTCCATTGCGCACAATCCTCATTGATTCTTCGTAATATGCAATATAGTTCTGCTTATCGGCATCTATGAAAACCAGGTCGGTCTCCGCATTTTTCAAGCTTTTCAAAATCTCCAGAGCATCACCAATTCGAAGATTTATCTTCTTGCCGCTGGGTCTGCGATCAAAGAAACCCTGTGCGATTTTCGCATAATCCGGGTTGTTTTCCATGGTCAGGACCTCTCCGTTCCGGGGTAGTACCTCCGCCATTGCGAGAGCTGAATAACCGGTGAAGGTCCCAACATCGACAATGCGACTCGCCCCGGAAAGCAGAGCGATCAACTGCAGGAATCTACCTTCGACGCGTCCGGTAAGCATGCTTGGATAGGCGGTATCAGTTAATGAGAAGTTTTCGATCTCTTCGAGAATTTCGGACATGGGAGTTGTGTGTTCCCGGCCGTATTCTTCCGCCTGTTTGGCAACAACATCCATGAAGGAGTAAATGCCTCCTTGATTGTGTGATTTATTCCCGGAACTTCGAATGTCCTGCGCCATAGTGGTTTGCTCCTGGGGTTTTCAGGTTTTTTTATCCTCCCTGATACTTTAAGCATTTTGAATCTGATTCCCGCCCTGGGAGTACGGAAAGGAATTTTCCCACCTGATGAGGAAGCATTCCGCAGCACTCCTTAAAAGCTTGGATTATAGATTTCTTTAACTTTTGTGAAAAACTCAGGATTTGAGGTCTCGACCGAGAGGTTTCCCACCATTCTTATACTAATTCGCGTCCAAGATCGTACCATGAACCGCTATAGAAATGTAGCATAGCCCCTTGTGGGCGTTGGAGAAATTGGACGGGCACAAGGCCCTACATCAACTTGAACGCGAATTGGTATTATACCCAATCACGTTGAAACGCCAGACGACTAGGTAAACAGAGATAGAGAAGCCAACTCACATTCCAATCACCACTGGCCTGCGGGGACAAACATTGTAGGGACAAATGATTTGGGAAGATGTTGTAGGGGCAAATGGCATTGTAGGGGCAAATGATTATTTGCCCCTACAGAGGATCACCGGGTTGAGCTTCGCAGAGAACTCAGGAAGAGACCAATGCCGCCCACCAGTAAAACAAGAATGGTGAGCAGTTCAAATGCGCTCATATTATGGAGGTGAAAACGCGTCTGCGCAATGACGCCAAAGGCCAGCATCGCGAGGGATCCTATCGCCAGTATCCAGCCCAGGATATTGGAAGCATTGTAAAAGATCATTCCTATGCCAAACAGGAATGGGAAAACCACGTAACCGCTCGTTATCCCCACTCCCCAAGCGCTGAAATATTGATAACCGAAACCGAAGCCAAGGCTCACCTGGATGTTTTGGAAGAAGAGATAACCCCCAACGACCATCATAAGAAGTCCCATAAAAAATCGCCCTGTCCCGCCCTCAGTCCCTCCCGCGCCTTGCATAAATCTCCCCTTTACCTTCGTTTGAACTGGACCGGCAGGTTAATAGCCGGTCCAGGTATCGCCGATCTTTCATTATTTCTTCAAAGCCGCCAATCGATCTGAAATGCTGCCGCTTTGAGGCTCGGGGGTTCCCGATGCTTTAGCCAGTGCAGCGGAAATATTGGCGTCCTCCTTTTCGGCATGGGTCGGAGTAAGCAGCCCTGAGCGCGTATTAGCGGCGTCGGCTTTTATCTTTGCATCCTCGGCCTTTTTTTGCATGGCATCCAGTGCGACATTGAAAGTTCCACTGTCCTTTTTTATTCCGGCGAGGACTTCGGCGGTCCGGGCCCGTTTCTCCGCCCTTTCCTGCTCCAACTCGGCCCTTCTCATTTCGGTCCTGGCATGCTCCAGGCGTGATCGGGCCTGTTTTAAGGCATCGGCTGCTTCCTCAACGAACTTGGTCAACTCTTCCATCATCAGCTTTGCGTCGTCTGCTTCATGCTTCTCACGGTCGACATCGGGCTTCATCTGCTCGAGCATTGAGACCAGTTTTTCAAGGCTTGTCGAAAGCGAAGCCTTTTGAGCGGGGTCAGTCGCTTCCCCGACCTGCTGTTCAAGTATACTTGCAGCCTGGAGCCGCTTATCATAGAGCGCCTGAATTTCCTCGGCTTCTTTTTCTTCCCGCTGGTAATCAATCCGAGCTTTAGCCAATTCCTGGCTTGCTTTTGTCAACTGATCGGAGAACTCGGCAATTTGGGCCTCGGTTGCAGTCTCGGGGTCCAAAGTCACCAAAAACTGCTGCACAGACGTAACCGCGTTTTCTGCATGCTTCTTAAATAAATTTCCAATAAAACTCATCTGATCTCCTTTTCATTCCTAGAGAGTATAGGCCGCATTGCAGTTATTTACCGACTTAAAGAACCTGGTCCTTTCACAGAATACTCAGAGACATGGGATTCACCGGCACGCCTGCCATTATGCGAACCAGCGCGCCTTCTTCATCGACTTCCCTTGAAACGAGAAGATATTCGACCAGGTCGGAACAACCCGGCGCATCCACTCCACGGGCATATAACATCATCATATGTTCGATAGAAAGTGCATCCTCGCTGCCCCTGACATTCTCCAGGAACTCGATCGGGTTGGCATAATCCGGGCCGGGATTGCGAAAACTACGTACGTACACCAGCCCGTCAGGTGTTTGAAAATCCTTGTAGCCAATCAGGCCCGTCTGGTCATTTAGCCAGAAATCCCAGTCATCTGGAAATACTTCATCCAGAGTTTGATAGAGAACGACCTCCCGGCTTTCTTTGTCGTCGGCGACCTGAAGAACCCATTCATTATCTTTCAGGTCTTTCACATAGAACCGGTAAAATGGAATGCCCAGGCAACGGAACTCGCTAATGGCCATGACTGAAACATCACCAGCGGGCAGTTCAACCTTTATGTTCTCGCCTGCCAGGATAAAGTCGGTGGGGTCGAACCGCAAGATTGCGTTGAGGTGTATCCCCAAAGGATAATTTTTTGGGGGCTGCTTTTCGGGTGAGCTGGAAAAAAAGTCCTTTACCGCCCCGATTGCTCTCTTGCTTTTTTTCTCCAAAATTTTTGCAACAACACCCATTTACCTTTTCCTCCGCATGAAAAGAAAACCTGCAATTCCCAATGCTCCAATTACGGCAATCCACCCCCACGGAAAGCCCGATTCTTTTTTCGGGGCCGGTTTAGGAGCAAAGCTATCCGCCAGAGCGATGCTTGCCGCGTCAGGAGGCACGTAGGAAGGATCGACCTTTACACCCTGCTGTTCGAGAGACTTGGTCGACTCATCAAGCTGCTTCACTTTTTCCTTCAGTTCCGCATTTTCAGCCGACATCCGGTCGAGTTCCTTTCGGAACTGCTGCATCCCTGGATCATCCCTGTGATGGTAGTACATTTCGGAGTACTGCCGGTCGTTTATATGATCGAGCATGAACCAGAGCATCATTGCATCCCAGATCCCGAAACTGCTGTAGCTGTGGTATGTGTAGATGGGCGGCTGCCAGCTGTAGGTATCATAGAAAACGGTGCGCCTGGAGTAATAATCGCTTCCTGACGAATATGAGGTCTGGTTTCGAACCGAATTTATCGTAGACTGCTCCCTTCCCCCAGGATTATACGAGCCGCCACTCCCCTTCTGGAACTTTGACTGTTGGGCGGTGTATGCCTCATAAGCCTTTGCACTCTCCTGCTTGGAGAAGCTTCTGTCCATTTTTTGCTGTATGGGGGATTTCGGAGCGGAAGATTTTTGGATCGCCCCCGAAGTGGAGCCCGAGGAGGATGAGGCCGAGTTTCCATAGCCTCCCTTTGATGCGGTGCTATCCGAAGTGGAGCCTGAAGATGATGATTTGCCGGCTGAATTTCCATATCCACCACCGCTCGATGGAGATGCCGGCGAACTGGTGCTTGGACTCGATCCACTCGCCGAATTCCCATAGCCGCTCGAAGATGGAGATGACGACGAACTGGAACTCGAACCGGATTTGGATGCCGAGTTCCCGTAGCTCCCCGACGATGAACCGGAAGAGCGTGAAGAACTCGATGATGAACTCGATCTGCTCCCACTGCTGCTGCTGCTCTTTGCCCATGTGTCACATTCAAACATGAGCGAGCCTGCAAACAGCACACAAAAAACAATGCTCAAAAATTTTGTTCTCAAGTTCTGCCCTCCTGCAATAGCTGCAACCAACCGAATCTATTAGCCAATAATTTTAAGGCTCAGCAGCCTGCCGATATCGCTTCATGGCCGGAGATTATACCGGGGAGAATATTGCCATAGCTACAACAGCATTGGAATAAATAAAAAGAAGAGTCCCGATGAGTCTTGCATCAATCGTGAGTGAATGCCGGTTCAGGTTTGCAGGTCCGTTTCAATTTCCCACACTGGTCTCAGGATAAACTCAGGGATAACGGGTGTTCTCCTGGGGAAACTATTTTACAGGCGGGGTACGCTTTTAATGATTTCGGTCTACTTCAACTTCATTTGCGTTCAAACGGCACCGCCGCATCCTCGGACGCGGTTTGAACAGAGGATGAAGCATCAATTTTGCCGATCCCGCTTTTGCACATGCCGTGAAATTTAAGAGATTTGATGTAATTCCAGCTCAGGTTTAGCACGGTCTCCCCCGGGCTGTTGCCTAAATAGTTTTTCGAAAAATGCTGAGCAAAATTGGATGGCACTAACCTGATGAACGTTATTCCCGCAGCGCTTCTGGGCGGGAACCCTTTGCTTTTGCTTCGTGAGACCAATGATTTCGGGATTTAAAGCCGCTGGATTCCCGCCCAGAAGCGCTGCGGGAATGACGATGTTCGAAGCTGAGATCCCGATAGATCATGCAGCG
>DBMI01000100.1:0-284 GCA_002298165.1 Desulfarculales bacterium UBA702
CTATGCTACATTAACTTGAACGCTAATTGGTATAAGATATACTCAACCTCTCTGATTGACAGATCGGTAAACCGCTGCTTAAGCTTTCCAGCGCAATTCATCGATCAGGGGCTTCCTTCTAAAATGCTTCCCACCACTCTCCAGCAAGGAGGAGGAAATGTTGGAAACGGGTGATAAGGCGCCGGATTTCTGCCTGGGCGCGGATGATGATGAGACCGTCTGCTTGAAGAATCTGGTGGGTAAATGGGTGGTTTTGTACTCTTATTCCAAAGATAACACCAGCG
>DBMI01000100.1:351-14643 GCA_002298165.1 Desulfarculales bacterium UBA702
TTGTTGAGCGATCCCGATCACAAAGTACTCGAAATGTACGGGGCCTGGGGTACCAAAAAAATGTACGGAAAGGAGTCCCTGGGCGTAATACGCAGCAGCGTGCTTATCGACCCCAACGGGATCATCAGCAAGGTTTGGCCTAAAGCAAAATCCTCCGGACACGCCCAGGAAGTGCTTGAGATGGTCAGGCAGCTTTCTTGATTTTGTGAAGATAGGATTTCGTGACTCTGCCCCCTTCCCACACGGGTGAAACGGGCAACCTCTTTATGTTGGCCGTGCCGCAGGCAAGAGGGATTTTACATGCCGGCCCCTCCTGTGCCGAGCACACCGGCCTTGCTATTCAGTAATGGAGGCGCAAGGAACAGGAGATATATATGTTGACTTTCCAGTGGTCTCGGTGAGGTGTTTCGATAATTTTGATTTAACCCGCCGATCGTGAACAGGACTGAAGGGGAAGCATTGGGGCAATGTAAGCCTAACCCATGATGGCCACAATTGAATGCAGTCTCGCTATGACTCATATCATGTAATTATTAACTATAAACTAGTTGACAAGCTAAATTCCGGGAGCGAACAGAGTAAGGCCTTAGCAACCAATTCAGCAACGGATTTGACTTTCTTGCTGAGTTCGGTTGATCTCCCATTTATTGAACATATAAACCAATTGTCATCCAGGAATGAAGCTACTTTCACCCCACAGATTTCCTTTGCTCTTTTGGTTAGGGCCGCATAAATGGTTGCTTCCTTAATATTGTTATCTAGTGCAAACTTCCTGATTTTTCTGATCATGCATATTTCTCTTTCTGGGGTTACGACATATACTGTAATGCTTTTGTATACTTCTTCAAACCTTTCACCAGTAATGTACTTACACCCATGCCTGCTTCCATAGAAACCTCGATCAGTTGGTGTTGTAAATGTTTCATCAACTGACCACCCGCCACGTATTCTTCTTGCGACTATGGCATAATCTAAGTTAAGCTGTTCACACCAAGCCACGAGAGCCTTTGTTTCTCCTTGGTATTCGATAACTTTATTATTTTGCTTTCGTCTACATTGTTCAACCTTAGTAATCCATTCACAATTGTCGACGTTAAATGGCAGCTTCGTATTTCTTCTGCCGAGTAGATGTTCAGAGGTAGGTGGGTCACCCATATCTTTGTAGAATAGTTCGAATGAAGATAACCATCTTTCACTAACTGGGATTCCTGCACGTTTTCTGGCGTGTAGACTTTTCCATGCTGAATAAACCTTGATCTGACTCATGCCGTGAGTGGCGTTTGCACATCCACAAGACTTAGACTTTCCGCGCTTTAGGTATGTTGCTGGAATACATCTTCCAGTTTGATTGGGGCAGGAACATCTACAAAGAAATGCTTTGTTTCTGCGGATATTCGGACATACATCGATTACTTTCCACTTGCCAAACTCATCCCCTATTTTGATATCGTAAGTGTTCATAGGTAATCCTTGCTGACAAGTAATTCAGCTCAGCATAACTTGTTCTCCTATTTTACACGACGTTCAGCCAGGGCCTAATTAAAGATTTTTAACCCGCATTATTCATGAGGCTTGGCGGGAAAGCCCTCGAATTTGGCCATAATGAATGATGGGCAGGGTTTTTTCTTTAGCTCGGTGAGGTTGATCCTTGCGTATTCGTGTTCATCGCGAGAAATCTTTCGGAAATCCGGGTCGTGATCGTCTGATGAGGCTTATACTAATTCGAGTTCAAGATCGTACCAGGAACCGNNTAGCATAGCCCCTTGTGGGCGTTGGAGAAATTGGACGGGCACAGGGCCTTAAGCTACATCAACTTGAACGCGATTGGTATTACAGGCCTTGATGAAGCAAATCTACTCGCTGCAAATGAGTATCTTCACAAGAAGTGCTTGATGAACATCGAAAAGATTTGAAATGAAAGTGTGGCGAAAGTCGTTCAACAGGGCTATTTTTTCCTGAACCAGGCGACAGGCTTTCCATTGATTTTTGAGGGGAAGTGCGGCAGGGAATCATTACAGACAAGGAAAAGGGACCGCGTCGTTAGAACCCGTGTTGTTCTGCGCCCTCCGAGGTTAAAGAGGAAAAAACACCCGGAAAACCGTTCCTTCCCCCGGCGAACTTGCTACAGTTATATCCCCATTGTGAGCTTTAACTATCCCGTGAGTTATCGGCAGCCCCAAACCGATACCTTCCCCCGAACGGCTATTCCCGCGGTAATAGCGCTCAAAAATATGAGGCATGTCCTTTTCCGATATCCCGGTGCCGGTGTCCGATACAGTGAGGAGTACCCCGTTTTGTTCGCGGTCCCGGCTGACGCTAAGGTCGATTCGCCCGCCGCTCGGAGTGTACTTTAGTGCATTATCCACTAGATTGGCCAGCATTTGGCTGAGCCGGGCGCGGTCCCCTTCCAGGGTCGTTTCTGAAGATACCGATGCCTTGAGAAGAATTCCTCTGCTCAAGGCAACAGGCTCGAAGCTTTGGACTATGTCGCGCGCTATTTCATCAATTGATACCTGTTCGAGGCGTAATGCGAGTGCTCCGCTTTCAGCTTCAGCCGCGTCGAACGTAGTGTCGATCAGGTCCAGCAAACGATCAAGCTGTTCGATAACCTTGTAGAGCGCAATCTGGTACTCATCAGGCCCACGCCTGGAACTCAAAGTTACTTCAACCATGCCCCGGATTCCCGTTATCGGAGTCCGCAGATCGTGAGTGAGTCCCTCTGTCGCATTTCGAAGCCCCTCAACCAGTGTGTCAATACGATCCAGCATACCGTTGAAAGAGACGGCCAATTGGTCCACTTCGGTTCCGCTGCCCGAAAAAGGAACCCTCCGGCCCATGGGACGGCCGGTAATCTCGGAGGCGGCTTGAGTCATCTTCCGAATAGGGGAAAGAGCACGCCTCGCCATAAAATTGCCGGCGCATACCGCAAGCAATAAGGCCAAAACAGCGACTTTCAGAAGATCTCTTGAAAATTGTCTCATCCAGACTTCATGATCGAGGACTCTCAGACCAACCTGAAAAACAGAGCCATCAGAGAGCAGTCCATAAGTTACCCTCACAGGCGGTCCATCACCGAGGTCAAATTCTTCAGGGTATTTGTGATCGGCTGGGGATTTTGCCTTGCCTATGTAGCTAAATGGCACCTGGAGGAGATTTACGGATCCAATTTCGTAAACAATGGTGCCTTTCGAATCAGCAATACGCCCGAAAAATCGTCCATCTCCGGATGCCTCTTCCTTTTGGAGTTGCCGGCGTGCGCCCTCAATACCACCCTCGGCATACTCCATGTGGACCTCACTAAAGTCGTCTTCGAGTTGAGCATCCGTCCACCGATGGAAATGATAACTCATGAGTCCGTAAAAAGTTCCGAAAACAGCCAGAAAACAAAGACCGAAGACTCCAGCATACCAGAGCGTCAGAAGCCCTGCCATGCTACGATGAAATTTCATCATCCCCTCCGATCATGTATCCTGCTCCGCGAATTGTCTTCAAAAGTTGTGGCCTTTCGGGATGCTCTATCCTTTCCCTCAGCCGGCATATATGGACGTCCACCAGATTGGTCGACGGGTTGAACTGGTACTTCCAGACATGTAGCAGGATCTGCTTGCGGGTTACTATCCGGCCGCTGTTTCGAACGAGGTATTCAAGCAGGCTGAACTCCTGAGGCTTGAGACTGATTTCTTCCCGGCCTCGGAATACCTGCCGATTAAGAAGATCAATGACCAGATCTGATACTTCTAATCGGGTAAGTTCGAGACCCTTCCTTGTACGCCTGATGAGACTGTGAATGCGGGCGAGGAGTTCAGAAAAGGCAAAGGGTTTGATAAGATAGTCATCACCTCCCTTGTGCAGGCCCAGCACCCGATCGCTCAGGCTTCGCCTGGCACTCAGAATGAGGATGGGAGTGTTAACGTTCCGGCCTCTCAAGCATTCCAGGATCTGAATCCCATCTATCTCAGGGAGCATCAGGTCAAGTATTATAGCGTCATAAGCCGATTCTATGCCTTTTGAGAGCCCTTCACGACCATCGCGTGCCACGTCGACGCTAAACCCGGCTTCAGTCAGCCCCTGAATAAGGAAATCGGTGATTTGCTTGTCGTCCTCGACTACCAGGAGATGTCCCGCATCCATGCTTTTCATAATTCATTTCCCGATATTGTGGTTATACGGGCCGAACTCGCCATTGACCGACGAGCAGCCTAAGGTGCTGATCTTTCCTCATTATTAATGAGAATATAGCAATTCGCAACATGGGCTTGCACAACATGAACGATTATTAATTGAATGTACAATGGTTCCCGGTGTCGATCCTACTTATCATTCCATATGACATTACCCAGTAGGTGCTAACGGTGAATTGCCGGCAATGGATTCTCAGTCGGAAGCTCCTGCCGCCAGGGAAAGAATTGCTTGGGATTCTCGAACCGGCTGCTCACAAAATTGAAAGATCCTGAAATTATGGAGCCTTATAGGATTTTGATATCAGTCAGCCGCCTGGTGCTTTGTAAGAAGGTGAAGAAGACTATCCTGAGTTCCTCGGTGGATATAGTCGGCGAAACGGGTGACGAACTCGAATGCCTCTACTTGGTGAACAAGCTAAAACCGGATCTGGTGATCCTTGATGCAGAATTAGGCGGTGACAGTGGGATTAAAGCGCTAACGGAAATTAAACGAAACGACTGCAAAATCAAAGTCGTGCTCATTATGAGCATAGTAAAGCCGAATATGCCCTCTTTCTTTTTCGGGGCTGACGGCTTTATTTTGAAGAACTCTCTTGAGGAACTCCCCCAGGCAATCGAAGAAATCCGAAACGGTGGGATTTATATGTCACGGTCTATTAGGGAGAAGGTCCTGGGGTGGAGGAAAAATCAGTGCCGGGCACAAGAGCAAAAACGGTAAAACAATAATCGGCCGGAGAAACGATCCTCGCCATAAATGACTGAGGCGGGAGAGACTGCCGAATCGATAAAACATCGGATGTGCTCGGAAAATTAACTGCCAAAAAAATGCAAAATGCCATTGAATCCTCACACGGTCCTCACATTAAAAAAACGCTGAGCCGGCCGGAGGCTGGCTCGATCCGGCGGTTTTCTGATCTCCTCCGCTATCAAAACTCCCATTTTAATCCGCCGCTGATATAGTGTGCGCTCCAGTCGGAGCGGCCCACCTCGGCGCTGTAGTCAATCCGGAATCTAAGGTCCTTGCGGGTCAGAAGGGTTACATCAAAACCGACTACCCCGAAGTCGCGCCCCAGATTCGCTGAGGTGAAGGTGAAAACCGGCCCTAGACCGCTCTGTGAGAAGCGGGCGTCAGTTGTTCCGCTGTCCGAGAATTCATGATGGTAGGTGGCGTGGATTTGGGGGACCAGGGCGAAATTGTTGAACGACAGGGGAAGGGCCAGTCTTGCCCCTACCCCGGATTGCAGCGAATCCACGTCACGCGAATCGACGATTAGGTTAAGGGAATCGGCGCCGTTTTCGGTAAATCCGTCCAGCCACAGCCTCGCATAGCTCAGGGAAGCCATAGGGGTCAGCACCGCGGGGCCAAGCCCCAAGTCATAGCCTGCTTCGGTATAAGCGTTGAAGAGGTGGCCGTCGGGTGAACTTGTCGCCCTGCGGACAATATCTCCGAACCGGATGTCACGATCCAGTTCCAACATGCTGAGCGAATAGCCAAGCGAGCCGTAAACGTAGAAGGGGCTTGGCATATATGCAGCATATAGCGTAATAGGCCAGGTATTTGCCGACAGGCTTCCTCCTGAGTCGTGAAAATCGGCGCTGGTATGGCTGTAGCCGGTCGCAAGCCCGACCAGCACGTCGTCGCGGACCCGGTAATCGACCCCGGCCAAGAACCCGGCAATTGTAAAATCATATCCGGTCTGATCGGCCGTCGAGCTTCTGCCGCCGAAAATCACGGCCGGTTCGAGATAAATGCCTGTTTTAATACCTCGATTGCCCTCGCCAAGCCACAATCCGGGAAAATCCGAGTCTCCCGCGCCGGTCAAAGCCCAGTGATTAATCGTGTTGCTAATATCAAGATAGCCGGGAAGCGTAGCGGGCGGGCAGTATTCGGGATCGTTATGCCTTAGATCGGTGATCCTTCTCGACAGCACCCTCTTCTGGAAATTTGAGCCGGCAAAAACCAAATCGGGAATAGCGCTCGCTTTTTCAGCCGATATCTGCTTAAGCGCATTCGAGACAGCACCGGCGGTCGGCAAATTATCGATTGCGTTGAGTGCGGTATTGAAATCACCGGTTGCCGTTCCGGCGAGTGCATTCAGCGCTGTTCCCACGGCGGTCAGATTTGGAGTTAAACTGAGTGCGGAGTTGGTGTAGTTCCTGGCGAGCGTAAGATCGACCGCATATAGGCCGTAAACCGGCTGCCAAAAGAGTGTCGGCGTCAAATTCCGGCCAATGATGGTTTCGAAGGTTCCAGTAACTCCGCCGCTTGCCGTGATGATGTCCGCAAATACCTGGTTCGCGGCCGGCACATATCCGTTCAGGAGCACGGGTCTAAGCGAGCCACCAAGGACCGCGGTCCCGGGTGTTCCAGTTACAAAAAGCCTACCGCAGCTGTTTGCTCCGGAAATATCGATCTCGAGTTCGCCGCCCGATCCCTGGCTGTAGCTCCCCAAGACGCTCAGAGCGCCCGTCGGGCAGCCCGGCCTGAAGGCGCCACTGTTTGTAACCTGGCCGGTGATGCTGCCGGTCCCTGAAACCACCCCCGTCGAACCGTTGATAAACCCTCCGCTCGCAATGACATTGCCGGCGATCACCATCTCGGCATGGTTGTTCAGGGACCCGTCCACCGAAAGGGTCCCGCCCGTCTGTTTGAATGTGCCACTCAAAAGAGAAAACGTCCCGGCATCGAGCACACCGCCGGACATGATATATGCGCCGCTGCCCCCCGAATTTCCGCCAATAACTACTTCATTTGCAGTGTTCGTTCCGTCTGTCTGGAAAAATTTCCCGGAACCCGAGCAGCCGATGTATTCCTTATCCGCCCTGAGATTTCCTCCGCCAAGGCTGTATTCGCCGGAGCTTCCGCTGTAGTATCCGATATAGAGAAAACCATTTACCTGGTTTGAGCCGCCGGTCTGCCTGAAAATCCCATAGCCCTTTTCGCCAATAAATTCATTGCCGGCCGAAACACTCCCGCCGGCCAGATTATATGTGCCTGAGCCACCGACCAAGCAGCCGAGACGCAGATTGCCGGAAACCGTATTGCCGCCCCCGCTCTGGTTGATTATCCCGCTTCCCGAGCGACCTATTAATTCCTCGGAAGTTGAAAGCGCGCCGCCTCCGAAGTTGTAGGTCCCGCTGCTGCCGGCCATATAGCCCAGATAAAGCGCATCCGACGAATTTTTCCCGGACCCGTGATAAAAAGTCCCCGAGGCGGAATATCCAATATATTCGTTTGCGTAGCTGATGTCAGGCTGACCGTCGAATGAATAGCTCGCGCCATCGTCGGTCGTGTGGTCTTCCGCGTCTGACATGCAGGGGAAAAGAAAGAATACAAACAGCGGGGCCACCCTCAGGAATACATAAACACACTTTTTTCCGGTCTTTTGGAGATTCATCCCAATCCTTCCACGCATTATCATGATGTTGGATGATCAATGAAAGTTGAAGTGAAACTGGTTGATATATTTCGACTAATGTTTCAGCCAACTTGGCGATTGGGAGCTCTTGGTGTCTCTCATGGGATGATAATACTTCTGCCAAGCCTTGGCACTCGCGGACTGGAGCAAAAATGAGGTACCAATTAAAAGGAGTTCCGGGATGCATCCACGAGTCCAATCGTGGACTTCTTTGATATGACAGACCGACAGACCTGTGCTTCGCACCCCGGCAACGAATTGCCGGTGCGATCCGCGGGACCGAGCAGGGCGCGAACCGAAGACCAATAAATTGTTGATACCTTTCAGGAGAAGAATTACCTTTTTCCCGCAAGATTTTTCTTCACACATTAGTCTGAGCGGGTGGCTGCGATGAGAAGGTGTTCCTTTTTTTAAAGATTAATGGCCTGAGTGTAGTCGCTAAATGCAGGGGATATGTCATGGCTGACGACCTACTGACATTTGAGCTTGGTGCCGAAAACGATGAGCTTTTCATCCATGGAGACTCTCAAGGTCTTTATCGCCTCGCAAAGCTACTGGAAAGACTCGCTGCGGCAGCAGAAGAGTTCCCGCACGACCACCTTTTCACAAATGCATGGGGCGGCAGCGAACTATCGTCGGACCCTCAGGAGGAGAACCATAGCTGTTTGAACCACGTCAAGATCTATTGCTGGCCTGACAAAAGAGGCGCAGCACCGCATCGAAGATAAAATCTGTGCGGAATGATGAAGGGACCTCGATAAAGTGCATCTTATATGGATTTGCAGCCCTGTTGCTCGGTATGGTCGTGCTTATGGATGGTGGAGTGAGATATTTCGGAGTGTTCCAGCCAGAGCGAACCCCAGGCATTTTGCTGTGCCCCCTGGGAGTGGTCCTCCTGATCGTAGGGTGCAGGCGCGTCTGGTCAGGTAATGATGATGAGGTTGGCAGTAGGCGGGATTCCGGGCGCGGAGCGCAGGAGTTACTGTCTTTCTGGCCTGCCCCAGCGCAAAAAGGGCCTGCGGAAAACCGCAAGCCCTTTTGGGGCGGTGCGACTTCGATCAGATTGGTCCGAATTCTTCAGCATGTACCCGGCCTGGTCTTCCGAGCATCCGGCAGGGGGCCACAAGTCCGCCCTCCAGCATGGATATCGTGCAAACGTATTGGCGATGGCAATTGGCGCATCTGGCGAGCAGCCTTTGCGGGCGGTTATGCGCGACTTTTCCTTTTGACAGGACCTTAAATCTTAGTCTTTGGCACTCGCATCTCATCTCCCTCTCCTTTGCTCCGCCGATTATGCGCACCCGCTCAGCAAGCGTCCCAGCGACTCGGACCCGGTTTCCCTGAGCGCGATAAACCGTTTTCTGTTTTTTCGGCATGCGGTTTTGACAACGCTCAGAGCGCAATGGCTGTTGATCGAGGTAATGAAGACGACAAGGTCCGATCCGCAAACCACGTTTTTCAACTTGCAGCTCCCGTTTCCCACTTTGCCGTTGTGAAAGATGCATTGAGCCCCAAGCTCGGATACAATCTTGCGGTAGGTCGGCAGCATGCGGGCCAGCCCGCCAACAACTGCCACCCGCATTCCCTTGAGCGGGCAATCGGCGCAGGACTCCCGCCCGGCAGAATTTAAGACAGGGGACGCTCCGGCAGGTTCGGGCCGGGAAATCTCACCGGTAAATTTTCGTGCCTTGTTTTTAGTCGACATAATGGGATCCCGCTTTGAATGAGTCGGGTAGCAAGGGCGAACATTCCGCCCCTTTTTGAACCCACCCTAGCAGGATATTTCTAGTATGTCAATAGAACTGATGAACATTATGCGCTTCGTCGGGCCGGCCTTGCCTGCTCAGAATTAATGCGATGAAGGGCTGTGGCTGCCCGGGATAGAACTAATGCAGGAGTCTCGGTGCAGGATGGATGTTTTGGGGATGGTTATTGCAGTCTCGGTGAGAACTACGATGCGCCGGACAAATGGATAGCGGGTAGCCCTGATAGCTCTGCTATCCGGGTTGAAGGACAAGAGGGTTCCAGAGGTGTGTAGTCAAATCTGTGTATTTCAATCCTCTTGCGCTCCGCGCCCGGATTCGGGAATCCGGGCCACCCGCTCTCCTGTCCTTACGGACACGGACAGACAAGCTGTCCGTGTCTCCAGCGTAAAGGAATCCCGCTAAGGTTCCAACCTTTACACCCACATAAAAAAGAGGTTAACCAGTCTGGCTAACCGCGGGTGGCCCGGATAATTCATAATCCGGGTTTACAAAAGCCCTGACGTCAACGTTTTGCACCCGGTCAAATACTCGATTATTTTCCGGAAAGCCCTTTGATGCCCAGAGTTTCTATCAGCTTGTTCATGTCGGTTGTCTTGAGATTCATCCCCCCTTCAGAGACAGGCAGCAGCATGATTCGTTTTCCCTGCATTGCCTCGGCGATTCTCAGTTTTACAATTGCCTCGCCTCCCATCCCTGCAAGGGCATTGTTCATTTCTTGAATTCCCTTTGCTTCCGCGATGCCTTCGGCTCTGATAGCTTCAGCCAGGAGTTTTTGCTGTTCGTAGTAAACATCGGCCTCTATTTTGTCTTTGAGGTATTGGCCGTCTGCATCAGCCACCATCTTATTGACCTCTCCACGGGCTTCTTCCAGTTTACGCTTGTATTCTTCGAGGGCGGCGTGCTGGGCGGATTTATTTTTTTCCACCGTCTGATCGGCTACCTTTTTGTCTTCGATTGCTTTCGTGTATTCAGGATTAAATCGGTAGTCGTTCGTCATAACCTTCTCGACGATAACGCCCATGGGCTCCAGGATTTTTTGAAGCTCCTCCTTTGCCCGGTTGGCCTGACTCTCGCGGGATTCGGCTACATAGAACGCCTCGGTCTTGAGTTCGCCGAAAATGTCTCGAGGCCTGCTCCTGCTGACAGTTCGAACGATTTTCTCGCGCAATGTATAGTCATCGGCGGCAACATATTGCAGGATATACGGCGCTCTACTCGCATCGATGCGGTAGGCCACGATCACATCCAGGCTGATGTCATTGCCATCTATGGTCTTGAACAGCAGGTCGTCCTGAGCTTTCCTGTCTCCCCTCGTTGGCGAAAATGTCATCTCCAGGTTCTGCAGCTTGGTATCGAAGACATGCCAATCGTTGATGACAGGTGGGAAAAAATAAGTGGAACCCTGCGCATATACCCGCTCTTCTACCCCCTTTGGGCCCAGAAGAGCGATTTTGCGTGTCCGGACACCCACCTGTGTCTCACCGGTTGTATGCGGCGTGCAGCCGGACTCGACCAAAACGGCCATTAACAGGAGCGGCAGTATGAGAAAGCGCTTCATCGGCCGCCTCCTTTACGCACATCGAATAAGTTCAGTGCCTTATTTAGATTTAGCGGATTGATTCCATCCGGGCCGTCACTAGGCAGAATAACAACGTCAAGCCCTTTGTAGACGTCAGCCATTTTCAATCCCACCATGCGTTCGGCTCCACCCCCCTGGAGGGCTTCGTTTTTAAGCCGCACCCGTTCCGCCTCCGCAAGCTTGACCATTAGATCGGCCTCCGCTTTCTTGCTCCGGACATAGAGGTCTTTTTCGGCTATCTTGCGGGTGACATAAGCTTTGCCCTTTTCAATCTCGACTGCCGCGGTGACCTTTCCCTCCTGAATAGTTTTCTTGAGCGCAGCCTCTTCCCTGGCCGCCCGTGCCGATGCCTGGTTGGTAAATACCATCTGGTCCTGAAGTTTCTTTTCTTCTATATTCTTCTGTATCTCATGGCTGTATTTGAAATAACGCACCAGCACCTGGTCTATTTCAATTCCCTTTGGATTCAAGACCTCATTGAGGTTGTTCTTGGCATCCTCGGTTTTCCTGGCTCTCATCGGGCTGTTGTAGAACTCTTCAGTTGTCAGTTTCCCGAGGGTTTCTTTCAATGCGGGTTCCGCCTTGGGAATAATGCCATTGTCCTCGAAGAGAGTTCCGGGGCCGATAGTGGTAAAGACAAGGTAAGGATCTTTGATGTGATAAAGGATCGAGACATCGACATCCACGAAAAAGCCGTCCGAAGTCTGAATGTGGGCTGCCCTGTCCTTCCTCGCAACTTTTGCGGCTGTCTGCGGAAAATTGGTCAGTTCGAGCACCTGGATACCCTTTGGAAGGCGGTACATTTCCTG
Source organism: Desulfarculales bacterium UBA702 (assembly GCA_002298165.1). Classification (GTDB taxonomy): domain Bacteria; phylum Desulfobacterota; class Syntrophobacteria; order Syntrophobacterales; family Syntrophobacteraceae; genus SbD1. Next base: position 12,106 of record DBMI01000100.1, read on the forward strand.
CAACCCAAAAGGCAGAAGAAAATTCAGCCCCGCGTGATAGACCTCCGTTTGAACGCCACGGTTAAGTCCGACCCGGACCACCTTTATTCCATATTCATCCGGCCTGACATAGAAGAAAAACAGGTGAAAAAAGATACCCAGCAGCACTAATAAACCCAAAAGCACCTTTAATCCGGGCGGCAACCTGCCTGGATTCCGGGGTAGTAACCCGGAGAGTCTGTTGAAAAAGTCCTGGAGCTTACCTTTGAAGAAGGATTTCCTGGGCTCCCGATCTGAAAGGATAATATCTTCCGGTCCGGCATGTGGTCGATCCTTGGGCATACACTAACCTTTCTATTCTCAGGACGGTCCGGTCAAAAGGCCAAAATGAACCAGGACGGTATAACAATGCGAATATTGGCGGGGGCTGAATAGATCATACCATAACCGGAGCGTATGAACCTCATCCAAAGCTTGACTGAAAAGACTAGTAAAAGCTTCATTAAAAGTTCCATCTCCCTTGCGGTGACTCCAGCATTGTTGCCAAGTTCCAGCATCTATGTCAATAATGTTCGTCAATGCCGGCTGGTAGCCCGGAATCATTTCCGGGCGCATAGCGCAAGAGGTACTGTTTTTCGTTTACCTTTTTGGCTTAGACTGGCGCCAATACTGTCCTCTTACGGACACGGACAGACAAGCTGTCCGTGCCACCCGCGGATTTAGTTCGTACGAATGATGGAAGAGGTTCCCCCACGTCTAAATTCCTGCCTATTTGGTAGAATCTTGATAGCGCCAATTTCCTCTGCTTTGCATAATTCGGATGGTTCGATGTTTTGGTCTTGCATGCTCATCATATCCTGGGAGACTATTGTCTTGGTTATATAGATAAGCTCAGCCGTCTCCAGGTTGAATAGCATTTCGTATCCATCAGCAAAGCCATAGGAATATGTACGTTGTGGTAGACGAAAGTTAATGTAAGGCGGAAGCTTCGATTTATGATACCACGAACCACTGATGATGATCTTTTCCCCTTTGGGAAGCACGAATAGCCTTGCTATACATTCAGGCATCCGAACCATGTTCTTGCCAAGTATGAGCACTACTTCCGGAGTACTGGAACTTAGAATTCCTGATATTTTCAGGTAAGCCGGTCCATATTTTTCGGGAACGCCTTCAAGCCTGCCATCGGCCTCAATGGTGAAAAGGGTGTCTTGATGTCCGTGTAATGCACATGGCATAGTAAGACAGCACAAAATTATGATGCATGAGATCAGGCCCGTAAGCCGATATGGAGTCATCAGGTCCCTTTCCATCGATCATCTATTTAGGTCTAGCATTGAATCGCAAATAGGACGCATGCACGAAAGCGCCAAATAAGCTTCCAAAACTCCCTGTCTTATTCTTAGCCGGTACAGGTCAGATTCGTGAATCATGGTTATTCCCCGTGGCGATCGTAATGACCTCATTTTAGGGGTTTGGAACCTTTGCTTGGCGGGTGGCGCGGAATCATTTCCGGGCGCGTAGCGCAAGAGGTACTGTCTTTCGTTACCTTTTTGGCTTGGACCGGCGCCAATACTTTCTTCTTCGCCGGGTGGCCCGGATAGCTCTGCTATCCGGGTCCGAAGGACAAGAGGGTTTCAGAGGTGTGTAGTCAAATCTCTGTATTTCAATCCTCTTGCGCTCCGCGCCCGGATTCGGGGATCCGGGCCACCCGCCACCCGCGTATAGATAAATCACACCCCAGTACGTGAGATACCTTACTTCAAACCAAGAACTGATTGCCTAAACTTCAAACATCTTGATTTTTGTCACAAGTCTGTGGACGAGAACGGTTACGGCAACGGAAATCAATATATGAGATAGGTAACCAACCCAAGTTGGAAAAGCTGCGCCACCAATGAGAAACCATACATGTGACGACGCAAGAGTGAGGTAAAAAAATGCACCGCAGATTAAAGAGAAAATAAGTTTGAAAGCTTTGAGGAAAACCGCCATAGGTTCTTCTCCAAGCATCCTTGGTTCCCGCAAATCTGCCTTTCAGAGTACACCGTATAAAAGCAAATGGCGGGTGGCCCGGAATTATTTCCGGGCGCGTAGCGCAAGAAGCAAATCACGTGCCCGAACTGGACCTACGATTATCCTCTCCTCTTGTATCTTCATTTTAGCTTGCAGAACATCAGATTTTAATTAGTTTTCAAAAATCCGGTGAAACAGAGGAGGGCAACGCTGGAGAGCGACCCTCCAAGGGATAGCCGGATGGGTGGTGACGGATATCATCTCTGCTCTTGAGGGAGGGCCGACCTCTGGTTCTCCCTCTCCAAAATATCCCGAGCTGCCCTTATGCCTCTAAAAACTCCGGGGGATTGGGGGCAGAGCCCCCAAGGGGAGCGTGACAGGCCGGCGTCCTCTGGGTCAATTTTAGATCGTGGACAAGCATGGGTCGTCACGCTCTACTCCCAACTGAGTTGATCCCGAACAGTTGGTGGGGCATTGAGCCCGCATCTTTCACAAGGATGGGAGAACGACTCATGAACCTCTGTTCACCTTTTGTTGGAATCG
>DBMI01000099.1:0-6236 GCA_002298165.1 Desulfarculales bacterium UBA702
TAGAACGAAATTCCATTTGAGCAACAGCCCCGTGAGACCTTGCCGCAGGCAAGAGCGGCCTGAAGCACTTTTTTGGCGCGGTTTTCGAACGCGACCCAACCTGGACTAGCCCAATCTCTCATGAGCCCACATCAGGCAGGTTTTGGCACATCATATACATGGCGGGTGCCCGATGAACACCGGGGCAACGGGCTTGCCGATGAAATATCGGGTTATCTTAAGATATCGCCTGGCGAAGTTATCACTCTAATTGATTTCGGATCGGTTTACGTGCGGAAGCGAATCGAGCGGAACCCGTCAACAAAGCTTGCCGGCGGCGAAGAGATCACGGTTAATTTTCCCGCTCACGGAATCCGCAAGTTCTACGAAATAGATCCTTCACGCATAATTTACCGCGACCGGTTTTTTCTGGCTTACGACAAAGAATCCGGAATCCCCAGCCAGCAGACCCCTTCCGATGCCTACAACAACGTATTTGCAGGCCTTTTGCGCTATCTTGAAAAGGAGCGGTCCTCGGGTGGGCATGGCCCCTATGCCGCACTCCATCACCGGCTGGATATGGAAACAAGTGGTGTGATGCTGTTCGCGCTTGCCAGGGAGGTGAACCGCACGATTGGCGCTGCATTTCAGAAGAGGCGAATTCTGAAGGAATACCTGGCTTGGGTCGAGGGAATGCCTGGTAAAGATGGATGGACGGAGAACCGGGATATCGGGAAAAAAGGGGACAAATACGTTGCAGTGCCGAGTGGCCGCGGATTGGGCGCAGTGACCGATTTTGGGGTCATCCACCGCGAAGCGGGCCGATCCCTCATTTTGGCCGTCCCGCATACGGGCCGGACCCATCAGATACGGATTCACCTTGCAGCCGCGGGGTACCCGATTGTAGGTGACCGCGCATATGGGGCAGCACCTGCAGGGCGGCTATTTCTTCATGCCTTGCGGCTTACACTGAAGCACCCGGTCCGCGGAGGACCTGTTGTTTTGGAAGCGCCGATTTCCGCCGAGTGGCCTTCGGCGGCGGGGCAGGTAATCCCGCCCGCACCTCGCGCCTGAGGTCCTCAAGGCCCTGGATCATTTCAGAAGTAGCCCGGTGTGCCCTGTTAAGAGCATCCGAAGCGGCAACCCTTTGCTCCCCGCGCAAGTTGCTCCGCTGCAGCAGGTCAGCGAAATCTACATGCACCATCTCTGCCCTGGCCCTGAATTCACGCAGCAGAAAAACGCTTCCCTCGTCAACCAGCCTGAACAGGTAGTCCGATTTGAGATCTTGCGTGAAGTGGCCAAAAGCACGCAGCAACTCGGCCTTAGCTTCGGCCTTCGCGTTTCGCATACCCTTTTCGAAAAGCTTTGCCGCCGATTTTTCTTCCGAGCCGGGAAGGATGCTTTTCCGCATTTTCGACTTGATCCCGGAAATAAGCGCAGTAAAGGAATTCAGGCCGAATTTCAGAAAAAGGATTCCCCGCGCGATGCTGTCTCGCTCCAGGAAAGAACTGAAGGGTGGAGGTGGGGGTACGCTGGAAAAATCCAGCTCACCCGACAGGTAGGTGTCGGGTTGTTTCGGCGCTTCATTGATGCCAAGCACTCCTCGCCTGTAGTCCGCCAAGGCCGCATCGAAAAAAGACCAGAGTGCCTGTGATGACTCCCTTATTCGATCCCGGATAAAGAGTTCCTCATTTTTTGCAAATTCTATAATGCGCAGATTGACGCCCTCGGTCAGGCGGCGGGTAATGTCCCGACGAAATTCGAGATAAAAAGTGTAATACTCACGGATCAGACCGGCGTAGTCTGAAGTTTCGCACCTGCACCCTAATTCGACTGGATGGCGCTCGACCATGTCGACCGCCTCACGGACCACCCGGCCTTTTGCGGGGTGGAAGCAGCCCTCTATTCTCGTCGACATCTCACGTTTGAGGCTCTGATTCAGTCCCGAGACGGTTTCCGAGAGGCTTTCAAGCGCTGCATGGAGGGCCATCCGCCTGGTCCGGATCTGTTCGGCGGTGTCCTGGATCGCATCATTGCTTTTCTCAAGAGCGGTCCGGTTGATTTGAACCAGGTCGAGCACGTTGGATGCGACCATATCCAGACGGCTCATACCGAACCCTAATAGTACCTGTGCCCTTTTCGAGCGTATTTGCTCCTCGAGCTCTTTTTTGAATGCCGCGAATCCCGATTCGGTCGATTTGGCGACCGCCTTTGACTCCTTCCAAAGCTTCAGGTGGCGGGTTTCAAATTTGGACGGCCCGTCTTCGAGCTGTTTTAGCAAATGATATAGGGCCGAGAAGGCGAAAAGGTTCGGGGCGGGCGCAACCCACGCCAGCTCGGAGCGGACGCGCTCCTGAATTCTTTCGAGGTCTTCGAGGTCGCTGTGGAGGTCAAGGTCTGAGTTCAAGACGAAAAGGGTTTGCGGAAAGACCTTGAGGGCTTTCAGGAGATCGAGCAGTTTGAAATCGGCTTCGCGAAGCCCGGTGCGGCTGCCAATCACATAGATGATAAAATGGGATTGGAGCAGATATTTCTGCAGGAGTTCAAAATGCGTGGGATTTGGCGAATCGCTCCCCTGGCAGTCGGCAAGCTCGATCTTATCGCCCAGCCAGGAGACAGGGCAGTTTATCTCGATATCCCGCACCCATGCGGCCCGGCGCTCATCGCCCACGTATAGCTGATGGCGCTTGAGGTCGGCGGCCTCGAATACGCTCCGCCCAACTTCCTCTCCGATTTCCCCTTCGATCAGGGGAAAACCCCTCAGGCAGCAATCGAGAAACATGAAATGCGGATCGACATTGCCTCGCGACTTTAGCCACTCGGATTTCATTTTATCGAGCCACGAACCGATTCGCTCACGATCCTCCTGGTTGCGGATGTCCAGATCTTCCGATTCGCCGCGTTCATGGGCAAAAACCGGTAGCATGCGGAGCGATGCGTTTATTTCCTGGTTTATTTGCGACCAGGACTTTAACTCGACCCAACCGCCTGGAGTACCGAAGGTGGCGACCCGGGTAATGAAGGCCGTGATTATGCCCGCCCCGCGTTTAAGGAGGTCCTGTCCCAGAATGGCATTGATGAGGGTGCTCTTTCCGGATTTGACTGACCCGACGATGGCAATTTTGAGCAAAGGGTCCTGAAGAGATTCACCAATTCCGGAAAGATGAGAGCGCCAGCGGCCGGTGTCCAATCCGTCGGCCATTCCGGCCAACTCCAGCTCCGAGATGGTCTTTTCCAGAACTTCAGCCCTGTTGAGTATCTTCTTTTTGAACCCAGAATGATTATCCATTTTTAGATTTTTCCCCAGCGGCCGGCGACAGCAGGAGTTTTTTCGTCCGGGGGTGGGACGGAGGACCGGGTATGCCGGTTTCGCTCATTGACTCGCTCGGTCGATCCTTTATAATTAATAGTTTGTCCGCTGTGCCTCCTCAAAAGTAAGGGGCGGCCTTCAGTCTCGACAGCGGCTTGAACTTTAAAGCACATCCGGAAATAAACATAAAGTAAAATTGGGGGAAAAAATGGGTAAGGTGCTCATCATTGGTGCCGGCGGAGTTGGAGGGGTTGTCACCCACAAGTGCGCTCAGGTCCCCGAGGTGTTCTCTGAAATCACCCTCGCCAGCAGGACCCTGGAAAAATGCGAGAAAATAGCCGCCGGCCTGCCACGGCCTATCAGGACGGCGCGTGTCGATGCGGATGATACGGCCCAAACCGTTCGCCTGATAAACGAACTGCGGCCCGATCTCGTCATTAATGTTGCGCTGCCCTACCAGGATCTTTCGATCATGGACGCCTGTCTCGAGACCGGGGTCAATTACATGGACACCGCGAACTACGAACCCCCGGATGAAGCGGCATTTTCCTACAAGTGGCAGTGGGCGTACGATGATCGCTTTAAAAAGGCGGGCCTTACCGCCCTTCTTGGCAGCGGCTTCGATCCGGGTGTTACGAATGTCTTCTGCGCGCATGCCCTGAAGCATCATTTCGACGAAATTAATCTGGTAGACATAATGGACTGTAATGCCGGTGTGCACGGGCATGCTTTTGCGACGAACTTCAACCCGGAAATAAATATCCGCGAGATCACCGCCCGAGGCAAGTACTGGGAAAAAGGAGAGTGGAAGGAAACCGATCCACTTTCGGTGCACAAGACCTTTGACTTTCCCCAGATCGGCCCGAGAGAAATGTACCTGATGTACCATGAAGAGATGGAATCGCTCATCAAACATCTCCCGGGGCTTCGGCGCATACGATTCTGGATGACTTTCGGCCAGGAGTATTTAACCCATTTGCGCGTGCTGCAGAATGTGGGAATGACCAGAATCGATCCCGTATCCTTCCAGGGCTGCGAAATCATCCCGCTCCAGTTCCTGAAAGCCCTGCTGCCCGATCCGGCTTCCCTTGCCAAGAACTACAAAGGGAAAACCAACATCGGGTGCATGATCGAAGGCCTGAAGAATGGCAAAAAGCGCAGGTATTACATTTATAATGTCTGCGATCATGAAGCCTCCTTCAAGGAAGTCGGCGCCCAGGCAATATCGTATACCACCGGCGTGCCGGCGATGATTGGGGCCAAGATGCTTATGACCGGCAAGTGGACCGGACCGGGAGTTTTCAACATAGAACAATTCGACCCCGACCCATTTATGGCCGACCTGATGCGCTACGGGCTGCCCTGGACGGAGGAGTTTTTAGATTAATTTTGCCTTTTGCCTGGAATAATTGAGAAGAATTTACAGGATAATATGTTTGAGTCCGAAATAGACCATCAACTCATCGAAGACCTAGGCAGCATTGAGACCCCCTGCTATATAGTCGATAGGGGCCTGATCGAGAGAAACCTTCTGGTGCTCGATTCAGTTCGGGAACGAACAGGCTGCAAGATTTTGCTGGCCCTCAAAGGTTTTGCGATGTTCAGCCTGTTTGCCCAGATATCCAGGCACCTTGACGGTATCGCTGCCAGCTCGCTTCATGAGGCGAGGCTCGGATTCGAGGAATTCGGAAAAGAGGTCCATACTTTCTCGCCGGGCTATCTCGAGAGCGAATTCCACGACATACTCTCCTATTCGAACCACCTCGTATTCAATTCTTTTTCTCAGTTGGAGTTTTTCAGGGGGCGGATTCCGGCGAATGCTGGCGGGAAGAAAATCGGCATCCGCATCAATCCCGAGCACTCGGAAGTCCGGACGGCGATTTACGATCCATGTGCCCCGTTCTCCCGGCTGGGTGTCACGCGCAAAAATTTCAGGCCGGACCTGCTTGAAGGGATATCTGGCCTGCACTTCCATACGCTTTGCGAGCTTAACGCCGACTCACTTGCCAGAACTCTCAACGCTGTGGAAGAAAAGTTCTCTCCATTTTTCCACCGCATGGAATGGATAAATTTCGGCGGCGGTCACCACATTACCCGACCGGATTACGATATCGATCTACTGTGCATGCTAATCTCGGATTTCAGGGCACGGCACGGGTTGGAAGTATACCTGGAACCGGGCGAAGCGATCGCGCTGAATACGGGCTTTCTCGTCGCCTCGGTTGTAGATATTATTGAAAACGAGATGAATATCGCGATACTGGACACATCGGCTGCCGCGCACATGCCTGATGTTATAGAGATGCCCTATCGGCCGAAGGTCGCCGGTAGCGGAAAGCCAGGCGAGTTTGCCCATACTTACAGGTTGGGCGGCCTTACCTGTCTTGCAGGGGATGTAATAGGCGACTATTCGTTTCCATCCCCGCTGACAATTGGCTCGAAGCTGATATTCATGGATATGGCCCATTATACAATGGTGAAAAACAATACCTTCAACGGCGTGAAGCTCCCCTCGATTGCGATAAGGGAAACCCCCGGAAAGGTGCGCATTGTAAGAAGCTTTGACTACGAAGATTACCGGGGCAGGCTTTCGTGACTGGAATCTTGTGAAGTCGGTTTTGGGGCAGGCTGGAAAGCCTGCCCCGGAATTGTCGGGTGAATCTAACCCTGGACCGATGCCTATGCGGAAACAGTGTTTACCCGCTCGAACCAGTGTTGGGACCCCATCTTCTTCATGCTGTCGATGGAATCAGGGCCTGAGTTGTTATACTCCGCAATTATCCTGTATACGCTCGATTCCGATAGTCCGGTGTGCCTTGCAATCTCCGCAATGGGCCTGGGATCTATCATCAAATTGTAGATGACCATCCACTTCTGAAATTTAAAAAACCCACCGCTCATCTGCATCTTCATTTTTAATTCGGCAACCGAGAGATGACCAGCAACA
>DBMI01000099.1:6282-7195 GCA_002298165.1 Desulfarculales bacterium UBA702
GATAAATAGGGTCATTACGGTATAAATAAAAACCAAAGTAGTATTTTTACTAATCTCCATGTAGAATTTTTTCACTAGGGGTATGGAAAAGGACGAATGCTGTACTTATCTAATCTGCAATTCAACTAACTGGAAGCAATTGGCCAACATTGCCCCCATGCTCCAGTGCAGATCTAACAGCAGCGGCTATTTCGTCGGATCGGGCGTTTCCTTTGGTGAAAAAATGGCTCGCTCCGCTTCGCATTGCCGCTTCACGATATTCAGGGATGTCATAGCTGGTCAGGATNNCCGGGCAGCTTTATATCCATCAGAACCAGGTCCGGCTCGCGCGCGTCAAAAATTCGCATGGCTTCTTCGCCATTCGACGCTTCCTCGATTCCCGCGGATGGGAAGCGCGCCGCTAACATTTCCTTAAGAGAACTGCGAAAAATGAGATTATCTTCGACAATAAGAATGGAACACATCTTATTACCCCGCAACAAACATTCGGGACCGGCCCGGTTAGATTTACCCACCGAGGGCTACAGGTGAAGTTCGGGACTTCCCCTCGTTCAACGCGATGATTACAACATGGCCCCTGAGTGAGGTAAATACGCTTGATACAGTAATTTCGGCATGGGTAGAGTAAAGTGTTATACTGTAGTTCGGCAAGGCAGCCGATGTGGGTAAAATACTAAAAAAAATCTTTGTATTGGGAACGAAAGTAGTATTAAATGTCGAAAGATTAGTGACTTCGAATTCCCGGCACGACCGAGCATTTTCGTTTCATTTTTTGGCATCTTAAGGACATTTTAAACGCCGAGGGTTGGACTATGGATAGAAGACGAATCGTAATAGCCGAAGACCATACAATTCTTCGGGAAGGATTGAGAATGTTGCTTTCCTCGAACCCCGATTTCGAGGTTGTCGGTGA
>DBMI01000099.1:7243-9185 GCA_002298165.1 Desulfarculales bacterium UBA702
ATAAAGAAGCAGTCCCCCATAACTAAAATCCTTGTTCTTACCGTTCATAAAACCGAGGAATACATTCTTGCCACTCTTAAGGCGGGGGCGGATGGCTACATCCTGAAAGACGCCACCCACAGCGAACTGATGCTGGCAATTGACAATATTTTCTCAGGGAAAAGCTATCTCAGCCCCGGAATTTCTGAAAAGGTTATCGAGGGATACCTCGAGGGCCGGAAAACCATCAAGTCTTCAACTTCCTGGGATACTCTCACGCAGCGTGAGCGCGAAATTCTTAAGATGATAGCCGAAGGCTACAANNATCGCCGATTACCTCTGCATCAGTGCCAAGACGGTTGAAAAGCACCGTGCAAATCTGATGAGAAAACTGGACCTGCACAGCGCTTCTTCACTGACAGCCTTTGCAATGGAAAAAGGCCTTATAACCAAGTAGTATTGGCGTGAAACACTGGATATTAGAATCCTCCCCTGGTATCGGGAGGATTTTTTTTGCAAAAACTTTGAAGGGACCTGCATGATTTCCGTTCATCTTCATCCGGGCCGGGAGAGGCGAATACTTCAGGGGCATAGATGGGTGTTCAGCAATGAAATCGCTGCCCCCCTTACCCAGTTCGAACCCGGAAGCTGGGTGGAGGTCTTTACGTCAAAAGGCGTCTCGATCGGGTCGGGCTACATCAATCCGGCATCGCTCATATCCGTGCGGCTGGTCTGCCAGCCGGGACGGAAACCCGACGAGGCTTTCTTCCGTGAAGCAATCACCGGGGCGGCAGGCTACCGTGAGTCGATATACCCGGGTTCCAGATGCCACCGCCTAATCTTCGGTGAGTCGGACAGCCTTCCGGGACTCGTGGTTGACCGCTACGAAGACGTGCTGGTCTATCAGCTCGGAACACTCGGAATGTCAAAACTCGACCCTTTCATTCCCGACCTCCTTGCCGATATTTTTAACCCATCAGCACTCGTGTACCGAAACGAGAGCGCCTCCCGCACCCTGGAAGGCCTGCCCATGGAGAGCGGAATAGCTCGGGGAACCCTTCCCGATCCTCTGATCGTCGATATTGATGGCATCAGATACAAGGTGGACGTACTTCGGGGCCAAAAAACAGGAATGTACCTCGATCAGCGTGACAACCGCCGGGAGATATCCCATTTGGCTCGGGGGAAAAAGGTACTCGATCTTTTCTGCTATAATGGGGCATGGAGTCTTTCGGCCGCCGCCGGAGGCGCCCTGGAAACGGTAGGTGTAGATGCTTCCGCGGAAGCAGTAGCATTGGCCAGGGAGAATGCCTGTATAAACGACTTGGAAGACCGTTGCTCCTTTATCACTGAAAATGGTTTCGAGTACCTGAAGAAGCTGAAGTCGGGCCAATTCGATGTAATCATTCTCGACCCGCCCGCGTTCGCAAAGACCAAATCAGCCCTTAGCGATGCCAGGAGGGGCTATACTGACATTAACCGGCGGGCTCTTCTTGCGCTAAAACCCGGCGGATTGCTTATAACCTGTTCGTGTTCGTATCACATGAGCGAGGATCTTTTCAGAGACGTCCTTCTGGCGGCGGGACAGGCAAGCGGCAGGAAACTCAGGCTTTTGCAGGTCAGGGGCCAGGCACTTGACCATCCGGCTCTCCTCGCCATGCCTGAGACCAGGTATTTGAAGTGCTTTTTTCTCCAGGTATCCTAGAAAACAAAGGGCGGTCAAGACCCGGCTAATCTAGTCAAATTCCTTTCCCACCCACCTCACGCGGCCAAGCACGTAGTTTCTCAACCTCTTGTCGGGATCGAGTGAGAACTCGAATGGGCGGTAGGCGGCGGTATTGTCGGAAAGGCAGGCAAGCCGAACACCGCTCTGGTCGCCGATCAGGACCAGCCTTTTGAGAGCTACCGTCCCGTCGGGCAAGATCACCAGATAAATTCGCCCGGTAAGCACCTGCAGTCGTTC
>DBMI01000072.1 GCA_002298165.1 Desulfarculales bacterium UBA702
CGCTGGATTCCCGCCCAGAAACGCTTCGGGAATGACGATGTTCGAAGCTGAGATCCAGGTAGATAGTTCAGCCTGGGGTTGGGCAACAGCCCCTCCCGGCCGTGCTACCCTCTTTTTCCAAGGATTAATACATGGATGGTGGTTAGCGGTGAAAGGCGGAAATGCCGCGCATTTTATGAAAAAAGCGAGACCCAACATTTCGGTGCGGTGTTGGGTCTCGCTTTTGGACTCCACCTGTGGATCGGGTGCATCTTACGGTTTTACTTGAACCAGCGTGAATCATCTAACGCCGGTGCCAGGCGGCCTATTTATTCTTTCTCCACCGGGTGTGGGTTATTCCGTGTTTCCGGATCATGTAGTTCAGTTTGCGTGGGGTGACGCAAAGTCTTGAGGCGGCGTCCTTTTGAACCCAGTCGCTGATTTCAAGGGCTTCGAGAAGCATCTCTTTTTCACCCGATTCGAGGTCTTTGGGCCTGGACGGGGTGCTGACCTTCCTTCCCATTCCGTAGAGGGTGATAGTCTCGGGGCGGATGAAGCGGCCGTCCTCGAGCAGGACCGCCCTTTCAATTGCATTGGATAGCTCGCGGATATTGCCGGGCCAGTGGTACGCCCGAAAAAGCGCGACAACTTCCGGTGAAAAACCCTGGAAGTGCCGTCCAAGGTCGCGGGAAGTCTTTTGGAGCAGGTAATTGGCAAGGGGATCGATGCACTCGGTTCGATCTCGCAGGGGCGGCAGGTGCACGCGCAAAACATTGATCCGGTAATAGAGGTCCTCTCTGAAATTTCCGGTCTCAACGCTTGTCTCGAGGTCCCTGTGCGTAGCGGCTATTATTCTTATGTCCGAGCGGATAGTCTGGTTTCCGCCAAGCCTCTCGAAGCACTTGTCCTCCAGTACCCGGAGTAGCTTCGACTGGATTGCTGGTGGAAGCTCGCCGATTTCATCCAGGAAAACCGTCCCGCCGTTTGCCTGTTCCATGCGGCCTATGCGTGTCTTGGTAGCACCGGTGAAAGAGCCCTTCTCATGACCGAAAAGCTCGCTTTCCAAAAGAGTTTCCGGGATGTTTGCGCAGTTTATCTTTATAAAGGGCTTGGACCGCCTGCGGCTGTTAAAGTGAATGGTCCCGGAGAGTATGCTTTTTCCGGTGCCGGTCTCACCCGTCATGAGAATGGTTGCTTCAAGATCGGCAATCCTTTTCAGCGTACTGATGACCTTTTTCATGGTGGGACTTGCGGCAATGATTTTGTCGAAATCGTATGTAATATCCTGTGTGCGCCTCAAGTAGTCGATTTCGTTCTTCATAGAACGCTGATCGAGTGCCTGTGAGACAGCTATATGCATCCTGTTCGGAACATAAGGTTTGCTTATATAGTCGAAAGCCCCGGCCCTGATCGCCTGAACCACCAGATCGGCATTGTCGCGCTGGCTGACCACGATAAGCGGGGTGCCCGGCGATTTCTCCTTAAGCATACCGATGTTGTCAACATGGTTTGATTCCAGGCTGGCTATAACCAGATCGAAGGCTTCTTTTTCCAGCCGTTCCGAGGCGTCGTTCAAGGCCGGTGTAATATCAAGCTTATGAGGACTCAATGCCTCGCAGGCCTTAAGCTGCCAATCCCGATTGCTTTCGATTAAAAGAATTCTGGCCATATCAGTAAACTGTTCCCATTTTCGATACAACTCCGTATCCAATAGCATTGGGCTAAAGTCACCGGAAATTATATCAGAAAAGTAAATGGACCCAAGCACAACTTATTCTATTTTGCACTAAATACCTAATATATTGCAATTAGTTTCGTGATTTGGTAAGAATATCCCCCAACAGGGCTAAAGACAGCGGATACCTGCTCTCAGCCATTTCCCCACGTTGCTGTGTGATTTGCCGCCTTTTACGGAAGTGGATCTGAGGCCTGGAGAAGGCACAAACGGGATTCGGCAAAATGGATGCAATGGAATCTTTCAAAGACTCCCGGGTACTTATAGTGGACGATGATGAGTTCGTCTGCGACAGCGTCAAAGAGATTCTCGAATCCTGGGGGGTCCGCGCGAAGGGATGCACCCGGCCCGAAGATGCAATGCCCATAGTTAAAGATGGGGAATGCGATGTTCTCCTGCTCGATGTCTTCCTTTCCGGAGTGAGCGGTTTGGACCTGCTCCCGGAAATTCGCGGCTACCGCGATGACATAAAGGTCATCATAATCACAGGTTTTGCCGACAAGGAAATGGCCATAAAGTCCCTCAAACTGGGGGCTTTTGATTTCATGGAAAAACCCTTCCAAAGCGAGCTTCTTTATCACACAATACTGCGAGCCTTAAAGTCACTGGAGAGCGAACGCGAGTCAAAAAGGCTCATAATCGACCTCCAGCAAAGCAGAGGCGAACTGATCACGCACAAGGAACGGCTCGAAAATTTAAATATACAACTTCGCGATACCAACCGGGCGCTCTCGGTTTTTGCCCAGAATATCGAGCGTGAGCGAGAAGAAGTGGAAAAGCGAATCGCTCTCAAGCTGCGGAACCTAATAATTCCGATGGTCGAGAAGTTGGGCAGGGACAAGGCACTGGCAAAATACCAGGATCAACTCGATATGCTTGTCCTGCAGATCGAAGATCTCACGTCGGGCTTCACGATGGATTCACGAATTGCGGCGGTGCTTTCTTTCACCGAGTTGAGGATAGCTTCGCTTATTAAAAACGGCGTCACAACCGAGGAGATATCGAGACAGCTTCATATTTCCGCCAGCACGGTTCGAACGCACCGCAAGAACATCCGCAGGAAACTCAAAATAAACAATGTACAGTACAGCCTTAGGAATTTCCTTTGCTCAAAGGCTTAACCGGAATTCAACACACCTTCAACAACTTCCGAGAAAATTGACCATGGTTTCATGCTGCGGTATGGCAAAGGAGGTAATCCGGAAGGAGATCCTTTCCCTCGAATCGCTGATTGAACGAATCGGACCCGAGTTCGAACGGGCCGTTTCCCTGCTGCTCGAAACAAAGGGCAAGGTAATCGCGACCGGTCTCGGCAAGTCGGGAATAGTCGCCAGCAAGATTTCAGCGACACTGTCGAGCACCGGCACACCCTCGATTTTCATTCACCCCGTCGAAGCAATGCATGGGGACCTCGGGATTGTGCAGCGCGGAGATGCGGGTATTTTGCTGAGCAACTCCGGCGAAACAACCGAGGTGCTGCAGTTCCTGCAGATATTCAAGCGGTTCGGCCTCAGGACGATCGGCATAGGCGGAAAAGCGGGCTCGTCACTTGCCAGGTACTGCGATGTCTTTCTCGATGCGGGGGTCGATAGCGAGGCCTGCCCGCTCAACCTGGCCCCCACGAGCAGCACCACTGTTGCGATGGTGATGGGCGACGCCCTGGCGGGCTGCCTGGTTTCCCTGAAAGGATTTTCACGAGACGATTTCAGCAGGCTCCACCCTTCCGGCGCACTCGGACGCCGATTGCTCCTAAGGGTTAAAGATATAATGCATTGTGGGGACAACCTGCCCATGGTGCTTAGCGGCACCTCCATGCGCGATGCCCTTATCGAGCTTACCGGGAAGGGAATGGGTGCCGTAATAATCGTTTCGCCCGAACACAGACTGATCGGGATATTCACCGATGGTGATCTCAGGCGCTCCGTGCAATCCCATGAGAATTTTCTTGGCCTCGAGATCGACACCGTTATGACCGCCAATCCTGTAGTCATCAGCCAGGACAGGATGGCGGCCGAAGCCCTGAACCTCATGGAAAACCGCCCATCACAGATCGCGGTACTGCCCGTCGTAGACTCGGAGGGGAAAATTTCCGGGATAATACGAATTCACGACCTCATACAGGCGGGGCTGTGAACATTAGAGCGGTCATCGAACAACTGATCGGCTTTTTTGATCGCGAGAAAATCGGCGTTGCTCTCATCGGCGCCTTTGCGCTGAAAGCCCTCGGGTACGTTCGCGCTACACAAGACCTGGATTTTCTGGAGGCAGGAAGACCAGGTGAAAATCTACGAGGAACAGTTCAAGCTCTGAATCCACGAACAATTGATCGAATAGTTCCGACGTGCCGTGTTTCAATTGTGGCGTTAGATCGTAGGGGCAAATAATCATTTGCCCCTACAACATTTCAATATTTGTCCCTCAGGCAAATAATCATTTGCCCTACAATATTTAAATATTTGTCCCCTCAAGCAAATAATCATTGAGGGGGATACACGGAAGCCCATTTTGATTCAGCGAGTCGTGCTTGTTTGAATGGCGCGGAATGAGTCGGCCCTAAGCCGGCGTCCCTTTATCCTTCCTGTAAAAGTTGATCAAAAACTCGGTATCCTTTGGCGACAGGTCGAATTGTGTCACCGCCTCGTTTATAAGTTTCTGGATGGGCTTGTCAGGGTCTTCTACCAACTCAGCTGAAATCCACTTGATAGCCTTTCTGATAGCGTCCCCCTCGGGCATTATCGTGGCCATATACTTCCTCCATGCTGTTTATGCGGCGCAATTGGAGGGTGTGCACGCGTCTTATCGTGCCCACCCTGCCAAATTCACTCGTAAATATGATAATCCGCTCCCGCGCGGGCCGTTAGTGCCCTGTGTCGGTTACTCCCGCCTCGGCGAACGTTTTGCATTCGACCAGCACCTTTGCGGATGCCTCGACGATATTCATTGAAAGCGCGGACCCGGTGCCTTCGCCCAGGCGCATATCGAGGCTGAGAATCGGTTTAAGGCCGAGCAGGTCACACATGACGATGTGGCCGGGCTCGACGCTCTTGTGCGAAACAAACAGATAATCGGCGGCTCGTGGCGCTATGCGGCAGGCTATGAGCGCTCCGGCCGTGGCGATCAGGCCGTCACAGATTATTGGCGCCTTTACGGAGGCAGCCCCGAGCACCGCACCGGCAAGTGCTGCTATTTCGAAGCCGCCCACCTTGGCTAAAACATCCAGGGCGTCTTTTGGGTCGGGTTTGTTCACCTTCAGGGCCGTCTCGATAGCCTTGATCTTTTTGCTCAAGCCATCATCGTCTATGCCGGTGCCGCGTCCGGTAAGCTGTGAGGCTGACTGTCCGCAGAGCGCACAGATTATTGCCGTCGATGGAGTGGTATTGGCGATACCCATGTCGCCGGTCCCGAAAAGTCCAAAACCTTCCCGCTCCCTGGCATTTCGTACCAGGTCTGCGCCGACCATAAGCCCCTTTATTGCTTGCTCCCGGGTCATGGCCGGACCTTTTGTAATAGATGCCGTCCCACGTCCTACTTTTCCGTCAATTACCTCCCACTCAGGCGGAATATCGCCTGCGACCCCGCAGTCAACTACCCGAACGCTTGCTCCAGCGTGCCTTCCCAGTACATTTATCGATGCCCAGCCACGGGTAAAGCTATAGACCATTTGTGCGGTAACTTCCTGCGGATAAGCGCTCACACCCTCGGCGGCTATTCCGTGATCCCCGGCCATTACGAAAATAATTTTCTTCGAGAGATCAGGCTGTAAAGTGCGGCCAATGCCGGCGAGCCTTGCCGCTATCAGCTCGAGGTGTCCAAGCGAACCGCGAGGACGGATCTGCGAACTTAGCCTCTCGTTCGCCTTTTGCTCCCACTCGGCATCCGCAGGTTCGATACTGTCCAAAAGCTTTGCCAGTTGAATCACTTTCTTTTATACCTTCTTTGCTGATTACGAATGTAAAAAGTCCTCCCGGCTTTTTGGCGCCGGGAGGACGCTGCTCAGAAACTATTTAGCCAGGATCGAAGACTGGACGCCCCGCAGTTCCACTGGATATTGCTTTGCTGAAGTCACAGCGTGCTGCGCTATCTCTTTCAGGACTTCTTTGAGAGCCGCTTCAGGAGCTTCAGCGCCTTTTCGGTGTCCATGACCGGGATTATTTCCGCCATCCCAAGATCGGACCAGCCGTAAGCGGATGCCGCAAGATGGACCTCATCGTCCGCTTCGAAAAGCCTGAAAACCCTATGACCGGAAATGTCGAACCACTCGCCCTTTACTTCGACCCCTGGGACCTTGGTCGAATCCATGCCGCGCTCAATTACCAGATTTCTGTCCTCGGGGGAGTAACTGAATATACCCATGAAAAGCATTGTAATCTCCTTTCCCGTTCTGCAAGTTTAAACAAAGTGTTTTCTTTGGCCGACGGCCAAACGCCATTATAGGGAATAAACAACCGGCAGCGCAAACGGAAAAGGAAGGGGCGGATGAAGGATGGCGGAGGACGGAAGAGGAAGACTCTTTGTTACCCCCCTGCCCTGCTCATGAGTGCTTCCATAATTTCCGCTTCCGAAATGTTGCCGCGTTTACGGCATCCCGTGGCGTAGATGCGGCATTTTTCGCGCAGGACCTTCAGCGCGGCTTCACTTTGAGAATCATTGAGCCACCCCGAGTCAAGCAGATTGGAGATAGAGCGTATTCGGTACTTGTCCAGTACGGGAGTAATTGCCGAGAGCTGGCCGGGATGCCCCCCCCGCTTGATTATGTAGGGTTTTTCTATGAGGCCGAGAGGATAGCGGCTGCCGATTCGGAGCCATAGGTCGTAGTCTTCGCACGCGGGCATGGACTCGTCGAATAAGCCTACCTCATCGAACAGGGCACGGCGGATCATCACCGCTGAAGGACTCACCAGACATCTTTCGAGGAGCAGGTCAAAGCAGTATCCCATGGGCTTTTGGTGGTACTTTCGAGGATTCACTCGCTTGCCGCGCCTTACCCAGATTTCCTCGGTCTGGCAAAGATTGATATCGGGGTTTTCAGAAAAATAGCTCACTTGGGCCGAGAGTTTTCCAGGCAGCCACAGGTCGTCTGAGTCGAGAAATGCTATATATTCTCCGCGGGATTCAGCTATGCCCAGATTCCGGGCGGCACTGACTCCTCCGCGATCGAGCCTCAGGTATCTAATCTTGTCACCGAATAGGGCGAGGGCTTCGGCGGTCCCGTCGGTAGAACCATCATCCACGACGATCACTTCGATCCCACCGGTAAAATCTTTTTGCCCAAGAACCGAACTCACCGCCTCGGCTACCATCTCCCCGCGGTTGAAGGTTGGGATGACGACACTTATCATACGGTCATCCCGGGAAAGGGACTTGGGTACAGTTTCATTAAGATTGACCTCGATGGGCAAATGAGATAAAGATGTTCGCTGAGTGCCGGAGAGGCCAAAAATCGAGGCATGCGTTTCGAGAATGCCGTCAGCGCCTCTTTTTTGTAGCCTGAAGGCAGGAGAATAACAGATTTCCCGGCTCTTTGAAATTACAGGGATACAGGTATTCCCGCATTTAGGGATTTAAAAGGGAAGACGGTGTGAAACCGTCGCGGTCCCGCCGCTGTAAACGGGGACGAAAACCATGAAAGGCCACTGGCTGCGCCGGAGCGCGCCGGGAAGGCATGGTGATTAGACTGATCCGTGAGCCAGAAAACCTGCCTGATTCCACAGGGGTTCTCGAACAAATCTTTGTTTCGGGGGACGAGGTCTTTCCCTGACAAGAGAGGATCAAGTGAGCTGGGTGCAGTCCTTGAGTTCCCGCCGGGCGGGACCAGGGACTTTTTTGTTTTTAGAGAGGTTTAATCAAGGCGGACGGAATGATACTGAAATTCCCCGACAAAACAAACAGCTGCGGCCCTGGATTGGTCGAGGCCGGCAAAAAGATTGAAGACAAAAGCTTCCAAATCATTGATGAGGAGATGGGGGACCATGGTTTCCCACCGATTGAATGGCAGGTGGTTCGGCGCGTAATCCACACTACGGGTGATTTCGACTACGCCCAAAGGATCCGGATAAGCAACGGCGCGATCGAGCGCGGCGCGGAAGCGCTGAAATCAGCCGCCCGCATATTCGCCGATACCAGGATGATTCGTGCGGGTCTTGCCCCATGGCGGCTTGAATGGTTTGGAAATGAGGTGGTTGTTCCAGCCGAGAGCGAGGAGACCCGTGAGATTGCCTCAAAGACCGGCGTTACCCGCACCCTGGCTGCATTTCGCGGTTGCGGCAGAGAGCTTGATGGATCGATCATAGCGATCGGAAACGCTCCCACAGCGCTTCACGAGATCGTGCGGATGATCAGCGATGAAAACATCCGGCCGGCGCTTGTAATAGGAGTACCAGTAGGTTTCGTGCAGGCCGAGGAATCAAAAGACGCCCTCTGGCGGCTGGAAAATCAGCCCTCGATTACCGTTCTCGGCAGAAAAGGCGGGAGCACGATTGCCGTCGCAATCGTCCATAGCCTTCTTGAATTAGCAAGATCGGGAAAGTAGTCAACCCGATGAATTGACCGGACTCTCTCCCGCCCATAAGAAACTGGCGGGACCTTGCGCGCAAGGATGATTATGCTTGGCAAACTATATGGAATCGGCGTCGGACCCGGAGACCCTGAGCTGCTCACGATCAAGGCGGTAAAGGTCCTCAGGGAGGAAGTCCAGCACGTTTTTGCCGCCTCTTCGAGCAAGAACGACTACAGTCTGGCGCGCTCGATAGTAAACGGACATCTGCCCGCCGGAACTCCGGTGGATCAGCTCGCCTTCTCGATGTCCAATAATGCCGAAACACGCGAGGATGCCTGGCAGACAAACTGCGAGTCCATCATCGAAGTGATGAGGCAGGGCAAAAATGCCGCATTCCTTACGCTTGGGGATCCACTCACCTTCAGCACCTTCATCTACATTATGCGCAAGGTCCGCGTTCAGCTTCCCGAAGCCAAGATCAAGGTTATCCCCGGTATAACTTCCTTCCAGGCCGCCGCCGCTTGCGCCAACGAGCCCCTGGCCGAAGGCGAGGAATCCATGACGATCCTCTCCATGGCAAAGGGAGGAACCCGCAGGCTGAAGGAAGCGGCCGAGCTTTCCGATAACCTTGTCCTGATGAAGACTTACAAGCGTTTTCCCGAGATTTTGTCCCAGATCCGGGAAGAAGGCCTTGATAAGCATTGCTGTTTTGTAAGCCGGTGCGGGTTGGAGGGAGAAATAGTCGAAAGGGATTTCGAGAAACTTGCCCAAATGGGACAGCCCCATTACCTCTCACTCATGCTAATCAAGCGAAACGGGCTGAAGAAATAATCCAGAAGTCATTCAAGCAATGAGCGAAGCGGCAACAGATGAAAGAACAGGCGGTCTCCGCCCCCGGGCGCACGTATTACCGTGGCGGATCGCTCTCTGGTCGGGTTTTGTCCTTGCAATCATATGCGCGGCACTTATCAGCTCCGGTTTCGGCACCTTCAAGACCCCTTATGATTCCATCGTAAAGCTCTGGCTCTCCCCTTTTTTCCCCGACCTTGCATTCGGAATCGACGATACCATAAGTTATATCGTAATTCATGTAAGACTGGCGCGGATCTGTCTCGCCTTCATGGTCGGATGCGCCCTGGCGCTTGCCGGCACCGTTTACCAGGGAGTACTTCTAAATCCACTGGCTGACCCGTTTACCCTGGGAATTTCCACCGGAGCGGCCTTCGGTGCGTCGATTGCCATTCTGCTGGGCCTTGGATCCCTGCACTTTTTCGGGGTAAGCGCCCTTCCAGCGGCGGCTTTTGCCGGTGCGCTTCTCGCCTTGTATCTCGTCTATCTGCTGGGCAGCCAGGAAGGTCGAATCCAGATAGTTACCGTCGTGCTTGCCGGAATAATCGTCTCAACTTTCCTCTCCGCCATGATCAGCCTGATTAAAAGCCTCAACGAGGAATCCGTCTCCACGATAGTTTTCTGGATCATGGGCAGCCTGTCAGGAAAATCCTGGGCGCATGTCATGCTGATCCTGCCCTACATAATTATTGGGGGAGGGGCGATCTGCTGCTTCACACGAGAACTCGATCTGCTCGGCCTTGGCGATATCCAGGCGCAGCAACTCGGGGTAAACGTATCGAGGGTCCGCTTCTGGATGTTACTTATGGCCTCGATGGTAACGGCATCGGCGGTTGCAGTGAGCGGAATAATCGGTTTTGTGGGACTTGTGATCCCTCACCTGGCGCGGCTTGCCATCGGCCCCCGACACAAGCTGCTTATTCCGGCCGCGGCTCTTTGCGGAGGTCTGCTCGTGCTGGTCTCGGATACAATTGCGAGAACAATTCTGCCCGGCGGTGAGGAAATTCCCGTCGGCGTAGTAACGGCAATCATTGGAGGTCCGTTTTTTTGCTTCCTTCTTCTGCGCAGAAAAAAACAGCTCCACCTGCAGTAAATGTTTCCGAGCTTCATTGCGGCTACTCCGGAAACGAAGTGCTGAAGGGAGTTTCCTTTTCGGTGGGAAGCGGCGAATTCGTCGGCATTCTTGGGCCGAACGGCGCCGGCAAATCCACTCTGGTGCTGGCCCTTAGCGGAATCGTTCCGGCAATCGGCGGGCAAATCGAAATACTGGGGACCGGGGTCGAACGGCTGAGCCTCAGGGAACGGGCGCGGCGCATGGCTGTTATAGCGCAGGAGAGCGACATGCGATTTCCTTTTTCCTGCCGCGAAGTAGTAGAAATGGGCCGCTATCCGCACAGGAAACGCTGGCGCATGGAAACCCCGGACGATGCGGAGGCAGTGGAAAAAGCCCTTTGCCTGACCGACACGGCGAAGCTGGGAGAACGCTCGATTGGAGCGGTAAGCGGCGGAGAAAGACAGCGCGTCCTGATGGCGAAATCCCTTGCCCAGCAAACGCCTATCATAGTCCTCGATGAGGCAACATCCGCAATGGATATCAACCGCAAGCTGCAAATTTTCAAGGTACTGGCCAAACTGAATCTGGAAAAAAACCTGACTGTGCTTGCCGTTTCCCATGACATAAACCTTGCCGCGCTTTTTTGCCGGAGGATGGTATTCTTGAAAGAAGGGCTGATCGAAGCCGATGGTCCGACCGAAGAAGTCCTTACCGAACAGGTACTTGAAAAGATTTATGAAACCCGCGTCGTAGTCCGGGAGATAGAGGCAGCCGGGAAAAGGCAGGTCTTCTTTTTGCCGTGATAAAAGAGCGTCGGAACGCAATTCCCCGAAGCTGTCAAGAATTTGGTGATGAACATGGAGTTTCTACCGACCCGCTTAACAGTAATTTGCCTTGCATTTTGGCTAAGCCTCGCAGGCACGTCCGTCTGCCGTGCCCAACAAGTTGAAATAACCGACGATCTGGGCAACAAGATATCTCTTGATCGGCCCGCCCAGCGCATTATTCCGCTCTACGGGGCATTTTCCGAAGTGCTCTTCTCGATCGGGGCGGGCGACAGGGTTATCGCCCGCACTCAGGCCGACAAATATCCCGCAGAGATCGAGCAGCTTCCATCAGTCGGCACCCACATGAAGCCAAATATCGAGCTGATACTGGGTTTGAAGCCTGACCTCGTGATAATGAGTTCTTCGCGGCGAGACGAGACCCCCGAAATTTCGCGCCTTCTCGACTCGGGAATTCCCGTAGCGATTTTTTCTCCGAAGACTTTCGACGAGATTTTTGCGGTCACCGAAAGACTCGGGACACTTTGCGGGAAAACTGAGGAGGCATTGAAACTGAATGCATCTTTGCGAAAAAGACTCGATGCTGTAAAGACAAAGCTTGCCGGGCTCGAGAAAAAGCAGAGGGTCTTTTTTGAGATACGATCCGAACCGCTCACCGGCGCCGGGCGGGGATCGATTGTCGACGAGATTATCTCTGCCGCGGGCGGTGAAAATGTGCTTACTAAGGAAAAAGGAATAGTAAAATATAGCGTGGAGGCGCTTCTTTTCGATAATCCGGACGCTTACGTTGTCCAGGAGGGGCCGATGAACAAGAGCCCCCTCGATCCTTCGAAAAGAGCACACTTCGACCAGCTTAAATGTGTTCGCGAGGGCAGAGTAATAAAGGCCGACGAACTGGTCTTCTCGCGCCCCGGCCCCCGCTGCATCGACGCAGTGGAAAGCCTCGCCGCCGCGCTCTATCCTGAGGTTTTCAAGAATTGAGGTAAGGTCGGCAGACCTTTCCACAATGAAGTTTGCCGAATGTAATATGTGGGCACTGGCACCAGGTCCATTGGAGACCTGCGGTCGATGCTGGCGGCAAGGTCGGGAGACCTTGC
>DBMI01000013.1 GCA_002298165.1 Desulfarculales bacterium UBA702
TGCAGAACTTGACGCACACAACTTTTTTCTTTTTGGGGAAGCTCTTGGCGGGATCAAAAGCTATGTAGGAGAAAGGCTTGTTCCGTCCTGATATGTAAAGTTTCAAGTGGAGCTTTGCTTCAGCTGCGTTGCGCCTTTGATTTCCCTTAAAGGTCAAAGCATAGCGGTCATGTGCTTTGATTGTGATATTGCAATAACCTTCATCTGGAAAAGCGCCATCAATAGTTTCTCTTCGGAAAAAAGGCCCCTTGATCCACAGCAGTTCCCAATACGTTACTAGTACAGGTGTATTGGAAGGATTTTCTATTATTATTTGGCTCTCGCCATTGTCTGAATAGCTAATACTGTAGCTTGTGGTTAACCGGCGTCGATCCCGCCATGCTTCCCCAATTTTTATACCCGCCAAAATGGTTGAAATAACCGATCCCCAGATTGCGGCAAAAATGGTGAGCCCTTGCTCGGCCATTTTTATCCCTCACCCTAGCCTTGCGGCTTCAGCAGCAACATGACCGGCCAATGCAGTGACAAAGGTTTTCAAATCCGTCATTGCCGACATTCCAGAAAACTCACCTGTTGTAACCGCTTCGCGTGGGGATGAAATAATGGCGGCAGTTGTGTAGAGCTGTTCTTGCACCAGCCTTTGACAAAGCAGGTCGTACCGCTTGAGGTAAGAAGCACCTTGAAATTCAGGTAACACCGGAAAATGCGGCGACCTGTCACTAACAGGTGATCGAGACCCAGGAGCATCTTCGACCAGCATAAGCCAGCCAACAAACGGACGCGGTTGTTTGCCGAAGGCGTTTTCACGGTAAGCCGTTTTTAAATCGTGCGCCGTTCCGATAGCTTCTTCTGTCCGGTTGTTGAAGTTGTTGCCGAAAGACGGCCCGACCTGGCTTTTCATTTCGATGGCTGCGATCAATTCGCCTTTGTGGATCACAAGCAGGTCCCATAACTTTGTCGGCCGAAAATATCCCGGCAATGTCAGCAAGGCGCGTTGTTGATGAATATCGGCATGAGCAAGGCCGTTGGCTTTGACGATATCAAGCACCAAGGCAATAAAGCCGTCCATGTTTTTGCCCGCCGTGACGCCCGCGCGCTCGCCCTGATCGGCTTTGCCGGATTCAATTTGTTTTTGCCGCGCCGCTTCACGATTTCCCCAAAACGCTTGCACGGCTTCACGGGCCTTGCGTTCATAATCGACCAGATCAAGAGCCATCTATTCCCCGTTTTCCCCAAGAGCCGCGCGTTCTTCGTGGCTTAATCCATACAGCTTAAAGGTTGCCTTGTTGCAAGCCTGCAAATCCCGTTTGTTGGCTGCTTCTTTCAAATCCTTTTTCAATTCTGAAGGAACGTCGCGCCAGTGAGGGATTCGAATGCGCCGGAGGTACTGAGCTTGAAAACGCAGGCAGCCCCCTTGCATTTTGGTCGAGTAGGTTGACACAAAAAGCCTGGTGACGCTTGAGAGCAACACGGCTTGCAAGGCGCGAAGGTCCCAGGCTTTGGACGTGATGTAATAAAGGTTGTGGTGCGGGTACAGCTTGCCGGATTCAAAAACGATATGAGCTTCCCCCTTGATGTCGGGGACGAGAAGCTTTTGTTCCCTGGCAATTGCCGGGGTAATGCGGTCAATGGTGCGGTACCAGGCTGCGGGTGACTTTTGAGCACAGTGACGCCCCGCTATGACTTCTTTGCGCGCCTCGAGGTAGCGTTTCAGACGCGGGTATTTGCCCAGATTGACGAGCAGGCCGTCATCGGTAAAAGGATTGATGACACCCTGCCCTTTCCATTGCACTTCCCCCGATAAAATATCTTTGGTTGTCACCAAGGGTAGCTTACGATCCTGCTCAACATCGAGCGATTCAAAATCTCCGATGAAGGCTTTATCGGCCCCAGTCGCAACGCCAATGCCGACTTTGCAGGCGGCTTCCTCAAGGGTTGGAAATTCCCGCTCCAGACGGCGAATAAGGGCCATCTGGTCAGCTGATTCAAGCAGCCACGGTTGAGCGCCATCGGTGACGCGCGGCAGTTCTCGCACGGCCTGGCTCTCTTTAGGCAGGCTTTTTGCCTTCAAGGTTTCAGCCAGGCTTGACAGCGTTTTTCGGTCAATCGAGGGCCGGTGCGCGATGCGGGTAGGACCGGGTTTTTCCCTGGTGATGATCGTTATGGCCGGATAGGCAATCACCTCCTGGTGAAAGGCCGGGGTATTCATCATATCGACATACATTTTTAGATGAAATTTTCCGGCCACGAGATTCCGCAGTGGGCCGCCGTAGCGGTTTTTCATCCAGCGATCTGCACAGATGAAGCCAAGGCTTCCGCCAGATGCAAGCATCAGAAGCGAGCGTTCGATAAACGGAATGTAGAGGTCCGCGCGGTCATACATGGTCGCGTACCGTCGCCGGTACTCGGTGACCAGGGGGGCAGGAATGAGTTCTTGCCGCACATAAGGCGGGTTGCCCACCACATAATCAAAATGACCTTTGGGCGGATCGAGAAGGAAATCACCCTGGACAAGCCATGTATCAACAAGAGCCGTGGCGCTTTCTGCTTCAATCCCATGCCCTTTTATGCGTCCAATGACGGCCTGGCGCGTTGCGGCGATGGTTGCCCGGTGCAGTTCAACCGCGCGCAGTGCATTCCCCAGCTGTTCTATTGAGCCCTTTTGTTTTGAAGCGCGCCAACTCGTAAGCAGCCGGTCCACGATGGGAAGCAGGAAATCCCCTGCCCCGCATGACGGCTCTAAAAGGCGCTTTTCGAAAAGGGGTTGATCTTCTGTGTAGCCGACCAGATCAAGGATGAAATCGACAACTTCGAGACGGGTGAATATGGCGCCGCGCGCTTCAATGCCGCCTTGCGTCGCCAGGACTTCAACGGCAGCGGTTATTTTTGAGGAGTCTAATAAAAGTTGTAGCATGTTTGGTGTCCTGAGCCCTCCTCCTAACATCCAGCTTTGGGCGAGATAGCACCCTTCATTATTTATATCAGGGATTTTTTATAAAATAGAAGAATCAGGGAATTAAGTCCATTACAACCCGGCGAACCCCGCTCGGTGCGCGCTTAAAATGTCTCTGTCAATGGCTTCATAAAATTAGAAGCTCATAGCCGACGGGCCCCTTAAAAAAAACGCCAACAGTGGGCGAGCATTAATACTTTTTTAGGATGAAACCGGCGCAGGGCAGGCTTTTCAGCCTGACGTCTTCTGAAGGTTTCGTGCTTGTTTCGCGGGCAGGCTGGAAGGCCCGCCCCACATGGAATCTGCGTTAGGTGAACAGCATTGGGGCCGGATTACGACTAATTCAAGCAGAAGAGATAGGACTTTGCCGAAACCTTTTTTGACTATTTTGCACCCGACATTGATCTCGATTTCCCGCACCTCAGCCAAACCTCTTATGCTCCGCACCCGGATATGAATCCGGGCTACCCTCTTTTTATGGCATCCGTTGCGCTTTAAGTCTAGGCAACCTGCGTTTCGTGTTCAGACACCATTATCATACGTATGCGGCCATGGCCTTTTTCATCGAAAATACCAGTTCACCTACCTTCGCGGCCGCCTCACCGCCTGCTGGACAAGATTCGATAATGCGCTCGAATGCGCTGCCTATAACCACGCCGTCCGCTATCGGGCAAAGCCGGGCAACCTGCTCTGGAGTTGAAATGCCAAAGCCAATACAGATGGGAAGCCCGTTGCAGGATTCTTTCAGATCGGCTGCAACACGCTCTATCGCGCTCACGTCCAATCCCCCGCTGCCGGTCACCCCGGTCATCGAAACCATGTAAATAAATCCGGTCGCCCTGGCGGCTATTTTCGCCATCCGCTGAACGGGAGTGGTCGGAGCGACAAGGCGAATAAAATCGAGGTCGGCGCCCCATTGTCCGGTAAGCTCATCGGACTCCTCCGGCGGCAGGTCCACCACAAGGACCCCGTCCGCTCCGGCGCGCACGGAATCTCTGTAAAACTCCTCGGCCCCATATGCCAGGATAGGGTTGTAGTAGCTGAAAAGTACAATTGGAACGGCACTGAATTCTCGGATTTGTTCGACCATTCCCAACACGCCGGCCATGGTCACCCCTGCCTGTATGGCGCGTCCCGAGGAACGCTGGATCACCGGACCGTCTGCAGTCGGGTCTGAAAAAGGCACTCCGAGTTCGAGCACATCCAGCCCGGATCGGCACATTTGCTTTATGATTTCAATGGATTCCGGGATGCTCGGATCACCGGCGGTAACAAAGCCGACGAGGGCCTTCTTTCCATTTTGGCGCAGATTTCTAAAAACTTCGGCTATCCTGCTCATAAATCCTCATTTCTCCAATTTCTTTTCGGAAAATCGCCGCATTGAGGAAAATTCACACCGTTCGAATAACATTAACTTTCATAGATATTCCGAGACGATGCCAAGGTCTTTGTCTCCCCGCCCGGAAAGATTCACGATGATGATGTCGGTTGGCGGGCGACGCACTGCTTCTATCATCGCCTGTGCGACCGCGTGGGAACTCTCGAGGGCCGGAATTATTCCTTCCATCGAGCAGAGCATCTGGAAGGCTCTCAGGGCCTGCTTATCCTTGATTGATTCATACCGCACACGGCCTTTGTCCTTAAGCCAGGCATGTTCCGGACCAACCCCGGGGTAGTCCAGCCCGGCGGAGACCGAGTGGGCCTCCTTTATCTGCCCGAACTCATCCTGGAGCACATAGGATTTTGAACCATGTAGCACGCCGACCGAACCAGCCCCAAGCGTTACCGCGTGTTTTCCGGTATCTATCCCGTGGCCCGCGGCCTCGACGCCGACCATCTCGACTGGGAGGTTCAGGAAAGGATAGAAGAGCCCCATTGCATTGCTTCCGCCCCCAACGCATGCTATCAACATGCTGGGGAGGGATCCTTCGGCCTCGAAGATCTGTTCGCGCGCCTCGTCGCCAATCACACGCTGGAAATCCCGTACCATTTCGGGATACGGATGCGGACCCGCAACCGAACCGATGATATAGAAGGTATCCCGAACCGAACCGACCCAGTATCGCAGCGCCTCATTCATCGCATCCTTGAGAGTGCCGGTACCCGAATCGACCTGGACGACTTCGGCACCCAGCAGTTTCATCCTTTGCACATTTGGGGCCTGTCTGGCGATATCTTCCCTTCCCATGAAGACCTTGCATTCCATGCCGAACAGTGCCGCCGCGGTGGCCGTTGCCACGCCGTGCTGGCCGGCGCCGGTTTCGGCTATCACCTTTGTCTTGCCCATAAATTTGGCAAGCAGCGCCTGGCCGAGTGTATTGTTGATTTTGTGTGCGCCGGTGTGCGCCAGATCTTCTCGTTTGAGGTAAATAGTAGCTCCGCCCAGGCTCTCAGTCAGCCTCGCTGCACGAAAGAGCGGCGTTGGCCTCCCGGCGTAATCCTTTAACAGCCGAGCCAGTTGCGCCTGAAAATTGGCCTTTGAGCAAATTGAGCGGTAAGCTTCATCGAGTTCGATGATAGCCGGCATCAAAGTTTCGGCCACGTACCTTCCGCCGTAAACACCGAAATGCCCTGCTTCATCCGGCAGCAAATTTCCGGCGTCCAGCGCAGTCACATCTCCAGCCGTGATAGTTCCGGCAAGTTTCATTGGAATATCCTCCTGAGTTTGCGCGCCGGCGCTAATTGCCCAGCCGCTTTCACAAACGCTTTTACCTTTTCAATATCTTTTCGCCCGGGCGTGGATTCGACACCCGAACTGACATCCAGGGCATCGGGCAAGACTTCTTTTATGGCATCAAAGACATTTTCCGGATCAAGGCCGCCGGCAAGGATAAAGGGCCTGTCTTCAAGTTTGCCCTTAACTGAGCACCAGTTCCAGGCCAGGGCATTTCCGCCCGGATGCCGCCCGGCTCCCGATTCGACCAGGCAGACCGACATGGGGTAGGCACGCAGATCGGATAGAGCCGGTCGCCTGCCCGTGAAAAATGTTTTTATGACAGGGATTCCCGCCCCGATCAGTTCATAAACCAGGTACGGGGGTTCGAACCCGTGCAGTTGTACAGCTCCAAGCCGGCACTTTTCCACTTTCTTCATAATCGCCGCGAAAGGCTCGTCTACGAAAACGCCGACCGGGCAGACCGTTTCAGGGAGGCTCTCGCCAATTTCACGGGCAAGCGCGTCGTCCACAAAACGGGGGCTAGGCGGATAGAAAACCAGTCCGATCGCATCGACCCCTGCCCTTGCGCACGCAACCGCCTCATCAACGCTGGTCAGCCCGCACACTTTCACCTGGACGTGTGACTCATAAATTTCGTTAGAGGGTTTTTCCATTCAGGGCATGGCTCCAAGCAAGCTTTTGAGGTGCAGTTCGGGATCCTCGGACCTCATCAGGGTTTCTCCGATGAGGAAGTTGAAAATGCCGGAGTCCAGCAGCTTAACGATATCATTCCTGCCGCTGATTCCGCTCTCCGATACGAGTACATGTTCCTCTCCGACAAGCCGGGCGAGGTCGATTGAGGTTTGAATATCGGTTCGAAATGTAGCGAGATCACGGTTATTTATGCCGATGAGCCGCGCACCGGCGGACATTGCCGTTTCCAGTTCGCCCGAGTTATGCACTTCCACCAGGGAATCAAGCGCGACACTTTCACAGATGGAAATCAACTCGCGCAGAAACTCAGGAGAAAGCGCCCGGACTATCAATAAAACAGCGTCCGCCCCGATTACCGCCGACTCATAGACCTGGTAGGTACTTACAATGAAATCTTTCCTCAGTACGGGCACTGAAGCAACGCCGCGAACGCTTCTCAGGTCATCCCTGCTCCCATTAAAGAACTCGCTTTCGGTAAGGACTGAAATTGCCGCGGCCCCGCCCCTCTGGTATGTCTCGGCGTATAATTTAGGGTCGATCCCTTCCCGGATCGGTCCTTTTGATGGTGAGGCTCGCTTTATTTCCGCAATTACGTTCATTCCGAAAGGTCCCGGCGAAGCAAGCCTGTAGAATAGCGAGCGTTTGCCGTTGAGCTTCTCGGCCTCATGCCGTAGTATTGCTTCCGGCACCTTCCTTGAAGCAGCCCCAATCTCGCGCCTCTTTTGTTTCAAAATTTTTGAAAGAAAATCAGACATCGATCTATCCATTTAGCTGTTCGAATTGGTGAATCTGACAAGCTCGTTGAGTTTCTCAATTGCTCTGCCTTCATCGATTGCCGCCTGGGCCATCCTGATGCCCGCGGCAAAGTCATTTGCAATTCCCGCCGAAACCAGGGCCGCCCCCGCATTGACGGCAACAACATCTCTTTTTGGGCCTTTTTCCCCCTCAAGAATTTTTCTTGTGATTACCGCATTTTCCACGGGGTTTCCTCCTGCCATATCGACCTGCTCCGCCCTGCGTCCGATAAGTTGTTCCGGCGTCACATCGAAAGTGCGAATCATCCCATTATTAAGCTCGGAGACCCTGGTCGGAGCGCAAACGCTGATCTCGTCCAGTCCTTCATGCCCGTGCACCACCAGGGCTCTTTTTGCGCCGAGAAGTTTAAGGGCCTGGGCAAACATTTCGGTAAGTGTTGGTGAGTAGACGCCTATCAACTGGCAATTAGCTCCGGCCGGATTGGTAAGCGGCCCCAGCATGTTGAAGATGGATCGGACAGCGAGTTCCTTCCTTGCCCTTGCCGCATGCCGCATGGCACCGTGAAATTTTGGAGCGAAAAGAAAGCCGATTCCGATTTCCTGGACGGCCTCTTCGACCACCTCGGGGCCTACTTCGAGATTAACGCCCAGGGTTTCGAGCAGATCCGCGCTCCCGCACTTGCTAGAAACAGACCGGTTTCCATGTTTTGCAACAGTAACTCCGCAGCCTGCCACGACAAAGGCGGCAGTCGTCGAGATGTTGAAGGTGTTTAGTGAATCACCGCCAGTTCCGCAGGTGTCCACCACAACATCCGCGTTGGTCTGAATTCGGGTGGCTTTTCGTCGCATTGCACGCGCCGCTCCGGCAAGCTCGGAAAAGGTTTCCCCTTTTGTGGCGAGTGCCGCCATGAGAGCACCGATTTGAGAATCGGTCGCATTTCCTGACATTATTTCGCCCATCAGCCCGGCCATTTCCTCTTCTTGAAGATCCTGTCTACGGATGAGCCTTCCAAGGCTTTCGCGAATCATCTGCCGTTTCCTTCCCGATCCTGGTTTGCCAATTCGATAAAATTCCGTAGCAGTCGTTTCCCAACCGGGGTCATTATGGACTCGGGGTGAAATTGTACCCCTTCTGTCATGTGGCTCCGGTGGCGGATCCCCATTATTTCGCCATCCTCGGAATGAGCGGTAATTTCGAGGCAATCCGGAAAGCCCTCTTCCGATACCGCAAGCGAATGGTACCGCATTGCCTGAAAGGGATTCCCGATTCCCTTGTATATGGTTCGCCCGTCCGTGCTAACGGTCGAGGTTTTCCCGTGCATCAGCTTTTTTGCATGGATTACTCTTGCGCCGAAAGCAGCCGCTATCGCCTGGTGTCCGAGACAGATCCCAAGGATTGGAGTTTTGCCGGAAAACTCGGAGATGGCCTGCATCGATACCCCCGCGTCTTCTGGGCGGCATGGCCCAGGAGAAATCACAATAGCATTGGGTGCGGCGTTACGGATATCTTCGACATTTACCGTATCATTTCGAGCCACTTCGACTTCAGCGCCAAGCATTCGAAAATATTGATACAGGTTATAGGTGAACGAGTCGTAGTTATCGATCATGAACAGCATCTCGGGTCCTTCCTTCCCAGGCTAATCATGCAGCCGAATGAGTTTTAGGCACAGCAGCCGTCTTTTTATCTGAATCACTTCTGTCGAGCATCTGCAGGGCCTTCTGAATCGACTTGGCCTTATTGATGGTCTCGAGTCTTTCGCGCTCCGGGTCCGAATCGGCCACTATTCCGGCACCCGCCCGTACTGTCAGGACTCCGTCCCGTATGCATGCCGTACGGATGACAATAGCAAGGTCCATGTTGCCGTTGAATGAGACATAGCCTATCGCTCCTCCATAAGGTCCGCGTGGGGAGTCCTCCAGTTCGGCTATAATCTCCATCGCCCGAACTTTTGGCGCACCGCTCAGGGTTCCGGCCGGGAATGTTGCCTGGAAAAGATCAAAAGCATCCAGGCCCTCTTGAAGGTCGCAGTTGATGTTCGAGACCAGGTGCATTACGTGGGAATAACGCTCGACCACCATGAGATCGGTTACCTGGACCGTACCGGTTTCGGCTACCCGCCCGAGGTCGTTTCGACCAAGATCGACCAGCATGAGATGCTCGGCCCGTTCTTTTTCATCCTGGAGCAGTTCGTCGGCGAGCTTTCGATCATCCTGCTCGTTTTTGCCGCGAGGCCGCGTTCCCGCGATCGGGCGAAGTGTAGCCGTGCCGTTTTCAAGTCTGACCATCGCCTCCGGGGATGAGCCTACAAGGACGGTTTCCTCAAAATGGAGAAAATATAGATACGGGGAAGGATTTATGAAGCGCTGGGCTCGGTAGAGTGACCATGGATCGGGAGGACTCGGGCATGTAAATCGTTGAGAGTAGACGGCCTGGATTATGTCGCCTTCAGTTATATACTCTTTTATCCTGGCAACGCCGTCCCTGAAAATTCCCGGATCGACTTCAGCGCCAAGCGGGAACGGACCGGGGGCGACGTGAAATGCTTCATCGACACCTTTTGCGAGCTTGGAGCGCATTTCGACAAGTACTTCCAGGGCATGGTCGTAGGCTTCATCCGCTTTTCCCTCTTCGACCATTCCGTATGCGACAAGTGTAAGGGTGTGCCGGACGTTATCAAAGATAAATAGCTGCCCAGGCAGGATGAAATGAGCGAGCGGCACATCATCGGCAAGCTTGTTCGGAATATCTTCGAAAAAGGAAACGAATTCGTATGAGAAAAACCCGACCATCCCTCCCCAGAATCGCGGAAGTTGCGTGAGCGCAACCGGAGTGTAGCGCGACATTATGCGGCGCAAGACCTCCAGTGGCTTGCCCTCATGGCGGACCCGCTCTTTTTGGCCACCCTCTGCAATAACCACTTCTTCTCGGAAAACCTGTATGGACTTTACCGCGGAGTTTCCAAGGAAACTGTACCTCCCCCAGCGCTCGCCCCCTTCCATGCTTTCCAGCAGGAAAACAGGCCCCTTCCCCTTGTAGATTTTTGCCAGGGCAGATACTGGCGTTTCGGTATCGGCAAGGATCTCAAGGCAGACCGGAATGATGTTTCCTCTCTCAGCCATATTCCTGAATTCTGATCTTTCCGGGTAAAACCCCAATTCCATTTCTTCTCCTGTTCTATTAACCGCCCTTCAGATTGGACAGGACATTGGTGGGCGGAACTTTACCCACCAGAAACCTGTGCGGTTCTCAGCAGTGACATCAGGCCGTCGCGGCGGTATTATGCGTTCCAGTCGCCTCAGCCTGCCCATTTTCCGCGAGTCCGTTTGTCGAAGCCTTGTAGACATCGAAGATGGGGCCGATTTGTCTGCACAGATCAACGAACTGGGCCGGGTAGAGCGATTGAGGACCGTCGCTGAGTGCTTTTTCCGGCGCGTGGTGCACCTCGACCATAAGCCCATGGCAACCAACGGCTACCGCCGCCCTGCTAAGCGGTATTACCTGGTCGCGCCGACCGGCGGCGTGACTTGGATCGACAATTACCGGGAGGTGGGTTTCCTGGCGGACCACCGGGATTGCAGAAAGGTCCAGTGTGTTTCGGCTATGGTGGGCAAAGGTCCTGACCCCGCGCTCGCAAAGGATTACTCGGTCGTTTCCACCCTCCATGATATATTCGGCGGCCATTAGAAGCTCCTCTATGGTGGCCGACATTCCCCTTTTCAGCAGTACGGGTTTTTTGGCCTTGCCGGCGCGACGCAGCAGGCTGAAATTCTGCATGTTGCGTGCGCCTATCTGAATTATGTCCGCATACTCTTCGACCATATCGAGAACCTCGTGGTCGATTGCTTCGGTAACCACAGGCATACCGGTTTCGGAACGAACCTTGGCGAGAATCTTAAGGCCACCCTCTCCCAATCCCTGGAAGGCATAAGGCGAGGTCCGAGGCTTGAAAGCACCGCCTCTCAGGATCTGAGCGCCGGCTTTCTTCACCGCCTTTGCAATGGTCATCATCTGGAGTTCGCTTTCCACTGCGCAGGGGCCAGCCATGATCGTAAGGTGGCCGTTTCCGATGTGGACCCCTCCAACATCGATGACGGTATCCCAGGATTGAGATTCGCGGCTAACCAGCTTATACGGGCGCGTTACGGGGATTGCCTCCTTTACGCCGGGAAGAGATGACAGGTAAGCTGCATCCACCGGGCCTTTGTTATAGAGTACGCAAATGGCAACCCTTTCGCCTCCCGGAATAGACCTAGCCGAGTAACCTTTCTGTTCGATTGCCTTAGCGACGAGATCGATCTCGGCGGGCGCGGCATTCTTTCTCATTACGACCAGCATGGCTTTCTCTTTTCT
>DBMI01000087.1:0-16854 GCA_002298165.1 Desulfarculales bacterium UBA702
CTCCCCACGCCTGGAGTTTCATTTCTTGAATTCAACCAGGTATAAAAACTCTTCGCGAGAACCTCTCACGAAACGCCCATTCATCCAAAGCCTTTTGGCGATTTTGCAAGGCATCCCCAATAATCCACAAGTAAGCGGAGGATATTAATCATACTGGAGAAATCGGCGGGTTTTTGAATCACCGTATTTGCTCCCGAACTATAGCTCTCCTCAACCACGGCGGTCCTTTGCGTTGCCGTGAAGACTATGACTGGAATATCCCTGTAACCACTGTTCGACTTTAACTGCTTCAGCACCTCATTTCCATCCGCATGCGGTATTTTCACGTCAAGGGAAATCAAATCAGGACGCAAGACGGCTGATTTTCTTCCTTTAGAAACCGCCAAATATTCCAGAAGCTCAAGGCCGTCGCTAAAGAAAAGCAAATTCACCTCGAACCTGCGTTGTCCTGAGGTTGCCTCGATTGCTTCCTTAATCAGCAGCCGTTCATCTTCGTCATCATCAACAACAAGCCAGATAAAGGGTTTCCTTATTCTGTTCTTCATCTGTCGGTTACTCCTTTCTACACCAGTATGTGCAGGGGAGACTGACACCCTTGTGCAGCCGGAATTTAATTAGTGCTTCCATAGGCCGTCAATTCAGTGGATTACTGCTTAAGAACATGGCAAGCAGTACCTGATACGAGTGATTAATGGGGGTCGGAGTGAATATTATGGGGTGTTAATTGCATTTTGTTCATGATTGGGGCTTTAGTGGATATCGTTTAACGACTGAAGGAACGGCTCCACAAAATACCTGTCGGCGAAAGTTTTTGGGGGCGTAGCCAAGACAAGGTTCTTGGGTGTTTTTCCTTATGGAGTTCCATGTGATGAACTTCAAAGGTGGGGATTTTACTTTATCTGCTGCTTCAAAGGTCGATGTGGTCCGAATAACTATAAGTGAATCCCTGAACGACACTCTCAGGATTACCTGTACCTCCTGTTGGCTATCTCCGTTAACTTTACCTGCCAAATGCAACTTCGACCATAAAAGTACCCTGAGATGTTTCGAACGGCACCGCGAGGCGGGGACCGTCCGCAACGTGTGATATCGTATGGCTTTTTCCTCCGACTATTGTCGGAATTCCCGCCTGCAGAACAAAACCTTCTTCTGCAAGGCGCCTTCGGGCATCTCCGCAGATCATATTGGTGAGTTCCCCCACGGCGTCTCTTATCTCATTGTTCATAGTAGTGAAGACTTCGCCCATCAGATTGGAGGCGATTTCCATGATGCATGGCTCATCAAAGATCAGCGCCATCGACCCCTTCGCCTCGCCGGTGATTCCAATTATTGCGGAAACATCCCCCACAGCGATATCGTCTTTTTTGAGAAACGGTTTTCCTGGTTTGGCATCAATTTCAGCCATGGTTTTAAGTACGTGTATCGCAGCGGCTAGAAAGGGATTTATAATTCTTACATCCATCTTCTAATCTCCAGATCAGTTTGGAATAATTTTAGCGATTTTTTCTTCAAGCGTGGCGGGGGTGAAGGGCTTTACAACGTAGTTGCTTACCCTGGCCTGTACCGCCTCGACGATGTTCTCTTTCTGGGCCTCGGCGGTAACCATCAGGAAGGGCAGATGTTTAAGTTGATCATCAGCTCGAACTTGTTTCAAGAGTTCCAACCCTGTCATCTCCGGCATGTTCCAGTCCGAGACCACCAGGTCAACTTTGTTGGACTTTAACATTTTGAGGGCCTCGAGGCCGTTTTCAGCCTCGATTATCTCTTGAAACTGCAGATCTCTCAGAATTTTTCGCACGATGCGCCGCATTGTGGCAAAATCATCCACAACCAGCACGGTTAAATTTTTGTAGGCCACCGGATTCGATCCTTAAAATAGATTTGCTGAGCAAAAAGGCTCTCAGAGCTAAATAGGCTCTAAGCGCCACCAGGTTCGTGTCAATGAGGATGAGGCAGTGCGCCCAAGTGCTCCATTACAGGATTTATCTCCTTTTGAACTTGCTTTAATTACCGGAAGGCCCTGCTGGAGGGCCGGCCGATTTTTCGGGGCTTTGATTTAGTCTCAACTTCAATTCACCTGCTATTAAATCGAGAAGAGAGGGATTTTACTTGAGAAGATTTCGCCGAAAAGAGCGAGTGATTATACACTCTATGAAATCCGCACGGCCCTGCACCTTCTACTTTAAATTGCTTTTTCAGGTCCTTACATTTGCCGAAATTCAAAAACAGGAGGTCAAAAAAATGCCGAGGTTTTCAATTTCATTTCTTTTCCTCACGCTTGTTGCTTGTCTGTTCCTGCCCGTTTCGGCCGGCGCTTTCGAGCTGATGTCTCCGGCCTTCAACGATGGGGGTAAGATTCCAGCCAGATTCGCGCGTCCCGGCGCGGGAGGGCAAAATGTATCCCCACCCCTGAAATGGTCCGGTGCTCCCGAAGGGACCAAATCCTATGCACTGGCGGTGATCGATATACATCCGGTTGCAAACAATTGGACTCATTGGCTGGTAATAAACATCCCCTCAACAGTGGATTTTATCCCGGACGGCGCCTCAAATGGAAAAATGCCCGCGGGGGCGGTCCAGTTGAAAAACTCCTTTAGAACACCTGGGTGGGGAGGTCCTCAGCCGCCCAGGGGTACCGGCCCGCATACCTACGTTTTCACCTTATACGCGCTCGACTCCGACAAACTCGACCTTCTGCCGGATGCCAAGCAGGCGGACTTTGAAAAAGCAATCAAGGGAAAGGTGCTTGGAGTGGCTTCGATTAAGGGGACCTACGAACAATAGTGTTGATACTAATTCGCGTCCAAGATCGTACCAGGAACCGCTACAGAAATGTAGCATAGCCCCTTGTGGGCGTTGGAGAGGACGGACACAAGGCCCTACATCAACTTGAACGCGAATTGGTATGAAGTCTTGCAGGTTGGGTTTCGCTCTGCCAGTCTTTCAACCCGAAAATAAAAATGGTAGCCCAAAATGAAAAACGCGTAACCCGGATTTTATATCGGGCGCGAAGCGCAATAGGGATGGTGGGCACGACAAAACCTGTGCCCACCCTACATTTTCTCCCGTTTCACAGGTATTTCCAACATCGTGGAAGGAAAAAATGCCTGGAAATAGAACGAAATTCCATTTGGGCAACAGCCCCGGGGGACTGTGCCAAAACTTAGCAGCTACCACTTCGCCGCTATACTTTCCCCACTTGCACTTGACGCCGTCCTGGTTCAGACGCCTTGGCGAAGCCTCTTGTGCTCCGCACCCGGATATAAATCCGGGCAACCCTCTCTACGCCGGCATCTTATTTAGGGTAAAGGGATGCTATATTCCTGATCCGGCGGCGTGGAGGCCGCATTCTTTCTGTTCGGGTGTTTCCCACCACCAGCGCCCCGCCCTGACATCCTCCCCGCATTCGATTGCCCTTGTGCAGGGGGCGCAGCCGATACTGGGGAATCCCCGGTCATGAAGGCTATTGTACGGGACGTTGTTCTGCCTGATGTATCTCCAGACCTGCTCTTCGCTCCAGTCAGCAAGCGGATTGAGTTTGACAAGCCCGTTGCCCTCATCCCATTCGACCTTTTCCACCGAACCTCTCGTGACGGCCTGCTCCCTGCGAAGCCCTGTAATCCATACATCCAGGGTGGATAATACCTTTTGGAGGGGTTTCACTTTCCGGAAATTGCAGCATTTTTTTCGGTTCTCTATGCTCTCATAAAAGAGTTGGGGTCCGAACCGGCTTTCCATCTCCTCGATGTCGGCCGATTCGGGGAACTTGACCTCATAATGAATCCCATACTGCCGCATGCTTTTCTGAATGAGATCATAAGTCTCGGAATGAAATCTGCCGGTATCCAGGATAAAGATCCGTGCCTGGGGATAGATCTGCAACACCATGTGCGTAAGGACCTGGTCCTCGGCGCCAAGGCTTGATGCCAGGGCGATCCGGTCCTTGTTCCCGTTTGACGAATTAATGCCGTAATCGGATAAGAAGCTCCGCAGGACCTCCTCGGCGGGCTTGTCCCGGAAATGGTCTGCCGCTTTGCGAACTTCTTGACTGTCCATATGATTTCCCCTTCCTGATTGCATTTCTAAATCTGATAATCCTCAACAAAGACCCTCACATTGCTGGGCCTGACATAAACGCGTTCACCCTTCTTTAGCGCGAGTTTTCGAAAGGCCTCGCGGGTAAGCTCGGCCTGGACGGTTTCATCCTTTCCGTTAACCCCGAAGGTCACCCGGACAATCGGGCCTATGGAGTGGATGTTTTTGACCTCAGCCCTGATGCTCGCTCCATCGGTCGGCTGCCGCTCGACGCTGATGTCGTGCGATCTCACATATCCCACAGCCGGGATATCGTCGGTTGCCGCATGCTCAGGAACCGCAATGTCGATTGCCCCAAGCCGTGCCTGCCCCATATGCACGCGCCCATGAAACAGGTTCACGCTTCCAAGGAAGCTCAGGATGAACGGATTGGCCGGGTTCTCGTAGACTTCTTCGGGTGTACCCGACTGCTCCACCCTTCCCTCATTCATCACCACGATACGGTCGGCCACCTCGAGCGCCTCCTCCTGGTCATGGGTGACGAATACGCTCGTTATCTGGAGCTCGTCATGGAGCTGGCGAAGCCATTGACGCAGTTCCGAGCGTACCTTTGCATCGAGTGCACCGAATGGCTCGTCAAGAAGGAGCACCCTTGGCTCCACGGCAAGCGCCCGGGCCAGGGCTATCCGCTGGCGCTGTCCGCCCGAGAGCTGAGAGGGATAGCGGTCCGCTACACCTTCGAGTTGGACCAGCTTGAGCAGCTTCATCACCTTCGCTTTGATTTCCCTGCCGGATGGACGATCTTTCCGAGGCTTTACTCTCAGACCGAACGCAATGTTTTCGAAAACCGTCATATGCCGGAACAACGCATAGTGCTGGAATACGAATCCGACCCCCCGCCGGCGGACGCTAACCCCAGTGGTGTCTTCGCCGTCCACCACGATGGTTCCCCTATCCGGCGTCTCCAGCCCGGCGATAATGCGCAGCAACGTCGTTTTTCCGGACCCGGAAGGGCCGAGCAAACCCACCAGCTCCCCCGGTGCTATGTCGATGCTGACGTCCCTGAGTGCCTGGAAGCCGCCGAAATGCTTGGTGATGTTCTCTATCTGGATGCTCATCTTACCAGTGCCTCTTCAAATTCGATCGATGGCCTTCTAGCCCTTTTCCATTGCGTCAGGCTCTTCACCGCCAGTGTAGCCAGGGCGAGCATGGCCAGCAGCGAGGCGACCGCAAAGGCCGCCGTAAAGTCGTACTCGTTGTAGAGTATCTCCACGTGAAGCGGGAGTGTGTTGGTCAGGCCGCGTATATGGCCCGAAACCACGGAAACCGCGCCAAACTCCCCCATTGCCCGCGCATTGCAGAGAATGACCCCGTAGACGAGGCCCTCCCGGATGCCGGGAAGCGTAACGCGGAAGAAGGTCTGTAACCCGCTCGCGCCAAGGACCAGGGCGGCCTCTTCTTCCTCCCTTCCCTGTGCCTCCATCAGCGGGATCAATTCACGCGCAACGAAGGGAAAGGTTACGAATATGGTTGCCAGGATGATTCCCGGGACGGCAAAGACGATCTTGAAGGAGTGTTCGTTGAGCCATGGTCCCATCCACCCCTGGAGGCCGAAAATGAGAACGAAGATCAAACCCGAGATAACCGGGGAGACAGAGAAGGGGAGGTCGATCATTGTGACCAGGAGGTTCTTTCCGCGAAAATCGAATTTTGTGATGGCCCAGGCAGCGGCGAGGCCGAAAACCAGGTTGAGCGGTACGCTGACTGCGGCCGTTATGAGGGTAAGGCGGATAGCCGCAAGGGCATCGGGATTCCCGAGCGCCTCGAAATAGGGGCCGAATCCTTTCGCCAATGCCTGGCTGAACACCGCGGCCAGGGGCAGAAAGAGGAAAAGGCCGAGGAACAGGATCGCGAGAATCGCGAGGATCCATTGTACCGGAACCGGCTCTGTCAGATTTTCGCGTCTTTTGTATTGGCTGTTTGTCACCGGATTTTCCCCTGATTACTATTGCGCATATTTCCTGCTCCAGCGCTGGAGCATGTTTATCGCCAGCAGCATGGCAAAGGAAGCCGTGAGCATGACCAAAGCAATTGCCGTGGCCCCGCTGTAATCAAATTGCTCGAGTTTGGTGACGATCAGCAGTGAGGTGATCTCGGATACCATTGGCATGTTGCCGGCTATGAAGATGACCGATCCGTACTCACCGACCGCCCTGGCAAATGCCAGGGCAAAGCCCGTCAGGATCGATGGCATCATGACCGGCAGCAGGACACGATAAAATGTCTGCAGGCGGTTGGCCCCCAGACAGGCGGAAGCCTCCTCGGTTTCCGCTTCGATAGCTTCGATTACGGGCTGGAGGGTCCTCACTACGAATGGCAATCCTATGGTGGTCATCGCCACAATGATGCCGAGCGGTGTATAGGCTACCTTTATCCCGAGCGGCTCCAAAAGAGACCCCATCCACCCGTTTTCAGAGTAGACGGTGGCCAGGGTGATGCCGGTGACCGCTGTGGGCAGTGCAAAAGGGAGGTCAACAAGGGCATCGATGAGCCTTTTGCAGGGGAATTCGTACCTGACCAGCACCCAGGCCGTCAGAGTCCCGAAAACGGCGTTGATCATCGCGGCGATGAAGGCCGAACCGAAGGTAACACGGTAGGATGCAACAACCTGGGGAGAAGCCACTGCCGCGAGAAATGCCCGCCAGGTGAGGCCGGTTGTCTTGATCACGAGTGCTGAAAGGGGGATGAGCACGATCAGGCTCAGGTAGAAGACAGTGTATCCCAGTGTTGGACCGAATCCCGGCAACACCCGTTCTTTCTTAATGCCATTAGTCATGATAGCTCACACAACTTTGTAGGTGGTGCAGGCGCAAACGCCGCACCATGGAATTAAAAGGTCTGACATGGTCCTAGTAGGCTGTAACACTTAAAGAGTTGGAGACCTTCGGTCGGGACGGGTGACACGGTCCGGAGACCGTGCCACACCGGCTTCCCGGTGGGCTTCCCTTCCCCGTTATGGCGCGGTCTCCTGACCGCGCTATGTGCTACTCCACACGAAATCAACTGTGTTACAGCCTACCAGGCTTACTTTGAGTAAATCTGATCGAAGGTGCCGCCGTCTACAAAATGCGTCTTATGGGCCTTCTGCCATCCGCCGAATTGCTCCTCGATCGTAAAGAGCTTCAGTTCGGGAAGCTTGAAGCCTGTAGCGGCATCTTTGCTGACGGGGCGGTAATAATGCCTGGCAACGATCCTTTGCCCTTCATCGCTATAGAGATAACTAAGGTATGCCTCTGCAATCTCGCGGGTACCGTGTTTATCAACATACTTGTCCACGACCGCAACTGTCGGTTCGGCAAGAATGCTCATCGAAGGGGTTACCACCTCGAATTTATCTTTCCCAAGCTCGTTTATGGCGAGATATGCCTCGTTTTCCCACGCGAGAAGCACGTCGCCCATGCCCCGCTGGACAAAGGTTGTCGTGGAACCGCGCGCGCCGGAATCGAGCACGGGAACATTTTTGAAGAGCTGCCCTACGAATTCCCGTGCCTTTGACTCATCTCCGCCGTTTTCCTTAAGGGCATATCCCCATGCGGCCAGGTAATTCCAGCGAGCCCCGCCCGATGTCTTAGGGTTGGGAGTGATGACCGAGACTCCCGGCTTGACAAGGTCTTTCCAATCCTTGATCTCTTTTGGATTTCCCTTGCGGACCAGGAATATGATGGTGGAGGTGTAAGGCGCGCTGTTGTTTGGGAGCCTTTTTTGCCAGCCGGGCTGTATCAGGCCTTTTTCCTGGATTTCATCGATATCGTAGGCCAGGGCAAGCGTTACGACATCCGCCTCAAGGCCATCGATGACCGATCTCGCCTGTTTGCCTGAACCTCCGTGTGACTGCCTTGGCTCGACAATACGGTGTGTTTTTGCCTCCCAGTATCCGGCAAATGCCTTGTTGTAGTCCTGGTACAATTCGCGGGTAGGATCATACGAGACGTTGAGCAGGGGAACCGTATCGGACGATGCCGAAATGAGGGGTGAAAGCATGATTGAAAGCCCGATGAGAACGGTAAGAGTAAAGCTTTTGATCAGCTGTGAAATCTTCCCGTCGATGTGCGGACTCCTGCCCTGATTTCTTCCGGATGTCTTTTGCCCTGATGCCTTCATGTCCTCTCCGTTCCGATTGCTTTTGAGAAATAGAATTCCGTTCGTTGAAAGCACCGCCCTTGGGATTTGGCGGCGGCGCGGCTAAATCCAACTAATCCCATCGGAATGGTGGTATATAGCCCAAAGGCTTTTGTTGTCAAGGAAAATTGTTAAAGCGCTCGGGAAATAGAGGCTTCAGACGGGCAATTATAAGGGGGGTATGCTACGGGAAGTCTCAGCATACGTCGATTTAGGGTAAATGAACAGCCGGTTAAATTTTTTGAAAAAGGGTGTATAGATGCGAAAACCCAATACTCCAGTGCCGGAGTTTTGGGTTTTGGTTTGTAAATCCGCTTGGATCAGGTGTCGCCGATACTCAGGCAATCATCCACAGTGAAAGGCCGCCCGCGAGTTGAACCAGTTTGGAGCTGACCCTGCCCATGTCAAAGTCCCGGATGTTGGACAGGCCTTTTCTTCCGAGCACGACGGTTCCGAATCCTTCGCGTATTGCCTCTTCGTAGATTGCTCCGGCCTGGCTGGGAACACCGGAAATGACCTTTGTCGATATCCTCTCTCGCGCTATTCCGGCCGAGACCAGGATTGCGACGGCCTTTTCGAAAGCTGGCCGAATCTGGTCCTCGGCCTCTTCAATCAGCCGCTGCCGGTATTCTTCCGGAAATATCTTCTCCCTGCCCGCAGCCGAAACGGAAATCCCGCGCACGATGTGTAGAAGCTCCATTGAATGGGACGATCCGTCTATCATGCTCCCGACATGGTGGACAGCCCTCATGGCCGACTCCGAGGTGTCAAGTCCAATCAGGATTTTTCCTTTCAGGACCTGTTTGCCGGCCAGCCACAAATTT
This sequence comes from Desulfarculales bacterium UBA702, assembly GCA_002298165.1. Taxonomy (GTDB): domain Bacteria; phylum Desulfobacterota; class Syntrophobacteria; order Syntrophobacterales; family Syntrophobacteraceae; genus SbD1. The sequence goes on from DBMI01000087.1 coordinate 9,039, forward strand.
GCCGCGGAAAGCTTTGAGGCAAGTTTCGTGGCAACGCTTCCAAGAAGCGGCCCGCCTGCTTCCCCGGCCCGCCCGCGCCCGATGAGCACCGCGTTATACCCTCGCTGTGCCTCGTTTAGCAGGTCTTTTGCAACCCCTTCTTTTGCTTTCTGTATGCTTATCATCGTAGAGTATTCGGGCATACCGATACTGACGAGCTGCCGGCGCAGCGAGCGCATGAGGTCGCGGACCTGATTCTCGCGCTCTACTTCCCATTTTTTAAGATTTTTTATGTGGCGGGCGGTTTGAGGATCTTTTTCCCTGTTTCGTAAAGAATCGGGAATCTTTGCCATAACATGGAAGAGGACTATTTCGGTCTCCTGGGCAGGGATAATCCCGCTCAGGTAGTCGACCAGTTCGTGTGTTTGCTCCGACCCGTCAATTGCAACCAGGATTTTGTTCCGCTCGCGCTCCATACCGCACTCCCCCTTGAGTGGGCGAAACTGAGGTAAATCGGGGGGTCATCAATCCTTTTCAATGGGGAAAGTTAACTTGGCCCCGTGCCAGCCTATAATGATGACCATAGGGGAAAGCGAAATAATGAGCAACAGGTAAATAATGCTCACGGCACGGAATGAAGTAATTATATCCGGCACCATTATGCGCCAGGAAAACAGGCTTACTGAAACGATCATCAACATAAAGGAAAAAACCATCTTGATGGTCACAGGCCTCAACATTTTCCCCATATAGTTGACCCACCATGAGAGAAAGCCTGTAAATATAACAATCGGAGTGAAAATAGTTCCGGCCGCGAGGCAATGGAACGCGGTCGTCTCGAATGGGCCGATTCCGGTTGCGAGATAAAGCAGCGTAAAGAATGTCGCCGATAGCATGAATACGAGTGGAAAATGTACCGTCATTGGATGTGGGTGCCTTCGGAGCATGGGATAGCGCTTGAAAAGAGGTTCGAAAAATCCCGCCTCTTTCTCGATTTTGAGCTTTAACACTCCGACCATGGGAAATTGATCGAGGACTTCCGGTCCGTGCGGCGCCCCACCGATATCGACAGTCAAATCTCCGCCCGAGTGATGCCGCTTCATATGGGTACCGGTTTTCCAAAGATTGCTGCCGCTCACGTCATATACTTTCCCCCCATACGCGACATAGACCGGTTTGCCTTCCTTGCCGTTACATTCCGCAAGCTCTTCAGGACTTATCTCGATCATCTATCTTTCCCTCCTGGAGGGGCTGTGGTGAATGAAAGAATTGCCGGATTCGCATGAAATATAATAATGATAGAAGTCAAGACAATTGAACCGATTGCATTTGTGGCACATGTCCTTATTGTGTGTCTTGTCTTAAGGATTGACATTCGAACTCTCATTCGACCTCAATTCACGCAGGGGGAAGCTTTGAAAAGGCTCAAGCCGGTTATCCTCATGATGATTGTTATTCTGCTTCCGTCGGTGTCACCTGGGCAGACATTCAGAGATGCAGTAGATCTGAATCTGGCCAACGGACTGAAAGTGATTTTGCTGGAGAACCACAAGGCCCCGCTGATCACTTTTCAGGTCTGGTACCGGGCCGGGTCGAGGAATGAGCGGGTGGGAAAGACAGGGCTTGCCCATCTTCTCGAACACATGATGTTCAAGGGCACTCGAAAGGTGAGCGGAGAAGAGTTCACCAGGATGATCAGCGAAAACGGCGGAGAGGAAAACGCGTTCACTTCGCACGATTTTGCCGGATATTACGAGACGCTCAGCGCGGACCGGATCGGGCTTTCCATTACCCTCGAATCGGACCGGATGAGCAACCTTGTGCTTCGGGAAAGCGATTTCAAGACCGAGCGGATGGTCGTTATCGAAGAGCGCAGGATGCGCACGGACGACAATCCCCAGGCCACCCTGCTCGAACAGCTGGAGTCGGCCGCATTTCAGTCTCAGCCCTATCACTGGCCGGTGATAGGGTGGGTGGAAGATATCGAGCGAATCACCCTCGAAGATGTACAGGCTTTTTATTCAAAATACTACAATCCGGCGAACGCATTTATTGTTGTAGTGGGGGATTTTCGTAAGGAGGAACTGAACCGGGAGATAGAGAAGGCTTTCGGATCGATTCAAGGCCCGCCCGCCATGCCTCGATACACAATTCAGGACCCGGCACAGCAGGGAGAGAGAAGGATCAGGGTAGAGCGGCCGTCGCAGATCGGGACGCTTGTCGCGGCCTACCACGTCCCAAACCTCCTCAAACCAGATGCTTATGTCCTCGAAGTCATAAAGGCGGTGCTGTCCAGCGGCAAAAGTTCCCGGTTCTACAACCGACTGGTTCGCGGGAGGCAACTGGCACTCGAAGCTTCAGCCGAATACAGCATGGACAGCCAGGACCCCGGCCTTTTCTATATCTCCGCCTCATATCTTCCCAACAAAACGCCCTCCGCGGTGGAAGACGCACTCTTTGAAGAAATGGAGCTGCTCAAGACCGCCCCGGTCGACCAGCGGGAGCTGGAGAAGGCAAAAAATCAGCTCGAAGCATCTTTTGTTTTCGACCAGGATTCTCTCTTTTCCCTGGGAATGAATCTTGCCCAATATGAAATAGCATCGGACTGGCGACTGATCGGAAACTACGTCCCATCTATCCGCAGCGTCACACAGGAAGATATCCGCCGCGTTGCCGCCAAGTACTTCACGCCCGAGAACCGGACGGTAGGGGTACTGATCCCGACCGGTCCAGCCGAGGAAGCCCCCGCACCGCCCACGGAGGCAATGAAGGAAAAGATGGTCAGGTAGTTGCGGATTGGCTGATGCCGGTTGAAGAAGCGGTTTCCAACTATCATTGAATTCGAGGGGAATATGCCTGATATAAGAATGGATGGAAGATTTCTTGTGGCGGCTGCTCTGTTGATATTTTCCATGGTCCTGCCGGTCGGTCTTTGCAGTGCAATGCCGCCGGTCGAGCGGAGTGTTCTGGAAAACAAGCTGACGGTGCTTGTATTCGAGGACCATTCCATCCCCGCCGTGACACTTGAACTGCTCGTCGCCGCCGGCTCATGGCAAGACCCACAGGGTCAGAACGGTGTTGCAAACCTGACGGCCAAATCGCTGCTGCTTGGAACCCGCCAGCTTACGTTTGATCAGATAAACGACCGGCTCGATTTTCTCGGCGCAAGCCTGGATGCAGATTGTACAAAGGATTTCGCAAACCTTACCATGCAGGTCCTCAAAAAAGACCTCGACGCGGGATTCGGGCTTTTCATGGACGTACTGACCGATCCGACCTTCCCCGATTCCGACGTTGCCAGCGAAAGGGACAACATCATTGGCAAGCTTCGCTCCCTTGAAGATCAGCCGATGGAGGTTGCAAACCGGGCATTCGAAAAGGCCCTCTTCCTGGACAGTCCCTACTCGTTTCCGGTAGAGGGAACTGAAAAGTCCCTCTCCGGCATCGATCGGGAAGCGCTGATGAAGTTCTACAGTGCTTTTTACAGGCCCAACAACTCCATTCTGGTCGTAGGCGGCGATATCACTGCCGAAGAGGTTACGAACAGGCTGCTCCCAAGGCTTCTCGACTGGAAGCCGGCGGATACCCCCCAAATTAAACTCGTTCCTGCTTTTGCCGGCGGGCACATAACAGTAGCGGTCGATAAGCCGGTTACCCAGGCGACAATCATAATCGGCTTTCCCGGGATTGAACGCGCGAACAAGGACTACTATGCGCTGAGCGTAATGAACCATATCCTTGGTTCTGGGGAACTTAACAGCCGGTTGGCCGCCGAGATTCGGGTAAAGGCAGGACTGGCATATGCCGTTCAAAGCGTCGTGGCAGCCCGGAAATACGCGGGGTCTTTGCGGATCATCATTCAAACCAAAAATACGACCGCCAGGGACGCCATCTCGATGGCCGTTTCAGAGATGGAAAGGATACAGCGGGAGCCCGTATCCGAGGCAGAGTTGCAGGAAGCCAGGAAATTTCTCATCGGAAATTTCCCTCTACGCTACGGAAGCACTCAGCAGGAGTATGCTAAATTTCGAGCGCAAATTGAATTTTTCGGACTAGGGATGGATTATCCTGAAAAGTACTCCTCCATCATCAATTCAATTACCGCGGAGGATGTTTTACGGGTCGCCAGGCAGTACCTCAAGCCGCGGGACCATGTGCTGACAGTTGTTGCGGACCTGGAAAAAGCCGGGATTAAGTGAGGGCGGCCCGACCGGAATATGAAGTTTGGGGCGGGCTTTCCATTTGCCCGCGATCACGGATCCTTCATGAGGCTACAGGCCTGAAAGCCTGCTCTACAAAATTTACCTGCTCAGTTATAACCAACCCGTGAGGTAGTGAATGTTCGACATACTGGCCGCATTTACCGTTGGCCTTCTGGGCAGCCTTCACTGTATCGGCATGTGTGGGCCGCTCGTTCTGGCCTATTCCCTCCATTTCAGAACGGCTGGCCCGCGGGGTGTGGCTGAAGCCCCGGCCATATTGAGCGGTGCATTATCACATCATCTTGCCTTTCATGCCGGGCGGATAATCTCATACTCTGTGCTCGGAGCTGCCGTTGCAGCCCTGTTCCAGTCAGTCGAGGTACAAAGTTTCTCCATGCAGTACCGGGGCAGTGCAATGGCCTTTGCCGGATTGGTGCTCGTTATTATTGGCCTGGTGCTGCTCGGGATCTTGCCGGTCCCTTCGCTTCTGACAAGCACCCACTCAGGCTTGTTCCCCGGAAGATGGATTTCGGCAATGTTAAATTCGCGGAGTCCGGCATCAAGGATTGGGATTGGGCTTGCTGCCGGATTCCTTCCCTGCGGCCTCACCTGGGCCATGCTGATTACAGCGGCAAGTACCCTCAACCCTGGGAAGGGTTTTCTCACAATGGCTGCATTCGGGCTCGGGACCGTGCCCCTCCTGCTGACGGCCGGAATTTCAGCATCGTTTCTATCCGCCCGCACGCGCGTAATGGGAGAAAGGGTGGCTGCTGTCGCGGTAATCGTCATGGGGCTCATTATTCTAGCCAAAGGCGCGTCGATTCTTGTTTTTGGCGGGAGTTGTTGTCATCAATGATACGGCCGGAACCGGGACCAGTTACCATGCAGCAAGATTTCACCGTCTGCGCGCTTTGCGGCGTCCCTGTGGGCCGCTCCGGCATAACTCAGCCTGCCGGGGGCGGAACGTCTCATTTTTGCTGCACCGGGTGCATGTATGTCTTCCAAATACTTTTCAATCAACCCGAAGGTTTTCCCGAGGATTATAAAAAGACTGAACTCTACCAGGCGTGTGTTGCGGCTGGGCTTATTCCTTCAGGTGAGGGACAAAAAAGATCTGTTCCGGAGGGCGGCAATCTTGACCTGCCCCAATTCAATCTGGAGTCCCTGCGGAGTTTTGGATTTCGCTACCCTCGGTCGGATGTTGAGGATGAATCAGCGATAGAAGGCAACGTAATACTCGATGGGCTTTCCCAGGAGGTTTCGCTCAGGATCGAAGGGATGTGGTGTGTTGCCTGCTCCTGGCTAATCGAGCAACTCCTTCGGAAGATGGAAGGGGTCCTTTCCGCCTCGATTTTCTTTTTTTCAGATATTGCTCGCATAAAGTATCTGCCTCATCTTATCAGCCCAAAACAGATCATGAGTTCCATAACACGTCTGGGATATCGGGCCGTGCCGATCGAACAGTCGGCAGGTCCCGTCAGCAGTGAAAGCCTTGTTGTTCGGCTGGGCGTTTCCGCAATTCTTTCAATGAATATCATGATGATCTCGATGGCCCTATACTATGGATTTTTTGAGGATATAGGTAGAGAAGAGGGGGCCAACTTTTCTTACGTACTCTGGGTGCTTGCGACTCCGGTGATACTCTATGGCGGGTGGCCTATAATAAAGCGTGCCTACTGGGGAATGCGCCACATGACCCCGACAATGGACCTTCTGGTAGCATCCGGCGCTCTTGCCGCTTACTTCTACAGTGTCGTCCAGATGTTTCGGGGAGGCCTTCACATCTATTTCGATACGGCCTCGACGCTGATCACGCTGGTCTTGCTCGGAAGATTCATCGAAGTTCGCGCTCGAGAAAAGATTTCCGCCGGGATAACGGCGCTTCTTCACGCTGCAAACACCAAGGCCCGCCTGGTTCAGGGTGGGAGGGAGACCTGGACGGCGGCCGAGAAGGTCCGCCCGGGCGATGAGGTCCTGGTGCTTCGGGGCGAGCGGGTTCCGGTGGACGGGCGTGTAGTGTCGGATCTGGCGGTGGTGGACGAGTCGGTGATTACGGGCGAATCGAGGCCGGTTGAAAAAAAGCTTGGGGCAAGTGTGCCGGCCGGAGCACTGGTGCTGGGAGAGGATGTGAGATTCGAAGCCGAGCGCGCCGGCAGCGAAAGCTCACTCAGCCAGATTGTTGCGCTTATACAGGAGGCCCTTTCGGCGAAGAACAGGGTCGAGCTTTTTGCCGACAGCGCCATGCGGCGCCTGGTTCCGGGGGTCCTCGCCCTTGCGGCGGCAACGGCCGGAGCGCTCCTCCTTCTTGAGGTCCCGACGGATGAAGCCCTTCTGCGAGCGCTGACGGTGCTCGTTATAACCTGCCCCTGCGCGCTGGGCATTGCGACGCCTCTTGCCAGGGTGGCTGCAATCGCTCGGGCACGTGAATCAGGTATTTTGATAAGAAATCCCGCCCTTTTCGAGCGCTCGGAAGGCCTTTCGCGAATAATCCTCGACAAAACCGGCACCCTCACGGAGGGCAGATACATTCTACGCGAGATCGACACCTTAGAGGGCTTGAAAGATGAGGCATTGAGGCGCGTTGCTTCGGCCGAAACCATGTCGGACCACTTCCTGGGCCGGGAAGCCGTTCGGGCCGCCCGTGAAAAAGGTCTGACCTTGGACCGGGTGCTCTCGTTCGAACCTGTCGAGGGTCTTGGAATTTTTGCCCTGACGGAATCGGGCGAAGTAATCGCCGGAAACCGGCGGCTGATGGCTGGTCGAGGGCTCGAAATTCAGGCTGCGCTGGATGCGAGAGCACGCATTTTAGAAGGCGAAGGATCGACTGTCGTGTTCTTTGCCTGGGATGGCGAGGTTCGAGGGTTCCTGGTATTTGGAGACAGGGTAAGGCCCAATGCCGCCAAAGCAATTGAGGCTATTCGCGAACTCGGAATAGATGTATGCATGGTCTCGGGGGATTCACGGGAGACTACGGCCGCGGTTGCGCGCGATATCGGAATCGAGAATTACCACGGCCAGGCACTGCCAAAGGACAAGGTAGACATTATCGCGGGGTGCCAGACGAGCGGCCTGCGCACCGCAATGGCCGGTGACGGCTTGAATGATGCTGCGGCGCTTGCGCGCGCGGATATCGGCATAACTGTAGGCCCCGGTGCCAACCTCGTGCGCGAGGTGGCAGACGTCGCTGTATTCGGGGATGATCCCCTCAAGATCCCCGAACTGATTGCCCTGTCACGCCTCACATTCAGAATCATACGGCAAAATCTTTTCTTCGCGTTCTTCTACAATGCTCTCGGGATTCCGCTTGCGGCCGCCGGAGTCCTGAATCCTCTCCTCGCCGCCTTCGCAATGTTTGCCAGCAGCACAACGGTAATTTTGAATACCATCAGAATTTCTCGATTTCGCCGGGTATAGAGGCCAAAAACCTTGCGGCAGGCTGGAAAGCCTGCCCCACCGATTTGCGGCAACGGCGCATGATGCGAAAACGCGTTGTCATTGTAGGGGCAAAAGATTTTTTGCCCCTACTGCGGCGATGGTCATCTCGATTTCCGGCGCTCCCTGAGGCTCTTGTGCTCCGCACCCGGATATGAACCCGGGTTACCCGGCAGGGCATGATGCGAAAACCCATTGTCATT
>DBMI01000087.1:16870-82492 GCA_002298165.1 Desulfarculales bacterium UBA702
AAAGATTTTTTGCCCCTACATACCGTTTTGCGGCGATGGTCATCTCGATTTCGGCCTTCCGGAGGCTTTTCTGCTCCGCACCCGGATATGAATCCGGGGTACCCGCCAGGCATGATGCGAATACCCGTTGTCATTGTAGGGGCAAAAGATTTTTTGCCCCTACATACTGTTTTCAAGGGAATTTGCATCGCAACTTGTCTGGGCAACAGCCTGTCCCTACCTTGCCGGCCGCATCGACCGAAGTTCTCCGAGAACATTCCGTGGCACGAAGATTTCCAAAAATCCGTGCCCACCTGCCTTTGCTCGAAAGAGAACGCAAAATAGGTTACACTTATCAATTCTGATGAAGTGATACACTTTTTGCATGTTAAATTCGCTCATCCGGACCGGCTGGTTTCGGAACTACATCGGATTGGATCTGTATGCTCCAGGTAAGAAACAAAATCTCCCGCAAGCTCTTCTCGGCGCTCTTCGTCGTTGCGGTAATCCCTATATTCATCATGGGGATTGCAATGTATCGGGCGGCTGAAAAAACTGCGATCGATTCGGCGCTGATGCACATCCAGACCATTGCTCAGAGCCATGCGGCTCGGCTCGATACGTGGTACGCGGAAAGGCTCAACGACATAAAGGTTCTTTCGGGAATATCCGGGGTCCGGGAGCTTTCGATCAATGCGGATTCCGCGGCCGCCGTACCGAGAAGGAAGGAATTTATCTCTGATGCGCTTGCGCTGACCCGCGGGAAATCGCAGTCTTATCAAAGTATTCATGTCATTGCGCCAGACGGCGTGGTGCTTGCCTCTACTGACGAACACTGCGAAATGATCGTTTCAAATAAGTATCTCGAAGACATGAATCGTTTGAAAAACGCCGAAGCACCCGTGCTGAGCCCGCTTCATCTTCATTCCAACCGGGAGTGGTACATACACTTGACAGTGCCGATTTACCTTGAAGATGGCACCATGAGCGCGGCCATTTTCTCGGTCCTGGACGCATCGTACACACTGGGTCCGTTGCTGAGCGACAGGGCAGGGCTGGGGCAAACGGGCGAAGCTTACCTGGTTAGCGGAGAGGGGAAAATTGTCACGCCCGCGCTCTATCTTGACCAGGAAAGCACCAAAACCAGCCGCTTCGAGACAACCGGAATTGTCTCCGCCCTTGATGGGAAACAGGGCGTTTCGATCTATCGAAACTACATGGGCCGGGAAGTGGTAGGCTCCTACATGTGGCTTCCACGCTATCATTCCGCCATGCTGGTCGAGATGGGGACGGATGAAATCCTGGGTCCGCTTCGCGGAATCAGGATAGCGGTGATTGCCACGGCGGGAGCGGTATTTTTCGTATGCATCCTGGCGGCGCTGCTTCTGAGCAGGCAGATTTCGCGACCCATTACCGAAATGGCCGATGCCTCGATACGGTTATCCAAAGGTCAGCTTGATAAGTTCATCTCCTATTCGGGCCACGACGAAATCGGGACCCTTTCTAAGAGCTTCAACACGATGGCCGAGAAGCTGTCACTGCTTATAGACTCGCTGAAACAAAAGGAAGCCTCGCTCCAGAAGGCCTACGACGACCTGGTGCAAACCCAGGAGCAACTCGTCCAGTCCGAGAAAATGGCCGCGATTGGCGAACTAGTTGCAAGCGTCGTTCATGAAATGAGAAATCCACTCTCCTCGGTGAGGCTGAACTTCCAGATAATCGGTCGCTCGCTTGACAAGGACCACGCGCTTCGCGAACACTATGAGATCGGCCTCGGCCAGATAGTCCAGCTCGAAAAGATGTTTTCCAGCCTGCTCGATTACAGCAAGCCGATTTCGTTGGAAAAAGTACCATTCAGGGTCGAAACCGTCGTCGATGAGGCCCTTTGTCAATTAAGGCCATACGCTGGAGGGGTCGAACTGGCTCTTACCGGACTCGACGGCTCGCTGCCACCGGTTTTGGGTGATCCCGAAAAGATGAGACAGGTTACTGTAAATATAATAAAAAATGCTATCGAGGCGGCAGGCCCGGACGGTAGAATCGAGATCGGGGCCAGGGAGATCGATTCGGATGGAAAGAAGGCCGTTATTCTGGACGTGCGGGACAGCGGCCAGGGCATTTCCCAGCAGGACCTGAAGCGTATTTTTCAGCCTTTTTTCACGACAAAGCAGAAGGGAACCGGCCTTGGGCTCTCGATTGTCAAGAAAATCGTCGAGGCCCACAGATTCAGTATCTCCGTATCCAGCCCTGAAGGGGCCGGAACTTTGTTCAGCCTTCACATGCACGGCGCATAAATGAAAAAAATCCTGATAATAGACGACGACCATTCCCTTGCGCGCACCCTGGAGCTCTACTTCCAAAGCAAGGGATACAATGTGCTGGCCGCCCCCGATGCACGGGAAGGGCTGGATTTGTGGCGCAAAAACGATCCGGACCTGGTTCTGCTTGACGTTCAGCTTCCAGGGATGGACGGCCCGGAAGCCCTGTCGGAGGCGAAAGAGGAAAATCTCTCCGGCGACGTAATAATGATAACAGCCTTCCAGGATATGGAGGCAACACTCACAGCGATACAGCGCGGCGCGACGGACTACCTTTACAAGCCCCTCGACCTGGATTCGCTCGATGTTCTTATGGAAAAGATCCTGGCCAGGCGTAAAGAACGCGAGAAGATTGAGCGGCTGACACACGTAATATCCGAGAGCTTCAAGCCCAACCAGATAATTGGCAAAAGCAATGCTGTCCTCGAAGTAATCAAGGACATTGCCCGTGTTGCAAACACTCCCGTTACGGTTCTGATTGAAGGAGAAACCGGCACCGGCAAGGAACTGATCGCCCGGACCATACATCAGCAATGGGCTTCCCGCGAACCATTCATGGCAATCAACTGCGCGGCTGTTGTAAGCAATCTATTGGAAAGCGAGCTGTTCGGGCACGAGCGGGGCGCCTTTACCGGAGCGCTTCAAAAAAAGCCGGGAAAGCTCGAAATGGCGGGCTCCGGGACCGTTTTCCTCGACGAGATAGGGGAGCTGCCGTTGGAAATTCAGGCCAAATTTTTGCGTGTCCTCCAGGAGCGCAATTTCCAGCGGGTGGGTGGCCTTAAGGACATTCAGTTCAATGCGCGTCTGATTGCCGCTACCAACCGCAATCTCGAAAAGATGGTGTTTGAGAAACTCTTTCGTGAAGATCTCTACTTCCGGCTCAAGGTTTTCATGATTCAGGTTCCGCCCCTCCGGGAGCGGCCCGAGGATATAATCTCCCTTTCCGAATACTTCATTTCGCGGCTCAACCCCGAGCTTGGCAGGAACATAAAACGAATTCCGGTCGAGCACATCGAGGCAATGAAATCATACGACTGGCCCGGAAACGTGCGGGAGCTTGAAAACGTGCTGCGAAGGGCCATGATAATGTCCAGGGGAGAGGTCCTGGAACTCGATCATTGCCTGCTCCGGAGGTCGAAATTTCTGGAAGGATCAACGGCGGGAGCGGAAGACGATGCCCTGAGGAGTCTTGACAGTATGGAGAGAGACCACATCGCCAGGGTCCTTGAAAGAACCGGCGGAAATCTTGGGGAAACATGCAAGATTCTGGGGATATCCCGCCCCACTTTGAGAAAAAAAATGATCGACTATGGGCTGAAGGAGTATCCTGAATAATCGTCCATCGAGAGGCGGGCGGGCGTTCCAGCCCGCCACGCATCATTAACCCCCTAACGAGTTCCCGTTGATTCAGGCTGGCTGTTTTCAGGGGCGGACATATTGCCCCTCATCATACCATGATCGCCGGATTGCATATCCTGTCCCGCCCTTCCCGGATCACCCTGCTTCATTTGGTTCTGCATCCGCGCGGAATTCATATTCGGACAACCGGAGCATGTGCCGGAACTGCCGGTATCCGAAGATTGTTCCTGGGTGACAGAGTCTTTATCAGCGTTCGTGTGATTCATGCACGCAAACGCAGCTGAGCCCAAAGCGGCCAGAAAGACAACCGCGATCAAGAGCACCGTAATTTTTCTAATCATCATGACCTTTTTCTCTTTCCATGTTTGAATTCATTTCGATGTTCCAACCGGCCATTCCGGGCCGGAACGAAACCTTTAACGCGCGATCGGTACCAGGCTTGCGCACTTCTGCATGCCCGGCCTGGTTACTCTCTCATTGACGAGTTCCACCATTCCCGCCCTTCCACGTATCACTTTCGATTTAGTGATAGTTTCACTTTTACTGCAGCATAAGTCGGGGCCATCCTTTAAGCAGTCGCTGCATAAATTCCGCGAGCAGGCCAGGCCTTGAGCCTGCAGCGCATAGAGTTGCGAGGGAAGCAGCAGGACCGCTAAGACCATCGTTAAAACCAGAACTCGAGATATCTTTTTCATTTCTTTGCTCCTTTCTTACCTTCGGCAGGCTACAAAGCCTGGCGAGCGTTTAAGTTCCAAGTAGCCCATCCGCCTCCTCACGCATCTGGCGCCATCCGGTTCGCTCGGTCGAAGATAAGGAAAGGCAATTGTCGAGCCAGCTTCTATACAGGCCTGCATTAATTCGTACTTCTACGATTTTATTATAATTATTCCCAATCTCCCCTACCCGGAATAACTCCTGGAGCATCAGGCGGCGGCAGTGAATTGAAAAGAATTTGCAGGGGGTTGAAATAGACCTTCAATGCCGCGAGTTGCGAGGCTGTGAATTGAAGGCTTTGAGATTTAAAACCTGGACAGGCAAGCTGCTGTTGATTTGAAATTCTTTTTCAGCAGCACTGAAAAGTCCTTTCATTTCTTGGGATAAAAAACAGGGACAGCAATCACCCGCCAAAAGCTAAAGTATCTGCAATCTCAATAGCATAGGGCATTGAAACGGAGCGCCTTCGGTTTTGGCCCCGTTGTTGCTCTACCTCCAGGCAAGTCGAAACAATGCAGCCAATGTCAATGAATTTCGAAGAACAAGTAGGGAGGAGTAACAAAGACGATATAAAAAGAACAGAGGTTTTCTTTCATTCAGGAATGGTTTTGACGGAAGTGTTTAGCAAAAAGATTGTCCATCAAATGTTTGGGACAACATAAGTAAATCTACTTAACAACAGGAGCACAAAATGAAAAAGTTCTTTTCGATAATGTCGATAGTTGCAGTTGCCTTTGTCTTTATTCTTGGTTCCGGGATATCCGATACCGCAGGAGCCCTTACGGTGCGCAACGGAGACGGTTATTCGGCACCGGCCGGACAGGTCAACGTATTCGGACTCGATTGGGCAGGGAATGCTGTCAGGGTAATTGAAAAGGACGCTCCCAGGGCCGGTCAGCCGACACTGGATTCGTACGGCCTGGCAGGCAGATCGCAGCAGTAGCTCGAAAGGGATGGATGGGGGGCTTTGCCCCCCACCCGCGGAAGTGGTTAGCAAATAGATTATCCGTCAAATGTTTGGGACAACAAAAGTAAATCCACTTAACAACAGGAGTACAAAATGAAAAAGTTCTTCTCGATTATGTCGATAGTTGCAGTTGCATTTGTCTTTATTCTTGGTTCCGGGATATCCGATACCGCAGGAGCCCTTACGGTGCGCAACGGAGACGGTTATTCGGCACCGGCCGGACAGGTCAACGTATTCGGGCTCGATGGGGCAGGGAATGCTGTCAGGGTAATTGAAAAGGACGCTCCCGGGGCCGGTCAGCCGGCACTGGATTCGTACGGTCTGGCCGGCAGATCGCAGCAGTAGCTCGAAAAGAATGGATGGGGGGCTTTGCCCCCCACCTGGCCGATGCACGGTTAAACCGGCACTTTTTGGTATCGGCTTCTCACGCGTTGTGGCCGGCTAATTGAAAAATTATTTCAACAACTGCAATTTTCTTTCAATCCCGCGGTTTTGCAGGTTCACCGAAATTCTTATCTTAGGGCACCAGACCTGCCCATTTTGTCTCACCGGGCGGTGATGGGCCCCGGCGCTTGAAAAATTCCCATTAATTTGTTCTGTTTGGCCCGGTATTTGCCTGTTATATCGAAACCATGCAAAAGCAAGATCAGCATAGTAGATAAGAAAATTGAGGAGGACCCTGTCCGTGAGTCTTGATAAGAATTCCGCCCATATCGTCGCGCCCGCGAAAAAGAGGATGAGTTTTTTTGCGGCTCTTCTGTTCTTCGCTCTCGGAATCCTGAGCGCATTCGGGTACATGCACTGGAAGCCGTGGCCAAAGGAAAGCGGGGATAAGAGTTCGGCGAAGGTGGAAAATGTTGCGGAAACCAAGAAGGAGCCGAAGATCCTCTACTACGTGGATCCGATGAATCCTTCGAATAAATCCGACAAGCCGGGTAAGGCTCCCTGCGGCATGGACCTTGTGCCGGTTTATGAAGACTCGGGGAACAGCACCGAGAGCATGCCGCCGGGAACATTTAGAATAAGTGGCGAAAAGCAGCAGTTGATCGGAGTCCAGTTCGGAGAGGTCTCCGAGATGCCTCTTTCCAAGACGATCCGGGCTGCTGGGAGAGCCACCTACGACGAGACCAGGATTCACCACGTACATACCCGGTTCGAAGGCTACGTTGAAAAGATCTTCGTTGATTTCACCGGCAAGTTGGTGAAGAAGGGGCAGCCGCTGATAAGCGTCTACAGCCCCGAACTTGTAGCGACTCAGCAGGAACTTCTGGTTGCAAAAAAGTCGGCCGAAATTCTTAGAACGAGCCAGTTCGAAGGGATAGGCTCCCAGTCCGCCTCCCTCTATAACTCGACCCGTGAACGGCTTAGGCTCTGGGATATAAGCGATCAGCAGATTAAGGAGATCGAGCGCCGCGGCAGCCCGATCCGCTCCCTGACCATTAGTTCGCACACCGATGGCTTCGTTCTTGCCCGGAACGTATTCGCCGGCCATATGGTTAAGCCCGACATGGAGCTATATACGATTGCCGATCTTTCCGATATCTGGATAATTGCCGAAGTATACGAATACGAAATTGGCGCGATCAAGATGGGCCAGAGCGCCCTTGTCACCTTCCCGTCGTTTCCCGGCAAGGTCTTCAGCGGCACGGTCAGGTATATATTACCGGAACTTGACCCCAAGACGCGGACCGTCAAAATCAGGATCGAACTCCCCAATAAGGATCTAACCATAAAACCGGACATGTACGCGAATGTCGAACTTAAAGCCGATTACGGCAAGAAGCTCTCAATACCCAGGGAAGCGGTTCTCGATTCAGGATCAAGCAAGACCGTATTTGTCGCCAGGGAAGGCGGCTATTTCGAGCCACGTAAGATAAGTGTCGGTGCGAGGGTGGATGAACGCTACGTCGTGCTTGACGGTCTTACAACCGGCGAGAAGGTGGTCACCTCGGCAAATTTCATGATCGATTCCGAAAGCCAGCTCAAGTCGGCAACCGGTTCCATGGCCGCGGGAGAACATGCCGGGCACCAGATGGGCGGAGTTACAGGCGGGACCCAGGAGGGTGAACCCATCGGAAAACAGGCGCCTGCCAGTACCGATCATAGCTCCCACATCCCGGCGCCGGCCCCGACGCCTGGCGGCGAGCATGCGGGGCATGGGCGCTGATACAAGCCACGTGAGTGGTCTGAGCTTAAAAAACAGATCGAAATATTAGTGTGTCGGACATCGAAGCTCCTCTCCACGGCGGTCTTCAGGGGGGACGGATGGGGTAGGGGGCTGGGTTCTGGACACTTTACCACGCCCTGGGCTCTCCCCAAGAAGGGAGTCCGAATTGAATCCCCTTGGGGTAACGCCAAGTGTCCACCAGTGACAGAAGATACGACGTCCACCATACCAAACGAGAAAGAAAAAGATGATCAACAAGGTCATTGATTATTGCGCAAACAACAAGTTCATCGTGTTCGTGTTCATCGGCGCGGCTTTTTTCGGCGGCATGTACTCGATGAAGAACATCACACTCGATGCCATCCCGGATCTATCCGATACCCAGGTTATCATTTACTCCAAGTGGGACCGCAGTCCCGACATCATGGAGGACCAGGTAACATATCCGCTTGTAAGCGCCATGATGGGGGTGCCCAAGGTAAAGGACATTCGAGGATTTTCAGATTTCGGCTTTTCGTATGTCTATGTCATCTTCGAAGAGGGCACAGACATCTATTGGGCGAGGTCAAGGACCCTTGAATACCTCAGCAATATAACCCCTCGGCTGCCGCAAGGGGTATCTGTCGAACTTGCACGCGACATGACGGCGATTGGCTGGGTATTCCAATACGCCCTTGTCGACACTTCTGGCAAGCACAACCTTGCTGAGTTGCGCTCGATCCAGGACTGGTTCTTGAAATATGAGTTGCAGTCGCTTCCCGGTGTTGCGGAAGTAGCGCCCATTGGCGGGTTTGTGCGTCAATACCAGGTAAACATCGACCCCAATTCACTCTTGACATACAAAATCCCGATTGAGTCAGTCATGATGGCCATCCGCGAGGGCAATAACGACGTCGGAGGCAGGCTTGTCGAACTATCGGGCCGCGAATACATGGTGCGTGGGCGCGGCTATATCAAAAAGTTGTCCGATATAGAAAATATTGTAGTCGGTACCAATGAAATGACCGGGACCCCAATACTGGTAAAAAATGTAGGAAATGTCATCCTTGGGCCTGATATCCGCCGGGGGGTAGCCGATCTTGACGGCGAAGGCGAAACGGCCGGGGCGATAGTCATCATGCGCTACGGTGAGAATGCCCTCAAAGTGATAGACAGGGTAAAGGCGAAGATTTCCGAACTAGAACCCAACCTGCCGCAGGGCGTGAAAATCGTGACCGCCTATGACCGCTCGGATCTGATTGAAAGATCGATCAAGACGCTCAAGTCCACACTCACCGAAGAACTTATAATAGTGAGCCTGGTGATCCTCATATTCCTTTGGCACATACCGAGCGCCATAATCCCCATAATCACCATACCCGTGGCGGTGGTTATTTCTTTCATACCGATGTTTTGGATGAACATTACGGCCAATATCATGTCCCTTGGCGGGATAGCCATAGCGATCGGCGCAATGGTCGATGCAGCAATTGTCGTTGTCGAGCAAACGCACAAAAAGCTGGAGCATTGGGACCTGGAAGGCAGGCCGGGCGACTTCAAGGACGTGGTGGTAAGCGCGGTAAAGGAGGTCGGGGGGCCGAGCTTTTTCGCACTGCTGGTGATTGCGGTCTCCTTCATGCCCGTTTTTGCCTTGGAGGCCCAGGAAGGACGTCTTTTCAAGCCCCTTGCCTTTACCAAGAACTTCTCAATGATTATCGCTGCCTTTCTCGCCATAACCCTCGATCCGGCAATCCGGCTCCTCTTTACCCATATGAAGGAGTTCTCCTTCCGGCCGAGATTTCTTGCGCGCATGGCAAACGCCGTCCTGGTCGGCAAGATTCACAGCGAGGAAAACCACCCGATAAGCCGTCCGCTGATGCGGATCTACCATCCTGTGGTGGAATTCGTGCTAAGGCACCAGTGGGCAACCATCATATCGGCTGCTCTGGTGGTGGTGCTTACCTTCGCCCCACCCTTTGGAGTTTTTGAAAAGCTCGGCTCAGAGTTCATGCCGCCTTTGGACGAGGGAGCCCTGCTCTACATGCCCACGACAGTTCCGGGCATATCGGTAACCGAAGCTCAGCGAATACTCCAGGTGCAGGATAAAATTATAAAGTCCTTCCCTGAAGTCGAGCGAGTGATGGGTAAGGCTGGGCGTGCTGAGACGGCAACCGACCCCGCGCCGTTTTCGATGATGGAAACGGTTATAGTTTTAAAGCCGCAGGCTGAATGGCCAAAGGTCCCGACCTGGTATTCGGATTGGGCGCCTGATTGGCTGAAAAACATCCTGCGCCGGGCCTGGCCGGACCACCGGAGCACCGAAGATCTCATCCGCGGCCCCGGCGGTCTGGATTCGGCAATGCAGATCCCGGGGGTGGTAAACGCCTGGACCATGCCGATCAAGGCCCGTGTTGACATGTTGTCCACTGGCGTGCGTACCCCAGTGGGCATAAAGATTCTGGGACCGGACCTCAACAAGATCCAGGATATCGGACAGGATATCGAGATGGCCCTCAAAGGGGTCAAGGGTACATCGAGCGCCTATGCAGAAAGGACTGCGGGCGGCTACTTCCTGGATTTCGAGCTTAAGCGGGACGAACTCGCCCGCTACGGCCTATCGATAGGGAAGGTCCAAAATACGCTCATGTCGGCGGTGGGAGGCGAAAACATCTCGACGACCATCGAGGGCCGGGAGCGCTATCCCATAAACATCCGGTATCAGCGTGACTACCGCAGCACGGTTGAGGCCCTCCAGCGCACCATGATATCGACCGAAAACGGTGCGCAGATCCCGATTGCCCAGGTTGCCGAAATTAAGCTGGTCACCGGCCCCGGCATGATTCGCGATGAAAATGCCCGGCTTAGCGGATATGTTTACGTGGATATAGCCGGACGCGATGTCGGAAGTTACGTAGAAGACGCAAAGGCGGCGGTGGCCAAATACGTCAAGCTTCCTCCAGGATATACTCTTACCTGGAGCGGCCAGTACGAGAACATGCTGCGGGTCGAGGAGCGGCTGATAGTAGTCGTACCCGTCACGCTCTTTATCATTTTCATGCTCATCTATTTCAATACCCGCTCGGCCGCCAAGACGCTCATAATTTTCCTGGCAGTTCCCTTCTCGGCGGTTGGGGCCGTTTGGTTCCTCTACCTGCTCGACTACAACATGAGCATAGCGGTATGGGTGGGCTTGATCGCGCTAATGGGCGTCGATGCGGAAACCGGTGTCTTTATGCTGCTCTATCTGGATTTGGCTTACTATGCGCAGCGGGACAAAGGACTTATGAAAAGCAAGGAAGACCTTCGCCATGCGATAGTAGATGGTGCTGTAAAGAGGCTTCGGCCCAAGTTCATGACCGTAGCGGTGATGTTTTTCGGACTGGTCCCGATCATGTGGTCTCTAGGGGCCGGATCGGACGTCATGAAGCGAATCGCCGCCCCGATGGTTGGAGGAATCTTCACCTCGTTTATAATGGAGCTGCTCGTCTATCCGGCCATATACGAGGTGTGGCGCTGGCATTTCTATGTAAAGAAGGAGGCCCGTGTCACGGAGGGCGGATGACGGATTTCGGAATAGTAGCCAAACCGTGCACTATGTGAATAACCTTAATCTGATCGAGGGAGAAAAATGAAAAGAATCAAATTGCTGGTTGTTTTTGCGGTTTTCCTTGGACTGGTGATTGCGCCGGCCCTGACTAATTATGCAATGGCTGCCCCCCAGACAAACTGCCCGGTAATGGGTGGGAAAATAGATCAGAAGGTGTACACCGATTACCAGGGCAAACGGATCTACTTCTGCTGCACCGGATGCATCGACACTTTCAAGAAAGACCCGGCCAAATATATGAAAAAACTGGAAGCCGACAAGGTCGACCTGGCACCGACGCCTGCAAAGTAGATTACGACGAATTGTCGAATGCCGGCGAGGCCGGCATGCCTTGCCGTAGCCGAGTTGAACCGAGTTCATACAGCAATCCCCATTTTCATGCTTCATTGTGACCTGGGCTCAGGGACATTGATTAGAGCAGTGAACGGGCGCCAGCCTGTAGAATCGGAATAAGATAGCGAAACTCGACACTCCGACGCCAGGAGTGTTGGGTTTCGCATTTTTTTATCTCCGCAAAGCCTCTCTCCGTTCCAACCTGCTCCAACCTGAATAAAATTGACATTTAGCCGCAAAAATGTTCATACATATTCGAAAAAGTTGACCCCGCCCTGCTCAGGTCAATCGCTGCCATTCCAGCCTCCCGGCACTACCGGGCTGAATGCGATAGCCTGCTCCTCCCGATCGGGAGGCAAACAAATGTTGACAAGAACTTTTCCGGCTGGTGCTGTTTGGGTCAAATCAGGAGGGCAATTATGAAACCGAAACTTTGGCTCGTCTCATTGGTCGCGTTTGCCTGGATTTGGCTTGTCCCGTGCTCGGTTTCGACAGCACAGGAACTCCCCGGAGATCTAAAGAGTATCCCTGTCTATCAGGGATCAAAGATATTGCGAATATCCGACAGCCCTACACAGTCTTCGGCTATATTGTCAGTCAGTGCGGACCGGGATAGTGTTGCCGCCTTTTACAAAAAGGCGCTCGAAGAGAATGGGTGGAAAAGAGGGGTGGAATCCCAGTACGATTCGGGTGGTGGAGTCATGCAGTTCGCCAAGGGCGATGATATTATTCAAATCGCACTTGTCAACAAGAAGAAAGACGACATAGTAACTTTGCTATATCATATAGTCTATACGCACAGGAAAAAATAGAGCTATACTAGGACATTCGGATTCAAATGGATTTACCGGATTGAATTTTGACATACTGGTAAAGAAGCATTGTTAAAGACAAAATCACAATCCCTCAATTGTTAAGCACATCCTTATATAATTCAGGGTTTTAACTTTCTCGGTTCCCAGATTTGCCGCTTCTTTCCGACGGGTTTGACATTCCAAACGCAATAATTACATTATTTATGCCTCGCTTCACTCGGATATCTCATGCGGTCCCCGAGTCAGGGGTTTCCGCGGATGGGATTGTACGCTTGGGGCCTCAAGTCGGGCTTGCGGCGGGAATCCGATGATGCAGGAGCGGGAGTTCACTTACCAGGAGGTAGGTTTGATGCCTACCCAGACGTAGCCCCTCAGGTCCGGCAAGCCGAGAACCTGAGGGGCTTTTAGTTTAAGGAGCAATCCTGCCGAGGATTGCTTTTTTTGAAGGCCAATCCCCAATACCCTTCATCTGTGCTAAATGGTTGCGGTCCGGCATTATTTATAGAGCCCCAGGCTTTTTGTACTGGTGCTGAAGGCCTGTGGATCCACCACGACGTTAATGCAGGCTGGTTTTCCGCAGCTTCGAGCCCGGTCGAGGGCCGGGCGGATCTGGGCCGGTTCGGTAACGAACTCCCCGTAGCCCCCCATTGCCTCGACGATCTTATCGTAGCGAACCGGGGAGAGTAGGTTTGCCACGTTTCCCCGTGCAGCTCCATACTTGGCCAATTGATAATAGCGCACCTGGTTCCATGCGGCGTTATTCGCCACGACCCCGATTACCGGCATATCGAACCTGATGAGGGTATCGTAATCAAAACCGGTGAGACCGAAAGTCCCGTCTCCGAAAAGGATAAAGACCTCATCCCCTGGCCGGGCTGTTTTTGCGGCTATCGCGAAGGGGGCGCCGACACCCAGGGTGCCGAGCGGACCCGGATCCAGCCAGTTTCCGGGCCGGAGGGTCCTCACAACGCTTGCAGCCATCGTTACGACATCGCCTCCGTCGGCAATGAAGATTGTATCCTCGCGGATGAACTGGTTTATTTCATGCGCCAGCCTCAATGGATGAATGGGAATGGCATCGGATGCCAGGAACGGAGCATCCAGCAAGGCGGCTCTTACCTCAATTGCGGTAAGTTCGTCGATCCAATTTCCCTGGCCGCGCGAAGCGCTCACCGCATCGGTCAGCTGTTCCAGCACCGCCCCGGGGTCGCCGTGGATCGGTACATCTATGTCGCGGTTGCGGCAAAGTTCGGAATAGTCCAGGTCCACCTGGATAATCTTGGCATTGAGCGATATGCTGCCGCCATAGCCAAGTCTGAAATCGAAAGGCGTGCCGATAATTAACACCACGTCGGCCTTGGAAAGCGCTTGCTTTCGCGACCGGCTGAAAACAGTGCCAATATCATCAGGCAGGCAGCCCCGAGCAGCCCCGTTGAGATAGGTCGGAATTCCAAGTTTTCGCACAAGCCCAAGCAGGTCCTCCGATGCACGGCAGTGCTGGACCTGAGTCCCCGCAAGAAGCGCCGGCCGACTTGCAGCGTCCAGCAGCTTTGCAGCTTTTTCCACCAGTTTTTTGTCTCCCAGCGGCCGACCTTTCGAGCGGAAATTAACCGGAAATCTGACATTGGATTCATCAACCGTCCCGTCGAGGACATCACTCGGGATTTCGAGGAAGGCAGGACCCGGCCTCCCACTGTATGCTTCGCGGATGGCTATTGCGAGAAACTCCGGGATCCTTGCAGTTTCATGCACCGTTGCCGAAAATTTCGAAATCGGCTTCATCATGTCAACACAATTGAGTTCCTGGAGCCCGCCCCTCAGTTGATTTCTGATTGGAGCCTGCCCTCCGATAAGAAGCATTGGGATATTTGCGCGGAATGCATTGGCAACTCCGGTTACCGCATCAGTAACTCCCGGCCCTGCCGTAACGATTGCAACTCCGCAGGTTCCCGTAAGCCGGGTCCAGGCATCAGCGGCATGGGCCGCAGTTTGTTCGTGGCGAACATCAATGACTCGGATACCCTCATCCAGGCACCCATTGTAGATATCCATGACATGGCCGCCGCATAGGGTAAATACCGCATCGACCCCCTCTGCCTTTAAAAATCGCGCAACAAGCTGACCGCCTGTAATCTTGGCCGAACCGGAATTTGACATGGCATTTGCTCCCGCATCGAAGGCGTCGGTCGAGAAGCATTCGGAAAAAGAGGTTTCACATACTCAGCTTAGAAATCTTGCACACGAAAATGAGATTTTGCCATTGTTTAAGCAGGATATTTTTATATCGAATATGGTTTTTACGCCAGCATTATGGATGTTCGGGAAAAGCAGGGAGGGCAGATTTGAGGTTTGTGCAGCCCGGCGCGGTCGGGAGACCGCGCCGGAACAACTGTTAGGCCCGAGTAGAAACAATTAGGAGACACACACGGAAACAGGCAATTGCGCAGCTCACAAAATTTCCGGACTCGCGCCAACTCCTGCCCCGTTGCGCCAGTCTCTTATGCGACCGGCGCCGGTTCCTGGGCGATTATTTCGATATGGCCCTCGTGTGGCAGGGCCGAAGGGGAACTCTCGATTATTATCGTGGCCTTGTGGATTGTTTCAAGGCTGGCTAGCTCGCCTCTTTTGCGGTTTAGAAGATAGCTCGCCACCTCGGGCGGAAGCGTTATCCTCAGGCCGGCCGGTTTTTTCTGCACCATGGTTTGCCAGATCTTCCGGAAATAGCACAGGGCCGAGCTCTCGGTCGAGCGGACCATGCCCGCACCCATGCAGTTTGGGCATTCTTTGTAGGAGCCGCGCAATATGTTAAGCCCAAGGTGTTGGCGCGAAAGTTCCAGCAGCCCGAACCTGGATATGCGGCCCACTGTTATTTTGGCTTTATCTTTTTTGATCTCTTCCTTGAGGCGTCGTTCAACTTCCCTAGCGTGTCTTTGCTCGCGCATGTCGATAAAGTCGATCACAATCAAGCCGCCGAGATCGCGGAGCCTGAGCTGTCTCGGAATCTCGGTCGCGGCTTCAAGGTTTACCTTGTAGGCCATTTCCTCGACTGCCCCCTCGCTCGTTGTCGTTCGGCCCGAATTCACGTCAATTGAGACCAGGGCTTCCGTGGGGTCGAACATCAGGTGTCCGCCCGACCGGAGCGGAACCTTTTTGCGATAGACCTGTGCTATTTGCTCCTCGAGGTTGAACTTGGAGAAGATCGGACCATCATCTTTGTGCAGCCTTACGGATTTTTGCAGGCGGGGGCTGATGATGCCGAGGAATTCCTTTACGCGCCTGTAAACATCCTTGTCATCCACGCTTACGCTTTTGATTCCAACAGTGAAGTAGTCGCGGATGACTCGTATCGCGAGATCGTGCTCTTTATAGATGAGGGCAGGGGCCTGGGTCTCCTGGACATGCTTGCGGATTTCCTCCCACATTTTCATCAAATGATTGAAATCCTGAACGACCTCGCGCTTGGTGCGGTTCTCAGCGGCAGTGCGAAGGATCACGCCGAAATCTTCCGGCACCTTGAGGCTTTTGGCGATCTCTTTCATCCGATCTCGCCGGTCGCCGCTCTCGATTTTTCGAGAAACTCCCCGCTGGTCCTGGCCGGGCATGAGCACTATATCGCGCCCGGCAAGCGAAATGTAGGTGGTGAGAAGGGCGCCCTTGGTCCCGAGTTCCTCCTTTACAACCTGGACCAGAACTTCCTGACCCTGATGGATCACGTCCTGGATTTTTACGCGATCGTCTTGCGTTTCGGAGTCGTAGTATTCCGGATGGATTTCCGAGAAGGGGAGAAACCCGTTGCGCTCGGCCCCGTAGTTCACGAAAGCCGCCTGAAGGCTTGCTTGTATGTGGGTGATTATTCCCTTATAGAGATTGCCAACGACCTTGCCGCGCGTGGCAGTTTCTACGAAAAAGCTCTCAAGGGTGTGTCCCTCGACTATTGCGATCCGAAATTCCTCCGGATGAATCGCATTTATGATCATTGTCTGGTATGACATGCCGCCCGTCGTTCCTGTTCTTGCCCGCTATACGGGATTCACGCCGTTGCGCGGCCTGATACATAAAAGTGCGCAGGGCAATTTCCCGGTTGGGCTGTATGGCTCCATCATATGGAGCGTCGAGATAAGGCATTCGCATTCTGTTAAGAAGCGGCTTTAGCACTGCCGTGCATATGGCGCTGGGCATGCAGGTGAAGGGGAAGACGTTTACTACCCCGTCAAATCCCTCGTGCACCTGCTCGAGGGCTGCCCCGATNNTGTCGAGCCGCTTTTCGAGTGTTCCTATCCTGTGGTCCTTCTGAATATCTAGATGCTTCAGCGCTCGGCTGTAGCTTCTGTGCTGGCGGTGTAGCTGATAATACTTCTCGATTTGAGTGGCTGCAAACTTCGGCGCGATCGCCCGTATTGATGTAAAGTCCCTGTTCAACCAGGCAAGCCTCAAAAGCCGCTTTTGGTCCCTGGCCATATCATACGTTATGTAATTTATCCACTCGGCAATCGAAGCTATTACCACTTCTCCGCCAAATCTTTCAATAAGCCTCGCTATATGCTGGTTCGACTCCGGGTGAGTTCTTACGTAAATTTCCCCTACAATACCGATAATCGGCCGCCGGGGTTTTCGGGTGTCGATGAATGTCGCTGCCGTGGAGGCGATGTCCTCGGTCAGGTCATTCAGTTTTTTCAGCTTCAGCGAAGCTCCACTTTCTTCAATTTCTTCCAGCACCGCCCCCAGGGCTTTTTGCATAAACGAGTCGGTAATGCCCGTGCGAATCTCGTACGGACGCACCCGCCAGACGGTACGGTCCATGATATCAGCTATTATTATAGCCGCATAACTTAATTTTCTGAATATCGAAGATGCCTTGGGAGGCATAATCGCATCGGCGCTGTACGAATTTCGGGTCGAGACATAGGTGATGGGGACATCCCGGAATTCCTCGAACCGATCCAGAACAAGGCGCTGCATCTTGTTATACATACCGAACCGGCAGGGACCGTCGGCTTCCGGGAGAAAATAGACATACCGCTCCGGCTTGAAAGCCGGCCCCAGCCTTTCCTTCTCGCCTTTCAGAAAATTGAGTATATCGCCTAAAGTCACCTGGCAGGGGAAACATTCTTTCCCGGATGTAAATTCCTTCCCCAGGGAGAGACCGTCGTAAGTCTTCATTATCCGCGCATTCACGTCGACAGCTCGGAAGCAGGCCGCAAGCGCCCGAGCCGCAAACGGGGCCATGTCCGGAATCAACAAAATCTTGCCGGTTACATCGAACTGTTTTACGCCGGTGAGCCGGTCAAAATTTCCGTTTTTGGAAGCTCCCATATTTGCTCTGTCCCGTTATTCGCCTCGATAGTGTGTTGGATTTCGATCTGCTCAACCCCAAATCCATGATCTCCGGTTCACTGGTTATGGCATCTCCATGGTTTTTGGCGCGGTCTCCTGGGGCTGTTTGCCCAAACCCCCTTCGTGATTTATCGGAACTCAGCTTCGAACATCGTCATTCCCGCAAAGCTTCTGGGCGGGAATCCAGCGGCTTTAAGTCCCAAAATCATTGGTCTCACGAAGCAAAGACACTGGATTNNATCCAATTTTGCTTAGCATTTTTAGAAAAACTATTTAGGCAACAGCCTGAGGAGACCATGCCACAACTTGCCTGAGACACAACTTGTTTATAAACCGCGCCTAACCTTGTGCCGCAAATTTCTGCCATTTCTCTGTAACCCGACACCACCGACCCTCATCCTACCTCTTCGAGCCCCTCTTCCTCCGGTTCCTGGACTACGGAAACTTGCTTTTCCTGGAGGTTTTTGACGACGTTTCGGTAGGCCTCGACACGCGTTAGCAGCCCAGCAACGGCGCTGTGCTCATCGAGTTCGAGAATCAGCGAGGGTTTATCCCTTAAAAGATGCCTGTAAAAGTGCTCTATGAAAGAATCCGCCCCGCAACTGAAGTTGGTGAGGTGAACTCCGTACCAATTGGGGTTGCGAAGGATCCGCTTAGCCGTTCTGAGTATCCGGGCGCCAAGTCCCCAGTACATGCGCTGGAAATCGCTCAGGTCCTCGGAATCGGAGGCCACCAGGTCCATTGGGAGCGCTTTTATGCCTAGTTTTGCAAGCTGTTTTCCAAGCTGCAGGTTGAGCCGGTCGTCATAGAGATTGTATGGTCGCCCGGTTACGATCCAGACGGGTTGAGAGGGATCGACTCTGCCAAGAATTTCGTTGCCGGTATCGATAAGTTTCTTTCTAAACTCGAGTTGTCTGGCCCATGCCTTGAAAACCGCCCTCTCGATCTCCACCCTGGGAGGCCTCAGGCTGATGGGCAAGGCGCTCTCGAAAGCGTGGACGATATTTCCCGTATCCTCTTTCAGGTAGAGCGACGGGCGGATAAGCCTTTTGGCCGGAATCCCCAGGGCAGACCTCGACATGTAGCCTGAACTCTGGACCAGGGGACAAAAATAGCCGGTCTCATGCGATTTTGGGACCGGCGCATTAATAACATTTGGCAGGAACAGGAATTCGGCACGATCCATCAGGTACCGGACGTGCCCGTGGAAGACCTTGGTCGGGAAGCACACCTCCGACATCACGCTTTCAACGCCAAGGAAAGCCAGCTTGTTTGTCGTTCTGGGACTCATCAGTACGGGGAAGCCAAGTTCGGAGAAGATGTGCGCCCAGAAAACGCCCCATTCGAGCGAGTGTAGAGCAAGTGGAATGCCCACAACCGGCCGGGGCTGACGCCGCGCCTCGGCTTCGGTTAAAAGATTCCCGGCCTCGGCCATTGCCTGCTCGAAGATACTTTGCCTCAACTGGAAATAATCGGTCTCCCTGCCGCCTTCGGCCCGTGTTTCATATCGGCCGCAATCGCCTCCCCATACGCTTTTCCGCTCGCCGAAGTTGTACACCTTAAGCTTGCATTCGTTGTGGCATTTCTTATCGGCATGGCAGACGGATTCGGCGAAGTTGACCTTCATCTCCGCAAGCTGGTCGAGGTCGCGCCTGCGGTACTCCATGCCCTGTTTCTTGAAAAGCTCCTTGACCGAAAGCGCTGCCCCGAAGGCACCCATTACTTCCCGGTGCCGGGGGACCAGCACTGGGCGGTTCAGCACCTTCTCGAATGCGGCCACAATGCCCTTATTGAGCGACGGCCCGCCAAGAAACATCACTCGTTTTCCAACGGTGCGCTTTTCGACTACACGGTTCAGGTAATTATAAACAATGGCGTAGCACAGGCCGGCTATCAGATCCTCCCTGCGGCCGCCCTTCTGGAGATAGCTGACCAGATCCGATTCCATGAAGACCGTGCACCGCTCGGCGAGGTGAATCGGGGTCTGCGAAGAGAGCGCAATCTCCTGGAACTCGCCTACGATATTGATCTTCATCTTGTTTGCCAACTCGTGCAGAAAACTCCCCGTACCGGCCGCGCAGACCTTGTTCATATCGAAATCGAGCGGATGGGTATTTTCAATCATGATGTACTTCGAATCCTGCCCGCCTATTTCGAATATGGTCTCAACCTCGGGATCTATTTCAATCGCACCTCGCGCGTGCGCCGTTATTTCGTCGATTATGAGATCCGCATCCAGGAAATCTCCAACCACGTTGCGGCCCGATCCGGTTGTCGAGATCGCCATGAGCTTGATCTTGCCGCCGACTGCACCCTGGAGTGTCCGGAGAAGCCTTTGGGTAACCTCGATTGGTTTTCCCTGTGTGGGCACGTAACATTTATGGAGTATCTGCCCCTTATCGCTGATGAGCGCATATTTGGTTGTGGTGGATCCAACATCCACACCCAGGTATGCCTCTACCTGTTTACCCTTTTTCCTGGTCCATGGATCCAGCGAATTGTCGGAGTCGAAGACCGTGTGGGTGAGTTCCAACCGCTCGGCCCCCGGAAATGAATAAGCCCTCTTCGATCCTTTGGCTATTAAAAGAGAAAGATCGACCTCGTTTCGCAAACCTCCGTTAATTGCCTTGAGCACCGCCCCGAGTGCTCCAAGGGATGTGTGATGAGGAGGCACTTGCAGTGACGGAAAATAATGCTTGAAAGCTTTGACCTGGAGGCTGTTGGATGCCATGCCGCCCAGGAACACTATCGGATCGAAGAGTTCTCTGTTCCCGACTATCGTGCTCATGTAGTTGGCCGCATTTCCGAAATGCAGTCCGGCTATTATATTGGGCAGGCTCTCGCCCTTGTTTTGCAGGTGGATCATGTCCGATTTGGTGAAAACGGTGCAGCGGGTGGCAACTGGTGCGGGATAGGTGCTCTTTAGCCCCAGTTCTATAAAATCGGTGAGTGTTTGCTGCAACCCATCCTGGTCCATGGAGAAATCGGGGCCGTAAATCGACTGAGCCAGGCGCTCCGCCTGCTGGTCGATAAATGAACCGGTTCCGGAAGCGCAGGGGCCGTTTATGTTAAAAGATTCCAGATGCCAGTGATCGCTCGAGTGGGAAAGCTGGAAGACGGCCGCATCCTGCCCGCCCATACTGATAATCGAGCGGACCCCCGGTACGACATGAATTGCCCCAAGCACCTGGGCAATCGTTTCGACTTCGAATGGGGCATCCAGTTTTTCGGCAATCAATTCACCATGAACACCCGTAAAACTAACCGATTGGGGAACGTCCTGGTACTGAGTCCCGATGAGGCTCGGAATGCTTTCCAGAAGGCGGTGGGTCTCTTCATATACAAGCCCGAAATGCCTGATGTAGGGCGTTTCTAGAATAATACGGCAATTAGCGTCAACTACCATGCAGTTAATGCTGACCGATCCGATATCGACCCCAATATGGTAATTCATGATAAAGTTCCTCTGCGTTTCACTCATTACCCGGCCTGCTAAACCGACCTAATATAGTTTCTCCCAAGGGTTTGTTCAATCATAAGGTTGTGAATAAATCTTTTAGGAGAAGCTAAACGTCTGATATGCAAATTGAAATCAACTTTGCAGAGTTTCATTCCCACAGAAGAAGAACATTTGATTCGGATTGTAAATGAGGGTCGACTTGAGTGCAAGTGGAACTGAATATTTATACTACAATCAAAGTAACTTTACCAAGGTCTTATCCAAACACGCCGAAGGTATTATATTTGGCTGAAAACATGAAAATACCGAAGGAATGTTGAGATTTAATGTCAGACGTGCCACGAACATGCTCGAATTCCATAATTTAGCTGTTTTTGCGTGATATTGATCCAAATGATCCGAGAGCATGAAAAATTGCGAGCTTTGCCCGGTTGCCACCCATTCCGCTATTCTTCCATTTCGGCAAGCATTGAGGTGAGGAGCCGTACCAGATCGCGAAGGCCCTTCTTTTTCAGAGATGAGATTAAAAGGACAGGAGAGCCGAGTTGCTTGTAGTGCTCTCCCGCTTGGTGGGTGAAATCCTCCGGAACGAGGTCAATCTTGTTTAGAACGATAATCCTTGGTTTCTCACCAAGGAATTGCGAGTAGCTCGACAATTCAAACTCGATCTGCCGGAATGGTTTGAGAAGATCGTCGGCGGGAAGGCTGGAAATATCGACTACGTGAACGAGAATGCGTGTTCTTTCGATGTGTTTGAGAAAGCGGACTCCCAGCCCGGCGCCCTCATGAGCCCCCTCGATCAGCCCTGGAACGTCCGCGACCACAAATGGCGGTGCATCTTCATCGTAGCGCACCACTCCAAGGTTCGGGACCAGGGTAGTGAAAGGGTAGTCGGCGATTTTGGGGCGCGCCGCGGATATGGCCGAAATGAGCGTGGACTTGCCCGCATTGGGAAGCCCCACGAGGCCAACATCGGCTATAAGCTTCAGTTCGAGCCTTAGTTCCCGCTCTTCTCCGGCTCCTCCTTCCTGCGCAAATCTCGGCGTGCGATGCGTCGATGAAGTGAAATGGGCATTCCCCTTGCCGCCTCGGCCCCCCGCGGCGGCCGTCCAGCGCTGACCGGGTTCTTTGAGGTCGGCCAGTATATCACCGGTTTCCGGGTCCTTGACGATTGTCCCGACTGGGACTTCAAGCACAATGTTCTCGCCGCCCCTGCCGTTGCGGTTCTGGCCCTCGCCGCCCCTGCCCGACGATGCAGCGAATATGTTTCGGTACCGGAAATCCAGCAGGCTGTGCTTGCGCTCGGTCGCCTCTATCACGACACTGCCGCCTGTTCCTCCGTCTCCACCATCTGGTCCTCCCCGCGGGACATACTTCTCGCGCCGGAAGCTCACACATCCGTTTCCGCCCTTCCCCGCAGCCACCCTGATTTTTACTTCGTCAATAAATTTCATTATTGATCCCGGAATGGGCCCGGTAGGTCAAGGTCCAAATGTGCATTAATTGCAATATGCCCAAGGGCAGTGACGGCGCTTTAGAGCAAAACCGTTCAGTTGGAACGGAATCAATGTGGGGCAGGCTTTCCAGCCTGCCGTCCCAGGAAGGTTCCGACTTTTCCGCGGGCAGGCTGGAAAGCCTGCCCCAGGTGGAGTGCCTCAAGTCCACCCTGCATCACAACCCGCCATTATTTTTGCTTTTTCTCTCCAGCGAGATCTTCGAGCGACTGGTCGATTCGCTTGAGTTCCTGTGCCGGCACTTTTACGTAAAGTATTTTTTCGCCTTTTTCCATTTTGACGAAAACCGGTTCTTTGCCCTGCTCGGGGAGCGCGGCCCACGATATCCTGACCGATTGACCGTCCGGTCCCGTAAAGTCTACACGATTCAAACCGGCCTCGGGGCCAGGGGGAGCATATTCGCTGGTTTCAGTGTATTCAACCTGGGCGGCATCTTCCACCAGGCCGTTTATCAGCCATGGATCCTCGATTGCTTTTCCGCCTGCTTCCCATTTCCCCTGGTCCGTCCTGGCGGCGCTTCCCTCAGCTTCCCCACGCTTCCATTTGAGGCCGCGAACTTCGCCGGGATCAAGCGCCAATAGCGAGCGGTCCTGGAAGGTTTCGGGAGATTTTGGGACCTCCTGGAAAATATTAGAGGAAATCCTGACGGGTGATGGAAGTCCAGGGCTATCGGCAACTACCTGCATGGCGGTCTTGTCAAGTTCTCCCAATACGAGCTGGGATTCCTTTCCTCCCTTGAGTTGAATTACGAGTTTTAGAGAAAGGGTCTTGGGCTTTTCGCCCGGATCGACAAAATCAACCGCTCGAAGCCATTGAAGCTGATCGAGCAGCCTGTCGACCCTTTTACCATTAATTTTGAGATCGGGCCGGCCGGCTTCATTCCAGCCTTTTCCGGTCGCGCTGCGCTCGAATGTTAGCTTTTCTCCGCTCGCCCATTCAATATTGAATGCCTGCACCTGGTCTGAATGCCAGGCAAAAAGGTCCTTCTTACGGAGGTCTTTCAAATTTTTATTTAAGGATTGCCAGGCTCGCTTGTCTATCAGAAAGAGTTCATTTCCCTCGCCTTTTTTGGCGTACCTGGAATCGCCGGAGGGATTTTCGCTTCCAACCAGCAGCTCCCGCCACTGCCCGTCTGCCTGGAAACGTACCTTCAGTGCCGGTTGGGCAAGGCCGTAAGGCCCGAGGTCCGCGGGGACAGCTCCCAGAGAGCGGGTCGTTTCGAGGTCCCTGAGCTCAGAGAAAAGGCCATCGAAGATTGTCCTGTCCACCTCGGAGGTAATCGGCTGGACAATATGCCACCCTTCTTTTTTCTCGAGCCGGACGGCCTGCTCGCCGGAACCGATCTCGATTTGCGAAACCGAATCGGGGTTGAAGACAAAGACTCGCTTTGCCTCCTTTTCCTCGATTTGCTTCTGCTCGTTCTTTAATACCTCGAAATAGTAAAAATAGCCCCCAACGATCAGCAGTACGGCAAGATAAACGGCAGTCGTTCGCCACCTCATCTCTGTGCCCTCCTGATCCGGTATACCACCAGGCCGGCCGCCAGAACCGCAAGCGGAACAACTACCAGTACGATCCAGAAAAGCGCTTTCGCCTGGTCCTGGGTGAAGAGCATAGGCTTATTACGGGCCTGGCGCGCCTCTACTGTTATCAGGTTGGCCTCTTCGGCCAGGTAATTAATGGCGTTTAAAAAGAAGTCCCCGTTTCCGTACAGGCTGAAGTAGGTATTGCTGGCAAAATCCGAATCTCCGGAAACGATCAGTTCGCCTTCCCCGGGTTTTTTTTCGCCTTTCTTAGCCGCATTGGCAGGCTGAGGTTTTATATCCTGGCCCTTGGGAGTGATGTTCGCAATTACGGCAAGAGGAACGGGGCCGGCAAGGTCTTTATCCTTATCATAAGAAGCCTGCCCGCGCTGGAGCGTTTCGAGATCGCGCTCCGCCCAGGCATTTGGCGAAGTCGAGGCAAGGATTTGCACGCGAATACCCTCGGGCGGGGACTCGGCCTTTGGGACCACCGAACGGGCATCCGGGAAGAAGGTCGGAAGATCGAACCCTTCTGTTATCCTGTGATGACCGTATTCGACCACAACCGGAATGCGCTCGCTTGCGCCGAAAAGACGACTCAATTTGTCGATTACGACATCATCTCCGAGTTGTATGCCATAGTTCGAAAAGAAATCTTTAAGCCCGGAATCGTTCATCGGGTCCACCATGGCGAAAATTTTTCCGCCTTTCTCAATGTAGGACTTCAATGCCTGCTGCTCGTTTTCGAGGATCGGTTTTCTCGGGCCGGCAATAACGACGGCTGCCGCATCGGACGGCACCTCCGGTTGCTGGAGCAAATTGAATTCGGAGACTTGATAATAGTTCTTCTCAAGTGCGTCCTTGGCATTCGAGTAGCTGTCCTTTTCGTTTGCCTTTAGGGAATGCTCGCCATGTCCCGTTAGGAAGTATATTTTCTTCTGCTCCTTGCGGCTGAGCCTCAGCATGGCGTTTGTTATGTTTTCCTCATCAGGGGTTTGAACTACCTGCTTTTTGTCATAGCCTTCAAGTACCAGGGTGCCGTAGGTCTTGATCTCGTATTGCCGCGCAATCTCGGGTTGCACATCGGGGTCTATGAATTCGTAGGAAATTTTATCGTTCTGGTATTTGTAGGTATCGAGCAGGTCCTTCGTCTTTCCTCTGGCCTGCATCTGGTCGGGTGCGGCACTCGAAAAGAAACATTTTATGGTAATCGGGGCATCGAGGGATTTCACTATATTTCGGGATTGCTCGGATAGGCTGAATGATCCCGATTCCGTGAGGTCCACCCTCCATGGATGGCGCTGGGCGATTACGGCGACAAGCGCCAGGACGACAATAAAAATAATAGTCGATATCACCGTGTTTGAGCCATAAACGAGTTTACGGCCACGCGTGTTTTTCTGAGCCATTTCTCAGGTCTCCCCGTTTTTATAATTAGCAAAGGTCGGAAAAATCGGACCAAAAGCTTTTAGCCTAACTTTGAAACGCATATCCAGTCTGATGTGGGGGCTTTCCAGCCCGCCTTGGATGCCGGCAGGCTGGAAAGCCTGCCCCACATATTTTTACCCGCATAATCTACAACTGCCCCATCTCTCTGGGTTATGGCCAAGGTCTCACCAGGCTGTTGCGCAAACAAGTTACGATGCCAAATTCCCCTCCCTTTGATGGGAGGGGCCAGGGGAGGGTGACAAAAAGATCTAAGAATTTCAACCCCCTCCCACCGGTGGAGGGGAGTTTTCCTTCAATTTCGGCCCATTATTTTCCATTCGTGATTTGGGCAACAGCCCCTCCCGACCTTGCCATCCGCATCTACCGAAGGTCTCCAACAGACAATGGCTCCTGAGGCTAAGGCGCCGAAATTCATGTAAACCTGCAATTTCCGCTCACATCTCTTATCCGCGCCAGCGGTAGGAATTCATCTGCCGATGGGTCAGAAATAGGAATAGGGTCACAAACAGCAGGTAGTAGATCAGGTCTCTCGAATCGAGTACTCCCTTGGCGAAGGCATCGAAGTGCCTGGTAACCGAGAGGTACTCCGCAACAGAGCCGAGGCCCGGGCCGAGAAGGGTTGCGGTCTCACCGATGAACCAGAGTATA
Organism: Desulfarculales bacterium UBA702; assembly: GCA_002298165.1. GTDB lineage: Bacteria > Desulfobacterota > Syntrophobacteria > Syntrophobacterales > Syntrophobacteraceae > SbD1. The sequence goes on from DBMI01000087.1 coordinate 43,037, forward strand.
AGCAGCATCCCGAATGCCGCGAAAGCGGAGATGATCTGGTTTTGTGTCAGCGAAGAGGTAAAAAGCCCAAGCGAGATGAACGAGCACCCTATCATGAAAGTACCGAGATAGCCGGCTACTATCGGTTTCCAAGCGGGGGAGGCTATAAGGGCGAAGGTGATTATGCCCGGCATCGTCCCGACGAGCAGCAATAAATAGGCGGTTGCCGAGGCAGCGAATTTTCCGGCAACAGCCGCGGAGTCGCTAATGGGATAGGTAAAAAGAAGCTCGATAGTTCCTGACCTGCGCTCCTCAGCGTAGAGTCTCATGGTAATGAGCGGCGCCAGGAAGAGCAAAATGAAGCTTAGGTTCAGGAAAAACGAGCGTAAAGCGATCTCCATTACGTTTACCTGGCGGGCGAACATGGGATTTTGTGCCAACTCGAAACTCAGGTGATTGAAGTAGTCCAGGATCAGGTAGAAAAAGATACCCGTGACCACAAGGAAAATGAAAGCTACCGCGTAAAAGATCGGAGACGCGAAGGTGGCGTAAAGTTCTTTTTTATATACAGGCCAAAAACCTTTCATTCGGCAACCTCCACATGTGAAGTCTCTTCAAGGGAAGGGGCCTTTTCCGCTATTTCCTCCCTTGTGACAAGCTGCATGAATATTTCTTCGAGACTCAACTGCACCGCGCGAAGCTCGAGCAAACCGGCTCCCTTTTCGACAACCATACGGGCGATATCCGGGCGTACGTCACTGGAGGGATCGGCCTCGATGATGAATTTACCGCTCCCTTCGGCGTCGGCTTCCACGCGCTGTACTCCCCGGATCTTTTCAATCGCCGGCGCGATCTCAATCGCTGGGGAACTCACTTCGAGCATGATCCTGGTTGTTTTCTGGAGTTGGCTGGTCAGATTTTTGGGGCTGTCGGTTGCAACGATCTCCCCTTTGCTGATGATCAGCACGCGCCCGCAGATCTGGGCCACTTCGGGAAGGATATGACTGCTCAACAGGATGGTGCGATTATGTCCAAGCTCCTGCACCAGGTGCCTTATTTCGATGATCTGGGTCGGGTCGAGCCCTATGGTCGGCTCGTCCAGGACCAGCACCGGAGGATCGCTGATAAGTGCCTGAGCTAGCCCGACGCGTTGCCGGTAGCCCTTCGACAGGTGCGAAATGATGCGGTTTACTTCCTTTTCCAGCCCGCACATTCCAACGACCCGGCGGACCTCTTTTTCAATCTTGCCGCCTGAAATGCCCTTGGCGCTTGCCGCGAAACGCAAAAACCGCCTCACCGTGGAATCCCGGTATAGGGGAACGTTTTCCGGCAGATAACCGATCTTCTTCCTTATTTCGAGCGAACGCTCCATGCAGTCAAGACCGTCGACGCGCGCCGTGCCGGAGGTTGGGGGCATATAGCAGGTGAGAATCCTGATGGTTGTCGATTTGCCGGCCCCGTTGGGGCCAAGGAACCCGACGATCTCGCCCTTCTTGACCTGGAAGCTGACGTCTTTAATGGCCGCAATCGGGCCGTAGAATTTGGTAAGTCCTTCCGCTTCAATCATTGGTTGGTCCTCGCAGTGTAGATTGCTTTCCACCTAAAAGAAAAACCCGAATTCTGTCATAGAAACCGGGATCTTAGTATTGTAACTGAAATTTTTTCTCAGGGAATGACTATCGAGGGAGGCCGGCTTTCACGTACCGTTCTTGTTCCGAGCGATGCCGCGCAGGCCTGACAGAGATACTCGTGCAGCTCGCCGTCAGGGAGAACCAGCAGCAATCGGCTTCTCACAGGCATGGCCCTCTTGCAGCGTGGGCAATACAGCGCCGATGCCCTGAATTCTTCGAATTGTTTTGCTGGTGCTGCTCCGGCCACTTTTCGCTATCACCCCCTCTAGTTGGGGCCTGACCCGCCGGGGGAACTCGACATGGACTCCTGCTCGCGCTCCTTGCGACGATTCCAGGGCCATTTTTTGACCTTTGCCCCGCCCTTTTCTTTTTCGATCTCCATGAACTCGCGCAGGATCTCCTCCTGGCGGGGAGTGACTCGCTTGGGTATCTTAACCTCAACTTCGACAAACAGGTCGCCGCGCCCCATTCCGCGAAGCCTCGGCACGCCGTCTCCGGTAAAGCGGATCACCGCTCCGGGCTGAGTCCCGGGAGGAATTGCCATTGGCTTTGTTCCATCGAGGGACGGGATCTCGACCGAGTCGCCGATAATGGCCTGGAGGAAAGAAATGGAGACTTTACAGTAGAGATTGTCGCCGTCTCGTTCGAGCTGCGGATGAGGCTCGACGTCGAGCTTTACGTAAAGGTCTCCCGCAACTCCGCCGCGGTATCCGCCTTCACCTTCTCCTCGCAGCCGCAACCGGGTCCCCGAATCGACACCCGCGGGCACCTTCACCGGTACTGACTTTTTCTGCCTCATGCGGCCCTGCCCCTGGCATGCCCGACAAGGAGACACCAATATCCGTCCGGTACCCTGGCACCTTACGCATGTAGTGCTGATGCGGAAAAATCCCTGGGATTGAATCGCCTGGCCGGAACCCTGACAGGCCGGGCATGTCGATTCATGCGTACCCGGCTCGGCGCCGCTCCCGCCGCATTTCGAGCAGTTAACATATGTTTCTATCTCGATTTGCTTCTCTGTCCCAAAGACCGCTTCTTCGAAGCTGAGCTTCATGCCGTAGATCAAATCGTCGCCGGGCCTAGACGCCGTGCGCCGGCGGGACTGCCCCCCGAACGCGAAAAATTCCTGAAATATATCCCCAAAGGAGCTGAATATATCATCGAAACCGTTAAAGCCGTTGAACCCCGTCCCGCGTAGACCGTCGTGGCCGTATGCATCGTAGACACGCCTCTTCTGCGGATCGTGAAGCACTTCATATGCCTCAGCCGCCTCCTTGAAGAGTTCTTCAGCCTCATGGTTTCCGGGATTTCGGTCGGGATGATACTTCAGCGCCAGCTTTCTGTACGCTTTCTTTATGTCATCTTCACCGGACTGTCTGGGTACCCCCAGGATATCGTAGTAGTCTCTTTTACCCATTTACACCGGTAACCTCCATGGCATTTCCAAATTTTCTACCGAATGTTGGGGCAGAATATCACATCGGGCAGGAGCACAATTCGTAAACACGAAGTGCGGAATTGTCAAGCGCGTGAACACTCTCGGGTGCTCGATCCGTCACCCCGCGCCGGATTGATGACCCCAGTGGCACAGTACTCGATGAGCACTAAATTTCTCAGCCGATTGGCGTTGACTTGGTCCCGCCGGTCTCGGCCTTCTCGACTTCAGGCTTATTCAATCCGCCTCTCTTAAAGGCTTCGCGCGCGTAGGCTTCCTTGCCCAGTTCCCTTGCTTTCTCCCCGACTGCGATCCAATCGGCGGCAGGCGCATCGCGTCCGAGAATCTTCAATATCCGGCCATGGAGAAAGGCGTCACCCTCATCCTGGACAACACCGAGCAGGCCTTCGATTCTTTCCGGCGCTCCGGCCCTCTCGTAGAAATCTATCGCGTCGTTGATAAGCCCAGATTCTTCATACCGCTTGCCCCAATCCAGCAGCTTGTCTATCGAAACGGCCTTCTGGTTCAGCAGCTCATTCTTTTCGAGACATGAAAGCAAATTAGATCTTGCCACTTTATATTTCTTCCCCCCGTCACCTCACGGCGGCGGTTAATCAGAGATCTTCCTCACCGGATTCATCGGCGGGCTGGTCCGCTTCCATATCCATGTCCAGGTTTGAAAGACCCTCGGAGCCTATTTCGACCGCCGGGCCTAACGAGACAGCCTCTTCTATGATTTCCTTGAGTTCGGCGGTCTCGGGAGCACTCAGGGCCGGTTCGACCTGAGCGGGCCTCGCCTCTTCGATCTGGCGGATATTATCGACAGTTATGGTATCGGCGGCAATCTCGCGCAGCGCCGTCACCACTTCCTTGTTGCCCTTCGTATTGCCAATGGTAAGCGGGGCTCCGCCGCGCAATTGCAGCACACGCCGCACGGCAAGGTGTACGAGCGAGAAACGGCTGTCTACATTTTTGAGGCAATCTTCAACAGTTACGCGAGCCATTCGAGAAACCTTTCCCCCAAAACATTTTTGGGCCAGTAAGCCTTTTTATAATATAAGTCAGAATTGGAACCACCGCGCGGGTCTGCATCCGCTAAGGCAATTCCCAAAGATTAACCAATGGGGCATTTCTCCATGAACTTTTCTTTATAAACCCGGTGGAAGTGGTTGGCAATATGAAAAGAAGAAAAAGCCCGGATGGGAAGAAGTTGTCGTCGGCTCAGAACTGCGACTTGATTCATTTTGCAACAGTTTGAGTCAATTCATATTTTGCGATTCGTTGTGCAAACGTCTTTTCTTGACGCAGTTCGATATCCGTTATATAAGCCCAATGGTTAAGCTCTTAGTAGGCGCCTGCTATCCACGGCTGTTCCATATATCAGGGCAAATCGGCGTCGGACGAAGAAACTGCGAGCTGGTTTTCACAAATGCAATTCAGCGATTCTCTTACCGGGGCTTCTAGCTTTATCCCGCCTCGGTTTACTGCTTCCCGGCGGGCCGACTGCGGCGATGCGGGATTCGCAGCCGCCCTGATTCCCCAAGTTGAAAAGGTGAGATATAATAACCCAGCACAATCACCGGCCAACCAACATTTTGCAGAAAAAGGAAAGAGGAATGTACAAGATCCTTGAGAAAGAGGTCCTTAGTGACGTCACCAAACTGATGGTGGTGGAAGCGCCGCAAATCGCCAGGAAAGCGCGAGCCGGCCAGTTTGTAATCGTGTTGATGCACGAAAATGGCGAGCGCATTCCGCTTACAATCGCCGACTACGACAGGAAAGCCGGTACCCTGACCATGATCTTCCAGGAAGTGGGCAAGTCCACCCTGGAAATGGGGACCATGAAGGTCGGGGACGAGTTCAAAACAATTGTGGGTCCACTTGGACACCCCACCGAAGTCGAAAACTTCGGTACGATAATCTGCGTTGGCGGTGGCGTCGGGATCGCTCCCATCTACCCGATTGCTCGCGAACTCAAGGAAGCCGGCAACCACGTTATTTCAATTATCGGCGCAAGGACCAAGGACCTCCTGCTCTGGGAGGATAAGATGCGTGCGGTATCCGATGAACTCATCGTAACCACCGATGACGGATCGTATGGGCGCAAGGACCTTGTTACAGTGCCTCTCAAGGAAATGATGGAATCGCGCAAAATCGCGAAAATATGGGCCATAGGCCCCGCAATAATGATGAAGTTCGTATCTGCGACCACGGAGCCTTTCAAGGTGCCGACGATCGTCAGCCTCAATACGATCATGATCGACGGAACGGGAATGTGCGGCGGCTGCCGCGTGCTCATGGATGATGGGGCCAAGTTCGTCTGTGTTGACGGTCCCGAGTTTGACGCCCACAAGGTTGATTGGAATAACCTGCTTTCAAGAATGACTTTTTACCGTGGCCAGGAACAGGCGGCGATCGCCCGCTGGAAAGAAAGTCACAAGTGCAACCTGGATCGCGCGGTCGCGGAGGGAGTGAAATAGATGGCTGAGTTGACTAAGAAAGATCGGATGAAGATTCCCCGTCAGGATATGCCTGTTCAGGAACCGGATGCGCGGGTAAAGAACTTTACAGAAGTTGCACTTGGCTTTACGCAGGAACTTGCTCAACTGGAGGCCCAGCGCTGTCTTCAGTGCAAGGACGCAAGCTGCAGGGAAGGCTGCCCCGTCGAAGTCCCCATTCCCGATTTCGTGGGTGCCGTGCGCGACGGCGACATGGCTAAAGCGGTCGAGATAATGAAGAGCAAGAACAACCTTCCGGCAATATGCGGCAGGGTTTGCCCCCAGGAAGTACAGTGCGAGTCCCGCTGTATTCTGGGAAAGAAGGGCGAGGCGGTTGCAATCGGGCGCATAGAGCGCTTCGTCGGCGACTACGAGCTTGCCCACAGAACCTGTGATGTAAAAAAGGGCCCATCGACAGGCAAAAAGGTGGCGGTAGTCGGGACTGGACCTGCCGGCCTTACCTGCGCGGTGGATATGGGCATATACGGGCATGACGTAACCATGTTCGAATCCCTTCACACCCCCGGAGGCGTGCTCGTCTATGGTATTCCTGAGTTCCGCCTTCCCAAATCGGTAATCCGGTCCGAAATTGAAAACGCCGCCTGCGCGCTCGGCATCGAGATCAAGGCGAGCCATATAGTCGGCCGCACGCTCCTGATAGACGAACTTCTTAAGGAATTTGACGCGGTATTCCTGGGTACGGGTGCGGGCCTTCCGATGTTCTCGCCGATTCCGGGCATCAACCTCAACGGCGTAATGTCGGCCAATGAGTTCCTCACGCGGGTAAATCTCATGAAGGGATACCTGTTCCCGGAATTCGACACTCCGGTATGGGTGGGCAAGAAAGTTGCCGTTATCGGCGCGGGCAACGTCGCAATGGATTCGGCGCGCTGCGCTCTTCGCCTCCAGTCCCTGGGCATGGGCAACGCTGGTCCTGATAGCGAAGTCCATATCGTTTATCGCCGTTCGGCCGAGGAAGTCCCTGCAAGGCAGGAAGAAGTCCATCACGCAAAAGAGGAAGGCGTAATATTCGACTTCTTGACCAACCCGGTCGAAATTCTGGGCGACGGCAAGGGCGGGGTATCCGCGATGCGCTGCGTCAGGCAGAAATTGGGCGAGCCCGACCAGTCCGGCCGCCGCAGACCGATCCCGATCGAAGGTTCGGAATTCGATATGGAAGTTGACCAGGTGGTATTTGCACTTGGAACCAACCCCAACCCGATAGTTTTCGTCAATGCGGAAGGCCTTGAGCGTAAGAGGCAGGGAACGGTCGTAGCCAACCAGGAAACCGGACGCACCACGCTCAAGGGTGTATGGGCCGGAGGCGACGTCGTAACCGGAGCAGCGACCGTTATCAGCGCAATGGGCGCCGGAAAACGCGCCGCAGCCGATATGAACAACTACCTGAAGGACAAAAGCGCCTGGTAATTCAGCTATCCGGCGGGTTGCCATCCTGAAGGTTGAGAGATAGTACTGAGTGGTATTTAAAAGCCCTCCCGGCCAAGTGCCGTGAGGGCTTTTTTCTTCGAATCGGAATCACTTCAAAAACGCCGCCTCTTCCAGGAATGCATCTATGGCCTGCCGGGCTTTCCACCTGTCGCGTACACCGTTTAGCATCAGCGCGGCGGCGTAAGTATTGCCGGATGGGCCCGAAACATAGCCGGCAAAACCAATTACGTCGTTGAGGGTACCTGTTTTGCCTTGAACTGAAAGGCCGGGTTTTCGCATCCTGCGCTTCAGGGTGCCTTCGCCGGCGTTTACGGCGAGCGATGAGATAAAGGCGGGTCCCATCTGCTGGTCTTTGTATGCCGCAGTGAGAAGCTGACAAAAAGTCTTGGGCGTTACCAGGCAAAAGTGGCTTAGTCCGGATCCGCAGTCTATTATTCCAGTGCGGTCAGGTATTCCGGCCTCGACCAGGGCCGACTCTATTACGGCCACCCCTTTAGCGCCCGTTCCCGGAGGTCCGGATACATGGCCGCCGAGGCCCTTAAGAAGCATCTCCGCCATAAAATTGTTGCTGTACTTGTTCATCGAGGATACCAGCTCTGATAGCTCTGGAGACTCATACCTCGCGATGGTAACAGCCCCCGAGGGCGCTGTGCCTTCACCGATTGCATGCCCCATCACCCGGATACCCGAACGCTCCAGGGCCGTCCGGATCGCGCCTGCAAAAAGGCCGGCTGGGTCGGCGGCGTGGAAGCGGTACTCGCGGGAGCGAGGCCCCCGTGAAGCCGCCTGCCCGGAAATCTGAAATTCCTCCTGGCCACCCCCCGTTGCTCCCAGAGACCGGACCTTGAGAGTGTCGCCTTTTTTGGCCGAAACGGCCTTGCCGCTCACTTTTATGTAGCTTCCAGCCCAAGCCGGATCAACAGTTACAGCGGAGCCGGGCTTTGGTGGGACGAGCAACCGGAAGGGCACCAGGTTGAAGTCCACAGCGGTTGCCGAGACTACCGGGTTGTATTTGCCGATGCAATCACCGTCCAGGCAGATATGCTCGGATTTGGGATTGAAGAAGCTGTCATCGGTAAAAACCCCACCGGTTATTTGCCTGATCCCCTGCAGTTTAATTGCCTGCGCAAGTTCCTGGGCTTTTTCCGATACAAAGAAAGGATCCCCGGCACCTCTGATCCAGATATCACCCTGGATTACACCGTCTACAGGCCCGCCGCGGGCGAGGGCTTCCGTTTTGAACCGAAAAGAAGGGCCGAGTTTTCTAAGAGCCGCATAGCTTGTCAGCAGCTTCACCAGTGATGCAGGGACAAATGCTGCTCCCGAATTGTGCTCAACGACGGTCTGCCCCGAAGGAAGGGATACAAGCATCACGCCGACACTTTCCGCGGTTTTTCTGATGCGTTCGATTGACTGTACAAAAGGCTGGGTGGGTCGTTGCGAGTCTGCGGCAGGCACCGCAACCGCCGGCGCGCAAAGGGCCGTCGAAGTGCAAAAGATTATTAGGAACGGGCGGAAGTTCCGAAGCTTGGTGAAGAAGTCCATTATCATTCATTTCGTTGTTTGCGGAAGGTGAATATCTGGTCAAATAATTTGGACGCGGGTGTTTTGAGCGGAGCCAAACCCAGCATCCCCCAAAGCCTTTGCTGGGTTTCGTTCTGTTCAATTTCACAATGCCCGGATACCGGCAAGTGCTCGGAACAAGCTTAAATGACCGGAGTGTATCAGCACCCCGCATCCGGCCACTCGGGGCGCAGTTTAAGCTCCTGATCCGGATTTACATTCGAGACTCGCCACCCCAGTTCATCCTCTCCTGGTTTGATGCTCATAACCGGAACAGGCGATTTTCTAATTACCTCATCGGCCACACTTCCAAGGAGTGTTCTTTCGATCTCACTCCTTCGGTGAGTTGCCATCATCACCAGGTCGGCTCCGGCCGAGATGACGTAATCCAAAATCCTATCCGCTGGCCGGCCGAAAAGCAAGATTCGTTTGACGTTTCGGTAGTTAATGAATGATTCCCGCTCGAATTCGAGGAGTTTTTGTTCCGCCGACAGGGTGGTTGCGGGGAGGTCGTCTGAACTACTAAAGGAGTATGCGGTGCCGAAAGAACCGGAGTATTCGAGGACCGCTACGATATGGATCTCGGCACCGAACTTTTCGGCCAGTGAGATCACCTGTGGAACAATGCTGGATGAAAAATCGGATAAATCAACCGGGAAAACAATTCTTTTTATAGTCATTGCTTATTCTCCTTTTTGGAGTTGGGCAGCCCTCATGCAATATGGGATTGCGAACCTCCTTCGATGGCCTTGGGCAGGCTGATGGTAAAGGACATTCCGTCCCTGTGCCTGCAAAAAGATATCGAACCGTTCATGGCGTCGAGAAAACGCGAAGATAATGAGGACACAATCAGGGTGCCGTCAGTTGGCGGGGAGAAAATAAATTCGGGGTCCTGCACTTCCTGTGCTTCGATGGGCAACCGGAAGTCGATGTGCAGCGACATATCGGTTTCAATGGTGGAAACATTAAGGTCCCCACCGGGGCTGCCCATCTGCAGGATCTTTCGGATTACATTGACCAGGACCTGACGTAAAAGGCCGGGATCGGTAATTACGGGAGATAAATCATTTCTGAGATCGAGTTGAAGATTGATGCCTTTTAAAACTATTTCGGATTCGAGTAAATCGAATGCTTCCTCGAGAGCGTCATTTAACGGGAATTCCCTGAGATTCATTGTTACGGGTTTTAGATAGTTGCTGATTCTGTCCAGGATCTTTTCCAGGCGCCGCGACTCGGTGAAAATTATGTCTGCCTCTTTGACATCGGGCAATTTCTTTAAAAGCCGTCCCGCAAACCCTCCGATCATGATCAGAGGGTTGCGGATTTCGTGGGCAACCTCGGCTGAAAGGGTGCCGACCGTTTTTTGCCGTTCTTTTTCTATCAGAGCTTTTTGGGCATTTTCGAGCTGGCAGGTCCTTTCAACCACCATGTTCTCGAGATGTTCGCGGTATTGTTCAAGTTCCCTCGCGGCTTCTTTTCTCTTGCTCACATCCCTGATTATGGCAACAAATCCCGTCAGGCCGTCGCCATTATCGATAGGCGATATTGTCTTTTCCGCCGGAAAAAGCGTTCGATCTTTGCGTATCAGCTCCCATTCGGCAGTTAACGATTCACCATTGTTTGTGATTGCTTCGATCTTTTCTTCGAAGACAAGGTACGATTCTTCGCCGGGATAGAGGAGCTTTATGGATTGGCCCAGGATCTCGCTATTCTCGTATCCGAACAATTCGAGGAAAGCGTGGTTAAATGAAACAATCTTCCCCCGGTTGTCAAACATCAGGATGGCATCCGAGGAACTCTCGACCAATATGCGGTATTTTTGTTCGGATTTGCCGAGCGCGATTTCGGCCTGCTTGCGCTCTGTAATGTCCAGAATCATTGCCTGTTTCGAGATACTGCCGTCGAGGTGATAGATTGGAGTGTTTACTACATAGAACCAACGGTCGTCCTTAGGGCTTTGAACTTCCCACCTGACGGTCTCCCCTCTGAAAACCCTCTCGTTTACGCACCAGGGGCAAATGGAATCACGTCCGTGAAGAATTTTGAAGCAGGCTTCCCCTGTGGCATCGAACCCCGTACGCTCTATCAGCTTGGTGTTCATATACTCGATTCGGTAATCCCGAGAGCATACGTAGATCAAGCCGTCGAAAGCTTCTATCATGGCTCGCAAGCGTTCGTTGGTCTCGTGGGCCTCAGTTCGGCTCTCCGCCGGCAACTCGAAACCCACCCGGCAACTCTGATCGCAAAGTAAAGCGCAATCTCTCCCTGGATTCATTTTAAGTCCTCCCGAGGACCTGCTTTTTGCCCGTCTCTTACACTAATACCCCCTCGCGAATCGCATCACACCCGCTCGGTAATGCTCCCGGCGGCATTTGGAATAGAAAGAAGTTCCCACTGTAATTCTAACCCGATAAGACAGGGCCGACACTAATTATTCGAAAAGAACGAATTTGAGGTGGAGATTCGATGACCTGGGACGACCAATTCAGGCAAGCAACGAAGATCGATGCACCCCTGCGTAAATCCGAGCTTGTTTGGGTTGTGCCAAGAGATTAAATTGAACAAAACTGGATGAAAAATGGCTCGATTATGCGGCAGCAGGCTCTTTCCTGGCGTGATGCGAGCAAATGATGGCGAAAACTGTCGCTTTTTCCTCAATGGATCTTCATCTGAGATGGTTATGCTTTGACATTGCGCACAATATTTCTAAAATGGATGGACTCCCTGCTGAATGGTTATGCTCCGTACTTTGCTCGTTGACGATACCTGCCCCGTTCAAGGTACGACAATTTATATTGATTGCTTCTAACCAGCTGCAGATTCAAAAAAGGCGGCTATGTATGAAGGAAAGAAGAATGGTCCCACGGAAACTTGGAATTAACGGTCTGGGAAGAATTGCCAAACTCTCGATCTGGCATCATGTCGAAAGGAAGTATTTTTCGGAGATCGTGGTAAACATCGGGCGCGAAGTCGGTACGCGGATCGAGGACATAGCTCACTTCATTGAGAATGACTCGACCTATGGCGCGCTTCAAAACTATCTCTACGGCGCTCGCGCTAAAAGGGTCATCGAGCAGCTCGATGAAAAATCGGGCAGCTTCGTCATTGACGGAATAAAGACGACCTTTCTTCGCAAAGCCAGAAACCCCGCCCAGATCGGCTGGAAGGATCACAATGTCGACCTGGTGGTGGACGCGACCGGCTCGTTCCTCGACCCCACGGCCGCTGCCGATGATTCCAAGGGATCGGTGCGCGGCCACCTCGTATCCGGGGCCAGGAAGGTGGTGGTATCAGCGCCGTTCAAGATAAAAGATAAAACCCGTTCGATGCCCGAGGACGCGATTACGACCGTAATGGGTATAAACGATTCGGACTTCGACCCTAAAAAGCACGTCATAGTTTCAAACGCCTCGTGCACTACCACTTGCCTGGCCTACATGGTAAAGCCGATGCTCGATTTTTTCGGAGTCGAGCGCATCCTGTCCGCTGCCATGACAACCGTGCATGCGGCTACCAGTTCACAGTCGGTCCTCGATCGTGCTCCCAAGGCCGGGGCTACTGACCTTCGCAAGACCCGGTCGGCTTTCAACAATATTATCCTTACGAGCACCGGCGCCGCCAAGGCCCTCAGCCTGGTAATACCCGAGATGAGAAGGATTGGCTTTATCGCCGAATCCGTGCGCATACCTGTTTCGAGCGGTTCGCTCATAATCCTTGCGATGATGATACAAGATGAGAGCATGGCGAACCCGATAAGCCGCGAGCAGATCAACAACATCTATAAGGCGGCCATCAGTCATTTCCCTGAAGGCTACCTGGTCTTTTCCGAAAAACAAAACGTCTCCTCGGACATTATAGGCCTGCCCCGTGCCGCCGCGGTTATTGAGGGCGCGGAGAATCACACCCGCACCGCCGCCGTCCATATCGATGCGGAACGCGTACAAAGCGCCATGGACTACCTGGAAGAATCCGGCTCGCCCAGTGCATCGGCCTCGGTCGAAACGGCTCAGTTGAAGAAAAAAACGACCAGTGGTGGAGAGACCCGATCCAGGCAGAAGCGCTTTATCGAGGTCCCCGTGACCCAGGCGGTAATCTACGGGTGGTACGATAACGAACTCGGAAGCTATACGAACATGCTGGGCGATAGAACGGTAACCATAGCCGAGTTAATGCGGACGGGTAGCTCCGCGATGGCATCGATAAAGGCATAGCTCCACAAGGCTTCTTCAGTTAAGAAACGGATCGTGACAGGCCGAGCTAAATTGTGGGGCAGGCTTTCCAGCCTGCCGTCGAAATGATTTTTAGTCGAACCCCAGACTGGAAAGCCTGCCCCACATGACCTCCTTTATTGAACTGTTTTAAACTTGGACCGGCATGGGTGGGCCTCGCTTAAACTCCTTGCATTTTTCCCGGAATTATCTTAGGTTTCTACCGTTGGTATAAACTGCCCGTAATTACAGAGCAAATCGGATATGGCTCACTGATTCTCCATTCCAGGCCATGAGAGGTGTGTTGCGTGATCGTACGTCACTGGATGTCAACGAATCTTATAACAATCAATAAAGAAGCTTCCATCCAGGAAGCAATGGCTTTGATGAAACAGCAGTCAATCCGACATCTGCCGGTTTTGGGCGAGGAGAATGAACTTCTTGGCTGGGTCACCGATGCGGACCTGCGTGGAGTGCTGATCGCGTCCATGCTCGAGGAGCTGACACTCGAAGATGTAATGATTCGCAAACCGTTCACCGCCACACCTGACACGCCGCTGGAGGAAGCAGCAAGGACCCTGCTCGAAAAACGCGTGGGTGGGCTTCCGGTGGTTCAGGACCGCAAATTGGTCGGCATCATCACGATAATTGACATTCTTTCGGCCTTCATAACTTTCCTCGGTTTATTCACTGAATCATCCAGGCTGGATGTCAGGGTCTCGGGATCGGCAAATCCGCTCCCGGAATTGACCCGTATAGTGAAGAACCGGGGAGGCGAAATAATCAGTGTTTGCCATCTGCCCGACGAGGAGGGCGAGAAGTTTACCTACTCCATCCGGCTCAGGAAAACCGATTTGAAGCTCATTATCTCCGATCTGGAAGAGCACGGAATTGAAGTCTCTTCTTCCATGGAATTATAGAAAAACCATTCTCGCCGCGGAAGCACAGGCGCAGGAATAAATCTAAGTAATCTGCCAGCCGGGCTATGCTAAGCCGCTTTGGCCTGACATCCTTCCACAGTAAAACCGTATGTATCCCCATGGCTCAGATAGACGATTCTAACCGGGAGCCCGGAGCGGCTGACCGCCTCTTTGAAATCGCTCAATGGAGATTTAAATACCGAGTAGTCATTATAGTGAATTGGAATGGCAGCTTGGGGCCGAATTATCCGCAGAGCTTCAACTCCCTGTTCGGCGTCCATGGTCACCGTCATGAGCCTCAGCACTTTCGCCCCACCAAGGTGCATCAGGGCAAGATCTATATCGGGATGGCGTGCCGGTATCTCCTTTAGTTCATCGAATACGATGGTATCACCGGATATGTAGAGCTTATAAAAGCTCCTCCCATCTTCATCCAGAAATTCAACCAGACTGCCCATCACTTGCGGCAGGAGGTGCGAAAGCACACCCGGTGCATGCTTACCCGGGGTCGCCGTGAGCAGCGCCCGCTGATTTCCTTTCCTGACATGCACAAGGTCCCAGGACCGAAGTGGATAGAGGTTGCGAAACCCCTTCTTCTTCAAAGCCTTTGCGGCCGCAGCCGTAGTTATGATCGGAAGCGCCCTGTCGAGGCGTTCCGCAACGATCCTGTCAAAATGATCCTCATGATGGTGCGAAAGCAAACAGAAATCAATGGGAGGCAACTCGTCGAATTCGATAGCCGGGTTTGTCAACCGCTCGGAAGTCAACCCGTAACCGATGTGGATATGATCTCCCGCGTGAAGGAAATTTGGATCCGTCAGGATAGTGAATCCCGCATACCTGATAATAACGGTAGCAGTACCGACGAAGAATATGGAACCATTGCAGATGTCGGGCTGATAAATTGGAGGCTCAGGTATGTTCAACTGATATAGTTTGGCCATAACACACTCCTTTGAACCGGCCCTGCCTCTCGCGAGGAAAGGGAAACGGTAGATTTTCCAATAAAATAAACACATTGACGTCCATCTTCCATGTAGCCCCGCGTAAGTAACAACGATGCCTGCAACTGGCTTGCGGATTTGTGAGAAGATAAAGGATGCCGTGACTGGAATTTAAAAAGCGAAATCCAACAACCCTGTACCGCATTCATCTGGCAAGATTGTTGGATTTCGCTTTAAAAATTCTATCTTCAGATCGGATTCAGTTCAGCGCTCAACCCGACCTGCAGACCTATTAAGCCTAATTAGCCTCGCGGATTACCAGGCCTTCCATATTTTCTTTTCTATTGAACTCGGCGGCAAATTTCAGGGCGGCTTCGCGAGAGAGGAAAGACCCGACGAGTACGCGGCTCCATCTTCCCCCACCGTGAAGGTCCAGCGTCTCCAGCCGTGGCGAATAACCTTTAAGGGCAAGCTGATCGATCAGGCGCTGTGCGTTTTCGGGTTCCTTTAGCGAGGCCACAAGAAGCGTAAACTGTTCGCCGGCAACGGAGGCAGGCGGTGGGGCAGCCTTCGTGGTTTTCTCAACAGGCACTTGAGGTTGGACCTGGGCTGCCTGGCGCTTCGGCGGCCCTTCTTTCACCGGCTCCGGCTGGGGGATTACCGCCGCCGGCGGAGCAGCACTCGATCCGCTGCTGTCGTCTTCGGTCGTGGTAAGCGGTGGAGCAATAGCTGAGTTAACACTTTTATGGGTCAGATCCTCATAGTAGTTAAGGGATTCCAGCATCTTCTTCGGGTCGCCCCATGTCTCCGCGGCCCTTGGGGCAGGTTGTCCCGCCTCTTTGCCAAGGCCCAGAAAACGGAAGAACCCGGCCCGGACTGAAAAATCCTCCGAACTCACAAGGGCTATGCCTCTTCCGACCAGTATACCGAGAATAAACATCCAGCAAAGCGTAACGACAAGGCTCGTGACGCAGAAAATAAATTTTTTCCGGCTCAGGTCGAAACGATATCTCTTACCTTCGCGCGAAGGGCGGGAGGTGTCCGGCTGTTCCGAATTGACCAAAAACAGCTTCGGGCGGCTCATAGGCATCCGTCCTTTCTGCTCGAATTTCCGCGGGTGGATGAATCCCGGCCGGGATACCGTCTTGCGAAGACGGGCGCAACGATAATGCTATTGGATAGCCGGTGTTTTCCGATACATCTTACTATGTTTTGGAGCCGGACAAAACCCTGAAATTCAACTCCGGACCTACACCCTGCCAAGCAGTTCCAGCACCCCGAGCGAGAGCGCGGGGATGTATGTGATGGCCAGTACGCCAAATCCCAGTATCAGCAGGAACGGGATCACGTGCCGATACAGGTCGATCATCGGCTTGCCGAACCTGGATGAAGACAGCAGCAGGTTTAGGCCGACTGGCGGGAAGAGGAATCCCAGCTCCAGGTTTGCCAAAAAAATAATTCCAAGGTGGACCGGATTGACCCCAAATGCAGTGCCGAGCGGGATCACAAGCGGTGTCAGAACGATAATCGCGGAAAATATCTCCAGAATGCTTCCGAGCACCAGCAGGACAATATTGAGTGTAAGCAGAAAGACCAGTGGTGAATGGATGTGTTCCTTCACCATATTGAGCAGCTGATCGGGAATTTGTGCGTCAACCAGGTAACTCGTTAGCCCCATGGCGCAGCTGAGCAGTATCAGTACGGCGCCGACCAGGGCCGATGCCTTTACGATTACCCGCGGCAGGTCGCTCACCGGGTGCAGGTCGCGGTGGATGAAACAAGCAATTAAAATGGTGTAGGCACATGCAAAGGCTGAGGTCTCGAGAAGAGAGGCCATGCCGGAGCCGAAGAGCAGGATCATTGCAAATGGAATCGAAAGCTCCCATTTTGCCTCCCAGGTTGCGGAGAAGACCATGCGAATATCGAACCTGTCCCGCGCTACTCCGAGTTTGCTGCCCATGTGAATTCCGTAAGCAGCTACCATCACAAGCAGTAGCACCCCGGGTACCATCCCCGCAATAAAAAGCTGATCTGCCGGAATGCCCGACACTACCCCGTAGAGTATTACCGCCAGGCACGGAGGAAAAAGCAGGCCGAGGCTTCCGGCCGCTGTTACCAGGCCCAGGGAGAAACGCTCGGGATAGCCATCTTCGAGCAAGATCGGGTAGACCAGCCCGCCCAGGGCTATGATCGTTACACCGGAGCCGCCGGTAAGGGCCGTGAAGAGGGCGCAAACGGCTGCCACCAGCACCGCCACGCCCCCGGGAATGGATCCGAGCAGGGCGTGAAAGAAGTGCACCAGCCGCCGGGGAGCATTAGTTTCGGCAAGCACGAATCCGGTCGCGGTAAGAAGAGGGATTGCCGGAAGGGTTGGGGAGCCGACGAGGCGGTAGATCTCGGCCGAAACGGCTGAAACCGGGGTTCCTTCCATCCAGAACAGGAGCAGGCCGACGCCCGACATGGCGGCAAAAACAGGGGAGCCGAGAAGGGTTGCGGCCATCAATACCGCTCCTATTGCCCATACGAGCGGCACGGATGGACCGACCAGACCCAGGCCAAAAACCGCTCCAACAATAGAGGCCGCCAATAGCCGTCCGGGTAGCTTCATGGATGATTTGAGCAGGTAAACCAGTGCGATCAGCCCAAGTCCAAGCGGCATCGCCGATTCGGTAACCCAAAGCGGCACACCGAGAGTAAGCTTTCCGCCCTGGGTACGCTCGGCCATTACCACACCGATAGAGGCGTAGGTCAGGACCGCGGCAACTGACGCGGCGACGCATGAGGAGAAAAATTCGGCAAACCGGCGAAACCTGCCTTCCGGAAGAAGCGCCGCTGTTGAGAGCGTGAGGTGCGCGCCCTTCAGGGCCGCCACAAATCCGCCGAAAAAGGCGAGGTAGAATGTAAGCTGCTTAGTATAAGTGGATGATCCGGGAATATGGAAACCATAGAGCGGCCGCCCGATGAAATCCACCAGCGGCATGGCGGTCAGCAGGAAAAATCCGGCAATCAGAAAAAGCTCCCCCGCGCGGCGAGCAGATTTCTGCACTCCCCCTTCCCCGGATAAGCTGTCCGGGGTGAAGGAGGAAGCGAGTTCCTCTTGGGGTGAGGAAGGCCTGGCGGGCTTTCGAGAACTCACTTTTTACCGGCCGGGACAGCGGATTTACGGCAGAGATCGCGCTGCTTGAGCGCCGGATCCAGGAATTCGGCGGGAACGTAAGAGCCGCGCACCTGCGGCATTATTCCGTCAATTATTTTGCGCCACTCATTTAAAACGTCTTCGCTCACCGGTACCACTTCAAGGCCCTGTTTTTTGAGGGCTTCGAGGTCCTTGGCCTCAGCCTGGCGGGAGAAATCCCGAATACTGGCGCATGCCTTAAGTGCTGCTTGCTTCAGGGCCGGGCGCAGATCGGCCGGAATCTTTTCCCATGCCTGTTTTGTAACTACTATCCCGCCCATGAACATCGCCCATTTAAAATCGGTCATGTACTTAACATGTTTGTAATACTGGAGAAGCAGCACCCCCTGGGTGTTCATGGTAATCCCGTTTACCAGCCCCGTTTGAAGCGCAGTTGAAATTTCTGTCGAGGGGAGAGGCACCGGGTTGAACCCTGACTTTTTCCAGAGTTCGATATACTGATCGTCTCCGGCCCATACGAACATTTTCAATTTTTTCATATCATCGGGGGTTCTTACCGGATATTTGGTAAAAAAATGTGCCCAGCCTCCTTCAGACCAGCCAAGGACAATGAAACCCCTGGATTCGAACTGCTTTTCCAGTTGAGGCGCAATGCGCTCCAGGACACAGTCGAATTCCTGCTCGTTGGCGTAAGCAAGAGGGACCTCAACGGCCAATATTCCGCGATCTATGGCGCTTAGCCCGCCGACTGTCAGAACACCCGCATCGAGGGTCCCGAGTCTCATCTTTCTCACCAGGTCGGCATCATCACCCGCCACCCCGCCGGGGTAGAGGCGCAAGACGACCCGTCCGCCCGATGCCTTTTGCCATTCCGCTCCCATCTCCTGAAGAATTTTATGCCATTCGGAGCCTTGCGGAACCAACGTCGCAGCCTTTATAACGATTTCTCCGGCAGCCCATGAGGCTTGCGGCAAGAACATAGCGATCAAAAAGGCAATAAGCAATGCCCACCTGCAGGCGCCATTTCGTGTGCCTTTCATCGGTCCTCCCCGAGAATTTCCTGGATCCTGAATCCCCATTTGCTTAGATCCTGTTTAATCGATAAACAGACGGTCCATGCGTCCCAGGAGCCACTTCGCCCGGCGTTGTGCAAGAACATTCGAGAGTCTTTGCTCCGGATCGGCATTGATATCGATTGCCAGTGCGCGGTCGAGGAGCTGTTTGAACTCCTCGCGGTTTTGCATTGAAACGTCGACGGTTTCAGCATAAGAGACCAGCGGAGCAGCGCGGCGGCCCCTGGAAAGCGCGACGGCGCGGTCGAGGCTGGCACGGGCGCGTTCGATCGAACCGCCGCCGGCAGCAGGTCTTCCGCCCTCGTAGGCGATCAGAAAATCGTGCAGCACTCCCAAATCGTAGCCCTCATCAAGTTCAATTGCCCGGCGTATCAGCGCTTCCACCAATGGCAAATCGGCGCTTAGCGACGAATCGGTTTTGTTGATTGAGATAGCCGCTCCCCATGCCGCAGCCGTCCAGTAGAGAGCTGGAACGTCTTTTTTAGTAAATGGTGTCAGGGCACCAGGAGTTTCTTTTCGAAGCCTATCCACGACTCCCGGCTGGATTTCCTCAAGCCCTCTGACCCCATATGCCATGGCGCGCCTGTATAACTTCCCCGCCCGTTCCCGGAGCGATATTGCCCGCAGCGGATCGCTATCCTCAATGAAGTCAGCTTCCGTCTGCACGAAAGCGTATCCGTACTGGGTAAATCCGCTGGTTGCGGCAAGGAGCAGGCCCCGGTTGTGAGGTGATTCGGCAAGAAGCCCCTCTATGGTTTTAAGGCCGAACGGCAGCGCCGCCCCAACGAGTTCGGGGTCGTCGTCGGAGGCATAAACGGAGGCGCCGCCGGCTATCGAGTTGCCGATCCTGTCAGCAATGAAACGTTTGGTGGAGCAACCCGGAAGAATTAACAAGGCGGCCAAAATCAGCAGGAGTGCCGGGTTCGGCAAGCCGCTCCCGGAGGTCTGAGAAAGTTTCATGGCAGTCGGAACCCAGTTGGTTCAAATCAAAATGACAAAATAGAAGCTATAGCCGCGCCGCGACCACAACCGAAGCATAATAGCAATGTTTAATCTCGATGCAACAGGGAAATGATTTGCACAAAAATGCTTGGCGTGACAGTTCGACAACAGGAAATGGTTGTTCGTGAAACGCGTACCTGGATATTGAACCCAAAGGCGGAATGGACTGAACAATGTCATTCCCGCACAAGGCGATGCGAAAACCCATTGTCATTGTAGGGCAAAAGATTTTTTGCCCCTACATACTGTTTTGCGTCGATGGTCACCTCGATTCCGGCGGCTCCGCGGGACCTCTTGTCCTCCGCACCAGGAATATCAATCCGGGCTACCCGCCAGGGGGCGCATGGACGTCAACTCAAGAGATTTGAAGGAACTCCAGCAAATCCTCCCAAAGCGTCATTCCCGCAAAAGCCGATGCGAAAACCCGATGTCATTGTAGGGGCAAAAGATTTTTTGCCCCTACATACTGTTTGCGTCAATGGTTGAATCAGGCTCAGCTATCTGGCCGGCCTCCAGCCCTTTGCCTTTTCCTGGGCTGAATTAAATTCCTCCCGTGTCATTTCGGACGATACGAGTCTCAATAATCTTTGCGCCTCTGCATTGCCCCGGGATGCGGAGAGAATCAGGTACATGCAGGCTCGTACCTTGTCGCGGGCGGTCCCCTCGCCGTTATAGCAAAGCAGCCCGAGAAATCTCTGTGCTTCAGGGAAACCCTTTTCGGCCGATTTTTGAAGATATCTTATGGATTCGCTGAGGTTTTGCCCCGAGCATTTACCGTCATAGTACATTCGACCAATGTGAAATTCGGCTTCCGCGGATCCTTGGCTCGCGGCCCTTCTGTAAAGGCTGAGTGCCTCGAAGCAGTTCTTGCCGACTCCCTGTCCCTGTTCGTAAGCAATGGCGAGCTTGACCAGGACGGCAGGATCGTCTGAATCCGCCCCTGCCGTTTCCCTTTGGACACTGTCGGTCAGGCCTCTGGTTTGCACCGACGTGGCAGGTGCCGGACAGGGCTGAAGTTGCCGGAAATTAGGGCTCATGCCTGAAAAACGCTCAAGGGGAACTGCCAGGTTTATGTCGGGATTTCCCGGAACGGCGGCGGTCTCGATCCCTATTACATCTCCCTGGTCATTTACCAGGGGGCTTCCGCTCGAACCCGGAAATGAGTGGGCGCTGTGAACGATGCATTTTCCGAACTTCTGGACTTCCTGGACGCCGACGAAACTACCCTTGCTGACGGTTTTTTCGACACCGAATGGGCTTCCGATAACCATTACCTGATCTCCCTGCTTCGGGGGAGTAGTGGCGGGCTGAAGATAGTGCATGCCACCCGACGGGATTTCGATAATTGCCTCGACGAGATCATCCGCCCTGTCTTCCGCAACTATGGCTTTAATACTGCACTCTGTTCCATCATTCAGCCTTGCCTTTGCCATTGCGGCATTTCCCAGGACGTGCCAGTTCGTGATAATGTGTCCCGAAGACTTGAACAAAAAACCGCTGCCTGTTGAAACCGGTTTGCCTGTCCGATCGAACACGGATATTTTCACTGTTGCGGGCTGAACCTTTTTTATCAGTTCATCGACATTTGCCTCGGCACTCAGTGGAAGCGCAAACAGGCAGATAGCCAGCAAGAGAATCGAGCATCCGGCTGCTTTTCTCGTCATAACGATACTCCCTCAGGGTGGATATCCCGCCGATTATTTCATCCGGAGGGTTCTGGTCCTGCAAATAGGGCTCGATCAGGTATCGTCAGTTTTTGCACGTTTCATGAAAAATAAATAGAAGGTAGACCGTATGGAAGATTTCGGGTGGGTCTATACAGGTCGCGGCAATAGGACGGGATTATTGCCCAATCTTCATTATAGAAACGACAACAAATTAGCCTGGCCTTGTAACCATGGATTTGTCGTCATTAGGCTTATAGTCAAAGATTTACTTTTGCCCCGAGGTCTTGGGGAGGCGGTCGAAAAAGGAGGCTGTTTCGCGGGCGAACTCCCCGAGGGCTTCGTTTCCGGTGTAGAACATGTGGCCGCCGTTGAAAAAGCTCACTTTCAGGTTTGATTTCAATTGCGGGTCCAGGCCAAGGCGGGCCGTCATGTAGGTTGTTGCGAAGTAGGGTATGTCGAGATCGAAATAACCGGCCGCGGCAAAAACCTTGAGGTGTCTATTCCTGTTCATTGCCCTGCGGATCGAGTCGAGGGCATCGAGTTGTCCCCAGTTCCACTGCGAGTTGACCTCTTCCGAAAAAGTAATATAGGCTGGACCCGGCGAGACTTTCAGCACATTGGCGAGATAGTCGTTTATGGCTCCCGCATAAGCGCCGAGTGTCATTGCCATTGCCGGATCGTTCAGGAAGCTTCCTCCCGCGTCGATACCATGACGAGTTGTCCTGCCGTCCATGACCCCAAGTGATAGTCCCTCGTCGCGAAGCAGTTCCGAGGTAAAGTCAGGCCTGGATATACGGAGGTCCATATTTTTCACAAATTTTGCCGAAAGGCCGGTGAATTGCGCAAACTTCTCCGCGATGGCCTGCTTTCGCTCGGGGGCGAGAAGGTCCCCGAGTGCAAGAGCCGGCAGGTACTCATTGATTGCCCAATGCTCCACCTTTGAAAGCACCCCCGGCAGGGCTTCGCGGTACTCGGGCGCGATCTTTCCGTAATACCAGGCAGTTGCGGCAAAAGAAGGCAGGAAGAGGACATAGGGAAGGTCGTTTGCCGTTTCCGGCTGAATGGAATTCAGGTCGAATGCCGGTGAGATGAGTATTATTGCATCGATCTCCATACCATAAGTTTCGAAAAGATAGCGAAGCAGGCCCGCTGCTCGCATTGCGCCGTAGCTTTCGCCGGCGAGGCACCTGGGAGAGGTCCAGCGGCCGAACAGGTCGGTGTAGAGGCGGATGAAATCGCCGAATGAGCGTGTGTCCTCACGGGAATTGTAAAACTGTTTTGCATCCCCCGCCGGAACAGCCCGGCTGAAGCCGGTCCCGACCGGGTCGATGAAGACGAGATCGGTCCATGGAAGCCAGGAATAAGGATTTTCGACTGCGATATAAGGCGGAGGAGCCAATGGATTTTCGGCCCCGGTTATCACCCGAACCGGTCCGGCAATTCCGAGGTGCACCCAGGCCGAGGATGCGCCGGGGCCGCCGTTGAAAAGAAAAGTTACCGGCCGGGACCCGCGCTTTTCCCCCTCGATTGTGTAGGCTACGAAGAAGATATCGGCCCTCGGTTTATCGGATTCGCTTCTTATCCTCAGCCGGCCGGCGGTCGCCGTATATTCGAATGTGCCCCCCCGGCCCTTGTATGTGTGCCGGGTCACCGAAAGCCCCGCCTGATAATCTCCGGTTCCGCCGGAGCGCTCACCACCCGTATCCGTTCCCACTGAGACCGCGGCTTGACCGGTTTCTTTCCCCTTGGTATTTGCCGAAGCGGGAGGATTCCCGCCGGCCGCCTCAAGTTTAACCACTCCCGGCCCGCAAAGCCCCAGACCCAGCACCATTGCCAGGCCGGCAATATAAGTCCCCAGTCGAGGCCGCATCGGTCCTCCTTCTAGCCTGTCTATGGAAATCATGGCCGGTAAAGGTCTCGAACCCTTTTGGGGTTAATGACCGTTCGGCCAGATGTCAATGCAGGAAGACCTTGCCGCAACACGATGTTCTCAGTTATCTGGTTCCAACAGGCGCCCCCGCTTTATTGCCTCCTTACCATAGCGGTCCTGTATTGCATCGAGGGCATGGTCAAGATGGCCGCGGCGGCGGGACGGGCCGGCAGAATCTGGAATTCGCATCTGGCTGAGACCGGTGGAAAATCCCGACACGCCAACGCCTACCAGTCTGATCTTCGAGGAAAGTTTCAGCTCGCACAGGAGCTTGCGAGCGGTTTCGAACAGCAGGTCGGTCGAATCGAATGGTTCCGTCAGGGTGCGGCTTCGAGTTATCACCTTGAAATCGGAAAATTTGAGCTTGAGGGTTACAGTTCTACCCCGGAGCCCGTGTTTTCGCAGGTCTCGCCCCACTTCTTCGGCCTGGGCAAGGAGCATTTTTTCTATTTCGGCCACGCTCTCCACATCCCGTGCAAATGTTTCTTCGGCGCTTATCGATTTTGGGTCGCTGGAAGGCTCGACGGGCGAGTTATCAATACCCTGGGCTTTTTCGAAAAGCCTTGCCCCCCATTTTCCAAACTTTTTCACCCAAAAACGGGCCGGAAATTTCATTATATCCCCGGCGGTGTTAACCCCGAGCTTTCTCAGTTCCTCGGCTGTCCTCTTGCCTACCCCCGGAATCTTTCTTACCGCAAGAGATTCAAGAAAGCTTTGCACGTCGGCCTCTTCGATTATCGTAAGCCCGTTGGGCTTCTTGAAATCAGATGCTATCTTGGCGAGAAATTTGTTCGGGGCAATCCCTACCGAGCAGCTAAGCGAGGTTGCGAGCAGGACACGGGACTTCAAATGGAGAGCCATTTCGCAGGGATGGCCGTGGATGCACTCAGTCCCGGTGATATCGACGAAAGCTTCGTCGATCGATACGTGCTCCACCAATGGGGATATCTCATGGAGTATTTCCATTACACGGCGAGACATTTCCTTGTATCTGGACATGCGTACCGGCAGGAAGATTCCACCGGGGCAGAGTTTTTTCGCCTGAAAGATCGGCATTGCGGAGCGCAGGCCGAATCTTCTGGCCTCGTAGGATGCGGCGCAAACAACCCCCCGCTCAGCTCCGCCCACAATAACGGGTTTGCCGCGGTATTCGGGATTGTCTGCCTGCTCGACGGATGCAAAAAAAGCATCCATATCCAGGTGAAGTATTCTTCGTATCACCGGCGTCTATTTTCTCACTTCACGAGCATTACCGGGCAGTGGGAAAGGACCCCCACTTTAAAACTGATGGTCCCCCAGCCCTCTGAATAGTTATCGCTATCAAGCCTGTGTGAGCTCATTATAATCAAATCGACGCCGCTGTGGGCCGCAAAATTAAGTATCTCGAAAACCCTGCGGCCAAGGAGTACCTGTTTTTCAATCTCCAGGCCCTCTTTCCGGTATTTATCGATCAGGATGTCCAATTTGGCTTCCGCTCGCTTGCCGAGCTGTTTGAAAAATTTGCGAAAATCTTCAGTATCAGCATCTTCGATCGTTTCCACTACATGCAGCAGTGTGATTTTCAATGTGGTACATCTCGCCATTTCGACCGCTATTTCCATTGCCTTGCGGTCCCGCTCCGTCAGGTCCGTTGGTACCAGGATATGTTTGAACATTTCTGCCTCCGATCTAGGGAGCCCATTATATTTATCCGCCCACAGAAGCCGCTTATCTGCAAATGAATTTAAGTTTTTCAGGATCTTGTAGCCAGACATCGAGGCAAATTTTAGCTTTATCCACTCTTCGCATCAGTCATGAAGATAAGAAAACGTTTGCTTTAGACGGAATAAGAATTAATTTGGGGCGATAAACCCTAATTCCCATCCGCGAGTTGATAATGAAAAAAACCGGAGTTTATCTAATCGGTGCTCTTGGATCTATTTCGACCACGGTGGTCGCCGGGGCACTGGCACTTAGCGCCGAATTATCTCCCCCCACCGGGATGATTACATGCAGCGATGCTTTTCAGGGTATCGACCTGGCTGAAGTGCGCGATCTTGTTTTCGGCGGCTGCGATATTCGTCAGCCTGATTCAGGCCGGGCGGACATACTTGAGAAATTGGCCCCGGTGTATCCACGGATACTATTGGCCATAAGAGAGGACTTGCAGGAGTTTCAACTGGGGATCGATATCGGCTGTGCCGAGAACTGCGGGGAGGCTATTGAAAAATTGGGCTCGGGCCGGCCCTTTAGAAAAGAAACACTTCGCGGCGAAATAGATATCATCTGCTCCAATCTGCGCAGATTCCGGCAAAAGTACAACCTCGATGAGGTAGTGGTGGTAAATCTCGCATCAACTGAACCGCCGCTTGAGATAGGTCCATATCACGGCGATATCAAATCATTCGAGGGTTGCCTTAACCGAAATGAGCGCGGAAAGATCAGGGCAAGCAGCCTTTACTCTTATGCGGCAATCCGCGAGGGATGCCCCTACATTAATTTTACTCCGTCAAACGGTGCCCTGTTTCCGGCATTGGTTGAGCTGGCCCGCAATGCCGGTGTACCGGTAATGGGAAATGACGGCAAGACCGGCGAGACCCTTGTAAAATCCGCCCTGGCCCCCATGTTTGCCATTAGAAACTTTGATGTAATGAGTTGGAGCGGGTTTAATCTGCTCGGCAACCTCGATGGGGAAGTGCTTAGTCATCCGGACAACAGGCAATCAAAGATCAGAACCAAGGATCAGGTCCTGCCAAGTATCCTGGGATACTCTCCGCATACCACCGTCGGTATCGATTTCGTGCCCTCCCTTGGCGATCAGAAAACCGCCTGGGATTTTGTTCATTTCAGGGGGTTTCTGGGAACGGCGATGTCGCTCCAGTTCGTTTGGCAGGGATACGACTCGATGCTGGCCGCGCCTCTGGTCCTCGATATGATTCGTCTAGCCGAGCTAGCGAAAAGAAGGGGTGAGGGCGGCCTGATGGTAAACCTTGCATGCTTTTTCAAAACTCCGATGGGTGTCGAGACCCATGCTTTGCATGAACAATTCCGCTTTCTCACGGATTACGTGGACGGGATCAAAGCGGAGCTTGCGAAAAAGAGCGAAAACCGCCTGCTTGAGAATTTCCCTCCGGTTAGAATGACAGGTCGCGGAAAGGTGTAAATCTTCCAAAAAATACTTCAACTATTTCTTCAATTTTGCCGTTCTTGAGAACTGTATGATCAGGGACAACAGGCAGAGATCGCAATTGCAAACCTCAGCCGGGTGATGGCCTGCATTTGGCCTATAAAATTCAATGGTTGTAGATGCAGAACCCAGTTTCGTCTACAATCCTGGAAAAAGTTTATTGCAATTCTGGAGACTATACGCAAAGGCAAATTTGGTCCGGAGCGTTTCTTACTGCTGTCCAGGTTAATCATTCAGAATATCCTCGGCTTTGGAAAATAGGCTTGAATGAGAATCGAAATCGCAAGCGTAAAAAGTTGATGATCGGCACTCATATTTATTGATTAAGCGTGTGGAAAAAAAGTAGTATAGCTTGCCCTAAAATATTGAAGTTGATGTGAATAGGTTGCTGTTTTATGGACTGAGCCTGAAAAGATCGAGAAATCATGTCGATATGCACTGCAAACGATCAGGAAATCCGATACCAGATTTCCCAGATTAGAGAGCTCCCTCCGCTGCCACAGTCCGTTCAACGGCTGATCGAAATAATCCAAAAAGAAGTTGAATCTCCAGATGAACTCGAAAGCATAATCGGCTACGAGCAGGCCGTAGCGGCCAAGGTGTTGCAGGCGGCAAATTCCAGCTATTACGGGTACCGCAAAAAGGTAAACAATATAGCGAAGGCTATTGTACTAATAGGCTTCAACCAGGCAAAATCGATCTGCCTGTGCACGCTGCTTATGAACCTCTTTAATGGCAGGCATATCGATCCGGCTTATCGCGAAAAACTCTGGAAGCATGCTTTAACCACCTCTAAGTTGGCAGCAGAAATTTCCGGGAGCCGTCCATGGATTCAGAAGCAGGAAGCGGCGCTGCTGGGGTTGTTGCATGATATCGGGCATCTGGTTATGGCGTCCTACTTCGGTGACCAGTTCAAATTCATAATGAATCTGGCCGAAAAAAGAAAGTGTCCACCGTGGTGCGTGGAAGTGGAGATGGGGTTCATACATACCGAGGTCGGTAAGTATCTTGCCTCCCGGTGGGCCTTCCCCGATGAATTTCAGGCAGTAATAGAGTTTCACCATTCGCCTGAACGTTGCGAGTCCTTCAAATCGGAAGTCAGGCTGATTTATTTAGCCGATGTAATTGCCAATTCACCCGAACACCCTGAATTTCTCATGGATGAAGCTACCCTCAAGTATTGCCGCGATCTCTACATTTCAGAGGATGAATGGCAGGAGTACTGTAACAGGTTTGCTTTAGTGGGGCCGGAAGTTGACCAGTTATGGAACCTGATGAAATAAAGAGGACAAGGGATGGACAACCTGGTTAAGGAAGTTCTTCAGAAGGGGCTGTTTAATATCGAAGGTCAGGGTGATGAACAGAATCATTTCATGGCAATGATTCAGCGCTTTGCCGACATCAGGTCTAAATTTTCAGATGCAGCCCGCGTATGCGATTACTTCGCCAGGATAATTATCGAGGAGTCTTCCTTCGAGAACTGCTCGATTCTTCTCTGGGATGCCGGCAGAAAAAAGCTGTCACTCACAGCCGCTTATGGGCTCGAGGACCAGTTGGGAACCGCCGCATGGCGACGCTACCGGCCCAGCCTGCTTTTAGATGTGGGCGAAGGCATCTCGGGACAGGTGTTCGGCACCGGGGAGCCGGTGTATATTGAAAATTCCGCGAAACAACCGATTCCAGAGCTTAAAGATGCGGTGATCACGCCGATCTCTCTCGCATGCATACCCCTTCTTCAGATAGGAGTGCTCAACGTAAGCTCGTTTCATCCGTGTGAATTCCCGGCTCTGGCAAGGCGGAACTGGGAAACAATGGGGCAAGTGATGGCCTATCTCCTGGTCGGCCAGCGGAACGCGCCAGATTCGGGCGCGAACCGCGGGAGCTTGCCAATGGAGAAAATGGGACTGCCGATCAGCTTCCCCGCTCCGGATTCCTACATCTCGGACCTTGTCCTTGATGCACTTCCACATGGAATCTGCATACTGGACAAAAAGGGTGATGTTATTAGGCTAAACCGCGCGATCGAAAAGCTTCAGGGCGAGAATTTCCCGGAAATAATCTCTCGCTCGCCGGCTATTCTTTTTCACGATCCCAAAGTGTTTGGAAAACTGCTTAACCGTGTTTCCGAATCCGAATCCGGGCAGGCGGAAAAAACCGATGTTCAACTGATGAACTCGATGGGCGAGACCTACCTGGCTGACGTAAACCTCGTCAGGCTGAATGACCCATCGGGTAGCATGGGCTATCTTCTGGTTATAGAAGATATGACCAGGAAGAAGGCATTCTCGGACAGGATCATCCAGTCCGAAAAACTTGCGGCCCTCGGCACTATGGCCGGAGGAGTCTCCCACGATTTCAACAACCTGCT
Source organism: Desulfarculales bacterium UBA702 (assembly GCA_002298165.1). Classification (GTDB taxonomy): domain Bacteria; phylum Desulfobacterota; class Syntrophobacteria; order Syntrophobacterales; family Syntrophobacteraceae; genus SbD1. The sequence continues at coordinate 72,006 of DBMI01000087.1, forward strand.
GATGGCCATCCTGGGACACATACAGCTCATTCTTACGCAGGTCCAGGACGAAGAAATCCGGCGCAGGCTGCAAAATATCGAAAAGGCAGTCTATGACGGGTCCAATACGGTCCGGCGGCTTCAAAGATTTACCGAACGGGAACGTGAACCTAAAGCGGTCGCCTCGACTGTTGACGTCAATGAAGCTGTTAAGGACGTTATCGAACTGACAAAACCGCGATGGAAGAATTTCATGGAACGGTCGGGCCAGATGATCGATTTGCAACTCGACCTCTCAGGCGACTGCCTTGCAGCGATCAACGCCTCCGATCTGAGGGAAGTCATTACAAATCTTTTGCTCAATGCAATCGATGCCATGCCGGAGGGAGGAACGCTCGGATTCAAGACTATATGCCAGGGCGAACATGTTGTAATCGAAATCTCCGATACCGGGATCGGGATGAGCAAGGAAATAGCCGAAAAGATCTTCGATCCGTTCTTCACGACAAAGGGGATCGGCAATTCCGGACTTGGCTTGAGTGTCTCGTGGAGCCTGCTGGGCCGCTACGGCGGCGATATCCAGGTCCGGAGCAAACAGGGCAAGGGGACAACCTTCCTTCTAAAGCTTGTCAGGGCCGAAGCCCTGAAGGTACAACCCGGAGGACAGGCTGTCGAAGGGACCAGTTCATACAGGCTGCTGCTTGTTGAAGATGATCCGGAAATCCTCAACATTCTGCGTGACATGCTGCGCTTGAAAGGCCACAGGGTCATGGCAGTCAATGATTCAGAGAAGGCTCTTGACATCATTGATTCGAATGAATTCGACCTGGTCCTTACCGACCTCGGAATGCCGGTTGTGAGTGGCTGGGATATAGCAAAGCGCGTCAAGCAAAAAGACCCAAAAATTCCCGTAGTCATGATAACCGGGTGGGGCGCTCAGTTCGAAGACGAGGATCTTACCTCCCGCGGCGTTGACCTGATGCTTGCAAAACCGCTTAGCTGGGACAAGCTGCTGGGTTCTATCGAAAAAATGCTCTAATGATTTGAAATGAAGGTTGGATTGCGGATAGATAGATTTCCCGCTGAATCTCAAATCAGAGCGAAACCCAAAATCCCGGCGCCGGAGTTTTGGGTTTCACCTTTTTGCTGTACTTCCCCGATTTAAACCTTTGCCCCCTGACCCCAACTTACTGCTGCATATCCACAAAACGTTGCGGGGTGCAGCGAAAAGCACCGCAGACTACTTGCAGTGCCCCGGCACCCATTGCCCGTGGCGATAATGTCCGGCAACATAGTGCTGACGTTTCCAGTGAGGCCGAATCCACTTTCCATGGTGATTGTAGTGGCCCTCGACCCATACTTTGGGGCAGGGCGGTCGGGCGCTGACATCTACGGCGGAAAAGACGCTTATAAAGATAAAGCACAGAGCAAGGACAAAGAGTCTCATAGTCATCCCTCCTGAATTCTTTGGGTACAATTTAAAGATATAGCCGCTCTCCTCATTCTCAGAGCCCTTCAGCGGATAAAAACGGCTTTCTGGGCCGGTTCCTTTCTCGGCGTCTGAACTAACTCGCCCGCCGGTTTTCCGAGGCAGACAATCGCCAGCGGGATTTTGCCCGAGTCGATTCCAAGGATTTTCCGCAGGTGTTGCGAATCGTATAGCGTGTACCACAGGGTTCCGAGCCCTTCAGCCTGCGCGCAAAGGAGCATGTTCTGGATCGCCGCCGCGCAGGCGTGCTGATAGCACAGACCGCCACCCTCTATGAATTTATCGGCACCCGATTTTTCCGGATCGCCAACAACCACAATAAGGACCGGGGCCGTCGAAAGAAAGTCAACCGAGTATCGTCCCAGCCACTTCCAGCCGCTTTTTTCGAGCAGTTCGGCACGGCACCTTTCGGCCTCTTTCCGGACCGCCTCCTTTACTGCAGCGCGGGTCACCACCAAAAATTCCCACGGCTGAAGGTTCATTGGAGAAGGGGCCCAGACCGCGGCTTCAAGTATTTTCCCGATGACCTCTTCCGCAACAGGATCACTCAAAAAAGACCGGCAGCTTCGCCTTTCCCTGATAGCTGAATAGACGTCCATTTTCCCTCCCTTGATGGCTGCGCGTGCGAATTTTAGTGCATGGGGGCGATCAAACGCCGCGCTTTTGCTGTTTGCGCCTTACAGTGATGGTTTCACCGGCGACCCCCCAGTTGTCCGTATCAATCTCCTCGATAACAACAACGGTTGTCGCAGGGTCTTTTCCGAGGACTTCGACCATCATCCGGGTTGCACGCCGGATGAGTTCGGCTTTCTGCTCGGCAGTTGCTCCTTCCTTTGTAATCTTAATATTGATATAGGGCATGATCTTTCCTGGTTAAGGGTTAATGTTGGGCGAGGAATATCTTTCCGCCCGGGAAGGTCGGGAGCTTACCTGTCCAGAAAACGGCATTTAAGCCCTTAAAAGACCTTTTATTTTCCCTTCTGGGCCTCGCCGGAACCCCCGGTAATCGCCTTAAACTGCTCGGGGGTCATACCCGGCAGGCGATTTACAAAAGCTACGATTCCGAGCAGTGTTTCCCTGTCGTTGTTAGGGCCGAAAGCGGGCATGCCCGTCATTTTCAGGCCATTGTCTATGATCCAGAATAATTGATTGTCCTTCCATTCTTTTTGCACATCTCCGGAAAGAAGGTTTGCCGGGGCCGGATAAAGCCCCTGGGCAAAAGATTCGGAAGGTTGGCCCGGGGCTCCGTGGCAATCACGGCAAATATCCTGGTAAACGGTCGAACCTTTTGCGGCAAGCTTAGGATCATCAAGGGGAGGGACCCTGATATTGGAGCTGTGCATAATTATGGACCTGTCGCGGGCGATCTCGATCAATTGGCGGGTTGCATCCCAGTGTGGAGAAAGTGCCGAGACATTGTATACGCCGCTCCAAAGTGCTCCGGCCAGCGCAATCAAAACGGCCACGATAAAAAGAACCACATTCATAAAATGCTCCCGTTATAAGAGTACAGGACAGGGACAATCGATGGGTGCCGCCAATCGATGAACACCCCAAAACAGGAAGCGCACTGACGAAGAGAGTTTTTGGTAGCCTCGTATCCTTCGTGGGTGGCCAAGGAAAGCTTTTACTAGCTTTGGTCCTTCTCTTCTATAATTTCCTTTATCACAACTCCATTATTATGCTCCCTGTCTCGGGTGGCGAAAAGCAAGGTGATATCTCCGGTGCGCGCCTGTTGCGCGAGTTCTTCCAGGACCCGCTCTTTTTCAGGATCCCGCAGTTCGAGGCGAAACCTGCGTTTGTACTCCTCCCATTTTTCCGGGTCGTGTGAAAACCACTTGCGAAGAGTGGGGGTGGGAGCGATATTTTTCAGCCAGGCTTCCAACCCGAGGCTTTCCTTCTTGATCCCTCTTGGCCACAGCCCGTCAACGAGATACCGCTTCCCTTCGCTCTCAAAGGGTGGATCGTAGACTCGCCTTATCTTAACCACTGGATTTCCCCGCAGATTTACATCGGATTGTTCAACTTGCAGATCAATTAATCTGGTAATCACGATTCAGGGCTTATGCCACTATGAAACGGAGAAAGCCAGGAGGAGGATTCCTGGCTTCCGAGAGAGGAACTCGAGAGGCATTTAGGGGTTTTTGAGGCGTGAAACTGAATGCTAATCTAACGAATCGATTGGCGAATTTAAATCAGGCATTCAGGGTATTCTACGGAAACCCATAATGTATTCGATGGTTACGCGGGGGTAGGGTTTAGTACCGGTACAGGATTGTTCCTGTCTGTAACACGGCGCGGCGCCTTTCCGGATGGCTCCTACGGGGTAGATAGGGTAGGCGAAAACGGTCCTGCGTTGGAGGAAAAAAACGAGCGGGAGCCCTGAAAAAATTGAAGATCGCGGTGCGCTCCGCCTGCCTTGATGCAAAATTAAGAACGTTTCTGAATGCCAGGTCCTTATTTTTCGAGCCTGTTTAGAATGTCTGCGCATCCAGGTAGTTCGCTTCGAGTGTCTTAACCAGCATGGTAAGAGTGAAATTGACCGGTGTGGGGATGCCGACCTCCGCCGCAAACTTGACGATTGCACCGTTAATGGAGTCAATTTCCGTTCTTCTCTTTTTGTCGACGTCCTGGCCCATCGAAGAGCGGTTCCGAGCCGTTGCCTTTGCAATCCCGATTACCCGTTCGACCATTTCCATTTCTATTGGGAACCCTTTGGCGCGTGCAACAAGTACGGCTTCTTCCACCGCTGAAGTGCAGACCTCGGTCGCCTCCCTGGACTGGGCGATTACGCCGTTCCGGATCCCGGTCAAGCCGGTAATGGCATTTATCCCGACGTTTACAATCAGTTTTTCCCAGATAAGCCTCTCGACCGAGCCGCTGGGATCGGACTTGAACCCGGCTTTCCGGAATAGTTCTACTATTCGGTTGACGCGATCTGAAACCACTCCTTCAGGCTCACCGATGTAGGTGGGGCCATTCCCACCGTGGCGAATCCTGCCCGGCCCGATAAGGGTTGCCCCCTGTGCGGTGCTCCCCGCGAGAACTGAATCTTTTCCGGTGATTGCGGCTATCTCCTCCCAGTTGCCTATGCCGTTTTGCAGAGTGAGGAAAATGGTGGAAGGAGTGCAAAGTTTGTGAATACTCGATACTGCCGTTTCGGTACTGTAGGTCTTTACCACCACAAGGACGAGGTCAGGGTTGGGGGGCAGCGTGTCTATTTCGTGGAAAGTATCGAGCTTGAAATTTTCCAGAGTTCCGTCGAGTTCTTCAATGAACAACCCCTTTTCGCGAATTGCATCCATGTGTCGGCGGTTGGTGCTGTAGAGCCATACCGATGCACCGGTCCCGGAGAGCCGCGCACCAAGCAGACTCCCCATCGCTCCTGCTCCGAGAATTAGGACCTTCATCCCGTGCCCCTTGCTTCAAAAAAAGTCTCCCAGGGCGCATTCAGCCGATTCGCCCGACAAAACATAAAAAAATCCATAGCTTAGTGCTGAGGTGAGAACAGCCCTATCCTACTTACAGGATTGCTTACCTACATACCCTTTATTTGTGCTCAGATTAATCAGAAAAAAAAGGTAAAAAACACAAAAATGCCGCCTATAGTGACCAGGATCGAACCCATCAGCACCATATCCGGCAGGACGGAAAACTCCGTCTCGCCCTGGTTGATGTGTTTTCGGATATAAAAAAACCTCCATCCAGCCATCAACATTATTACCGCGCCCAGGGTAAAAGCGGCAATTCCCAAAAAGCCCGTGCCATGTGCGATTGCCGGAATGTTTGAATTTGGGGATGCAAGGGCGTAAGCATTCAGTTGGCGGATCAATATATCAAACCGCTCGATGACGAACCCGAACGCAATGAAAGCAACTCCGGTCCGGCACCAGGCGAGAAAGGTGCGTTCATTTGCCATATGGTTTCGCTGCCAGGCAAAGAAGGTCGTCTTATCGGAAAGGTCGCAAAATACCTCACATTGGGTTGAGGGGTGAGGCGTTTTTTCCTCCGCGAAAAGATGCCGCGTCAGCATATATTTTTTCACACCCGGACAGCAGTTTGCAAATTTCTCTTTAATTTCATGTATTGTTTCGGGGATCATTTTAAAGCTACTCCGTGTACGACAAGGGTTGCGCCGGCACCGCCGGTAATTTGCCAAAAAGGGCACACCTCACCAAAACTAAATTTAATAACTTTGACGGTGGATGGGAGATCGAGAGCCATGAATTTAGTGATGCAGGTTTATTAGAAAATAGAGAACCTTGTGAGTATATCCAGCTCTTTTTTCCCTGCAGCTTTCGATGCCCTCAGGCGGTAAGTCTGATCTACCGGAGTTTCAAGGTGGCGAGGGAAAGCAGCGCGAGCAGGCCGGCAACGATCCAGAGGCGGATTACGACCTTTGTTTCCGCTATTCCCTTGTGTTGCAAGTTATGGTGCAGCGGTGCCCTGTAGAAGATTCTTCGGCCGATCCATTTTACTCCTATTTTGTCCTGGACCTGGCTGGTAATGGCTTCTGCAACAAAAAGACCGCCCAGGAGCGGGAAAAGAAGTTCCTGCTTTAGCAGTACGCATATTACGGCCATCGTGCCTCCGATGGCAAGAGAGCCCGTATCGCCCATGAAAATCTGGGCCGGGTAGGCATTGTACCACAGAAAACCAAGACCCGCTCCGACGAAAGCCGCCCCGAAAATGGTCAGCTCTCCCGCCCCGCGCAGAAACGGGTAATAAAGATAACTCGAATATATCCTGTTTCCTTCCACGTACGCGAAGATACCGAGCACCGCCACAACGAAAATCGAGGGCGTGATGGCCAGTCCGTCAAGCCCATCGGTGATGTTTACCGCATTCGATATGAAGATGACGAAAAGAAATATAAAAAGCCCGTAGAAGTAGGGACCGATGTCAACCAGTGGATATTTATAGAAGGGAATGCAAATCTTGGTTGCCATGGCGCTTCCCAGAGGAGCGTATGGCCCGACGCATATCCAGGCGAAAATAAGGCTGAAAACGCCTTGCAGGATGAGTTTCAAGCGCTCTGAAAGGCCCTTGTCCCCACTTTTCATCCTCACCTTGGAGAGATCGTCCCAGAGTCCGAGAAGGCCGAACCAGAGCATCCCGGCAAGCGAGCAGAGCATGAATGCATTTTGCCAGTTGCCCCACAGCACCATCGATACGAGCACGGCCCCGATTATAAGCAGCCCTCCCATGGTAGGGGTACCCCTTTTATCAAAGGCCGAGTGTACCCCCGTTTCCCGCACCTGATCCAGAAAGCAGTTTCGATGAACAAATAAAATGAAACGGCGGCTGAACAGGAATATGAAAAGGACTGCGGTAAAGGCGGACATTATCGCCCTGAAGCTGATGTAGTTTACCAGCCTGCAAAAAGAGAAAATGTCCGACAGCGGGAAGAGGAAGTTGCAGATTTCGTATATCATTTCAATTTTCCGGCGGCCTTTCCGGCCGGTAAGCGCAAATCGTAATTCTTGGACCTGCTTGCAGCGCAGCGATCCTGGAGTACCGTGAAGGTTTCCTTGATAGTAAAATGCGGTTTGAAATCGGTTGACGTGAGAATAAATGCCGACACTTCCGCGAGCAGGGCGGGCGATGCTTCGAGGGCGCCGCGATCGATCATGCGCTTCAACCCGTGCAGCGCAGCGTTTCGCACTTGCCAGTAGTGGGCCTCTTTTATGGCAAGGAGGGCTCCTGCTGCTTCTTCGTCAACTCCCACCTCGCCTACTGCTTTCGCAGCCTCGATCACCACCTCGAAACAGGGATCCGCCATCCGGTTCATCAGCGCATCGAGCCACTTTGAATCGCTCTCGATAAATCGGCCAAAATGGGCTGCAGTGATGCATGCCTGCGCACGCACCTCAAAATATCCGTCGCTAAGAGCCGCAAACAGACCACGTTCGACTTCCGGATCAAAATAATCCAGTACCCGCAGGGCCTGGACTATGTTTCGGCGAATGAATCCAACCTGTTGGTAGTCGCCGCCAAAGAGCTTACTCGCGCGGTTTACCGGGGTCCGGTCCGCAAGCATTTTAAGAAGAGTCGGTATTTTTTCAGTATAACGAGTCAGTCCGATGAGTTTTACCCCCAGGTTGCGGTCCTCCCAACCCTTGTGGCTGAGGAGTCCGGCGGCCCGGTGCCTGTAATAATCCAGATCGTCGGGGTCACCAACTACTGAAAGTGGATCGAACTGGCGTCCCATGCTATTGTAAGCAGCACTTAAGGTTTGAAGCAACCCGCTGTTGCTCGTGAGTTCCTTGAAAGGAGTTGAATTATTATCCGAATCACTGAACCGGGTTTCCCCATAAAGTTCATTCAGGATGCGCTCGCTTGCCCTGCGCTTCAGAAAATGCCTGCTGCTCTCGGACATTGACTTGAGCCGTTCCGCATTGTCGAGAAGGAGGATGATCTTTTCGGCAAGCACTCTTCCGTCGAGTTTTTCCAGGATTTGGCCTTCTTCCATTATCGTATCTTCATACAGGAGTTCGGCGGCCCCCGCCGATTTCATTGCGCGAGCATTCATAACCTGGTGATCGCCGGGGAGGTTTGCCTTCGGTATAAGCAGGGCCGGCTTTCCGATTCGTGATATTTCATTGAGGCTCCCAGCCCCGCTCCTGCAGGCAACAAGCGTACATACCGAGTAAACCTCCGCGATATTGTGGAAATAATCCTGCCGATAATAGAAACCGTCAAGCAGTTGCTTTTCCTCCGCTGAGAGTGTCTTTTCAATCCGCGCCTCGGTATCTGCTTCCGCATCGTATTCCGACATCGAGGCAAGCCCTATTCCGTGAATCAGAAAAAGACGGTCCCTGTGCTGGAGGAGAAAGGGAAGGGCATCGACCACCGCCCGGTTGATCGAACGTGCGCCCTGCGAGCCTCCAAAGGCGAATACCACGCTACGGTCCGGCGGGATTTTGAACTGGAGATTTTCTCGTGCCTTCTCAGGCGGTATAGGCACAATGGAGTGACGGATCGGATATCCGACGACCGCCCCATTTTTCGGAAAAAAAGAAAGGGTCTGCGGGAAGGTCAGAAGAACTTTATCCACCCATCTTCCCATCAAAGCGTTCAATTGGCCGGGGATGCTGTTTTGTTCGTGCAGGAATATCTGCACTGATGCTATCCGGAGTTTCTTGAGGATGAGCGCCGCGGCGATCACCGGAGCGCTGACATAGCCGCCGGTTGCTATTACCCGTTTCGGCGCAAAGAGGCAAAGCATGATAATGGACTGCGCAACTCCGATGGAGACCACGAACAGGAAGCGCAGGAGTCGAAATGAAATGCGGAAGCCCGGAAAACCCTCGGAGGCTACAAAACGCAAACTATAGCCGGCCCGCTTTACAATTATGCTTTCAGCTCTGTTTCTTACGCCGATGTAGAGAAATCGGGCCTCCGGATCTCGCCCCCTAATCGCTTCGGCAATCGCGAGGGCTGGATTGACATGCCCGCCTGTGCCACCGCCCGACAGCACTATTCGCGTATGGCCGCCGCCAATACCCCTCCACCGCTTCGCGGCAAGTAAACCCGTTATGAATACCAGGAAAAGTACCCCGGTTATTATCAGCGCTGTCTGCACGTTCTTATTCTCGTTCCGGTTTAAGAAGTCCGCTCCCGCGGAAACCATAGCCACTAGTCGGTCAGTCAGGCCTGACCGGTAACGTTCGGGGGCAGTGTAATAATTTCAGGCAAAAATATCCACAAATGAAAGCTTCTCAGCTACATCATTCCTTTTCGAAAAATGCCCGCTGGATTGTTTCCCACCCGATTGTCCCTTTCCTTATGAGCCGGGGCGCAGAGGCGCTTGCGTCGACTATTGTGGATGGAAGTCCGCCAGGCAACTCTCCGGAGTCGATTAATCCGTCAGCGCTGAGAAGCAGGTTTGAATCCATCTCTTCCGTATGGCAGGGCGGCTTTTCACCTGCCCTGTTTGCGCTGGTCGAGACGAGTAGCCCGCCGGCCGATTCGGCCAGCAGAGCCGCCACCGGATGCGATGAAATTCGGACAGCGACCTTCCCGGTCCCGGCATGAAGCAGGGGTGAAAGTTTTGGCGAAGCAGGCAATACGAGCGTCAGCGGACCCGGCCAGAAAAGACTCGCCAGCTTTTCGGCGGCATCGCTCCAGTACGAGACTGCGATCAGGACAGACTCCCTCCGGGAGGCTATCAATGGAAGAGGTTTACTCGAATCTCTGCCTTTCATCGAGAAGATCCTGTCAACCGCCACCTCCATAAAAGGTATTGCCCCGAGCGCGTAAAAGGTTTCAGTCGGGTAAACAACCACCCCTCCCTCGGCCAGCAGCGCGGCACCCTCGGATATTGATCCCGGCGGGATTTTTCCGGGTGCGATCTTCCAAATTTTGGGATTCGAATTTTTCAAATCGGATAAGTCTCAATCTAAGCTGCTGATTCATCAGGCAGAAATTTGCCGAACCGTATCAAAAAAATACAAAATCATCAAAACATCTTTTAATGTATCGCATTGCCGTGGATATAAAAAAACCGCCTTGAGCCAGTAGGGACCAGGGCGGTTTTCCTTGGAGGGGCGGGCTCACGCCAGGTCTATCTCGTGAGTACCTGCTGCTGCTGTCTGCGCTGCTGTTCCGCTGCCGCTTGCTGTTGTCTTTGCTGTGCCTGCTGCTGGGCTTGTGCCTGAGCCTGGCGTTGAGCCTGTATTTGCTGTTGCCTCTGCTGGGCCTGCTGTTGTGCTGCTGCCTGCTGTCTTTGCTGAGCTTGAGCCTGGGCCTGGCGTTGGGCCTGTGCTTGCTGTTGCCTCTGCTGGGCCTGCTGTTGTGCTATTGCCTGTTGTCTTTGCTGAGCTTGAGCCTGGGCCTGGCGCTGAGCCTGCGCTTGCTGTTGCCTCTGTAAGGCTTGATTTTGGGATTGCTGTTGGCGTTGCCGCTCTATTGCCTGTTGTCTTTGTTGCTGCTGTAGCTGCATGTTGCGCTGCTGCTCGGCGCCACGCTGCCCCTGCTGGCCTTGAGCCTGGAGAGCTTGCTGTCGGCGCTGCTGCTC
>DBMI01000096.1 GCA_002298165.1 Desulfarculales bacterium UBA702
CCCAACACTCTCCAGTGTTGGGGCTCGCTAATTTATCAGCCAATCGCGGCGAAATTCTCATTCACCGCTCAATCCAGCCCGCAGCCCGCCTCACCTCTTCGGCAACTGATCCAGCGTCCATTCCATAGGGTCGAGCAGATCGAAGCCGGACTCCTTTAGTTTTCTCTTCACGCGGGCCACGTTGCTCGTGAGAAGGTAAGGAAAAACCAACCTTTTGTCCTCTTCAGAGTGCTTGGCAACGAGGATGCTTCCAAAGGAGACGCCTTCCTCTGAGATAGCGTCCACGATCTTTTTCATCTGTCCCACCTTGTTCTCGACAATTATGCCGAGCAGCGCACCCGGTTCTTCCAGGCCGAGCACGTTTATAAAAGCGCGCATGAGGTCGCGGATCGAAATGATTCCCTTGAGTTTTCCTTCCTGGTTTACAACGGGAAAGGCCCCTACTTTAATCTTCTTCATCAGTATCAGGGCATCCCCAAGTGTGTTTGAAGGTGAAATGCTCACCGGGTCCCTCGTCATTATATCCTTTACCTTGAGCGCTGAAAGTCGTCTCTGTTCAGCCTTTATTTCGTCATCGGGCAGTGCACAGGATGGCTGAGCGCTCCGGATATCCCGGTCGGTGACGATCCCCACCAGCTTGAAATCCTCAAGGACGACGGGCAGATGCCTTATCCCGTTTTTCTCCATGAGTTTTCGGGCCTCTTCTATTCCGGCATCCGGGCCTATCGTTATGACGTTTTTGGTCATGGATTTGTTTATGAACATATCGTCCCTCCAAGATAGGTAATCGCGCTTTTCGGCTATTCACCGAGGAGTATCCGAACGTGATTCCTGACCAGTTCCGGAAGCACTTTGAGGCAGTAGCCCCCTTCGAGTATGGAGATGATGCGCTTGTCCGAATGGCGTTCAGCGATCTCTACGACTTTTTGAGCAATCCATGAAAAACATTGGGTTGAAAGTTTGATCCCGGACATATCGTCTTCGACATGGCCGTCAAAACCGGCCGATAAAAGCATCACTTGCGGCCGGAAGTCCTCGATCGCGGGAAGCAGGTCCTTGCGGACCTTTCTCTTGAATTCCTCGTCCCCTTCACCAGGAAGCATCGTCGAGTTGATTGTGGTCCCGAAACCGGGCCCCGATCCTTTCTCGAACTCAGTTCCAGTCCCGGGGTATGCGAACGATGGATGTTCGTGAATCGAGTAATAGAAAACACCAGGATCTCTTTCGAAAATCAACTGTGTCCCATTACCGTGATGGACATCAAAATCTATAATGCCGATCCGATCGATTTTCCATTCGGCCTGCAAATATCTTGCGGCTATAGCGATATTGTTGAAGTAGCAGAAGCCGAGCGCCTTGTTCGGCTCAGCGTGGTGTCCAGGCGGTCTGACAGCGCAAAAAACGTTGTCGACCTTGCCCTCCATAACGTAGTTTACGCTGTTCAAAATCCCCCCTACGGCCAGCACTGCCGTATCGAAGGTCTCCGGGCTGAGCTGGTTATCGGGGCTGTCCAGTTCGCCCATATCGAGCAGGGAAGCCTCCTCGACCCTGAACACATGGCGGGGGGAGTGGACCTTCTCGATCCATTTCATCTTTGCGGGTGTTGCTGGGATCCGAACGAGTTTCGGGAGAACTCCATCCTCGTCGAGTCCGCGATAGATGGCCACAAGTCGATCCGGACACTCGGGATGCTCCGGTCCCGTCTTGTGCAGGAGAAATCTTTCATCGTAAAGAAGGCCCGTTGTTCTCATCGCTTTCCCTAAAAGCTAAAAAGCTGCCGGGGAACGAATCTTCGCGGCAACTTGAACAAGCTTGATAAGAAGAGTGCTCGCATGAGGATTAAATAGCAGTGCGGTCCAGGGACAGGGGCATAGCGGCGATACTGTTGGCTCTTAATAACTCACATCAAGCCGGTGTGGCAAATTAATTCCGCTTTGGGCTGAGGGTTTGTTGGTTGGATAAGCTGGCGTGCTTAAAAATGAGCGAAACCCAATTTTCCGGTTTCGCAGTTGCCGGAATTTTGGGTTTCGCTGGCTTTACATTTTAAGTCACTGTGACCTTCTTGGAGACCTTGCCACACCATTATTTCTCGTTCTGCCGAGGGGGCCCTTATTAGGGGATCCGTATTTTCTGCCCCGGCGACAGGTCACCTGATTTGAGTTTGTTGGCCGATTTCAGGGATTGGACATCGACCTTGTACTGTCGCGCTATGCTTGACAGGCTGTCTCCCTTTTTGACCGTATGCACCTGGGCTTTTACCGCCTTTGCCGGCTGGGAATTAGTGCTCTGAGCCTTAACCGGCGTGATTTTCAGCGGTTCGGGATCAGGCTCGAGCTCCTCCCTCTGGACTGCCGGCCCGGTTGCGGAGACTGTCTGCTCCTGCACGTTGCCCCTGAAGTTCGCTTCAAACACCTTGCCGTAACCATTAGGTAATTTAATTTCCTGACGTCCAGCCGGGATATCCTCGGATCGGAAAACCGGATTTAATCTTTTGAATTCACGATATGTTATGCCCGCGGTGTTTGCGGCTGCCTGAATGGAAAGCGGTTTGGAAAGGGTGACGCTAACCCGGTCGAGCTTTAATTCCTGGTATCCCCATCCCTTGGGGAGATCGTAGCCATACTGGTTGGGATTGCCGAGCACCGCTTTGATTGCAAGAATTCGCATAACGTAGCGTTCGGTTTCCTGCGGCAGTTTCATATGAAAATAATCCCGGGTGCCCTGGGAAATCGAGCAGTCCTGTATCCGTTTTTCGCCGCAGTTGTAAGACGCTATTGCCAGCGCCCAGTTTCTGTACTTCTTGTAAAGGTCGTTAAGGTAGAGGAAGGCACTGTCGGTTGAGCGCTCGAAGTCGTATCGCTTGTCAACGGACCCCCTCTGCTCCAGTCCGTAAGCCGAGCCGGTGCTCGGCATGAATTGCCACGGCCCGGCTGCCCCCTTTGGAGAACAGACGTTGGAAACCAGGTCGCTTTCGACTATAGCTACCCATTTCAAATCGTCAGGCAGGTTCATTTGCCGCAGGCGCTCTTCGATCATGGGAAACCAGCGCTCCATGCGCTTGAGCCAGAGGTAAACCTGGGCGTGGTTGTAGACGATCAGGGTAAATTCCTTGTCAAAGCGCTCGTAAACTTCCTGAATATGGAGGGGAACCGGTTCGCCGCAAAGATCGATATTGCTGGGTGCCGGGAAGTAGGGGGCCTGAATTGGAAAATTCGATATAGACCGGACCTGGTGAACCTGCTTTTCCGAGGAACTGGCGGACTCCGTCGTCTTGGGCGTCTCGGTTTGAAAAGAAGCGCAACCGTAGCTTACAGCAAGCAGACATACCAAAGCAAAAATTCCCCCAAGCCTAAATGACTCAATCCTGCCTTTCATTGCTAAGCCCCTGCTTTCTTTCATGTTAATGAATGCAATTGTAATTCCTGACCGTATCCCCCGCATAAAGCTGGAACTGCCAACCAATACATCACCATCGCCTCCATGTCCAGTCGGAAGAGAGAATAGGGAGTCGGAGTGGGGAGCGCGGAAATTTGATGCAAGTTCGAGAACTTTTTGCCGATAGTATTATGTAGTCCTCATTTTTACATGGCCGGGATCTAATCGGATGTGTGACATAAGCCTGATTGCGCGGGGAGAATGATCATTTAATTCTGTTATTCCCGAATCTAAAACAGCTTGCAGCTGATTACGCGATGAATTCCCTTCGTGCGACAGCTCATATTGAAAGGTATTCCAATTGGGAACCCTCCAAATTGAGGCTGATTGTTTCTTTAGTCCGGATGCCGACCTGCCTGGATTTGTCCCCGTGAAGGTCCGTTCACTTTTCAAGGGCGTCGCACTGCCCTGTGATTTCTATTTCCCTTCACTTTTTGAGAGCGAAGAGGAGATTCGGCCCGACAAAGTACTAATCGGGGGTGAAATATTCACCGAAGAAAATGATCGCACTCTTAGCAATGAAAACGTTGACCTGCTCTATATAGCACCTCAGGATGAGGCACAATTCCTTAAATATCTGACTTCTCGGACTCGAGAGGCCATCAAATCCAAAGAAGTAGAAGGTGAGAAGAAAACACAGTTCCTCTATGACAGCCTGGAAGCTCTTATCCAAAAGGTCTTCCGTGAGAGCCTGAGCGATTCAAGCATTCTGCTGGGGAAAGCTATCATCGAGGATTTTGTTGACCACATTTCCAACTCGGAGACCAGCGCGACCAGCCTTCTAAGCCTATTCTCGAGGGATTATTACACCTTCAGTCATTGTGCCCAGATGGCCACACTTGGGATGTCCTTCTGCAGCTTCCTGGGCTGGAACAAGCCGGAAATAGAGGATTTCGGCATTGGAAGCCTCTTTCATGATTTCGGAAAAAGCCTGATCAATGAAGAAATTCTGAATAAACCCGGAAAGCTCGACCTCAAGGAGCTGGACATCATCAGGCAGCACCCCGTTGCTGGCTATCAGCAGCTTAAAAAAACAGAATGCCTTAGCAAAGACCAACTCTACATTGTCCTCTATCATCATGAAGCCGCTGATGGGTCGGGGTATCCGGACGGGCTTTCGGGCGATGGCATACCGCTCTATGCCAGGGTGGCTCACATCGTTGATGTATTTGACGCCCTGACCTCTCACCGGACATACAAAAAAGCAATGTCACCGCCAGATGCCCTTGCTCTCATGAAGACCGAGATGCTCGGGTCATTTGATGAAGAACTGCTAACCGAGTTCACAAATTTTCTTCAGAAAAAACCGAGTGCCTCCCGTGGCGATTGGGACAAGGAGATCAAGGCTGGGCTGGGTACTCCGATACTGGTCCAGTTTGAGCCTCTGGCAAAAAAAATGAGGTCCTTTCTCGTCGGAATGGAACTCAACCAGTATATTATTTTGAGGCTCTGTGACTCTTCCAGGATGGGTAAGCTGCGTCCCGGCATGCCCCTGATCGTGCGATATATATATGCAGGCGAGGCCTACGGGTTTAAGGGAGTGGTCTGGGAAACCGTTTACGAACCTCCACTGGTAGTTTGCAGGTATCCCAAGCAGGTTGAAAAACTCAATCTTCGCTGCGAGTTGAGGCTGGAATGTTTTCTGCCGGCGGAAATAGAAATCGGAGAGAAAACGACCCGATGCGTATTGGCGGACGTCAGTTACAAAGGGTGCCGAATCAGCATCAAGGATGATGCGACAGATATATTGCCATTTATTGAAAAGGATAAAGCAATCCTGATAAGCGCCAACCTTCCTGGGAGAAATGAACCTGCCAGCCTGCCGGGCTGGATAAGAAATGTTGAAAAAACAGGCGAGGGCAGCAGTCTTGGAATCCAGTTCGGCGAGCTTTCAAAAGAGAGCGCCGGGCAATGGAGAGCATTCATTGATGACATGATAGAGGTAGCAAGGTGAGATTCCCGGATTTTGTTCTTGAAGCTCCGCCGGTCAGCCGTCTTTGCCGTTAATCCGCGGCGCTTTAGCTAAAAGTGAGATATTGCCCGCAATTAGATTACCCTGCATCATATTTCCCATCCTCTTGTTTGCCCCTGTCCCTTAAAAACCGGTTCATAGAAAAACCGAGGATGACTCCTGTCAAAACGTCCAGGATATGATGCTGGTGAGTGAGCAAAGTAGAGCCGACAAGCACTATCCCCCAGGCAAACATCAGGCCCGCCGTCAGTGGCCGCAGCTTTATCCACACAGCCTGTATTATGACAATTGTCAGGGTAACGTGAAGTGACGGCAACATGTTATAACGTCCGGCAACTACCGATGTGACTTTTGTAATCCAGCTGATCTCATTTTCGGGCAGAGGCGGGTAGCCATTTCTGAAGGGAAAAATCAGAAATACAATTCCTGCCAAAGCTATGCACGCCGTCATCCTTCTCGTTAATAGCCGGATCTCATGCGGCTTGTTATGGAGAATGACAGCCACCAATAGATATAGAGGAAATACGCTGTAATAGACCGGATAAAAGATTGGCAGAAATGGTATGTTCTTTTCCCATCCGAAATTTACAGCCTTGGGCGAACTTCTGAAGGCGGTGATTATATCGGTACCATAGAATACCAGTGCAAAAACTATGGTCAGGCGGGCTGTTTGAGCCAGGAAGACCCTCACTGCGGGATCCTTGATTATTTTATCGGCCCGGTCCTGCATAACAGTAAATTCGGCTCTAATACCAGTTCGCGTTCAGGATTGAAGTGATGGGTTCCGTCCCGCGCGGCGCGGGACCCCACCCATCCTACATCTTAACCTCGCACACGGACAGGACGTAGGATGGGTGGAGCGGAGCGGAACCCNNATCGGTTTTTAGGCGCAACTTGAGCGCAAAATTGGTATAACTTGGGGCGTCCAATATAGCTGCCTCAGATCCCCACTTCTGACATCGCCTCCAGCACCTTGTTTTTAAGATTGTTCTTAAGAATGCTTTCAATCTGCTTGTTCTCACTTTCAGATATTTGGGTGAAATCGTCTTTCCAGANNAATGAAATCGTTTTTCCGTAACGCTTAATGTCCGGACATCAACAACCACCAGCGATGCCGCCGTCGAGAGTTTCACGTAAGCAGGCAATCCGAGAAATGAGCGTTTGTAGACACAATAGCCGTAAAGGGGAAGACCGGATTGAATTTCACTTTCCATTCGCCTCGTTACCAGAATGAAAGCATCCACCTGGCGGGCCTTCAATACTGCACTTAATTGCGGAGTAACGCGGTCCAGTTTAAAAGGTTCGTACGCCCGGTACTGTGAATCGTACTCAATGGTGGACCCGTAAAATTTGTCCAGACTGGCCTTTACAGCCAAGCACTCATGACCGCTTTGAGTCAGCTTCTCAACTATTGAATTCCTTATGACTTCATCAATGTTCCATGAAACCGGATAATAACTGTCTTTATTTGTAAGTATGGTAGTGCCGATTAATTTCCAGTGTATCTCATCTCCAAGCATGGAAATAACGGCAACGCTTCGCATTCTTGTTCTCGTATCAGCAGGAATGGAGGGATTTGACGAACAACCTGCAAGGAGTATAACGGCTAAAGCGAATGATAAGAGTTTGACAGAAAACATTCCGCACGATTTCATAATCTCTCCCAAGGCCAGACATTCCGTTGTGAATTACTTGTTCCTCTCGATTTTCCAATGATTCTTCCCCTGGTACAATCCATTTTCTCTCATGTAAGTTTTTACGGCTTCCAGGTTTTTCTGTTTTTCGAGTGCCCACTGAGGGGCGGCGAGTTCTTTGGGATGGGGGTCGCCGGTAATTCTTTGAATAATCATATCCGGGGGAAGCATGGCCAGGAACTCGCCGGCCGCGGCGGCGTATTCCTCGCGGGTAAGGCATCTGTAAGCCCCCGACCGGTAAAGCTCATCGAGTCTGGTGCCCTTGATTACATAAAGGAGGTGGATTTTTACTCCCTGGATGCCGCAGCGGTCGATGAACCGGGCCGTTTCGAGCATTTCTTCCATGCCTTCTCCCGGAAGTCCCAGGATAATATGGGCGCACACGGGGATATTCCTTGTCCGGGTGCGTTCGGCCGCATCGACGAAAGCCTCTGCACGGTGGCCTCTGCCGATCAGGTCCAGGGTCTTGTCGCTCGCTGACTGAAGGCCGTATTCCATCCATATGAGATGCGTTTTCGAAAGGCCCGCCAGGTGGTCCAGAACTTCATCGGAGACACAATCGGGGCGCGTGCCTATGCTAAGCCCCACAATGTCCGGGTCGGACAGGGCCTCGGCGTATAATGCGGAAAGCCGCTCAAGCGGTGCATAGGTATTGGAAAAAGATTGGAAATAAGCGATGAATTTTTGCGCGCCGTATCGTCTGATAAGTCTTCCCTTGGCCGCGGCAATCTGGTCGGCAATAGCCTCGGTTGTGTAAGCGCCGGTCCCGGAGCCTTTCTCATTGCAATATAAACAGCCGCCTCGTCCAACGGTTCCATCCCGATTAGGGCAGGTAAGGCCCGCATCCAGGGTGATCTTCTGGACTCGGCAGCCGAAAAGCTCTCGAAGGTATGAATTGTAATCGTAATAAAGTTTATCGGACATTGCGCTCTAAAATCGTTCCAATCCGCGAATTTTTACTATCCTGGATTGTGAATTATCTGTAGTATGGGCTTAGGGTGAAGATGCTTTTCCTAAATAGCTTCGTGATTGCGGGCCAATTTTAGATTTTAATCTTCTAATCTAAACCAACTATTGTGCCGTATACAATAGTAAGCTATTGATGATAGCCGTTCCCAAACGCGCGCCTGCTCAACAGGCGCCCATGAAACGAAACAATGTTTGGGCGCAGAATAGATTCTATATCATTTTGGTTCTGAGATGGCGGGAAAATACGACGTAATAATTGTTGGAGCGGGGCATGCCGGCTGTGAGGCCGCCCTCGCGTCGGCGCGGCTTGGCTGCAGGACGCTTGTGCTTTCCATTTATCTGGATACGGTAGCTCACATGCCTTGCTCGCCTTCTATCGGAGGGATCGGCAAGGGCAACCTGGTTCGTGAGATCGACGCCCTTGGAGGTGAGATGGGCAGGGTGTCGGACCTTACGGCCATCCAGTTCAGATGTCTTAATACCAAAAAAGGTCCAGCGGTTCGCGGCACTCGAACCCAAAACGACAAAGTGCGCTACCGTACGTCGATGAAGCACCGGATGGAGCTTCAGTCAAACCTCGAACTGAAGCAGGCGATGGTAGAATCGCTTCTGGTGGAGCACGGCAGGGTAACCGGCATTCTCGACCAGCACGGGATGTTTTATGAAGCTCCCGCGGTGGTGCTGGCAACCGGAACCTTTCTGCACGGACTCATCCACATCGGCAAGTGCAGGATTCAATCGGGCAGGGCGGGAGAATTTCCTTCCAATGCTCTTGCCGACCAGTTAAACGGTCTCGGGTTCATTCTCGGAAGGATGAAGACGGGCACCCCCGCAAGAATCCAGAGGCGGAGCATCGACTTCTCGCTTTTCAAAGAACAATCCGGAGATCTGAACCCGAAGCCTTTTTCCCTGTTCACTGATAAAATCGAGCTTCCCCAGGTCCCATGCCATATCGGGCGAACAAGCGAGCGCACCCATGAACTCATCCGCCGCAACATAAGCCTTTCACCTCTTTATAACGGCAGCATCCAGGGTGTTTCCGCCCGCTATTGCCCCTCGCTTGAAGACAAGGTCATAAAATTTCCTCATAAGGACTTCCACCAGATAATCCTTGAGCCCGAGGGACTCGATACCGAGGAAGTATACGCAAGCGGGACGGGTAATTCACTTCCGGCGGAAATTCAACTCCAGCTTATTCATTCGGTCCCCGGTCTTGAGTTCGCCGAGGTTATGCGCCCGGCGTATGCAATAGAATATGATTTTGTTCAGCCTACTCAGTTATATCCGACACTTGAAACCAAACCGGTCGAAGGGCTTTTTTTCGCCGGCCAGATAAACGGCACGTCGGGTTACGAGGAAGCGGCAGCACAGGGGCTTTGGGCGGGCATAAATGCCGCGCTGAAGGTGCAAAATAGAAAACCATTTATACTGGATCGCTCTGAGGCGTATATAGGCGTAATGGTAGACGACCTGGTTACAAAAGGCACCAATGAGCCTTATCGCATATTTACTTCAAGGTCCGAATACAGGCTCCTGCTGAGGGAGGATAACGCTGACCTGCGGCTGCTTGAAAAGGCCTACGAGCTGGGTTTGCACCCGGTAGAGGTATACCGTGAGCTTGTAGATCGCAGAAAGGCGGTTGGCGCTGAAATTGAGCGGCTGCGCAGGACTTTTGTGCGGCCTTCCGTCAGGGCTAATGAAATACTTGCCGCGAAAGGCTCAAATCCTCTTGAAGAAGCGTCTTCATTAGACAAGCTGCTTAAACGTCCGGAACTCTCATATACAGATATTGAACAACTCGATTCCTCGTCGCTTGACCTTTCGGAGCGTACCAGGGAGCAGGTGGAAATCGAGTGCAAGTATGAGGGATACCTGAGGCGCCAGGAGGCCGAAGTCGCTAAATTCAGGCAAATGGAAGGGATGCTTATCCCTGCTGATTTTCCTTATGTCCGTGTACCGGGTTTATCAAATGAGGTAAGGCAAAAACTGGATGAAGTTCGTCCTCTGTCGCTGGGGCAGGCGTCAAGGATTCCGGGAATTACACCGGCGGCAATTTCAGTTTTATTAGTATATCTCAAGAGATTTCGCGAACAGGCATCAAACGTGGAAAGTGCTGCTTAAAAAATACACATTATCAGAAGATTAATCTTGCGCGAATCCTTCTTTATGTATAGGATAGGTTAGTATTATTCTGCTGACCGCTCTCTCAAACTGATCCGAACGTCCAAAAGAGGAAAGAGTAAATGGAGGGGAAAAACGATAAGGATTTCATTGCTACCCTGCGCGATCACGGATTGCAGGTAACCTACCAGCGGCTGGCTATCTACCAGGCCCTCTACTTTACCCAGGAACACCCAAGCGCCGAAACGATTTATCAGCAGGTCAAAAAACGCTTTCCAATGATCTCACTCGGAACGGTCTACAAGACTCTGGAAAAATTCTATGAGGTCGGACTGATCCAGAAGGTGAGCCCGGTTACAGAAGTGGCCCGATACGACGCAAAGATGGGGTCTCACCACCATCTGGTATGTCTTGACTGCCAGTCGATTCAGGACGCCGATGAGATGGTTGGGGAACAGCGGATCGCGCTTCCCGAAAAAAATGGCTTTCAAGTAGTCAGGCAACAGGTTGTTCTCCAGGGCTACTGCCCCGCCTGCAAACCTGGCAACTCCTGAGCGTCACCAAGGCCCTGGATCACCCGCTTGGCCATCCTTTATAGTCCTGCTTTCGATGAGAAGAGAGTTGAGTTGTATCTGTCCAATCCCGCGACCGTGGGCTTCATCAGTCGAAAATACGCCCGCAAATGCCAGGTTGCGCCAAATTTCCACTTTTTTCATCTTGAGCAGCATTCGAGAGTATGTTAAGGATTGGCGATTGCCCACGTTCTGGAATTCCTCTTACTGGTTTTCAATTTAGCGTTCCTCTTGAGCCCATGAACTGAAGGGAGCAATCGAAGTCATTTCGGCTGATATGTATAACTATCCATAAGCACGCCGAGTTATAGACTTCTTTCTCTATTTTCCAATAGGCATCCCGTATTTTGCCGGATGCCGCAAAATCATTAGTAAAAGGCCAGTCAGGAGAAACACGGCAGTAATTCATCTCCCACCATTATTCTCTAAAATCCGTATCGATTGCGAACGGAAGGAGGACGCAGTGAACATTGTCGTCATAATCAAGCAGACGCCGGATACTGAGACAGTTATTCGGCTGGCGCCGGACAACAAGCGCATAGTCACCTCGGACATCAAATGGATCATTAATCCCTACGACGAATTCGCCATTGAAGCCGCCCTGCGCCTCAAGGAAAAACACGGGGGGACGGTAACCGTCATTAGTTTCGGTGCCCAGAGGGTTGTTGAGGCGCTAAGGACCGCTCTTGCGATGGGAGCGGACGACGCTGTGCTGATCGACGATCCGCAAATGAGAGATGCCGATTTCCTGCGCGTAACCAGGGCCCTTGTTGCCGCCGCAAAGGAGAAAAATCCCGATGTAATCTTCATCGGATCGCGAACGGTTGACTACGACCAGGGGCAGCGCGGCGCAATTCTTGCCGAGATGCTGGGATGGCCCCATTTTGCGCTTGCCATTTCAATCGAATCCGATGGGAAGGATATTACGATAGAGCGGCCGATCGAGGGTGGCAAGGTTACATTGAAGGCGCCCCTGCCGGTACTGGTTACCTTTGGTGGCTCTCACGCGGTATGGAATCCCCGATATGCATCTTTGCCTGGTATCATGAAGGCCAAGAAAAAACCTCTCGCCGTGAAGAAACTCACGGATCTTGGTCTCGACCCCGCCGACTTTTCTCCCGATCAGGCGAGAATCCGGATAACTTCGCTCGAATTGCCACCTCAACGCAAGGCCGGCAAGATAGTCGACGGAGGGCTGGATACTTCCGGCAAGGCAAAGGAACTCGTAAAGCTGCTGCGTGAAGAAGCCAGAGTGATCTGAGAGAGGAGTCGGTACAATGGCAAAGGATGTTTGCATAATTACGGAATATCGTAACGGAGACTTTCGCCGCGTGACCCATGAGGTAGCGAGCGAGGGGAGAAGGATAGCTGATGCCCTGGGAACGGGGCTTGTGGCGATTGCGCTTGGATCCGGCATTTCCGCGAAGGCCGCCGACCTTGGCAAGTATGGGGTCGACAAGGTCTATGTAGTCGATGATCCGGCCCTTGAATATTATCTGGCGGGCGTATTTGTCCCGGTCATCGCCGAGGTCATCAAGCAGCTTGATCCCGCGGCTGTCCTGCTTCCGGCATCCGTGGACGGCAGGGACCTCGGGGCGCGCCTCGGCGCACGAATAAATGTCACGCTCCTCCAGGACGTTATCGAGGTTGTTGTGGGCGACGATGGCAGGATAAAGGCAAGATGGCCCATGTTTGCAGGAAAATGCTTTGCATGGTGCGAGTGGGCGGATGGTGTTCCACCGTTGCTCTCGATCCGTCCCAATATAATGCAGACCCAGCTTCTCGATGAAAACAGGAAGGCTGAAATCGAACAGGCCAGCGCCCCTATACCAAAGCCCAGGGCGAGTGTATTGAAATATGAACTCGATACCTCCGGGAAGGTCGAACTCACTGAGGCGGAAATAATCATTTCGGGTGGCAGGGGAATGAAGGATGCCTCCAATTACGCCATGCTCGAAGAATTGGCGGCGCAGCTGGGCGCGGCTGTTGGCGCTTCGCGCGCCGCGGTGGATTCCGGCTGGCGCCCGCACTCGGACCAGGTGGGACAGACGGGCAAGGTCGTGAACCCCAATCTCTATATCGCAGTGGGAATATCCGGAGCTATCCAGCACCTTGCCGGCATGGGCTATTCAAAATACATTGTCGCGGTAAATAAGGATTCAGATGCACCGATCTTCAGCAAGGCCGATTACGGGATAATTGAGGATCTTTTCAATTTCTTACCGGCACTTACCGAAGAAATTAAAAATCTCAAGAACTCCTGATCAATTTATTATTGCGGGCCGAGTGATTGATTTTATCTGGCTCTGGAACTCAATTACCACGATTTAATGCACCCAAAGGGTGGGCAGGGCTTTTAAGCATGCTCACCCTTTTTCTTGCCCCGCCTTCACGGGTCCATTCCTCATCTATGCTCACTGGTGATAGTCACGAGCAATGCTTAATTAAGAAGGATACTTTATCGATCCAGATTGGAGGTACCCCTATGAGAAAAGATTGCGTTTATGAGGGCAAATGCTACTCGCATGGTGCAGCCCTTGCCGTCTCTGGCGAAGACATGGTCTGCAACGACGGAAATTGGGAGAAAGAGCTTGCCAAGCCCGGTCTCACCATTGCGCCGGGCGAGAATTTATCGGAACTTTAAAAATATCCCACAGACCGGATCCTGGTTTGGGGGCGGTTGAATCGATCTGCCGGATAACCGGCCTTAACATTGCAGGACAGACTATTTTTTAGGGTTTTTACAACTAAATCAGGCCGTGGCAATTTGACGCCGTCGGCCTGATTGTTTGTGCTTGACATTTTGTGGCAGTTGTGTCTTGCTGATTCGTAATCGGGGCAGGCTATCGATCGACACCTCCGCATAATGGCATAGATCGCACCCTTCGAGCAGCGATACCCCGAATCAGCTTGATCGCCTCAGACTCGATTTCGCTTGTAGCCACTGCGCAACTTTCCGCACATGCGGCCTGGGTTGTCTCGCGACTCTCCCTGCCTGCCCCGTCACCCTGCTTTGCCGCAATATGAATTTGTGGTAATGCCAAACCATTTTCACGGAATTATCATCGTTAGCGCAGGCGCAAATATTTTGGGGGAAAATATTTCAGGGGCAAAAAATCTTTTGCCCCTACCATCCCCGCAATCGAACGGCACGTCACAATTGAAACATGGCACGTCCGGAACTATTGGATCAATTGTTCGTGGATTCAAAACTGGTGTTACCAAATGGTTTCGAGCCAATGTTTAAGCGATAGTATTGTCTCGCCTATATCATCTGGAAGTAAAGCGGATTTGGTCTGACGATGGTTCCTGAGAAATTGCCCCTCATAGTGTGGGGTCCGCATCACTGCGTGCCTTTGAGGGCTTCGGACTGGAAGTGGGTTGCAAGGGGATCGATCAGGTCGTCCAGAGCGCCGGAAAGGACCATGTCGAGTTTATAGAGTGTGAGATTTATTCGGTGGTCCGAGACGCGGTTCTGAGGAAAATTGTAGGTGCGGATACGCTCGCTGCGATCACCGCTGCCGACCTGGCTTTTGCGATCCTGGGCTATCTTGGCTTCCTGTTCTGCTTGCATTGCATCGAGCAGGCGGGCGCGCAGGACCTTGAGTGCCTTTGCTTTATTTTTGTGCTGAGATTTTTCGTCCTGGCAGATTACCACAAGACCTGTCGGTATGTGGGTGACTCGAACGGCGGAGTCGGTGGTGTTGACGCTCTGCCCGCCGGGTCCGGATGAGCGGAACACGTCAAAGCGGAGTTCGTTTGGGTCGATATAGACGTCCACCTCTTCGGCCTCGGGCAAAACGGCCACGGTAACTGCCGATGTGTGAATCCGCCCCTGGCTCTCGGTCACGGGTATGCGCTGAACCCGGTGAACGCCGCGTTCGAACTTGAGCCTGCTAAAGGCCCCCTTGCCGTTTATCGAGGCGATTATTTCCTTGAAGCCGCCAATCCCGGTTTGGTTGGCATCCATGATCTCCACCTTCCACCGGCGGAGTTCAGCGTAGCGCGAATACATGCGGAAGAGGTCCGCGGCAAAAAGGGCCGCTTCCTCGCCTCCCGTGCCCGCCCGGATTTCAAGGATGACGTTTTTGTCATCATTGGGATCCTTGGGCGCCAGCATGAGTATTAACGCACTTTCAGTCGATTCGAGCTGTTTTTTGAGTTCGGCAAGATCTTCGCGGATCAGGTCCCGCATTTCAGGGTCTTCCTCGCGTTCGAGCATTCCCTGGTTTTCTTTCACCTGTTCTTTAAGGATCTTGTAGTGACCGTACTTCTCCACTACCGGGGCTATATCGGAACGCTCCTTGACTACCTGCTGGTACTCTTTTTGATTGCTGAGCAGATCCGGGTTCCCGAGTTCTTCCTCGAGCTTCTGGAACCTTTGCACTACGCTTTCGAGCCTGTTAAACATTGATGCGGTTTGCCTTTCCGGTTCTGGGCGGCAAGGTAAGCCCTTGCTGCAACCCCCGGGCAAAAATAAAGAACCGGGATAAACCGGTTCGGATTGCGCCCGCGATCCGTTCCGGGTATGCGCGGGCCGATTGTAAGCAAGCGGAATATTGGATGTGGAAGTAAGCATGGAGGAATTCACCATCCAGGCGCCTGCTCCCGGATTCACCCCGGACCTCCGGAATAGGATTCCGGCATCCGTCTTCCGCGTCTATTTTTCTTCGGGCTTCTGAAACTTTTCGTATTTCCGGCGGAACCTTTCGATGCGGCCGGCCGAGTCTACGAGTTTCTGCTTGCCGGTGTAGAATGGGTGGCATTTGGAGCAGATTTCAACCCGGATTTCCTTTTTGGTCGAGCCGGTTTGTATTTCGTTTCCGCAGGCGCACTTGATGACCGTATCGAAGTAGCTTGGATGGATACTTTCTTTCATGTATTGACTTCCTTCCTAGAAATCTAATTACTGCTCAAACCATAAATTATACATCAGCAAACAGTTTTTGCAAAATGTTTTCAGCTCAGACAACAAGCGCCCGGATCATAAACGCACAGCAAGGAACCTCATCTTAGTATTTCCGGGGTTGGGAAGCAACTACTCGCTTTGATGAAAAGATCCATGCCCGCGACCCTGCCATTCACCAGCGGGTTGGAGAAGGGAATGTGTAATCCCCCCCTCCAAAGGATCTTGTCGTGAAAACTCGTCAAGGATTGTTAGGGGACCTGGGAGATAGTAACCGGTACAGCTTAAGCGGCTTTACGCGGCATGGCCGGTTCATGGCAGACAGGCCTTCCCATCGCCATGAGAGGGAAGTTCCTGAATATCCTTGCGCCGTCCACGTCAACTACCCTGCATATATCCGATTGCTTGCGATCCGCCAGTGTGATCTGGAAAAGCGAACCATACAAATTCCTAACCATATCAACCGGGACTTCCAGGGCGATGTATTTGGTGATTCCTTTATCGCGAAGGGATTCGACAATCTGGGGATCCTCGAACGAATCGCAGGCACTCAGAACCAATATAGCCCCGGTTCCACTCATAATTACACCCGCTTTCATCTTTGCCCCTTTCTAGCTTGTTTGGACTACATCCAAGAGCGGAATACGGACGAAGTTCCGCACCTTTAAAATTAAGGAGGCGCCGCGAGGGGGTCAAGAATGTCAAAAAAGGCCCAAGGTCTCGAAAATAAAATATTTCTGACATGATCCGAGGTTTACGCGGTGAGTACCGAGAATTATTGTTTCGAAACAGGATTTGCGTAACCATCCTTCCTTATCACCCCGCGCATTCCGCGTGCGCACCGTCCTTAAACCTTTTGCAGGGAGAAGATTATGCGAGTGTTTTTCGTGCCGATTATCGCGTTTGTCTGCTGCCTTTGTTTTTTACAACCGGGCAGCGCTGCTGGTGAAAAATCCGGGGCAGAGGTTTTCGAATCCCTCAAGTGCGGCGTTTGCCATAAACCCGACGTGGAAGTTCCGGCTGGATTTTCTCTTGCACAAATCGCAAAGGCCTACCAGACAAAGGACAAGCTGGTGGAATTCATGACAAGCGGGTTCAACCCCATAATGGAAAGCGAGAAAAAGGGCATGATGAAAGGCCAGATGTCAAAGCTTACCGCGCTCGGGAAAGAGGAAAGGGAAGCGCTGGCCGACTACATCATGAAATTCAAATAGGGACTGGGTTGCGGATTTAGCCTTCGGCCCAGCGCGTAAATGCCGCTGGTCCGAACCCTGGGGAGATGAGGTGGGGGAATCTCTTCCCCCACCTCAATACTGCTGTCAGGGAACGTACCCAGGCTCACCGGGTTTTTTCTTCTGCAGGTTGGTCGCCGGCGCCTTCACCGGTGGTGCTGTGCGCAGCGGTTGTGCCGCCGGAGCGTTAAACTTTGGCTGTGCTGCCGGAGCGTTAAACTTTTGCTGCATGACCGGAGGCGTGGTAACCTTCGGCTGGGTAACAAGAGGTTTCGGCGTATTTCCCTGGAATGAGGGTACGTTTGGGTTGGTTCTCAATGCCGGCGCGGTTCCCAGCGGCGTTCGCAGTGTGGGCTGTGTGGTTATAGGTTTTGGCGTAGTTCCCTGGAACGAAGGGGCGCTCGGGTTGGTTCTCAATGCCGGCGCGGTTCCCAGCGGCGTTCGGAGTGCGGGTTGTGTGGTTAACGGTTTCGGCGTAGTTCCCTGGAATGAAGGTACGCTCGGGTTGGTTCTCAAGGCCGGCGCTGTTCCCAGCGGCGCCCGGAGTGCGGGCTGTGTGGTTAAAGGTTTCGGCGTAGTTCCCTGGAACGGAGGGGCGCTCGGGTTGGTTCTCAAGGCCGGCGCGGTTCCAAGCGGCGTACGCAGTCCCGGCTGAGTTGTTATGGCCCCTGGAGTCAGGGTGGTCCCCGTGCTTCCTTTGAAAGCCGGCAAAGTGGTTTGCGGACGCGGCGAAGGTATTCCCGAAGGCCCAATAGCAGGCGTTTGCGTTGTCAAAGGTGTCGCGGGCTTGAAAGTTGGAGGCGTGGGACGTCCTTGAAGCGCCGGTTGAGTTCCCTGTAACGTGTTGTTAAGTCCCGGGGCTAAAGTTTTTGTGCCGGAAGGCAGCACCGCGCCAGGTGATGCCGAGCTTGCTCCGGCTGTGCCGGTAAATGCAGGCGTACCGATCGGCGCTGGCTTGGTTATCGATTTGATTTCCGTTGCCTTGAACTGAATCTGGTTTTTGGGAACTGCCACCTTATCGGCGGGGACAATCTTATTTGTCACCTGGGGAGGGGGCAATTTAATCTGCTGCTGAAGCTGTAGCGGGGTCGAGGGAGCCCTGACCGCAATCGCTTCCTGCTTAAGTACCGCGGCGTTGATCCTCGGCGCCTGCTGAATAGACACCTGCTGGTTGTGCTCGATCCTTTGCAGTACATCCACGTGCGGTTTGGCCGCCACCGCCATTGGTGTGAAGTTATACCTGTTCACAGCCGTGCTGTAGTTGTTTATGACCGTATTATTTATTACCGGCGCGGCGTGATAGTTATTGATGATCACTGTTCTGTCGATATTTACTACCTGTACCCTGCTGTAGTCGCGCACTCCCCAGAAATGTGTTTGAGGTACGACTACAGCGGCACTTGCAAAGGCCAACCCTCCCACTGCGATCGCCGCCACCGGGGCTGCCCCGATAACGACCGCGCGTGGTCCCCAGTACCTGTGAGAATAATAAACTTCAGTGGGCGCAAGCGGTACCCAACCTACGTTGAGGCCGCTCGATATCCAGGCGACACGTCCCGGATACCAGGCGTAGTCCACGACCGGCACAGCCGATACCATTGCGACCCGTGTAACGGGGGGCGCCCAGTACCATCTACCGCCTATAATAACCCAGTTTCCATAGTGATGGGTCACGTATCCAAAAGGTTCATCCGGCACCCAGCACTGGTCGCCGTACCATTCGGTCCACCTGCCCACGGTGAATGGCCGCCAGTCATCTGCTACATGCACTGGGCGCCAATAATTCCGGTACTCGCCTTCGTAGTAAACTCTTTCCCATTTCCCGCTTTGCTCCAGTTCGTACGCGTCATCATGGAGTTGAGGCGGCAGATAGTTTATTGAATCGCCTTTGACCTGGGTCCTTTTGGACCACAGGTTATCTCTGGTGGCGTTCCAATCATCCCATGAGGCGTCGACATTCGAATCGCCCGCGGCGGCGCGATCCGAGCTGGCGATTATCGAACCCGAACCAGGGGCGACCTCATATCTTGTGTTGTTCGCGTGGATAAAATCCACTTTGCCGTCAAGGGCGAGCACTTCCAGCGACTGGTCCCCGACATAGAGATCAAACGAGGAACCGGGGTCGGACAGGATATAGCCGTACGGGGTCGTCACCTTGAGTGCCGCGTTGGGGCTCTTGTTATAAAAGCGCGCAACCCCCGAGGCTAAGTCCATATCACACACGTCGCCTTTGAGCACTATGAGCTGAATTTGGGTTGTTCCACCTATGCGCGCCCATATGCCATTGGGCATGATGAATTCGCCCCGCCCCACCTGGTCCGAGTAGAGCGCGTCATTGATCCCGAAAGGAGCGTCTTTTACCGTTGCCACCCAATCCTTATTATCGGGCACGTAGCGAAGAACCTGGCCTTCGATGTATCCTATCCGCCCGACCAGGATTGGCTCATCGGCCGAAGCCGCAAAAGCTGGCGGCGAAAGAGCCAGAACCGCAAGAATAAATGCCAGGGTCGGCCAAAATAATTTTCTATCGGTACTCATACTACCTCCAGTCGCAAACGAACTCAGACTTGATTCCCGTTTTGCAGGATAACTGCCCGCCGGGTTTGAGGTCAATCCCCGCCGACTTCCCGCTCGCAGGCTTTCCGGCCTGCCGCCAAAAACGCATATATAATAACCGAAAAATGTTAAATGTGTGGTTTAACTTTAAAAATTTTCAAACAACGGCTTCGGGCAAAAACAAACTTGCAGGGTAAGACGCTCGATGGTGGAATAGAGACGACAAGAACGATGAAAATAGATCGCAGCACGGTTAACGGCGACATTTCACCTCACCGCCCAACAAACCGGCGAAGTCGCTGGGACTTCACAGGCATTTTTGTTGACAGCCGGCAGGCTAGAAGGAATAAAGAGCAACCATAATTTCTTCTTTCATCTAAACTGATGGCCCGGAGCGGGGATATCGATGAGCCGCGGTGCGGGGGAGGATTTTTGCAGCAAATGAGCATACTGGAAATACACAGTTCGGGTGAAAAGCTGGGCAGGAGATATCTTACGGCAACGGCTGTAGCCTGGATTTTGCCTTTTTTGGCAGTTGCCGCGATGGTCGCGGCTGATCCGGCCAAAAATACGGTAACGCCCGTCTATCATGCTGCAACAAGCGCCTGGTGGGCAAACCAGCCATTATATACGTATGGGGCGCACCTCTATTTTTACTTTCCGCAGTTTGCAGTCGCGTTCACGCCTTTTCACATGCTTCCGATGTGGCTGGGGGACAACCTTTGGCGGCTCTTATCGATGGTTTTGTTTGCATGGGCCATACGGCGGCTTGTGGGGTGCTTTGAATGGCGCGATCCTGAAAAGGCTTTTTTAATTTGTTCTCTTCTGGCGATATTTCCGTCACTTGGAGCGTTGCGTTGCGGGCAGGCAAACCTCACTTTCGCGGCGGTCCTGGTCCATTTCGTGCTGTTTCTTGCCGAGGAGCGGTGGACGGCTGCTTCGTTTTCCATGATGGTGCTGCTGGTCCTTAAGCCAATTGCGCTAGCGCCCATGCTTCTCGCGCCATTCGTTTACAGGCCAATCGTAAAATCGCTCTCCCTGTCCCTGATCCTGTTATTTATTTTCCCTTTTTTCTTCGGCCCGCCTGAATACGTTCTGGGCCAATATCGCGACCTCGCCGGACGGCTGCTGACTGTTTCCGTTACAACCAACCATATTTTTGCTGATCTCAATGGCCTTTTAAGGACCATCGGATTGCAGCTTACCGGGGCGGCGTCTCAACTCGTGAGACTTGCGGCGGGCCTGGCAACACTTTGGCTCTGGGTCGTAGCGTCAAAAAGTACAAAAGAACCGAACCGGGCTATGGTTTTGCTCGCCCTCTCATCGGCCTACCTGATGGTCTTCAACCCAATGACCGAGGTTAACGGCTATGCC
This sequence comes from Desulfarculales bacterium UBA702, assembly GCA_002298165.1. Lineage (GTDB taxonomy): Bacteria > Desulfobacterota > Syntrophobacteria > Syntrophobacterales > Syntrophobacteraceae > SbD1. Next base: position 20,832 of record DBMI01000096.1, read on the forward strand.
ATTGTCGCGCCGGCGCTGGCGATTCTTGCTCTCTATTACCTGGAGGTAGAGGGGCGCGCCGGGATTGCCTGGTGGCTGGTGTTCGTGGATTTGTCCATTTCCTTTTTTCCCGAAATCTTTCGCCGACTTGACCCTAATTTCGGGCTGTGGTGGGACCCTCTTGTGATGCTGATCTCGATGGGCCTGCTCGCCTGGGGGATTGCAGTAAAGAGGGTGTTTAACCAGAAAAGCCGATCAGAAGCTCCGGCTATCTGATCATTTCTTCGGCGCGCAGTTTCACGGCAGCGGCCATTTTGTCCAAATCCACCCTGGCAAGACATTCGGGCAGGCCGACCCCCCGGTTTACATTGGTGCATATGCTTTTCCAGCAGGGGGAGCAGTCGAGATCCTCCTGGTACAACTTGATTCCGTTGTCGTAGAGATCGATTTCCGTCCAGCATGAGGTCCCATACCAGGAGATGGTAAATAGCCCCAGGGCAATGCCGATGTGCAGGGCCGAGGTGTCTCCCGTTATCATGGCGTCACATGCCGCGATATAAAGTATGCCGCGCCGCAGCCCTTCAGTTGTGGGCGTCTGGATGACGCGGCACTTCACGCCTTCGGACCTGCACCTGTCGGCGATTTCCGAATTCCTCCGCGTCTCCTGCTTTCCTCCGAGAAGCAGAATGGCAACACCGTCCTTAGCCTCGCTAATCTTCTTTATCAGCGCCACGTGCTGGTCGATAGTGAGCTTCTTGTTCGGGTAGATCTCGGAGCAGCCTGTGTTGATGCCGACTGTAAACGTATCCGGCGATATGCCCATTGCGGCCCTGTATTGCGCGGCAAACTCTTTTTCCTCGTCTGTCAGCACCAGAATGTAAGGGTCACGGCGGTACTGCAGACCCATGCTTTCGGCAAGAAGCTGCTGGCCGGTTTTCCGGTTGACGCGGAATTTTTCGTAATCGTCTATTCCGAGCCTATAGGCATATTCGGCCTCTGGGTTCAGAAAGTATACCTGTCCGAATTGGTTCAAGCCGTACCCGCGCTTGTCGGGACAGGATATGAGTTCGGCCACGGCACACGAACGCCGGCCTTTATCAACCGATATAAGCAGGTCGTAGTCTCTATCCAGAAGATCGGCCACTGCTTCTTCGCGAAATGGAAAAACCCGGTCAATCAGGGGATTGTGACGGAGCACCTCCATTGCATAAGGGTCTGTGAGCCAGTGCAGACTTGAATCAGGCCAGGCTCTTTTTAAGGCCGGAAGAAACGATGTCGTCATCAAAACGTCGCCGAGGGCGTCCAGGTTTATTATTAGAATGCGATGTTTGCCAGCGTGGGGGGTGCGATGCGTCCTGGCCCGCACCTGCTTCAATTCACCGCCCAACATTACAAATTTTTCGGCAGGTGGTCCGGAAAGCCGCAAAAAGAGAGCACGCGTCAAAGGATCGGTGCCGGGTGCGTGGATGTGGTCAAACCTCATCACGTTCAGCATGCAGATGGTTTCAAATGAGGCGGTAAAGGAAAAGTCAACCAGGGGATGAGACGCAAAAGAGGCAAGCTCTTCTGGGTGCACCACCGCTATTACCTGCGTGTGGGGGTGGTGGATTTCCAGATCTCTCAGCAGATCGCGATCGTCAAGCATCTTGCCTGATTTTGACGGATCGAGCAGCAGCCACTGTGAATCGAAAGCGGAGCAATCATCGGAAATCCCGCCGCACAGCTTGTAAGGAGCGCAGGGCCGATATCCGGTAAACCTTTTACATCCTGGTATATGAATCATTACACCGGCTGCCTGTTGCCTTTTGCCGTGTTGCGCCCGGCGTTAGTGTATTTCTGGTATTTCACAACAATTTGGGCAAAATCTCACCCGATTTGCCCGCAATCGAGATGTCATACGTACCACTGTAAGGAGTTGGCTCAAGGTTAACTTCCGCAACCGTTGCGCCAGACCTTTTTGCCTGAGATCCCATCGAGGCGGCGGGCTGAACCGTACCAGATGTGCCTACCACGATCATCAGATCGCAACTGTTTATTGCTTCATAGGCGGCACCGAGGACCAGCGGTTCGAGCATCTCGCCAAACCAGACAACATTGGGCCTTAGCAAAGCGCCGCAGGAAGGGCACTCCGGCATTTCGGGAAGAGGTACCCTCAAATCCTCCATCAACCTGGCGCAGCCCGTGCACCGTACCCACCAGATGTTGCCGTGGAGTTCGGTGATATCGGTGTTGCCGGCCTTGCGGTGAAGACCGTCTATATTCTGGGTAATCAGTTTAAAGTGGGGAATCCCGCGCTCTATTTCGGCAAGAGCCTGGTGTCCCGGATTTGGAGTAAGGGGAGCGAGCAGTTCGCGGCGCCAGTTATAGAATTCCCAGACAAGTTTTGGGTCGCGGGAAAAGGCTTCCGGCGTCGCCAGTTCCATTACTGAGTAGCTCTTCCAAAGGCCTCCCTCGCCCCGGAAGGTGGGTACCCCGGACTCGGCCGAAATGCCGGCTCCAGTCAGCACCACAACCTGTTTGGCTTTCCACAGCTTTTCTCTGAGTTCGGCGATTGCGCTCTCAACTTTTGCCGTCATTTTCCACCCCCGCTGGAGAATTATCCAGGAACCGCTTTCAAAACTGAGATTTTACCCGAATCCTTTATGCAATCTCTATCGAGCGGGTCCGCCGCTGAAGGCCGAAGAAATACGTGAAGGCCAAAATTCTTACCACAATTGCCGCTAAAGATCATTGAATTTTCCGGAGACCTACCTTCGATCGACGAGCGGGCAACATCAGGACGGGTTGTTGCCCAAACAAGTTGCGATGCAAATTGCCCTCCCTTGAGGGGGAGGGGCCAGGGGAGGGTGAAAAAAGATCTAAGAATTTCAACTCCATCCCCCAACCCCTCCGCTAGTGGAGGGGAGTTCTCCTTCAGTTTCGGCCCATTATTTTTCCATTCGGGATTTGGGCAACAGCCCGATGAGACCTTGCCGAAACCATGATTGGGGTTGAGTTGAAGTTTAAACTGAAAATGAGAGGCGAGAGGGCCTGAAAGAAAAGGGTAGCCCGGATTTATATCCGGGTGCGGAGCACAAGAGGGCTCGCGGAGACGCGTGAAATCGGGATGACGAACAGGTGCAAAATAGTGAAAGTACAATTTGGCAAAGTGGTAGCTGCTTGAAAAAAGGGGCCTTTGGAGTTGAATTACTGCTATATCGCTGTCCTCTAGCGCTTCGCGCCCGGATATAAATCCGGGCTACCCACTCTGCCCTCTTCCATATTATGGCGTTCCGCTTTGGGCAAAGTCCCTGAAACCGAATACCTGACGGGCACAAAAAAGGGCAGGCCGGAAGACTTACCCCGTAGCCTGCCCTGAAAGGTCCTGACCGCTTGGTTAGAATTTTTTCAAAACGTTCAGCTTGCCTTCCTCCCTCAGGAGGTCGTCAAAATATGCGATTGTTTTTGCAAGCCCCTCTCTCAGGGGCACCTTGGGTTCCCAACCCAGCTTCTCCTTAGCCACGGATATGTCGGGCCTGCGCATTACCGGATCGTCCTGGGGCAGGGGCTTTCGTGCAAGTTCGGATTTGGAGCCCGTCATTTCCAGAACCATTTCGGCAAGCTCTATGATTGTAAATTCCACCGGATTGCCCAGGTTAACCGGTCCCGTGAAACCTTCCGGGGTATTCATCAGCTTTATGAAACCCTCGATCAGATCATCGACATAACCGAACGAGCGGGTCTGCTGGCCGTCGCCGTAGATGGTCAGGGGCTGGCCGGTGAGGGCCTGAACAATGAAATTAGAGACAACCCGGCCGTCATTTGGATGCATGCGTGGGCCGTATGTATTGAAGATCCTGGCTACCTTGATGTTGAGCCTGTGCTGGCGGTGATAATCGAAGAAAAGGGTCTCGGCGCAGCGCTTGCCCTCATCATAGCAGGACCTCGGCCCGATGCAGTTGACGTTTCCCCAGTACGATTCCTTTTGCGGGTGCTCGATGGGATTTCCGTAAACTTCCGAGGTGGAAGCCTGCATTATCTTGATCTTGAGGCGCTTTGCCAGTCCGAGCATATTTATCGATCCGTGCACGTTGACCTTTGTAGTCTGCACGGGATCGTTCTGATAGTGGATTGGGGAGGCCGGACATGCCAGGTTGAAGATCTCGTCGACTTCGACATAAAGCGGATAGGTGATATCGTGCCGGTAGAGTTCGAAATATGGATTTTCGAGCATCTTCAGGATGTTTCGCTTGCTCCCCGTATATAGATTGTCGATACAAAGCACGTCATGGCCGTCTTTTAGGAGTCTTTCACAAAGGTGGGAACCGAGAAAGCCGGCCCCGCCGGTAACTGCGCTTCGTTTTCGAAGGTGCATGGTTTTTTCCTTCAAAATTTTGGTATCGATTTAAAAAATGCCTGAAAATAAAAATAGTTCCAGGCAGCCGGCAGGTTTTCAGCGGGCGTATTATATCCCTTTGCCCGCCTTTGACAATCTATACTTGATAAAAGCCTCTCAGAGCGCCCGCACCGGGCCTCATGCTAATTCCAGGGGACCTCGAATCGTTTGAGAATGTCCAGGACTCGATCAGGATTCCGGTTCGCAGGTAAGTTCAGGGATCTTGTACTCAAGATTCTAAATCCATAGATGAACTTTCTGCTGCTTAAGCAGAAGTGATCATGCTTTAGGCCCGCAGGCACGAAAAAGATTACCTTCTGCGCGGCGATCAAAAATAGATAGGTCAAGGCAAACAATGAATCAATGGAAAAGTGGAGGGAAGCTCTTGCGACGAGAGTGGCCGAAGCTTCGAAAAATACGTTTCCCTGATTAAAGGCATGGTGCGGAAAGTTGCAGAAGGCTCGGAAATGCTAAAAAATAACCCGCCCCCTTGAATTGGGGTATTACCATCAGGGGATCCCGCAACGCGAGTCATTCGGCTGTGTTCTTGCCTTTATTTTTGGCCTCGTAAAGGGCGGCATCGGCTCTGGCGATTACATCCTCCGGGGTGGTGTCCGTTTCCTCGACCTGGGCCGCGCCAACGCTGATTGAAAGCTGGATCTGCGCATCCTGATATATGAAACGGGTATTTGCAATGGCATTCGATAATTTCTGCGCTACAACATCGGCGGACTTGAGATCGGTCAAGGGAAGGCATACCACGAACTCGTCGCCGCCGTATCGCGCAACGAAATCCGATTCCCGCAGGTTCTTCGTGACTCTTTCAACAACATAGCTGATACACTTGTCTCCCACCCAGTGGCCGTAGGTGTCGTTTACCTTCTTAAAATTGTCGATATCGAAAAATACGAGCGAAAAGATGATGTTGTGACGTTTGAATTTCTTGATTTCCTTTCGCAGATGCCGGTCCAGGCCCCTGCGGTTTGCGATCCCGGTGAGAGGGTCGATTAAAACTTCGAGTTCCAGGGCTTTCCTCCTGCGCTGGTCTCGGGCAACCCTCTCATGCATGTCTTTGAGATTACTGGTCAGTCTATCTATAGCAGATTCGAATCGGCGCTCCCGGAGCCGGTCTTCTGTCTTTTTTCTTTCCAGCGCCCTTTTGATGGCTTCCAGCTTGGTTTTTAATATTTTCCTGATTTCGGAAAGATTTTGGCTCGAGTTGGCCATTTCCTCAATGTCAGTTACATGAGAATCCATCGTGGTGTTGAACATATTGTTGGCGCGGTGGGTCATGGTGGTGTCCTGGATAAGACCCAGGCACTTGCTTTCCACATCGCTCAACTGGGCGCCGATTTCAACAATCAGGCCTGAAAATGCCCGCTTATCTTCGGCAACCATCGAGTTGTAATCTTGAACAAGATCGATGACGTCGTCGCGAAGTACTCGAAAAGTCTGGAAGTTCGGAGCCTCGTGTATCCTGGAGAGAATAGCGCAAAACCGACTTCTGAATTCCTCGCCGGATTGGTGCCCCAGTTCGGCCAAAATTCTTGAATAGGCGGCCTTCAACTCACTGAGACAGCCCTGGAGGCCAAGCAAGTCAAGAATTTCGGATCTGCACGACAGCGCATCGTGCAGGCTTGATTCTGAAAGCCCATGCCGGGTTGAGGAAATACTTTTGAGTTCCTCTATTATCATCTGGCAGAGGAAGCCTAGTACCGCCGGTTGTTCATTTCCGCTTTTTTCGCCCATTACCTGCTCCGAATACACCTTAGCTGCCGGCTGCACGTTCCAGACGGCCAAAGATCCTACCGTGAAACACCACAAATTCCAGCCTGCCCCCTTGTGAGCTTCAGAAATATGGATGTGAGCCCAACGCCACAGACTTCAACAGCTCGAAGGCAAATCCGTCTTGGTGGTTATACTCAAGAAATTTCCTAATCTGGAATACAACCCAATTAATCAGCAGAGATCACACATAGAATCGGGAATTCCTCTGTATTTCTCAAGAAATTTTAGACGCAAACCCAGCAGGTCACATGTTGCTGAAATTAACGAAGGAATAAATTCCTGCAGCTGGTGGAGATTTTTACTTGGCACCTGCCGAGACAAGTTGGGCGGGAATCACACCCGCCCATAAAATGTGTTGGAATTAACCGGTAAATCAGCAAACGCTTAGACGACTTGTGTTCTTGCTTATTTTCTTCCTCTTAATTAAGTTGGCGCTCCTTATTTTAGAGATTCCAAAAGCTTTTCGGAATTTGATGGCCTTGGGCCGAGAGGGGACACAATGGCGCGGGCAAGTCTGATGTCCGGCTTCTCGGATGCCTCACCGATTTCCACGCCGGCATTGATTCTCCCTGAATCGCCCACCAGCGAGACCAGATCAACAACGTACTCCCTCATTTCTTGAGCTCGAGAGGTCATTTCCGTTGATGCCGCAGCCGATTCTTCGGCATTCAAGGCATTCTTCTGGATTACCTTGTCCATCTCGGCTACTGCCTTGTTGACCTGGTCTATACCCTGGGCTTGCTCCTGGGATGCGGCCGCGATCTCGCCCACCAGTTCCCCAACCCTTGAAACACTTTGTGAGACCATGTTGAACTCGCCGTTGGTCTTCTCAACCAGTTCTGCTCCCTCATGTACCGTCTTTACCGTTGCCTCGATCAGCGAGGCGGTGTTTTTGGCTGCCTCGGATGCCCTTTTCGCAAGATTTCTGACCTCATCGGCAACGACCGCGAAACCAGCGCCTGCCTCACCGGCGCGTGCCGCTTCAACTGCCGCGTTAAGCGCCAGGAGGTTTGTCTGGAAGGCTACTTCGTCAATCGTTTTGATTATCTTCTGGGTTTGCTCGTTTGCCCTTGAAATTTCGCCCATGGAAACAGTCAGACCTCCCATTGAATCGTTGGCCTGATTTATCGTCTGCTTGGCTTCCTCCATCAGCAGGTTGGCCTGTGATGCATTAGTGGCGTTCTGTTTGGTCATGGATGACATCTCTTCAAGGGAGGAAGAAGTCTGTTCGACAGCCGAAGCTTGCCTCGATGCTCCCTCAGCCATTTCATTGCTGGATTTTGAGACCTGGTCCGAGGCTGCGCCAACTTGTGCGGAAACTTCCGTTAGGCCTAGAATAGCCTTATTGATTGGCTTAGTTATGGACCTTACCAGCATGATGGAGAGGCCCCAGAAAGAAAGGACACCCAGAAAAAGGATCGCTGAAATCACCCTTACCGCCGAGTGTTTCTGCTTCATGATAGATTCGTTTACCTGGTCAAGGAAAACATCCGCGGTTTCAACTATCTTTATTCCGCTTTCATTTAACTCCTTCAGAATTTCGCTTTCCTGCTGATAGAGGCGCAGGGACTGCTCGATCGAGTCCAGGAACTTAAGCAGGGATTGCCTCACGTCCGTAGCCGTCTTTATCCATGCCTGGTTTTTAAGGGCAGAGGAGAACTGCTCGAGTGCGGTCAGGTAGGTCTGGACGTTTCCGTTCGCCAGCTTCTTGTATTCCTGAAGATACTTCTGGTCCCCGCTGATGAGAAATTGTAACTGAATGTTCTGGAGCTGAATAAAAGCCGTTTTGCAGTCCTTGAGAACATTCAGCATGCCGAACTCGCGGGCGGTAATGGTCTCACCGTCCATCTGGAGCTGGGCCTGCTTCCCTTCTATTTCTACCTGGATACGGTGAAGGAGTCCTTCTGATTCGCGAAGTGGTTTTACCATTTCTTCTTTGAGGGTGGACTGCTGTGCGTGAACTGCTACCAAATCACCGAAGAGTTTTTTGTATGCATCGAAATCGCTGCCCATTGAGGCGAGATACCCTTTCCAAGCCTCATTTTGGGTGGATTGGCCTATGCTCTGCAACCCCTTGTCGACCTGCTCGGCTTTCTCAATAAACCTGGATTTGAGTTCGGGAGTGTAAAACTGCAGGAAAGTCTTTTCCGCAACCCGCGTGACAAGGACTTTTTCTACCGTTTTGGCGACGTCCTCCTTCATGAAGTTGGCTTCTTCGACCTTCGAATAGTAATACAGGCCCACACCGACGGCTGATACAACGAGAAACGAGCTTAGCGCCACAAAAGCAAATAGTTTCTTTTTAAGGCTCATACTGCCCGTTTTTAACTTCATCGACCGGCTCCCCCTTCCTTGAAGTCCGTTTCGCTGCTTCGGGCCGGGCCGGTGCAATCCGCCGCTGCCGGCCCGGAACTATTCTATTTTATTACACTGGCTATATCGGCTTCGCTCATATCATACACACCGCAGCCCATTATCATGGGCTCGCCATCGACCTTGACCAGCTTCACGTAAGAGACCTTCCGCGCCGGGGTCTTTTCTCCGGGTTTGGGCCACATATACTCCACCCATCCCGCGCCTTTAGCCTTGGCGACTTCGTTCATTGCCGTGAAGAAGAGCTTCCCGTTCGAATCCTTGAGATCGATGTAATTCTGACCCTCCATCTTGTATTTGATGGGGTGCATGCGCATAACGGCGCCTTCATCGTGGATCCAGATGTAGGTGCCGGCGAAAATGAATTCACTCTCCTTGCCCTTGAATTTGGGAAATGCCGCCTTTCCTTCTTTTTCGAGAAGCGCGGCCGCTTTGTTTACTTTTTCAATGATCATCGATGGAGTAGGCTTTGTGGACGCAGTGGAAAGGCAGAATTCCTCGGATTCCTTTGCCAGTTCCTCGGGATTGTTTTGCGCCAGGACAACGGCTGCCTGAAGTGCAAACGCCATGCATAAAGAGACCAGTACTACCTTGATAATCGTTTTCATCCACATCCTCCTGTTTGGGAGTGCGAGTAAGGGAAAAATTCCTCTCTCTCTCTGACGCCATGATACATAGATTGATTTGATTTGGATGTTTTGACGGTAGCGGATTTGGTACGGAGCTTTGAACTTTAACATCGATGGATTTGGGAAAGCAGGAGGTGACCGTCCGTCGTTTATTTATTCGGACGGGAACGATACTTACTTAAAAATATTTTTATGAGAAATAATGAAAGGATTGTATTTTGTAGTCAAATAACGTTTAACGTTAAACGTGTTGGTCTTTGTGATAATTTATGCATGTGTCCACCAATGTCGGCTGCTGTCTTCAGAGCAGCAGCGTCTCTAGATTTTTCAAAACTTCACGAGTATATTCTTCAGCAGACATATCTCAAATGTTTCCCGAAACACCGCAGTCCCAAGCCTCGCAGGGATAACGGCTATCTTGACTATTTCAGATATTCTCAATTTTCAGAGACATGAACTGTGGATCGTTATGACAACGCGCATACAAAACTGGGAACTGGCTTCAACCGGCGATAACCCAATGTAGATGACGCTAAAAACTTAATGATATTAATTCTCATTTCCAAATTAATGTAGTAAGATCCTCAACCTTGGATCGGGCATTTACGCCCCTGAACTCACCTGCCTCTCGAAATTGGCCTAATTGGCCGGCTGGCACCTTGCACCCAGTCTGGGGTATCGGAGGATGCTTGCCCCACAGTCCCATTTATTTAGGAAAAGGTTACTCGGGCCACGGGAGCAATAAGTATTGAATCCTGTTGGTCCCGATCAATAGCGTACCTGGAGGCGCAAGCGGAGTACCATGCAGCCAGCTACAATGCAAAGCACTGGAAAATCTCTGGCCGCTCTGGCGGTAATTCTGAGTGGAATTTACCTGACCAGCTACCACAGTTATGTACTTTTTCACAGTCTCGCCGAATTGTTCAGCATAATTATAGCCTTCGGCATATTCATGGTTGCCTGGAATACCCGTCCTCTGCTCGAAAACAACTACCTGCTATTCCTTGGTATAGGCTACGCCTTCATCGGTGCGATAGATCTGGTCCATACCCTGGCATACAAGGGCATGGGAGTTTTCCCCGGACAGGATGCCAACCTGCCAACCCAGCTGTGGATAATCGGGAGATATATCGAGGCTTTTTCAGTGTTGCTCGCTGTGCTCCTGCGGAAAAAGGTGCGCTGGACGATAGTTGCCGCCGCTTATTTCCTGGCGACCGGTTTGCTCCTGGGATCGGTTTTCGCAGGGGTCTTTCCTGACTGCTTTGTGGAAGGAATAGGCCTCACCAGTTTCAAAAAAGATAGCGAGTATGCAATCTGCCTTCTACTTGCCTCGGCTATAATATTTTTGTTGAAGCGCGCCGCGGAATTCAATCCGAAGGTCTTGAAACTGCTGATTGCATCGATTGCTTCAGCAATTTTCAGTGAGCTTGCCTTTACCTCGTACGTAAACGTCTACGGTCCTTCCAACCTCATTGGACACCTCTTAAAAGTAGTCGCCTACTATTTTGTATATAAAGCCATAATAGAGACATGTCTTGTCACTCCCTATAATTTGCTGTTCCGAAACCTGGCCATGAGCGAGCAGGCTCTGAGAAAGGCGCGTGACGAGCTGGAAAAGCGTGTTGTCGAGCGTACCGCCGACCTTGCCAGGTCAAACGAGGCGCTGCTTTCGGAGATGGCTGAGCGCATCAGGGCAAGCTCAAGGCTGGCGGCAATAGTCGAGTATTCAAATGATGCAATAATAGGGAAGGATGCAAATGGAGTTATCTTGAGCTGGAATGCCGCTGCTGAGCGGATTTACGGCTATTCTGAGAAGGAGGTGCTGGGGCAGCCGGCCTCCATTATTTGTCCACCCGAACTGGTCGAGGAGGAACGCCGAATTATCGCGAAAATCTCAAGCGGAGAGCGGTTGGAAAATTACGAAACGATCCGGGTCAGGAAAGGCGGGGTCCCAATAAACGTGTCTATGACTATTTCCCCCCTGATCACGGGAAGCGGAGAAAATATAGGAATTTCGGTCATAGCACGTGACATAACCAGGCAAAAGCACCAGGAGGCCCGGCTGAGGGAGTATATGGCAAGGCTGGAGTGGGGCAACAGGGAGCTCAGCGACTTTGCCTTCGTAGCAGCCCACGACCTCCAGGAGCCATTGCGGAAGGTCCAGATCCTGGGCGATCTGTTGAAGCTGAGGAGTTGGGACAGTCTGGGTGAGGAGGGCCGAGACCTGCTTGAAAGGATGCGCCGTTCCGCTGCGAGGATACAGTACCAGATACGGGCCGTAAGAGAGTACTCGCGGCTGAGGGCTGAACCTCAAACCTTCCGCGAAGTACATCTGGGAGAACTGGTTCGCGATGTTGCGGAGGAGCTTAGGAATCTGGCCGAAAAAAAAGGAGCGACCTTCGAAATAGGAGAACTTCCGAGCCTGCCCGTCAATCCTGAACAGATGCGGCAGATGTTTGCACATCTCATGGAGAACTCCCTGAAGTTCAATGAAGGGGCAAGTCCGGTGGTGAGGGTATCGGGAACCCTGCTGCGAATCGATGACCGTGAATCCACGCCAGCCTGGTACCAGATAAGCGTCGAGGACAATGGAATGGGGTTTGAGGAAAAGTATGTTGATCGGATATTTCGCCCATTCCAGAGACTCAACCACGATGACAGGTATGAAGGAGCAGGCATGGGGCTTGCCATCTGCCGCAAAATAGCAGAACTGCACGGAGGCGAGATCACGGCAAAGAGTCAGGTCGGCAAAATGTCCAAATTTATTATTACTATTCCATCAATTCCTCCTCACCATTCCTTTATGTAGTCCCTTATTGCCCCAAACTATCATCATTCTACGGTGCCAGTGATTTAGAGCGAATGTAGGGTTTCTACTGCGCTGGTGTAGGGAACTCCCTCCACTTTTGCCGGCCATACCAACCAATTTTCTCGCACCGGTAGCCTTCTCCTTTATCTACTTTCTTTTATCCATCCCTCCATGTCTGCCCTTCGAAATAATTTGTGATAATTATTACAAGCGGTTGTGGGCAATATGAGGATCACTGGCATAAAGGATGCATTGTGCGACGCAAACTCTTCTTGGCAACTATCCATTGTAACACCAAGACCTTGTTAAAAGAGCAAGGCGAAGGCTGCCTTAAAAAGGCGTAACACACTATAATCATGGAGGAAGTATGCACCTCAGGCAAGGGAATCGTATGAAACAAAAAAGTTTTTGGGTAGGCATTGTAACTATTATGATCTTGATGCAGGCTTCATTCGTACTGGCCTATCCCAGCTTTACGGGTTACTCCGGTAAGAGTGGCTCGACCTGTTCGGTCTGCCATAACGGCGGGACAGCTCCCACTGTCGCCATTACCGGCCCGACGAGTGTAGCTCCGGGTTCCGTAAACAGTTACACATTTACGATTACTGGTGGCGCCATGACAACCAGCACGGCGGCCGGACGCGGTGGGGCCTGTGATATTGCGGCTTCGACGGGAACGCTTGCCGCCGGATCGGGCGATACGTTGAGCGGCAGTGAGATTGTGGGCGGACCGACGGCCCCTTCCGGTACATCGGTATCATTTCCTTTTACCTGGACAGCTCCTGCTACCGCCGGGACCTGTACGCTCTATGCAGCCGGAAACTCCGTTAACGGCGATAGCGGCACCGGTGGAGACGGCGTAACGGCTACAACATTATCCGTTACCGTTGCTCAGGCAGTGACCCTGTCGAGCATCGCGATCAGCGGCCCGGCTTCGGTAAACTCGGGCGCAAGCGCGACCTACAGCGCAACAGCGACCTACAGCAACGCTACAACCAAAGCTGTATCGGCAACTTTCTCGCTTGCATCGACCACTTACGCCAGCATAACCAGCGCAGGTGCCCTTACAGCCGGAACAGTCACAGCAAATCAGACCGTCACGGTAAATGCCTCCTACACTGAAGGCGGGGTTACCAAGACGGCAAGCCAGAGTGTAACAATCGTCGCCCCTGCAGTGACCCTGTCGAGCATCGCGATCAGCGGCCCGGCTTCGGTAAACTCGGGCGCAAGCGCGACCTACAGCGCAACAGCGACCTACAGCAACGCTACAACCAAAGCTGTATCGGCAACCTTCTCGCTTGCATCGACCACCTACGCCACCATCACCAGCGCGGGTGCTCTTACAGCCGGAACAGTGACAGCAAACCAGACCGTTACAGTAAACGCCTCCTACACTGAAGGTGGAGTTACCAAGACGGCAAGCCAGAGTGTAACAATCGTTGCCCCCGCGGTAACCCTGTCGAGCATCGCAATCAGCGGCCCGGCTTCGGTAAACTCGGGCGCAAGCGCAACCTACAGCGCAACTGCTACCTACAGCAACGCTACAACCAAAGCTGTATCGGCAACTTTCTCGCTTGCATCGACCACTTACGCCAGCATCACCAGCGCAGGTGCCCTTACAGCCGGAACAGTCACAGCAAATCAGACCGTCACGGTTAATGCCTCCTACACTGAAGGCGGAGTTACCAAGACGGCAAGCCAGAGTGTAACAATCGTTGCCCCGGCAGTAACCCTGTCGAGCATCGCGATCAGCGGCCCGGCTTCCGTAAACTCGGGTGCGAGTGCGACCTACAGCGCAACTGCCACCTACAGTGACGCCAGCACCAAGGCCGTATCGGCTACTTTCTCGCTTGCATCGACCACCTACGCGACTATCACAAGCGCAGGTGCTCTTACTGCGGGAACAGTCACAGCAAACCAGACCGTCACGGTAAATGCCTCCTACACTGAAGGCGGAGTTACCAAGACGGCAAGCCAGAGTGTAACAATCGTTGCCCCGGCAGTGACGCTTTCCAGTATCGCGATCAGCGGCCCGGCTTCCGTAAACTCCGGTGCGAGTGCGACCTATAGCGCAACTGCCACCTACAGCAACGCTACGACAAAGGCAGTATCGGCAACCTTCTCGCTCGGTTCGACCACCTACGCCAGCATCACCAGCGCCGGTGCTCTTACAGCGGGAACAGTTACCGCAAATCAGACCGTTACGGTTAATGCTTCCTACACTGAAGGCGGAGTCACCAAGACGGCAAGCCAGAGTGTAACAATCGTTGCTCCGACTGTGACGCTTTCCAGTATCGCGATCACAGGCGCCGCTTCTGTAGTCTCGGGTGCAAGCTCGACCTACACCGCAACGGCTACCTACAGCAACAGTACAACCAAGTCGGTTGCCGCTACCTTCTCGCTCGGTTCGACCACCTACGCGACCATCACCAGCGCCGGTGTTCTCACCGCGGGAACTGTAACTGCCAACCAGACCGTCACGGTAAACGCTTCCTACACTGAAGGCGGAGTTACCAAGACGGCAAGCCAAAGCGTAACAATCACTCCCAAGACCTTGACCCTGTCGAGCCTGGCCATTAATGGTGCGGCATCGGTCGCGTCCGGAGCCACTTCGACCTATACGGCGACTGCCACTTACAGTGACAGCACCACTAAGACGGTCACCCCGACCTGGTCGGTCACCCCGACGACCTACGCAAGCATCAGCACGGCAGGCGTGTTGACCGCATCATCTGTTACCAGCAACCAGACCGTTACCGTCGGCGCCTCCTACACCGAGGGCGGCGTAACCAAGACGGCCTCCAAGAGCGTCAGCATTACCGCCAGTTCGACTACCGGTGGGCTGATCTACCATGATGACTTCTCGACCGCTACCGCCAATGGCGCGCCGAACTGGGAAGTAATAATGGGTGTCTGGGGCGGCGGAAACGGACGTTACTGGTCGTCCTTGTACCAGAACGACATCTCTTTGGTAACCATTCCTGCACTGGAACAGTTCCAGACCGGAAGGCTTCAGACCAACATGGCGCTGATGAATCGCGAAAGTGATAACATACCGCATGGGATGCTGATATTCAGCTACATCGACAGCTCCCACTACCGGTATATCAACGTCAGGGCCCGAAGGATCATCATCGGCCAGGTTGGCGATTTCGAGGGAGTAAAGGGCGGCATAAAGGCGGCTTCAGCAGCCAGCCTTTACCTGAACCACTGGTATACGGTTCGCCTCGATCTTGACTCAGCCGGCAAAGCCAGCGTCTACATCAATAATGGTAGTGGTGATGATCACTCATCATCCGCGGTGGCAACTTACACCTTCCCCTCGGCCGTTACCGGCAGGGTCGGATATGGTGTACAGAAGGCCTGGACCCTGTTTGATGAGTTCTACGCCTGGGATGCCTCAGTGCTGGGAACTGGAACCGGCGAACTTGATGACTAAAATCTAAACCTCAACTTCATGCCGGCCTCACCGGGCCGGCATGTGAAACTGCAACAGAAGGGCAGGGGCCGCAAGGCCTCTGCCCATTCTTTTTTGCGATCAATTCAGGCCGGCATGCCTTTCTTTAAGCCCTTGGTCTAACCATGCTCTTCGTGGTAAGAATTGCAGTATCCCTAGCAGAGGTTCTAAAAAATGGCCGAGAGCAAATTGATCTATAGGTGCCAGCAGTGCGGAAATGTCAGCCCAAAGTGGATGGGCAGGTGCCCGGAATGCCGCAACTGGGACTGCTTTGCCGAGGAAGTAGCGCATAGAGGTCATGAAAAGGCCGCAAAGCTCGCCAGGCACTCATCTGAGCCGGTGAGACTCGATGACATCAAGTCTGATGGCGAGACCAGGTATTATACCGGCATCGGCGAATGGGACCGGGTGCTGGGAGGCGGCCTCACGAAGGGGTCCCTTGTCCTGCTTGCTGGAGATCCCGGTATCGGAAAATCCACGCTGCTTTTGCAGGCCCTTTCCAAAATGACCGGCGACGGTCCCGTTCTCTATGTATCGGGTGAAGAAAGCCCCCAGCAGCTAAAATCCAGGGCCGGCCGACTGGGCATAGCCTCACGAGATCTTTTCATCCTGCCTGAAACTTCCCTGGAGGCCGTGCTCGACGAAATGGAAAAGAGGCCTCCGCTGGTCCTGGCAGTAGATTCTATTCAGACCATGTATACACGCACTCTCGATGTCGCCCCCGGTTCGATCAGCCAGATTCGCGAATGCGCGTCGAGGCTCATGAGGGCTGGCAAAGACGCGGGAGTGAGCGTATTCGTGGTGGGGCACGTTACCAAGGAAGGCGCAATAGCCGGACCTCGAGCACTCGAACATCTTGTCGATACCGTACTCTATCTGGAGGGCGACAGGACCCACACTTTCCGCCTTCTGCGGGCTGTAAAGAACCGGTTCGGCTCGACTAACGAAGTGGGGGTTTTCGAGATGAAAGAGAGTGGACTCGAGGAGGTCCCCAACCCCTCTCAGTTGCTGCTGGCCGAGCGCCCCAGGGGAGTATCGGGCTCCGTTGTTGCCTGCTCGGTTGAGGGAACAAGGCCGATCCTTGTCGAACTCCAGGCACTGGCCGGCGCAACCGGGTGGATGCAGCCCCGGCGAACCAGCATGGGAGTCGATACCAGCCGACTTTCGCTTCTTCTTGCCGTTCTCGAAAAAAAGGCCGGATTCAATTTCACCCAGCAGGACGTTTTCGTAAATGTAGCGGGTGGCGTCCGCCTGGTCGAGCCGGCCGCCGATCTGGCGATGACCACTGCCCTCATGAGTACCTATCTTGACAAGCCACTTCCCGGAGACCTCGTCGTCTGGGGGGAAGTAGGGCTTGCCGGAGAAATCAGGGGCGTGGGACACAGTGTCTTGAGGGCCGCCGAGGCTTGCAAGCTTGGCTTTACGACTTGTCTCATGCCAAAGAGCAATGCGGAGCGCCTCTCTCAGGAAATGGACGCCCGGTGCATTGGTGTTCGCACCCTTCAGGACATTCTCCAGATAATCTTCGAAGAAAGCGAGCCGACCAGGGGGAGGAGTGCGAAATGATTTCCGAATGCAAGTTCTGCCGCATCGCTTCGGGAGAGCTTCCCGCATTCCGGGTATTTGAAGACGATTGCTGCATCGCGTTTCTAGACAACAGGCCATTATTTTCGGGACATTGCCTGCTTATTCCCAAATTACATGTCGAGACCCTCTCCGATTTACCCGACAGGCTCGTTCAGCCGCTTTTCTCAGATGCCCGGCTGCTCGCGCGTGCGGTCGAAACCGCGATGGAAGCGGAAGGCTCTTTTGTTGCCATAAATAACAAGGTCAGCCAGAGTGTGCCGCACCTGCATGTTCATATCGTTCCCAGGAGACGAAAAGATGGGCTGAAAGGTTTTTTTTGGCCGAGAAACCCGTACCGGGACGAAGAACAGGCCGTCCAGGCCGCAGCCAGGGTGCGTGCTGCCCTTGACCATTCCCGGTAAGTAACGACCGCTCAATCCAACCTGCGAAATTACATAACCTCATGGTGAAGATTTCCTTTATCGCTTGCGCGTAAGCATGAGGGTCGGCCAGCCTTCGAGTATCTTTCTCCACTCTATCTCATAATCGGGCCCGATCATTTCTTCGACCCGATCGAGCATTCCTTCCAGAAATCCACTCAGGATCACCCTGTCGTGGATTTTCCAGGATCCGCCAGCCAGCACTTTTTTCAGCATGGGCCATTCAATGTTCATCAAGAGAAGGTCACAGGAACTTTTCAGCACATCCAGCCTGTCAGCACATATAAAGCCGACCCGTTCGGCCGTCCCATTTTCCCGCGCGTTCTTTGCGGCAGTAGAAAGGGCAAAGGGGATGCAATCGATGGCCCACGCCAGTTTAGCCCCGAGAAGTACACAGGCGATTGCAAGGATGCCCGTTCCGGTGCCGAAATCCACTACTGTCCGTACCGGGGTTTGCCGGCTTTGCGATCCCGGAAATATCCGGGCGGGCTTTTCGTGGTCAAAAATTCTGGAGATCGCGAGAAGGCACCCTTTGGTCGTGGAGTGCAGGCCGGAACCGAATACGACCCCCGGGTCAATTCGGATCTCTATTGCGCCGGAGCGATCCCAAGGCGGCTCATGAATTGCCGTGGGCCGGATCGCAAATGGTCCCACATTTATGTCTTGCACGTAAAGGTCCTGCCATTTGTCGTATGGAAGGCTGTACCGTGAAGTAAGCCTCCATTCCGGATTCGCTTTCAGCCAGGCTGAGACGGCTTCGAATACTTCTTCTCCGTAGAATAGATAATAGTAGGGCGGCTGGGGCCAAACCCCAGCAAGCCCGGTGGCGGGAGGCTCCGGCAGGTGGCTGCCCCCGGTGATCTCGTAGATCCAGAGAAGTTGGGTGGGCCTAATAAACTTATCACCCAAAAACAAAATTCGGTCCCCCTGTTGACACGGCCGGGTAGGAACTTTACCTTGCGCACTAGTTGAAATTGAGTGTGCTGTTGATGGCATGGAGAACTTAAGAGAACAATTCTTTATTAGTATATAGGAGCTGAAAATGAAAAAAAGGGTTTTTTCTCACCTCATGATAGTTGCAGTTGCTTTGACCCTGGTAATTGGTTTCGGAACACTCAACACAGCAAAGGCCTTGACCGGAGAAAACGGCATGGGCTATACGCTCGCTCCCGGCCAGACGAACCTTATCGGAGCCGATTTTGCCGATAACTCAGTTGGAGCCACGGGACATGATACGGATTCCAGGGCTCATGAAATGGTTTCGGATTCCTATGGATTGACGGGAACTTCGCAGGAATAAAGCGGCAATTATGCGGAAAAAGGCTCCACAACTTGCATTCGATAAACTTACAGCCGTTGACGGCATGCGGAATTATACAGAGATGTCAAAGAGGAGATTACAATGAGCAAAAAGATTTTTTCCGGTCTTACGATATTGGCAGTTGCTTTGGCCCTGGTTATCGGACTTGGAACATTCAATCCCGCAAAGGCGGTGCCTGGAAGAGCCGGAGACGGCTACAGCCTGCCACCCGGCCAGACTAACCTGTTTGGAAACGACCAAGCTGATAACAGTGCCGGGGTTATTGATAGAGATGCGGACTTCAAATCGCATGACTCCGATCAGGATTCTTCTTATGGAATGAGGGGAACCTCACAGGAATAGCTGTGACCCGAAGCAATTAACGATTTGGTTTAATGCAGTTAATAATAGCTCAAGAGATTAGTCTCCAAGCATAATTCAAGGAGTTATAAAATGAACAGAAAATTTCTCCCCGGAATAGTGATAGTTGCAGTTGCCTTTACCCTGGTTCTTGGTTTTGGAACATTCGACCCGGCAAAAGCAGTACCCGGAGAAAACGGCGAAGGCTATACCCTGGCACCAGGTCAGACCAACCTTATAGGGGCCGATTGGGCCCATAACTCGGCAGGGGTTCTGGGATTCGATGCGGACGCAAGAGCGTTTGAATTTGCACCAGATAATTATGGACTTAGGGGAACTTCACAGGAATAAGCGTCAAACCCGGCAGCCTCCAGCGGGCTGGCAGAAAAAATAAACCCCGGCGGGATAGCCTCCCACGGGGTTTTTCGCAAAAGGTTTCGAAGAGATGATTGACGCCTATATGTTCTGAAATTCATTCAGTCAGGCTGCTGTTTAGCCTGAAATTTGGACATCCGGTTGACATGCTAGTGGGCGGGATTAAGTTAGGCAAAGGGAAATATAATTGTAGCAATGGGATACGAAATATTAGAGAAACAATATCCCACTATTGAGGAGTCAAAAAATGAACCGAAAGCTTCTTGGAATAATTGCTGTTGTATTCGTCGTGGTGCTTGGATTTGGTGCATTCAATCAGGCGAAGGCGGTACCGGGAACAAGTAGCGATCAGAAATACAACTTCTTTCCTTCGGACCAGGTAAATGTTTTCGGATATGATGCGGCCCAGAATTCCATCAGAGGGAGAGACATGGATTACAGGGACTATTCCGTTTCCGATTACATGGGCCCCAATCCGGGAGAAGTTCCTCCTTCAACCCACCCGTAGGGAGCTCCGAGTTATCGGGAATCGGGCTTGATATAGGGCATCCAAAGCCGGAGTCAACACCGGCCCAATTGACCGGTCTGAAAAACAAAAAGCAAAATCCTCCTAAGTCGGAGGATTTTGCATATTTTAAGGTGCCCTAATGCGGCGTTATTTTTTTGGAGAACGGCCGGGCAGCATCGGTTTGGCCGGACCTTCGTCGCTCCCCTCTTTAGCCGGGGCTGTAGCGGCTTCCTTCTTGGGGGCCTGATCGAGATTCAGGTCATAGGTAAAGATGGTGCTCTTGGCATCCCAGGGTTTCAATAGGTCCTTGGCAATGACCATGCTTATCACGAGTTGTTTCTTGCCGTCTCCCATCAGATTTCCCACCCGGACCCCGGATACCAGGCCGCTCATTTCCCTCGTTTTCCAGTTCTCGGTCATCCCCAGCTGGTCCCAGGAAATTGAAACGACTTCGCCCTTTTCATAGGATTTCATTGAATCGGGAAGGAATTTGTCGAATATAGTGGTTGTGCGGTTGAGTACCAGTTCGAGTATGCCGTCCTTATTGAGGTCAGCAACGACGATAGGTGACGGGATGAAGTAGAGATCGACCCTGTTGAACCTCAGGTCTTCTATTTTTGCCTCGAAGCTATTGACGGTTGCGCAGAAAAGGTTGCTGCTCTTCCAAATCTGGTCGCCGCTTTGACTCATCACTAGAAGGTGAAAATTTTTGTCAACAACAACGACTTCATCCATGTGATCGTTGTTGATGTCGGCTTTGAGGAAATTGAATATGTTGCACTGTTCGGGTACGCTTACGGGAGCTGTTGGATCAAGGGACTTGCCCCGAAGCTGCATCTCGAAGATCCCTCCCCTGAAGCCGCTCTCGGTCGTCTCTCCCTTTTGCTGTCCCACCAGGACCTTGCCGCGTTGGCCTAGATAAACAGCGTTAAGAAAATAGGGGATTCTGTCCGCAACGACCTGAATCTTGCCGCCAAAATCGGAGAGTACATAGGAGGAGACATCCTCGGTCGAGTACTGGGGCAATATCTGCTTATCGCCAATAGCTTTTGAGGTGTTCTTCTTGCGCAGGTTGCTGACATAAATGTAAGCTTTGCCATCTCTATAAACGTCGACTACAGCCACCCAGACGAATCGGTCAAGCGGGGTGCCTTCGAACGAGGATACCGCACGCAGGCCACCAGCCTCTCTGCGGTAGACTGTCAGCTTGTTCTGGGAAACGGTAACGATTTCATCTTTACCGTCCCCATCCACATCTCCGACGTCCATGGCCATTATGGCGCCGTCAAGGGTCTGGCTTCTCCATACTCCCGGCTGCCTTAACTGGCCCTCGGGTGTAACTTCGATAAAATTGGGATTCATATAAGAGATCTTGTCCCCGGAACTGAGCGCCCCGGGCAGAAGAAATTCGGGGTTCCTGGTGGCCAGCGCTTCGGCTTCCGACGAGGCGGTTTGAGTCTTCTCTCCCGGCTTCGCAAAGACCTTGGTATTAATTTCCTGGGCAAAGTTATTGACCTGCGGAATCACGTCATCCAGGGTCTTTGTCTGTGCGAAAAATGAAACCGGCTCGCCTTTGCCGGAAAGCGAGACCATTTTTGCATCGATGCTCACTGACTGGCCCATTCCGGTGATGCTGCCGAAAAGAACGTAGTCCGCACGAAGGCTGTTGCCGATCCGGGTCGCATCATTTGCCGATATGTCCTTCAGGCCCTTTGCGGCCTGCTCGACTTGAGACCTGTCCAGTACCTGCACCTTGCCCTGCCAGGCCAGGCGCGAGGTCAACATATCTCTTACTCCGCTTTGCAGGTAACCCAAGTCAGCCGGAGTATGCATCGCGAAGGGAAGGATGGCGATTTTAACTGGAACACCCCCGGCCGGCTCCGCCGCGGTGCAGAACTGCGCAGGCCCGAGTATTGCAAGCAAAAGCAATGAAAACAGAAGAGCGGACTTCCCTATGGACATTTCAATCTCCTTGGTTGGCACCTACAGCTATTGCCCCGGAGGGCAAAAAAACGTTTTTCAGATTTGTAGTCTGATACGGGTCACGCAAGGACCGCCGCAGTTTGGGAAAACTGCCGTTTATATGGCTTTCCTATGCAGCGCCGACCCCATTACAACTTCACGTCACCGAAATCGTTCGTCCGAGCCCCTTTGCATAGAAAAACGAAGAATTTCGACGATTACCGAAAAATATGACACCAGGATTGGGATTTTCCAGTGCGGTACAATAAATCAGATACAATCCTCATATCAAGGTTTTTTATTCCTGTTTTTTATCAACATCAAAAAAGACTTATAAGTAATCGGTATTGTGCCGAGATTCTAATGGATGGTTTTTGCTTGACATCAGCTTGAAGTTGGCATTAGATAGCTGTCAATTGTGGTAAAGGGGCAAACCGTTAACCTTAGACAACGGGGAAGGAGGTGGGATAAGCCATAAAGATCAATAGGATGGGGCTAATTAAGGAAAGAGTGGCAATAACGTCAGCTTTTGAGGAGGAAAGAGAATGAAGAAGCACCTGATGATTCTCGCGGTGGCTCTGGTGGCGTTGTCAATCGCCATGCCGGCCCTCGCGGAAGTCGAATTCAAGTATGGCGGTTCGTTCCGCGCACGCTGGCTCGTTCAGGACAACGTGTTCGATGGAACCGACATCCAGTTTTCCCCCAACTACAACTCAGACGACAA
>DBMI01000031.1 GCA_002298165.1 Desulfarculales bacterium UBA702
ATCCTCTCGCCCCGATTGAGTTTGCGGGGTGTCACATTCAGAAGTGTGACAGTTTTGTGACAGGTAGGTTTTGAAGAAGCATTGCTGGCGGTGAATCCATTGAGGAGGTTTACCGCTTTTTTCTTGCTCTCCTGGCTAAGATGAGCATACCGCATTGTCATGTTGATGTGCTTATGCCCTAAGAGTTCCTGGACTTCTTTGAGGTTGGCTCCCCTCATCACCAGTTGGCTTGCGAAGGTGTGGCGGAGATCGTGGAATTTAAAGTCTCTGATCCCGGCCCGCGATAGTGCCGCATTAAAAGCGGTCTTTATGCTGGCCAGCAGTTCGGGTACAGGGGCAATGTCTTTCCGGGGCCTGACCGGTTCCGGCCCTTTCAGCTTGTGCTCACCTCTGGCGAACATGAAAACATACTCGGCTCCCGGCATTTGTTCCCTTCTGATTTCGGCAAAGAGTACTTCCAGGGCATCATTGATCGGTATCTCGCGCGGTTCGTTGGTTTTCGTCTTCTGGAGGTAAATGAAGCCGTTTCTCACCTGTGACCACTTCAGGGTAAGGACTTCCTGCTTTCTCATGCCGGTATTGAGAGCACATTCGACAATCCGCCTCAAGTGCTTGGGGCATTCTTTAATCAATTTGCCAGCTTCTTCTTCCGTGAGGAAACGAAGGCGCATGTTGTTTTCTTTCATGATCAGAGTTTTGCCCCTTTTAAAAGGGCTGCTCTCGATCATTTCCCATTCGAGTGCCTTGTTGAACACGTGCCTAAGACAGGACATTTCACGATTTACCGCTGCATCTGTTCTGACTGTACCGTTTCTTGTGGGCAGCCGTTTCAAGTTCTTCTGGTAAGTCTCTACATCGACATACCTGATGTTCTCAAGCCTGGTATCTTTGCCGAAGTTTTGCCGGAATCGCTCAAAACAGAATTTCTTCCAATTATCAAAGCTCGGCTGGTCCCAGAAATTCTGCTCATACTTTTTTAGGACCTCATCCAGAGTAGTCGTGTAATCCTTCTTCACGTCCAAATACCGCTTCTCGGCAATCAGGGAGACCCGTTTCCCAAGCTCGGCTTCTGCATCCTTCTTCTTGGCAAAGGACTTTCTGACCCGCTTGCCTGAAGGATCAAAATAATCGATCTGGTATGCATTCCCCCTTTTTCGGATGGTAGCCATTGCTTAACCCTCCTTGTCTTGGTCCATTTCCCGCTTGATTAGCTCCAGGACGAAAGAATTGATACTGACCCGCGCATTTCTGCTGATAGTCTCTGAGGCAGCTTTCCGGCGCAGCCATTCGATAATTTCATCCGGGAATCTAAGTGTCAGCCCTTTAGAATCAGGTTTCATGCTCGTCGCTCCTTTCTGAGAGTGGTTGCAGCATACAACCATTGGTTGTGATTGTCAAGTTAAAAGATTAAAAAAATCATATTAGGTTGCGTGATTTATGTTGTAATGGTGTTAAATGTCAGTATACTGACCCCCAAGCCTTTTGGGCTAAGTTGAGAGTTCAACAGGATTGTGCTGGAGGGTGGATATGCCTACGATTCGGGAAATAGTCGATGATCTGGTCATGGAGGGCTACAGGATCACAGCCAGAACTGTGAAGTACTACATAGATGCCGGGCTTATCCCAATTCCGGATAAGGAGGGCGGGTACAAAGAGGGAGTCAGGCTCGTTTTTAAAAACGGTAAGGTAGCCAAAGATCGGATAAAGAGAATCTATGAACTCAAAGGCAAAGGTTACAAACTTTCCGAAATTAGCGAAGCACTGATAGAAGAAGATAAAACAAAGTACTTTCATAGAACAACCGAGTGGCTAGGCAACTTTGTCGAGCGAGAAGGTAAGTTTTTCTTCACAATAGAATCCGAAGATGAAAGAATCGATAAAGTCGATAGTATTGCCTCTCTTATGGCCGATCCAGCAAATCGCGCGAGAGGAGAGTATTTACTCAACCGACTTAATGGATCACCCTCTAAGATTGATTTCATGCGCAATGATTTTATTGAAATCGAAAAAAGAAATTTAGTCACGCCCATTAATCTAGTTAAAAATAAGGCCAGCTATGAAATATCAACTTTCAGTGCTGGAGTTGACTACATCCTATTACATCGCAGGTATGATCTTTCTTGGGACACAATTGAAGCCCTCCATAAACAAAACGCCAGGAACTTTGACAAATACATAGCCTTACCAGAGATTGATAACAAGAGATTTACTCGCGAATGGCTAGGGTGGTATCGGCAATATGAACTAAACAAATTTGGAATTTATGCTCTGCAATATCTTGATAGAATGGCTGATGGCTTTGCACGCAAAGGTTCGACAAGGCTTCTTAGGTATTGGGATTCGGTATACGAAGACGTAGATACTTTTGTCTCCGAATTCTTAGAGGGCAAGTGCGCATTTCTATATGGCCTAGGTACAGGACCTTGCAAGGAAGAAAGTGGGGTGTTTCTGAGAAGAATTCCCCTATTTTCTGGAAACAATAAGCAATAAATTAATTACTCCTCCAATAGGACAGCTATGGATAAATTATTGCACAATTTGATTTCCGGTTTTAAAGAGGACAGGGTTGAAAAGGACACTCTCTTTCTTAATGCTGAAGGTACTTTCCCTAAAGTGGTTGTGTTCTTTCAACGAGATGGGAAGTTCCAGGAGTATCGAATCATAAAGTCAAGGAACAACAAGTTTCAGTTGAGCAAATAAACCGAGCCAGCCAGCCACAAGCTAGCGAGCTTCAGCCAGCCAGCCGGGTAGTGCCAATTAAAAGTGGGCATTCCCGGCTTTTTTTATGGTGCGCGACGAGGACAGCGGCTAAGCACTGGCGGATGAGGGAGAGCAGGGATTTGAGCCTATGAGTCAAAAAGGAAGCAAGAGTCCAAATCTGGTCTTAGAGAAAGAGATTCCCAGGTCAAAGGCCTGGCTCTCTCTCAGCGGAATTGCTCCAAAAGTCTACATGCTTTTCCTGCTGAGAAGAAGGATGGAGAAAGCGGGCAAGAATGGCAAACACCGATGGATATGTACCAACGGAAGAGAGTTGATTTTCCCTTACCGTGAAGCAAAAGACAAATTTGGAATTACCCAACCGCGATTTACCCGCTCAATTGACATGCTCATTGATCGAGGCTTCTTGGATATTGTCCATCCGGGTAATGGAACAGCCAAAGAGCCAACCATTTATGGGCTATCTGTCCGCTGGAAAAACTATGGAAAGCCGGATTTTGTGACTGTGAAACGCATCAAAGTCAAAAGAGGATTCTGTGACAGACCGCCAAAACAATCCTAAAACAAGCATACGTTATCGTTTCCTAAAACAACATACGGAAACGTATGCTTTCAGAAGATGCAGGTTGCCCAAAGCATACGATTTCGATGAAGCGGAAATCCGAACAAAGCCTTGTCATTACGGTGGATTAAGTTCGCTTTTAGCCCAAAGTGGAGCCTCGTGTCAAAGCATACACAATCGTATGCCTTCTATAGAATACCATACCCTCTCACTGGCTTCCGGGGTCACCAATATGCCAGATATCCTCCCTCCAATTTCCAATGTTCTGAGGCGGTCGGGACTCGCGGGGAGTCCTCACGGCACCTCCACCGACCCCCCAATAGGGTTTTTCGATGCAGTTTGTACACAGATAAATGCACTTTGTCGCCTTCATGCAGAGGCAGATTGGAAGCGGCTTTGAAGGCATTTCCAATCAAAAAAGAACCTCAATTTGCTTAATGATTTCGTTTAAAAAAAGGAACGACATGGGCGGACGCGGTTCGGGTGACTGGTATAGATGGGATAAGAAAAGCTACGTCGAAGATTACAAGCGCCTCGACATTCGACAACTCCGGAAGAAGAAGGCCCTTCATCCCGGTTACGTCTTTAGCTGGGAATGGAGTATCGACGGAAAGCCATGCGGAGATATCCGGGTAGCAGTTAAGCAGGAACACCTCCTCTTGACCTACCGAACCCGCCAAGGTGGGGAGGACTGGAAGGATGTGGAAGAGAAGGTGCATCTCACCAGGACTAACTGCAATTATGGGGGAACTCGCCAATGGTTCATCTGTCCTGGTTGTGGAAGGCGGATTGCTGTTCTGGTATCGGCTGGAACCTATTTTCTCTGCCGTCGTTGCTATGATCTCAGCTATTCGAGCCAGAATGAAACCGAACTCGATAGGATGCACCGAAAGGCGCGAAAGATCCGCGCGAGCCTGGGTGAAAAGGAATGGCTGAAACCCAAGGGGATGCACCAGAAGACTTTCGACCGAATCAGAAGGCAATTATACCAAGCTGAAAGAGTGGCAGACATAGCTCTTATGGAAATTGTGACGAAAAAGTTCGGACTCAGTTATCCGGAAATCTGAATTAGTGGGAATGAAGCCCTCGCGCGCGCGCGTAACGGTCCGCGTGCGTGAGAATGAATGGCTGAATGATAAGGGACCCTGCTCTGAAACGTGGAATGGGACCCTAAGAACCAATACCGATCACTGACCGGAAACTTAATGAATTCACTTCTTACGCCAAAAGAGGTTCAGAAGCTACTCAAGTGCTCGCCAGCATGGATTTACAAAGCAGCGAGTAACGGACTTCTGCCTTCTGTGCGGATTCCCTGTCCTGGATTAGGGACTAAAAAGAAGGAACTGGTCAGGTTCAAACAGGAAGACATTTTCGATTTTGTCGAAAAATACTACCGAAAAAGCTGACACTTCATGTCACATGCGGTTTGTAAGTCTTCGGAATCAAGGCAATAAATATCTTGTCACCTGATGAGTCATCAGGTGGTTGAATGAACTTCTGATCGTAAGGGCAGCGTGGACATTTTTCTGCTTACTTGGTTCAGGCTCACCCCTGCCGATCCGAATCAACGAAACAGACCCGGTGGGGGGCACGGAATACCCGGCATGGGTTGACTAACATACCCCTGAGAAAATTTTTCAGGATTGGGGCTTAAACACGAGGTCGTGCTGCCCATGGGAATCACTCGCAGCTTTCCGGACCGGGGGGCATGACCCTTCGGATCGGCACTTTCAGGGATGGCTATTGGCGCAGACATTTTTGGGGAAATTTCGAAGAAAAATTCTCTTCCTAAAACGAGCATGCAGGAGAAGTGCTTGAAAACAGACGCAAGAAAAGAAGCGGCCATATTCAGAAAGGCTTTTAGGCTGGCCCGGCGCGAGTGCGCAAACTACTCCGACCATGGCCCATCAGGAACACGGCATTATTGTTTCTCGGCCACGGAAACGAAGCACATCTGCTACCTACTTCATGAGAAGCCGTGCGACTGGTTCGCTGAAGCGGTTTTGCCGCTCGATAGCATGCTCTGTAAGGAATGGAATCGGTTTCTTGTTCTCTCTAAAGATGACAGCAACGGAGTCGTAGCGAACTTCAAAAAATGTCAATGTGGCATTTTCTTCCGGCCATCGTCCAATCGGCAGAGTCGATGCCGGAGTTGTGGAGAAAAGCATGCGCGCGTTATGGCAAGGCAACGGAAGCAGAAACAGCGCCAACAAAAAGGTTTGCGCGTCACGCTTTAGGATTAATTTTGTTCAATGATTTCGATGAGGTTTTGAAAGGATTTCCTGAGCCGCGCCGGATTCTATCGTTTCCGCTGAATTCAAGCTTTCTAAAGTGTGACAGCAGAGCCACAGGTTCGGAATTTCCTATGTCGAACGCCAAAATCTCACAATGAGGATGGGAATGAGCCGGTTTACCCATTTAACGAACGGATTCCCGAAGAAGGCTGAGAATCTCTTACGCTGTTTCCTTGCATTGTATGCATTACAATTTCGTTTGGATTCACCGGCGTTTGCGGGTTACTCCGACAATGGAGGCCGGGATAACAGATCATCTTTGGACCGTGGAGGATATTAGCGAAATTGGACAGATTAAGGTATTTGAGCATTATTTCAGGCCAAGTTTTTCAAGTTTCTCGTCCATCTCTTCGGACAATGCCGTGCCAACAATCTCTTTCGTTGCATCTGAAACGTAGGGCAGCTTAAGTACGACCTCACGCAAAGACTGGAGCTTCCTGTATTTTTCAGCTCGTAGACGCGCTATACATGGGAAACCGTTCTTTCCGTCATTTATTTTATTTATTACCTCAGAAGCATCCATGAGTTCGAATTTGGTTAGATCGCAATAGGAGCTTTTTTCTCTAAAGAAGGACCAATCAACTACATTTTCCCAGTCTGCCAGTTCAATACACAAAGTACATTTCTGTTTGCATGATGCCGAACTAGAAGTAAGGACATTAAAGAAGTATAAATCCAGATCGCGAAGTGGTTTCCCAGCTAGTTTTAGTTTTGGCTTAATTGTTGCTGTGGTCTTCTCTATGGATTTTGCATCTCGGTAGAGATTGGATTGTATAATCCTTATGGCGAGTATTTTTTGGAAAGGCATTATATTATTTGGCCATGAGGTCAAGTTTCTGGTTTAAACCTACTTCGTTATCTAGTTTGGCTCCAAGTTTGAGCATTGGTTTAGTTCTGTAGCTAACCTCGGTTAACGCCTTCGCCCCATATCCTTTAAGACTTTCTAAAACCTCATCCACAACCCCTTTAGCCTTAGCAGGTAATTGCGGATAGTCATGTTCGGATTCTGTGTTATATTTATAAACAATAAATTCATCACCCGTTGGCGAAAAATCTACATCCTCGTAGATAATCTTCTGGTCAACTAACTTCCTTACGTGTTCATAAATTCGCTTATCGAATGGTCCGTGCTTATACCTTATATATTCATAGGCAGTTATTTTGCCATAGTTCTTTTTGATTGACACCAGATCCGAGAGATAGGCCAACTTCATTAAGCCCGTTACTGATAGACGCGAGTGGTTCTTGACGATGTAGGCAAGTAGTTGTTGTGTTTTGTTCACAGCGTCGCCCCCCCCCATTTTAAGCCGCACAATGCACCACTGGGAGCATTCTATATGTACTTTAACCGTGGTTGCAAACAAAAATTAAGTATGACAGGATAGGTGTATAAAAGGTGAAAGTCAAGGCTAAAATAATTGTCGGCGGGCCGAGCCTGTGAAAAATCCCAACAAGTCCAAAATGGGAGAATTCAAAACGACCCACTAGCGGAAACTACTTCTGCCCTTGTGTACACCCCGCAATGTGGTAAATTGCTTGGAATCCCCAGATAAATGCCGATAAAACGATGCAGCTTAACGCATGAGTCCACACATCGGAGTCTATTGATGAAAAAAGGAACCGGGACAGGTCCGACCTCCGACATTAAAGAAAAGGTCATCGTTTATAAGTACCCATCGAAGCGGAAGAACATTCCGCCTGCCGGGTTGGAAGCGCAAGGGGTGATCGAAGAGGCGCAGAGGATACGCTATGAGTACAACCCGCACCTACCGCCTGTTCTGAGATCATCCCCCGATGCCGCCGGAACCGATAAACTCCCGGAGTTGATCCGGCAGGCAATGCTGCGCCCGCTTACCCCGGATGAGGCGCAGCTCCTTGCGGACGCGCTTCGAAAGCATGAGCCGTGGCTTGAGTGGAGCGGGAAGCGTGAAAAGCCGTGGTTTGATGTCGAACCTGTTCCGCTTCACATTCATGAGCGGGTATCGACACAGGCCATATTGAGAGTACTCGCCCGGCAGGATGTTCAACGGCATCTGTTTGCTGATCCTCAGCAGGAATATACCAAGGCTGTTCAGTTCTATAAGCATGATGTTGATTGGTCAAATCGAATGATTTTGGGCGATTCGCTCCAGGTCATGGCAAGCCTTGCCCGGCGGGAAAATCTCGCCGGCAAGGTGCAGATGATCTACATCGACCCGCCTTACGGAATAAATTACAGGTCAAATTTCCAGCCACAACTCGGACAAAAAGATGTAAAAGACCGCGAGCAGGACCTTACCCGTGAGCCGGAAACAATAAAGGCGTACCGGGATACATGGACTCTGGGCGTACATTCTTATTTGGCATATTTGCGCGACCGACTCTCGATAGCTCGGGAATTACTAGCCGAAACCGGAAGTATTTTCGTGCAAATTTCTGATGAGAATTTACATCGAATGCGAAACGTGATGGATGAGGTTTTTGGCTTCAACAACTTCATCGCCGTGATCCCTTTCCGTAAGAAAACAATGCCGCTGGGTACGAATTTCATTGAGCAAATGGCAGATTTCATTCTCTGGTACGGAAAACAGAAATTCGATTCAGATGGGCGACCACACACAAAATACCGGAAACTTTCGGTTGAGCGCAATGTGGAGGGCGAATTCCACCATTGCTGGTATGAACTGCCTTCGGGTGCTCGGGAGAGAATGACGCCGGAACAAATATCCAATCACGGTCTTCTGCCTGAAAATGCGAAAGTTTATCGCCTGAAATCTCTTGAGCCCTCAGGATTAATGACGTCTGGGATGTTCAATTTTGAATTTAAAGGGAAGGTTTATCCTCACCCCAAAAATGGGTATGGAACAACTCCCGATGGTATGGAGCGCCTCAAGAAAGCTGAGTTAATCCAACCCGAAGGGAATCGGCTAACATATATTCTTTCTGCCGAAAACTCGTCCATGCTGACTGCTCCGTGGAACGACACTGTAGGCGCTGATGATAAGATGTTTGTTGTTCAGACAAATACTGAAGTAATCAAACGCTGCCTCCTCATGACCACCGATCCCGGAGACCTTGTGCTCGACCCGACCTGCGGCAGCGGCACAACAGCTTACGTAGCCGAACAGTGGGGGCGTCGATGGATCACAATCGATACTTCCCGCGTAGCCCTTGCTTTGGCCCGACAGCGCCTCATGACGGCCCGTTATCCCTTTTACAAGCTGCGGCCTGTTAATGGGGAAGATTTACAGCGCAATCCCGGCGGTCCGTGGCTCTCCGATCCCAATGGAAAGATCGAAGGAAAAAGCACGTTTAAATGCAAGACTGTGCCGCATATCACCTTGAAAAGTATCGCGAGAAATATAGCCCTTGATTTGATTTCCGCAAAAAACGAGTCGATCCTTTCCGCCCGGCTAAATGAGCTTAATTCAGCCCTCAAAGCTGTTACGCCTGAGATTCAGAGAAAACTCGAAGAAAAGCTCAACACCAAGCAAAAGCGCGTGGGCATAAAGTCCATAACCGACGAGGACAGACGCCGTTGGCAGTTGCCGAAAACCGACTGGAACGAATGGGAGGTGCCCTTCGATACTGACCCGGATTGGCCAAAGCCTCTCCAGGACTCACTTCTGAGTTATCGCCGAGCATGGCGGGAGAAAATGGACGAGATAAACGACTGTATAGCAAAGAATGCCGATACCGAAGAACTGGTCGATAAACCCGATCCAACATCCGGCATTGTTCGCGTATCCGGGCCGTTTTCGATGGAGAGTGTGATTGCCCTCGAAGAGAGCCTGGACTCGCCTATCGGCGGGCAGCCGGAAGACGACCTGGAAACATTCGAGGAGACAGGGGCCATTGCCGCCGTAAATGCCGAAGCTCACATAGAGAAAATAGTGCGGCTTCTCAGGGCGTCCGGCGTTGATTTTCCGGGGAATAAAAATGTGAAGTTTGCGCGGCTTGATCTGCTTCTCGATTCATCCCTGCTCCATGCGGAAGGCGAGTGGACCGGACCCGATCAACAAGACCGGCGGATAGCGGTATCCATCGGGCCGGAAGTCGGAAATATAACAACCTATCAGGTCGAGCAAGCGGTAAGAGCGGCGAACCGGCGTGGATTCGATGAACTGGTGTTTGCCGGATTTGGTTTTGACGCTTCCGCTCAATCCACCATTGAAGAGGCCAGTCATCCCAATCTCAGGACTCACATGGCCCTTATCACGCCTGACGTTCAGATGGGTGACTTGCTTAAGACCCAGGCTAAGAGCCAGATTTTCACCGTATTTAGCGCCCCCAGGGTGAAACTCTCGACCGAAAGCGGGCAATACGTGATCGAAGTGGAAGGAATGGACATTTACGACCCGGTAACCAATACCATTGAGTCCACAAACCGCGACCGCATTGCCGCCTGGTTTCTCGACAGCGACTATGACGAGCGCACCTTCTGCATCTGCCAGGCATTCTTCCCGGACAAATCGAAGTGGGCGAAGCTCGCAAAAGCTCTCGGACAGCAGGGTATTGTAGCTGAAAGTGCTTTCGAGGCACTTAGCGGCAACCGCAGCCTTCCCTTCCCGAAAGGCTCTTGCGGATGCGTGGCAGTCAAGGTGATCGACCCCAGGGGAAATGAAGGTCTGCGAATTGTGAGGTTGCCATGATGAAAAACGGTGAACTTATCACGATTCAGCCGCCTGAAAATCCGATCATCTGTTCCCCGTATTTGGAACCTGACAAACACTGGCTCTATGACCTGAAAACCGGAATTCCGAGCAGAAATCCCGGTCGTCGCCCTGCCAGCTATTGGTTTAGAACTGAACGCACCGGAGCCTCACAAGCTCAGATGAGGATTTTTACACAGGAAACCGCCGATGAACTGCCCCTGGTAAATGCTTTCCGGGACGATGTAAGGCGGTGGCGAGAATCTGATTACGAGGGTGCAAGCCGGACCACAAAGCAGCTTTTCAGGCATTGGAAGAGGGTGGACCGGGCACGGAAGCTCTTTTTTTGCCAGGTTGAAGCCGTCGAAACCATCATATATCTGCGCGAAATTCTTGAGGCCGGAAAGAAGCCTCGATGGAAGACAAAACTGAAGCTGGAAGAATATCAGCTCCTTCTTGAAGGCAAAAACCCGCGTCCCGCTGACTGGACCGGAAAGGTGGCTCAACACCCCCGCCTTATAGACAAGCCCAACGAGGATAACCTCAAACCGCTTACCCGGTACGGTTGTAAGATGGCGACCGGGAGCGGCAAGACCATCCTAATGGCGATGTTGATTACATGGTCTTTTTGTAATCGAGGCGTTAACGCGACGGACACCCGCTATTCCAGGCGTGCGCTTGTGGCCTGCCCGAACCTTACAATCAAGGAACGGCTCCAGGTGCTTATGCCGGGAAGCCCCGCAAACTATTACGATCAATTCGATCTCGTTCCCTCCTCTCTGCGTCCTGAACTTAACAAGGGGAAAGTGCTGGTCACTAACTGGCATTATCTCGGCCCCACATCCGAGCACAGTGAAGGCGGCAAGAGCTGGATAATTGTGAACAAGGGAGAGGAGTCACCGGAAGCATTTGCAAAAAACCGGCTGGGGGATTTATGGGACGACGAACCCTTATTGGTTATGAACGATGAGGGCCACCATGCCTACCGCCCGGCCCCGGTTGGCCCTGACGAGAAAATATCCGCCGACGAAAGAGCCGAGCGCGAACAGGCGACAGTCTGGGTCTCCGGCCTCGACAAAATCAATGCCGCATGCGGAATTTCCTTCTGTGTCGATCTATCGGCCACTCCGTTCTATATCCACGGCAGCGGGTACATTGAAGGCTCGCCCTTTCCATGGATCGTCAGCGACTTTGGACTTGTGGACGCAATCGAAAGCGGGATCACAAAAATTCCTCGACTCCCCGCAATGGATAATACCGGCAGGCCTGACCCCAAATACTTCAAGCTGTGGGAATACATTTACCTCGATCTCAAAGCCGGTGAAAAACTCACTGGCGGAAAACCGAAGCCCGAAGTTGTGTATCGAAAAGCTGAGGATGCCCTCCTGACCCTTGCTGGTGAGTGGAAAGAAAGATTCGAGCAAATGCAGGAAGCAACTCCAGGCCAGGAACGGATTCCGCCAGTGATGATCCTGGTTTGCGATAACACATCCATTGCAGACAATTTCCACCGTCAGATTTCAGGTGAAGAATCGGTTGAAGTCGAAGAGGTGGAAGAGGAGGAGGAAGACGGCGGCTCGAAGGGCAGGCGGAAGAAAAAGAAAGTAAAGCGGTATGGAAAGGGTCATGTCTTTCCCGAACTACTATCAAACCGGGAAGGGACGGAAGTAACGCTGCGGATCGACTCCAATCTTCTTGCGGAAGCCGAAAGCGAAAATCCGAATGCAAACCGCAAACAAGCGGCTGAAGAACTCAGGCGCACAATCGCTACAATCGGCAAACCGGGAGAGCCGGGAGCGAAGGTCCGGTGCGTTGTTTCGGTGAATATGCTGAGCGAGGGGTGGGACGCAAATAATGTCACCCACATTTTAGGGCTTCGGGCATTCGGAAGTCAGCTACTCTGTGAACAGGTTGTCGGTAGGGGACTTCGGAGAATCGACTATACGCCTGACCCTCAAACTGGATTCCTTACGCCGGAATATGTCGATATCTTCGGAGTGCCGTTTTCCCTAATCCCATTTAAGGGCAAACAGCCCGGAAAAGGGCCAGGGCCAGAAGACAAACCGAAAAACGAGGTCAAGGCGCTTCCCGAAAAAAGGGCTTTCGAGATTCGTTTCCCGGTCGTGGAGGGCTATGCCATAGCCCTGAAGAAAAACATTATAAAGTGTGATGTCGCCGAGACCGAAAAAACCCGTATTGATCCATCCAGCGTACCGACTGCGGCTTTCATTCGTCCACAAGTGGGGTATCAGATCGGAAACGTGAGCGCCTATGGCGGGTTTGGCGTGGATTTGGTAAACCGTGATGAATATTACGCCGATACGCACCTTCAGGCTATCGAATTTGATATGGCCAGGGGCATAGTACATGAGCTAACCCAAGCCGCCCATCCGGGAAAAGAGAGCTTACGCCAGCAGTCGCGGCATGCCCTCTTTCCGCAAGTTCTCCGTATTGTGCAGGAGTATGTTCGCACCCGTGTGGAAAACCCGGCCAATATCAACCCATGCGAGATTGGCCTCCAGACATACGCGGAACGGATCGTGTCACTCCTGCTCGATGCAATCCAGCCCGATGATACCCAGGGTGAGGCTCCGCTGCTTCCCAGGCTAAACCGGTACAGACCGATATGTTCAACGGCAGCTGTCCATTTCAAGACAATCAAACCCGTTGTGGCCACTGTTAGAAGCCATATAAACTACGTTGCGTGTGACACAAATAGCTGGGAACAGGCAGCAATGTTCCAGTTGGAGTCTTCCCCACACGTGATGTTTTACGCCAGAAACGACCGCCTTGAGTTCAACATCCCTTACGAACTTTACGATCAGCCGCATGCCTATGAGCCGGATTTTTTGGTCAAGCTGACAAACGGGACCACTCTTATCGTGGAAACAAAGGGCCAGCTACATATCGAGACTGAAGCCAAGCACCAGGCCGCAAAACGGTGGGTATCAGCTGTGAACAATTGGGGCAAGCTCGGGAAATGGGGGTTTATGGTTTGCCATAATCCGCAACAATTAGGGCAGATGATCGAGTCACTGATTTCTGGTCAGTGAGTGACTAAGCGAATCGTAATATTGAGTGTATTTTCAAGAATTTAATCCGAATTCAGCTGAAAAAAGTGTGTAAATTCCCTATTAATTTCGGTAAAAAGAAGAATCGCGAATGGGCGGATTAGGCTCGGGACGGCATTACAGGTGGGGCACGAAAGAAACCACGGAAGGCCCAAAATCCATAGATGTAAGGTGGATTCAACGGAAAGGCTTCCTCCATCCTGGAGCATTTCTTACCCTGTCTTGGACGCGAAATGGTGAACCGAACGGTTTTATCAGGGCCAAGGTGGAAGAGAATCAGATTACCCTGCTCTATCGTTTTCGCATCAGGGAAGGAGAATGGCAGGACGTGGAGGAATCTGTGCGCCTGACTTGGACGGGGTGTAACTTTGGGGGCAAGCGCCCCTGGTTCATTTGTCCTGGCGTAAAAAGCGGGCACTACTGCGGAAAGCGTGTTGCGGTCCTGTACGGAGCAGGGAAATACTTTCTTTGCCGTCACTGCTATGAATTGACCTACCGGAGCCAGAACGAAAGCGAGTCTGACCGAATGATGAGGAAGGCTCGTAAGATTCGGGAACGGCTTGGGGCAAGTCCCAATATTTTTACACGGGTGTGGAAGAAACCCAAAGGTATGCATTGGCGGACTTTCGACCGGCTGTGGATGATGGAAACTGAGGCTTCTTACAGATCAATGACTTCGATGTTAAATTGGCTACAGGAGATGGACAAGAAACGGACAAAAATCGTGCATGTTGTCCGCCGGAAAAGGCTCCGACCTGTTTAGATGAATTAGTATGCTTAAAAGCTGCTACCTGCTCCAAAGGCTTAAACTCAGAGGTGGCGAGCACTTCACCGGCCCTCTTGGAAATCCGCCGATATCGAGGAGGGTGTGTAAACCCAGAAAGGTTATTTAATCCGATTTAAATAAAAACTCATTCCAAGAATGGTTATTTTAAAAACATGTCATTTTCTAAAATAAGAATCGGTAAAAACCCTCTCTATTTTAAATATGGAAAGATCAAGGTGATGAGATGAGAGCGGGGAGATACGTTTCTCAGTCAGAGGGCTACCGAGCCTTCATTCCTGCACCACTTCCTCCTCAGCCCAAGATCAGGATGGGGGCGGAACTTACAAAGCTACTTTCCGATGCAGACAGAGCGCTTGGTAGAATAGATGGAGTGGCCAGCATTCTACCAAATCCGGACCTGTTTGTAGCTATGTATGTCAGACATGAGGCTGTTTTCAGCTCTCAGATCGAAGGGACGCAAAGCACTCTTGAGGATGTTCTTGAGTATGAGGTCAACCCAAAGGGAGAAGCTCGTCCCAAAGACGTAGAAGAGGTGGTCAATTATGTAAGAGCAATGAACTATGGGCTGAATAGACTGAATCAATTGCCTTTGTCGTTGAGATTGATCCGGGAGATTCATGGGGAACTGTTACAAGGAGTTCGCGGTGGCGAAAGAACACCTGGAGAGTTCCGGAAATCTCAGAACTGGGTTGGGAAAGAAAATAGTACGATTGCAGATGCGGAGTTCGTCCCTCCACCACCACATGAGATGCATGCCGCTCTCGATAATCTCGAAAAATTCCTTCATGACCGTACTTCTCTACCCATCTTGGTGCAATGTGGATTAGCTCATGCTCAGTTCGAAACAATCCATCCATTTCTTGACGGTAACGGACGGATAGGGCGGCTGCTTATAACACTCCTGCTATGTGAGCGTCAGGTCTTGCAACGTCCTCTGCTTTATCTGAGTTACTTCTTGAAGGCTCATCGAGCCCAATATTATGATCGATTGATGGCTGTTCGAAACGAGGGCGATTGGGAAGGATGGCTGAAATTCTTCTTTCGCGGAGTTTATCAGGTAAGCAACGCAGCTTCAGAAACTGCCAGGGCGATACTAGAACTACGCGAAGGGCATAGAGATATGATCGCCCAGCATCTTGCAGGTAGCACCAATGGTCTAAGATTGCTCGATTACCTTTTTGAACATCCTCTGATCTCAATCCGGATGGCCCAGGGTGAATTGAAGTGCTCTTACGTAACTGCGGGGAATATCGTACAAGAGTTTGAAAAATTTCAGATCTTAAAAGAAATCACGGGATTGCAGCGGAATAGATTGTACAGGTTTGAGTCGTACTTAAATTTGTTCGACCGGCAAGCCCTATCAATACCGTTGGATAAAGAATCGGAAACTGTCAGCGCCACGGTTGGCCCTGAGTTGCGAGAGTAGATTGCAGTACTCTCCCATAAAATTGGGTCAGCCCAATTATGTTGGGCTGGCCATGGTAGACAAAATGACAGATCAGAGTCCATCGAAATCGCAGGTCGAGGTATACAATGAGCTATTTATCTCATAAAGATATCATGCGTATCCTTCCAGAAATGAATATAAGTACATCCCTCCTAGACCATCCATTTAATGAATCACAAGTTAAGGTATGCTCTATTGATATTCGCTGTGACCGTATTTTCTGGGAACAACGAAAGCTTGCTGGACCAATCGATTTAGGTGCAAGTGTACTAATGGAAACATCCCCACGACGATACTGGCGAAAGCGAGAATTGGAATTGAGTCGCCCGATCAAACTAAATCCAGGACAAATGATCCTTGGTCGTACTTATGAACGATTTCGAATTCCGCCAGAGTTTGCAGGCAAGATTACTGCTCGTAGTTCGTATGCGCGACTTGGCATTCAGACATCATGCAGTTGTGATATTATCAATCCCGGTTGGGAGGGGCATGTGCCACTAGAAATCATAAATAATTGCGGCAATCCCATACTGATATATCCCCTCACCCCACTTGCCCAGATATTTCTGATCCCGTTATCTTCAACGGCAGATAAGGACTATACCGACCGTGCCAAATTCGAGAGCAAGTATATGAATGATGATGGTGGTCCATCTTATTGGTGGCGTGATACAATGGTTCGGCAATTATATCAAGAATATCTTAGCAAGCGGGTCGATCAGGAGGCTATTGATAGATTAAAGAAAAACTTTGATAAACTTGATGATGAAGGTGTCTTTCGATTAGAGCGGTTTATTAGCTTACAGAGACTCGGCGAAATAACAAACGTAGAAGATCTTATTTATAGATTTGTCCGCTCTGAGGTAAAATCTCAACGTAAATATCAGGCCATGAATTGGATTCGTCGTTTGTTTTTAGGGGCTCTGCTCCCTACTTCACTTGGTTCTATATTTTATACCGAAAGATTCAACATACTGCATTGGTCATTTTTCTCCATAACATTCTTGTTAGGTTTGTATGAATTTTGCCGATGGTTGAGAAGCCAAGGGGATGAGCCTCGTTTCTTAACGGTGGCTGAATGAAAATCTATATAGCATGTGGCTTAACACACGTTCCACGAGAACATTTTGACGAATACTCTGGATTTCTCCATAAACTCGCCTTTTCTTTGAAAAACGATCAGGCAGTGCACAATGTCAAGTACGCTCTTGTTAATAGCGATCCACAGCTTGCTGGCTATCCGCCTTGTGACCGTGCCAGGTTGTGCTATGGATGGGACCGCAATATGGTTGAGGGAGCGGATTTGGTAATTGCTGAAGCAAGTTTCCCTTCAACCGGCTTAGGGATTGAGTTACAGATCGCTGTATCAAAGGGCACTCCGATAATACTTTGCTTCAGGGACTACAAAGATAATAGATCCGAACCTGTTTGTTACGTGAATCCAGATAAGTCAATTCATCAACTTCAAATTGGAGAAGGGTTCGTCTCCCTCATGGCATTAGGATTGCCTACCGTTCATACCGTAATCAAATACTATGATTCCGTGGATGGAATAGGAAGAGTTATCAGTGCCATCGAATTCTTGCTGAAAGAAAAACACCAAGAGAAGTATGGATGAGAAGGGCAAACAGCAGAAGGTACTCCCCGCTGGCAGTTTGAACTGGCAAGAATAACCTAAAAAGCAACCAAACCGACTCGTTACATTCGCGCATGATTATTTATGTTATTAGACATGGGAGCTGAGAGCATCCTGACCATCACAATTAAGGCAAAGCCAGCTGGCTGATCCATTCAGGGGACTACGTTTTTCGCAACAAGGGGCTGACCCAATTGAAAGTTCAAAATGATTTCCTCTCTTTTCGGCCTACGGTAGTAGGATTGCTCTTCAGGAATACAATCGATTATTTATCTTGATTTCAAATCGGGTCCCAGCAGGGTCCCAAGAAAACTGTTCGAATCAGGTTATTGATGCGGATTCGACTACAAAAATAGGGTAATCCGGGCTCACGAGTTGTGACAAATGTGACAGCTTTAGAATCTTCTGCGAGTTTTCTTTCCATTGCTTCTACCGGCAGACCCTAGAAAATCAATATCTTGAGTCAAGCCGGTGTTTTAGGAATTGCATCAACTCTGCCTTGGGAGCAGGGGGTCG
>DBMI01000115.1:0-209743 GCA_002298165.1 Desulfarculales bacterium UBA702
GAGCGGAGCGGAACCCATCGGTTTTTAGGCGCAACTTGAACGCAAAGTGGTATAAATCATTGACGAGAGGCTAATACGGATGGAAGAAAAGTGGACCATCCTCAAGGTATTGCAGTGGACGACCGGGTACTTCGGCAGCAAGGGGATCGAGCAGCCGAGGGCCGACGCGGAGGTGCTGCTGGCTCACGTCATGAGGATGCGAAGAATCGATCTATATCTCAATTTCGATCGACCTCTTTCCAGTGAAGAACTGGCCCGTTTCCGTGAGGTGGTGAGGCGAAGAGCGGCTTCCGAGCCGACCCAGTATATACTGGGCAGGCAGGAGTTCTGGTCGCTCGAATTCGAAGTAACTCCTTCCGTGCTCATCCCTCGACCTGAGACCGAGATTCTGGTCGAGAAAACTCTCGAACTTATCGGTTCCGTTCCCGCGCTTATCCTCGATGTTGGTACCGGCTCCGGTGCAATAGCCATCACCCTGGCGCATGAGCGCAAAGACGTTCGTGTCCTGGCAACCGACAGCTCTTTAGAAGCACTCGAGGTCGCAAGGAGAAATGCCGCCCGGCATGGTGTTTCCGATCGCGTGCGCTTTGCCGGGATGGACCTGATGAGAGGGCTGGCGGCCAGCCCCATCTTCGATTTCATTGTTTCCAACCCGCCCTACGTTACAGATGCGGAATTCCTTGACCTTGCCCCCGAAATCGCCAATTATGAGCCCCATTCGGCACTGAGGGGCGGAGGCGAGCAGGGCTTGGACCTCATTCGTGGAATTCTCGGACAATTCCGCTGTCGCATTAAGCCGAGCGGTTCTCTCCTTATCGAAATAGGACTGGGTCAGGCTGAAATCCTGGAAAAAGAACTCCCCGGTGAGATGGAATTCGAGTTTATCAGGGACTATTCGGGGATCAAAAGGATACTGCACGTCCGGAATACCGGGAGCTAGATATGGATAAGCTTGTAGTCGAGGGAGGGGTTCCCCTGGAGGGGGAAGTACGGATAAGCGGATCAAAAAACGCGGCATTGCCGCTCATCGCCTCATCGCTTCTTGCAAGTGGCAGGCACTGCTTCTTCAATACTCCTCGCCTCAGAGACATCCGCACCATGCAAACCCTTTTGCGGTACATGGGCGCGGTTTTAAACAGCGAAGAGGCCCTGCATATAGACACCTCCAGAATCCACCGGTTCGAAGCGCCTTACCAGCTCGTTAAGACCATGCGCGCATCGGTTCTCGTCCTTGGGCCAATGCTGGCCCGATTCGGTCGCGCGAGAGTATCGCTTCCCGGAGGTTGCGCCATAGGTGCCAGGCCCATCAATTTACACCTAAAGGCGCTCGAACAGATGGGGGCCGAGATAAAGCTCGACCACGGCTATGTTGTGGCCCGCGCCAGCCGCCTGCATGGGGCTTCCATAACTTTCGACCAGGTTACGGTCACCGGCACGGAGAACATCATGATGGCGGCATGCCTGGCCGAAGGTGTGACCGTCCTAAAAAATGCCGCCCGTGAACCTGAGGTTGTCGCGCTGGCCGATTACCTGATTGCCATGGGAGCCAGGATTGCCGGTGCCGGAACCCCGGAGATCACAATTCTTGGCGTCGAGGAACTTTCTCCCACCTCTTGCACCGTGATACCCGACCGGATCGAGGCCGGCACCTATCTGGTCGCCGCGGGCATCACAGGTGGGCATCTAAAGCTAAACGCGTGCCGCCCGGACCACCTTGAGGCGGTAATACAGAAGTTAACCGAAGCAGGTCTGGCCATAAATGCCGAAGGCGATACCATCGAGGTGTCGAGAGGCAGCAGGATTTGCAGCGTAAATGCCAAGACCCAGCCATTTCCAGCTTTCCCTACCGATATGCAGGCACAGTTCATGGCTTTGATGTCGGTTGGACATGGAGTTAGTCTGATTTCGGAAAACATCTTCGAGAATCGCTTCATGCATGTACTCGAACTAAGGCGAATGGGGGCCGATATCGAGCTGGACGGTAGAACGGCGGTGGTTCGCGGAGTAAAAAGGCTCTCGGGTGCCCCTGTAATGGCAACCGACCTTCGAGCTTCGGCATCACTGGTTCTGGGAGCACTTGCCGCAAAAGGCAAAACCGAAATCAGCCGCATCTATCATCTCGATCGAGGATATGAATCAATCGAAACGAAACTCTCGGCGGTCGGAGCGAAGATCGAACGAGTAAAGGAGTAGCCCGGTATGGGAGCGCGCCGCGGCAAATGGGAGCCGGTCGATCTTTCCGGAATCAAGACCACAAGCCTTTCAGAACGAAAGAGCAAGGTGGCGTCGTCCGATTTCGGGAAAAAATGGCATCCGGGCGGCGGCTTGTCCAATTTCATCAAAGGTCTTCCGTCGATTCTGGCAGCTCGAGACCTGCGCGTCGCAATATCGGCCATATCTGCCGCCGTGAAGGCCGGGCGGACCGTACTGCTGGGCATGGGAGCACATCCTATAAAAGTCGGACTAAATCCGGTTTTGATAGATGCCCTGGAGCGAGGCATCTTTTCCGGGATTGCAATGAATGGGGCCGGCATTATACACGACGTCGAAGTAGCCTTGGCGGGAAAGACATCGGAAGATGTCGCGGCGCATCTTGGAAGCGGTGAATTCGGTATGTCGAGAGAAACCGCCGAGTTTATCCACAAAGCCATTGCGGAAGCCGGGATTGCTGGCGGAACCGGCCTGGGCAAGGCAGTGGGAGATGCCCTTTTGAACCAGGCCGCTCCTTACAGCAGCCTCAGCATACTTGCAACATGCGCCCGGTTGGGCATTCCAGTCACCGTGCACGTTGCCATAGGCACAGATATCATCCACATGCACCCGGAAATGGATGGCGCTGCAACGGGGGCTCTTAGCCATTACGATTTCAGGCTGTTCTGCTCGCTCGCTTCTACCCTGGAAAATGGTGTTTTCATCAATCTCGGCTCGGCGGTTATAATACCCGAAGTCTTCCTCA
Organism: Desulfarculales bacterium UBA702; assembly: GCA_002298165.1. Taxonomy (GTDB): domain Bacteria; phylum Desulfobacterota; class Syntrophobacteria; order Syntrophobacterales; family Syntrophobacteraceae; genus SbD1. The sequence continues at coordinate 2,957 of DBMI01000115.1, forward strand.
AGGCGGTAAGCGTTGCAAGAAATCTCGGCGAATCCCTGCGCGGCATCACTACCATCAACATGGATTTTCAGCGCCACTACAGGCCGCAGGTAAACGTTGTTGCCAGACCTACTGTCGACGGCGGGTCCGGGATTTACCTCATTGGACACCATGAGATAATGTTTCCGCTGCTGATGGCCGCGGTTCTTGACGACCTTAGCCGGACCGCCGGCGAAGACGAGTAGTACCGCCAAGAGTCCAATCATTATCAAAAGGGAGCCGATCTGCCTGGCGCTCAATCGGAAATTGATCGCTAACCACTGGACGTAATTCGCCGACGTGTTATTCTTAGTGCCGATTTTAAAATTGGATGTAGGAACTCAGGGCTTGGTAACTACATCTTCCTGAGCGGGTGCGGCATTACCGGAAATCGGTCGGTCCCAATCCAGAAATCTCTAATTTTATTCCTGGATTTTCCCTTTTTTCATCCTGGAGGTTGAAAAATGCCTATTTTTGAGTATACGTGCTGCAAGTGCTGCGAGCAGTTCGAAAAGCTCGTTTTCAAAAGCGATGAGGCAGTTTCATGTCCAAAGTGCCAATCCGCTGAAGTTCAGAAGATGATGTCAGTGTGCGGCTTCAAAAGCGGGGGCGACAAGGGATCGGCTAGCAGCCGAATGGGCTCCGGGGCATCGGGATGTTCGAGTTGCGCGGGCGGAAGCTGCGCAAGCTGTCACTAATCCTGTATAATCACGTGGACAGGCGCGGGCCTGTCTTGCTCCCTGTGCTGCCCGATGGCAGTCTGAGCACCAAACGAGGTAAAATTTGGCAAAAGAAATCATCAGAATCGGAACCCGCGGAAGCATGCTGGCTCTGCAGCAGTGCGGGATGATAAGGGACACGCTCCAGAAGCTCTGGCCTGAAATCTCTTTCGAACTCCAGGTAATCAAGACCACCGGGGATAAGATAACCGATGTTCCATTAGCAAAGGTCGGAGGCAAGGGGCTTTTCGTCAAGGAAATAGAAGATGCTCTGCTCGATGGTTCGGTGGATCTTGCTGTTCACAGCATGAAAGACGTTCCGGCCGTTTTGCCCGAGGGTCTTCAGATAGGTGCTGTTCCTGAGCGGGAGGACCCACGTGATGTGCTTATCATGCGGCAGGGAAATGATATCGGAGATCTTCCCAAAGGTGCCGTAATCGGTACAAGCAGTCTTCGCCGCGCAGCCCAGATACTCAAGTTGCGGCCGGATTTCGAAATTCGGATGCTTCGTGGAAATCTCGAAACTCGCATTCGTAAACTCCACGATGGCCAGTATGACGCCATAATCCTCGCGGCAGCGGGGCTCAGGCGAATGGGATGGCAGGAGAGGATCTCCGCGTTCCTCGATCCTGCTCAGTTCGTCCCGGCAATCGGCCAGGGCGCTCTGGGTATTGAAACAAGGATCGGAGACTCGAGGATAGCTAAGATACTTGAGCCGCTCAATCATCCCCAAACAGCATGGGCGGTGCAGGCTGAGCGCAGTTTACTGAAAGAACTCGAAGGCGGTTGCCAGGTTCCGATTGGCGGGCATGCGCTCCTTTCCGGAGAGACTGTCGAACTGGTCGGAATTGTCGCCTCGCTGGACGGAAGCGAAGTCTTCCGGTCGCATCACAGCGCGAAGTTTGAGGATGCCGTAGAACTGGGCAGGAAGGTGGCGGCCGAACTCCTTAATTCAGGGGCAAAGCGCATTTTGGATGAAGTTTATAAATCTTCGGTCAAGCAACTCGAACCTGAGATTAAAACCTAAAAGGATTAAAGAACGCGGTGAAAAAGGGATTAGTCTATCTTGTAGGCGCCGGACCGGGTGATCCCGGTCTGCTCACCATTCGCGGCAAAGAAGTCCTCGAGCGTGCAGAGGTCGTCATATTCGACTACCTTGCAAATGAGGAATTCCTACGGTACGCCCCCGCCGGAGCTGAACGCATCTATGTCGGGAAAAAGGGCGGTGACCATACTCTAAGCCAGGATGGTATAAACGCACTCCTGGTCGAAAAGGGACGTGAAAATATTGTCGTTCGACTCAAGGGCGGCGATCCGTTCGTTTTCGGCCGAGGCGGCGAAGAAGCTCAGGTGCTGGTCGAAAACGGCATCTCGTTCGAGATAGTTCCTGGCATTTCAGCCGCTGTCGCAGTACCGGCTTATGCGGGGATTCCGCTTTCCCATCGCGATTTCACCGCCAGCATCTCGTTTGTCACCGGACACGAAAGATCCGACAAGGATTCCACGGAAACCAAGATTGCCTGGGATAAACTTGCTACAGCATCGGGCACAATTGTCTTTTTCATGGGAGTCAAGAACCTGCCCGAAATCTGCAAAAATCTCATCGAAAACGGCAGGACCCCGGATACCCCGGTCGCCCTCATCCGTTGGGGGACCACCCCGCAGCAGCGCACCGTCACCGGGACTTTGTCCAACATAGTCGCCAGGGTAAAGGAAGCCGGGCTCAAGCCGCCGGCGCTGATTGTAGTAGGCGAGGTGGTTACCTGCCGCGATCAGCTCAACTGGTTCGAAAAAAGGCCGCTTTTTGGGCACACCGTTGTCATTACTCGATCCAGGGAGCAGGCTAGCGACTTCAAGGCTGAATTGGAAGACCTTGGAGCACGATGTATCGAATTCCCCACAATTGCCATTTCGCCTCCACCTTCGTGGCAGCCCCTGGACGAGGCCATAAAGAGACTTTCCCAGTACGACTGGACCATTTTTACGAGCGTTAACGGAGTCCGCTTCTTTATGGAGAGGCTGCTTGCGGCAGGTCTTGATGCACGTGAATTGAAAGGCGTACGCCTTGCGGCAATCGGCCCCAAGACCGCTGAAGCACTTCAAGATGTGATGCTGCGACCCGACCTCGTACCATCGGAATACAGGGCCGAGGCCATCATCGAAGCCATGGCCTCTGAAAACGTCCGGGGGAAACGCTTCCTCGTGCCAAGGGCGATGGTTGCCCGCGAAATCCTGCCCGAAAAGCTCCGGGAATGGGGTGCCGTAGTTGACATCGTACCTGCTTACGAGACAACCTTGCCCACTGAAAAGATACCGGAAATCACCGAACTCTTTAAAAACGGCGAAGTTGACTGCCTCACCTTTACTTCGTCATCGACCGTCACCAACTTCTTCAGCCTTTTAGGGAAAGAGGAAATCCTGCCGCATCTGGACAAGACCAAAATCGCCTGCATCGGTCCGATTACTGCCGATACCGCGAAATCTTTCGGTCTGGAGACGGCGATCATGCCAAACGACTACACTATCAGGGGTCTTGTTGACTCGATAATAGCCTACTTCGCACGTTGATTTCATACCTGGATCATTCTCTTACCTGAGAACCGGAGGGATTCATGGAAGGAGCTTTGACCGGAATCAAAGTGCTCGACCTCTCACGCCTTCTGCCAGGACCTTTTTGTTCGATGCTCATGGCCGACATGGGCGCGGACGTAATTAAGGTGGAAGACCCCAAGCTGGGTGACTACATACGGTGGTGGGAGCCAAAGATCGGGCAGAACAGCGGATTTCATGTTGTTCTTAATAGAAACAAGAGATCGCTTACCCTCAATTTGAAAAGTCCCGATGGAAAGCAGATCTTTGAAAAACTGGTATCCGGTGCAGACGTGGTGCTGGAAGGCTTTCGACCCGGCGTCATGAAAAAGCTCGGAGTCGGTTTCGAGGAATTGCAAAAAATAAATCCCGGGCTCGTCTACTGCGCGATTACCGGATATGGCTCCGATGGTCCACTCACAATGCGGGCAGGCCACGACATAAACTACCTTGCCCTGAATGGGGTCCTTTCCTACAGCGGCCGTGAGGCTCCGACCCTTACCGGCGTCCAGATAGCCGATCTTGGGGGAGGAGGTCTCCTGGCACTCTCCGGAATTCTGGCTGCCTTGCTCGCCCGCCAGCGGATTGGACGCGGGCAGTTCGTCGATGTTTCAATGGCGGAGGGAGCTTTTGCCTGGAATTGCCTCCGGTACGGTAAATTCATTGCTGACGGCGCGGTGCCCTCGCCGGGCGACGACATGTTAAATCACGGGTTTGCCTGCTATAACATCTATGAGACAAGTGACGGACGCCATATGAGCCTCGGCGCTCTAGAACCACAGTTCTGGAAATCGTTCTGCACGGCCGCGGGCAGGCCGGACTGGGACAGGCCGGATTATTTCGAACCGGGAGAGCACCAGAAGGACTTTATAAAGAGCCTCTCCGATTTTTTCCGTAGGAAAACCTTCTCGGAATGCGTCCAGATGTTTGCAAGCGCGGATTGCTGCTGCGAGCCGATCCTGAATCTCGCCGAGGCAATGGAGCAACCCGTCACCAAAGCCCGCGGCCTGGTGGTTGACCTTGTGCACCAAACATGGGGAGCTTACAAGCAATTAGGTATAATTCCCAAATTTTCACTCACCCCCGGCTCGATACATTCACACGCCCCCGAGCTTGGCGAACACACCGGCCCCATTTTGGAAGATATGGGCTATTCAGTCCGCCAGATCGACGAATTGCGAAAAAGCGGGGTTGTGTAGCAATCTTTTCAGGTTTTGTTTTCGCTCCCGGCCAATGAGTCGAAGATAAAATAGTCTTCTTAAAAAAGCGAAACCCAACACTCCGACATACGGTTGTTGGGTTTCGTTTCTTCTACGTCCACCTGCAGATTGGGTCCCTATCAGCGCTCGACCCCATGCTACAAAGCTATTCAGACTGACAAATCGAGGACATGAGAAAAAAGCGGTCGTTGAGAAGCAAGGGCGGTAAGGATAAGGGTGGGCACTGTTTTGGGACTGCTGCCTAAATCCCGAATGGAAAACAATGGACCGAAATGGAAGGAAAACTCCCCTCCCCTGGCGGGAGGGGCTGGGGGAGGGNNGGGGGTTGAAATTCTTAGACCTTTTTGCCATTCTCCCCTTGGGCAACAGCCCCTTTCTCGTGCTGACCAATTGCTTCCCGGAACTGAACGGTGGGCACAAAAAACCGTGCCCACCCTACAAATCTCGCCACCGGGTCTGGATATCAGCGCCTACTCAGCCTACAAAACTAATCCTCGTAGGTCTTATCGCTTTTAAGCTTCTTTTTGGCCCTTGCCCTTATCTGCTCTTCGGTCCATTGCGCCGGGTCTTCGATCCGGGTGCCTTTCGGACCCAGGTCGTAGGAACCGGCCTTGAGAATGGCGTCTATCCCGAGAGGCCCGGTATCTGCTGCATTAAAGACGTTTGTCAGCAAGTCATAGACGAACTCTTCGACGCCCTTTGCCATTCGCTCGCGTATTTCCCGCGCCTGTGCATGCATTTTATTGTCGAAGGGAAGGTTGAGCTTCTTATAATCTCCCTTTTTAAGCCCCTTTTCCTTGGCATAGGCCACCATCTCAGCCCAAAGTTCGTTGCTTACCCCTTTGTCCGGAAGCTTCACAAACTCGCCGTTCTCGTCCAGGTAGGCATTCCCATACTCATTTACTTTTACGCCCCAGGAGAGCATCTGCAGCGCGGTCGCGACGTTTGCCTTGGTCGTGTGCGTTTCGGTCGCAATCCTTTTCAGCCGTTCGCTGCTGTTTCCAGAGGTGCCGTGCTGCGCGCCCGATACCTTGTACCTGGCGAGTGCTTCGTGGATTTCAATTGTAAGCGGAACCTGAATTCCGGTCTCACTCGCCTCGATACCGTGGGTCGTCCCGTTGTTCAACGCAATCCAGTCAGGGAAAATGCCGTGCGCGTTCAGGCCTCGAATCAGGAAAAGTGCCTCATCGACCGTTGAAAGGCCTTCCTTGCCTTTGATTTCACCGACTTCGGTTTCATAGCCTGCCCATTTTGGGAAGCACGGATTTAGTTCGAGGTTGGCCAGAAGGTTTTCATCGTCAGGGAGGTGAGAGGCGTCAATTGCAATGGAGGTGATGCCGGCGTCGAACATCGACGGAATCTCGGTCTTTGCAATATCGATATCTTTTCGGCCTTTTATGCCGTAATGGTCTGCGTGGACCGCCACCGGTATTGTCAGGCCAAGCTCATTCATGATGTCATCGACCTGGCTGGCGATGTTCCAGAAGTTTGTTGCGCAGTATGCGCTCGTGCCGCCCTCGGATTTGGCGATCTCGACGATGATAGCCGCATTGGCTCGCTGAGCCGCCATTAAAGCTCCTCGGATTACCCAGTAGTTCCGGCCGTTTGCCGCAATCGTCATCGCCCTTCCCTTTGCCAGGAGAGCGCGGTCTATAACTTTGCCGCTTACTATCAGGGCCCTGGAATTGGGGAAGAGCCGAACAACATTTGGCGGACGGCCGATTTCGAGCGCTTTCTCAAATTCCGGGTTTGTTCCTCTTTGCGTCATGGAAGTCATCTCCTGCCTTTTTGGAAGATTTCATTTTTGTTTGATTTCGAAAAGATTACCGTCATGATCGTTTATAAATGTAACCACGGATTCACCCTTCGGGACCTGCACAACCTTCAAGCCCATATTTCGGCATCCATCAAGGAATTCTGAAAGATCATTTACTTCAAGGCAACAATGGGCGACCCGGTCCATACCACCACGCTCACCTTCTTTAATGAATATTTCAAAGTATATGGGCCCATCAGAGTAATTTATCATCTTCATTTCGGAATCGATTCCGAATATTGCGCTGGAAAGTGCCGCCGGAAGGACCCTGGAGGCTGACTTGGTGAGACCGAGAAGATCCCGGTAGAACTTGTCCGAGTTTTCTTCAGATTTGCAGACGAGGGCAACGTGCAGCAGATTCATTAGCACTCCCATCCGAGGCAGGATACTTTCAAGAGGTGATCACATCATTTGGCCGGATTATTACTTTAATGCAATCGGTTCCTTCCATTACAAGCCGAAAGCCTTCCGCGATGCTGTCGAGCGGCAACCGGTGCGTGATCAAATCATCGACCTTTATTCTTGCGGACTGTATAAGTTCTATAGCGTCCTCGATATCCGGAGGTCCGCAGTAATAAGATGTGAGTATCCTTACCTCTTTTGTCCAGAAATCATTAATGGGAACTGTCACGCTCTTGTCGGGGCCGGGAACTGCAAAAAACACGACAGCGCCCCCTTTATCCACGCACTGCCATGCCTGCTCTACAGCAAGGATTGAAGATGTAGACAAAATTACCACGTCAGCCTTTTTGCCCAGTTCGGAAACCAGGCGCCCGTGCACATCTACCGCGGCATCTATGGCAATATCAGCGCCGACTCGGCCAGCGAAATCGAGCCGCCTGGAATTTATATCTGTTGCAACAACCCGGCACCCCTTCGCCCTTGCAAGCTTCACGTGCAGCAGGCCCGACATTCCGCATCCAAAAACAAGGACAGTCTCGCCGGCGGAAACTCCCGCAAGCTTCTGCGCGCGAATGGCACAGGCAAGAGGCTCAATGAAAGTGCTTCGATCGTATGAGACGTTTTCCGGGAGAAGATAAGTTCCCTTCTGGACTAGAGCATCAGGAACCAGGATATACTCCGCGAATCCACCGGGCAGCCGGACCTTGATTTCAGAACATTGCGGATAATGGCCGGCCCTGCAGTAGCTGCATTCCATACAGGGCACCTTTGGTGCGATAAAAACCCTGTCGCCAGGCTTGTACCTGCTTACCCGCTCCCCAATAGCGATAACCTCGGCCCCAATTTCGTGACCCTGCACCAGCGGAGCTCTCGGAAGCCGATACCATTCAACTATATCGCTTCCGCAAATGCCGCACGAAAAAACTTTTACGAGCATTTCTCCGGGGCCGGGCCGCGGAGTCGGGACCTCTTCAATTCGAATGTCCCTGTTATTGTGCCAGTAGGAAACTCTCATTATTTCACCGCTAGCGCCGGGCAGCCGCTTTTGTTTCATTTTTCAGAGTATTGAAAAGATCGAGGGCCTTGGCCGGGGTCTCATTTCCGTGTACTACGGCCCGTACTGCCTGGATCATCGCTGTGGGGGCCTCGGACTGGAAGATGTTACGACCCATGTCGACTCCCGCGGCGCCCTGTTGTACCGCATTGAAAGCCATTGTAAGTGCGTCGATCTCCGGGAGTTTCTTGCCTCCAGCCATGACAATCGGAACAGGACACGAGGCTGTGACCGTCTCAAACCCATCTTCAATGAAGTAGGTTTTGACGAAGTGTGCGCCAAGCTCGGCGCATATCCTCGTAGCAAGCCTGAAATATTGAGCGTCGCGGACCATATCTTTTCCGACCGCGGTTACAGCAAGCGTCGGAATGCCATAGCGGGTCCCGAGATCAACCATCTTTGTCATATTTATTATCGACTGCCTCTCGAATTCTCCACCAATGAAGACCTGCACTGCCATGGCGCACGCGTTGAGCCTTATCGATTCCTCGATATCCACAGCAATGTCTTCGTTCGAGAGTTCCTTGAGAATGCTCGTCCCCCCCGAAACCCTGAGCACAGTAGATCTTGGGGCTGAAGGCGGCACGATGCTCCTTAGAATACCACGGGTGAGCATAAGCGAATCGGCATATGGAACGAGCGGCAGGATATTTATGTCAATTCGCTCAAGTCCGGTCGTAGGACCCTGAAAATAGCCGTGATCAATTGCAAGCATAACCGTTCGGGCGGTTTGCGGATTAAAGATCCTGGAGAGCCGATTCTTCATTCCCCAATCGAGGGACCCTGAGCCTTTCAGGAAAAATCCATCCATCTTTTGGGGAACATCCGAATAGAATTTTTTTGCCTCCCTGATCCCGTCCATATCAGCCATTATTTAAGCTCCCTTCATAGTAAGCATATGTGAAAAAGGTTCGAAATTTTCGTGCACCGCGGCGTGGAGTTTCTCAGTTACTTTAAGCCGGAGATTACCTGTTGAAAAGGATATAGACACCCGATTCGAATTTGAGCGGCACCGGGCACTTAGTATACCCACGCGTCCCCGCATTGTCAAAATGAAGCCCGAGTTCTCGAATACGGAGGTATGCGAGAGAGTTTGTGGACTTAAGGTCTTGACCCAAAACGATCAATTGTGTTAGTAAATTCTGTTCCAAACCATCACTCCTTGCTCCTTCCATTGGATGAAGGGGCTAAATAATCCGAGAGGAGATCAAATGCGTAAGTACGAGACCTTTTTTATCGTCGATCCGGACCTGCCTGATGAGACAAATTCGGTTGTCGACAACAAAGTCCAGTCAATCGTCTCTACCAATGGGGGCGAGGTCCTCACCTACACTCCATGGGGCAAGCGAAAGCTCGCCTACCCGATTCGCAAGCGCACGCGCGGCCTGTACGTCCTGATGGAATATTCCGGAGGGCCTGAAATGGTGGCCGAACTCGAGCGCAACCTTCGTATCGATGAGCGTGTCCTCAAATTCATAACCGTAAAGCTTGATGAGCGCTTCGATCCCGAGAAGGAACGGGAACGCAGGGCTGCTGCCGCTGCCGCTGCCGCCGCCGCTCCCGTTTTCAGCGAGGAAGACGAAGCCGCCGGTAAGGCATCCCTTTCAGAGGGAGACGAGGAAATGCCCGCCGATTTTGACGAGGAGGAATTCCCCGAAGGCGGCGAAGAGGATGACGAGGAATAACAGACCCGATCTGATGGGATAAAAGAAACGAGAGGAAAACGATGGCTGTCAGGCGAAAAAGACGAACATTTGCACGGCGCAAAATCTGCCGCTTCTGCGTGGATTCCGATCTTCATATAGATTACAAAGACTCGAAAACATTGCGTTACTTCGTCACCGAACGCGGCAAGATCGTTCCGAGGAGAATTTCGGGCAACTGTGCCAAACATCAGCGCGAGCTGACGCTGGCGATAAAGAGGGCCCGGCAGATAGCGCTGCTCCCCTACACGACGATACACACTCTCTAGGGATTGAGTGCGCGTCTCGATTGAAGCAATATGAACAACGATGAAGCAGGTCCGCCGGTCCCGCGGTTAGCTGTAAGAGAATCTTTCTTATACGTTTTGCTCACTATCGGCTTATTCTTGTCGATATCGTTCATACCGCTGGCCGGCTTTTTTACGGGGATACTTACCCCTCTTCCAACAGCCCTTGCCTTAATAAGGCTCGGGCTGCCCGGCGCATGGCTCGTTCCGGGCATATCCGCCCTGGCCGGAGGAGCGGTCCTTCTCCGCCTGGGCATGGTCAACAGCATACCTTACTTCTGGGCCATGCTTTCCATGGGCGCGGTCATGGGGTACGGAACAAAAAAGCTGTGGACCTCGGAAAAAGTCATCGGACTTGCAACCCTTGCCGTTTCGGCAATCTCAGCTCTTCTGCTTGGCCTTTCATTTATGGAAGCCGGAGGAGAGCTTATACGCTTGCTGGAACAGGATCTCCAGAGTGCCATTTCTACTGCCATGGCACAGTTGGGGACGCCCTCAACGGATCTGCGTGAGGTTGAAGCATCCCTTACCGCGCTTGTGCCGTTGATGGTTCGGATTATGCCCGGAATCTCGATAGCATGCACTCTGGGCATCGCATGGGTTAATATGCTGGTTGTCCGTCGCTACTGCCGCAAGTTTGGGCTGGGTGTCTTAATCCGGGATGACTGGACACTCTGGAAATCGCCGGAACCGCTCGTCTGGCTCCTGATAGCAGGTGGTGTGGCGTTCCTTCTGCCACTGGATGATCTCAAATATCCGGCTATGAACGTTCTTATTGTGCTTGGAAGCATATATTTTCTTCAGGGGCTTGCCATAGCGGCTTTTTACTTCGAAAAATGGAAGCTTCCAGTTATTTTCAGAGGCCTTGCGTACGGAGTCTTCCTGGTGCAGCAGTTTGCATCCATTATTGTAGCCGCCTTGGGTCTCTTTGATGTGTGGTTCGATTTCCGAAAACTAACGAAAAAGCCGGCCTGAGCTGAGCCTATCCATGATAGGCTGGGCCCGCTCGGTTATATTTGCCGTTCGGGAAGCTTGGCTTGATCTGATGCTGTTATTTATTGTATCCTGCATGAAAATGCCGGCCTCGACAGGAGTTCTTAAATGAAAGTGATACTGACCGAAAACGTTGATGCGGTCGGCCAGATCGGCGACCTCGTAAATGTCGCCCCCGGCTATGCGCGAAATTTTCTGCTGCCCAAGGGCCTTGCCATGGAAGCTAGCGGGAAGAATGTGCGCGAACTGGAACACAAACAGCGTCTGCTTGCCCAGAAACGCGAACAGATGCGCCAGGAGATGCTCTCACTTGCTGAAAAGCTTAATTCCGTAACTATTACCGAACGGCGCAAGGTTGCCGAAGACGAAAAGCTATACGGCTCCGTAAGCTCGACGGACGTCGACAAGGCGCTCGAAAAGCTCGGGTTCGATCTTCCCAGAAAAGCGATAGCTCTCGATCAGCCGATCAAGCAGCTCGGCGAATTCACCATCGAAGTCCATGTGAGCGCCGGGATTGTTGCCAAGGTGCGCCTGGTGATCGAAAAAGAAGAGTAGTATTTTTATGGAGGACCTCTCCGCGGAACTGCGAAAGATCCCGCCCCAGCAGTTGGAGGCTGAACAGTCCCTGCTGGGGGGGATTATTCTTGACAGTTCCGGTCTACCTTCGGCCCTCGAAATCCTCAAGGGTGATGAATTCTATAAAGATTCCCACCGCCTGATCTTCCGCGCAATTCAGGATCTTTTCGAAAAAAACGAACCGGTCGACATCATAACGCTCACAGACATACTGGCCGAGCGGAATCAGCTCGAAGCGGCCGGCGGTGCTTCCTACCTGGCATCTCTTACCGATCACATGGGATCGTCCGCCAACGTTGGCGCCTATGCAAAGATCATCAGCGAAAAAGCCGTCCTGCGCCGCCTGATCCAGAGCGCGAACGAGATTATGTCGCTCTCATACGGAGCAGGTAAGAGCGCCGAAGAGGTACTGGACAGCGCCGAGGCATCTATTTTTGCCATTGCCGAGCGCAGAACCCATAATTCATACTACCCCCTTAAAGAAGTCATAAAGAAAAACATCGAGGCAATCGAGCGTTTTCAGGAATATCGCGATGCGGTAACCGGAGTTCCAAGCGGCTACAAGGACCTTGACCGGCTTACTGCCGGATTCCAGAAATCAGACCTCATTATTATTGCTGCCCGGCCCAGCATGGGGAAAACCGCGCTCGCGCTCAATATCGCCAGGAACGCCTCGGTGGATGCCGGAATCCCGGTTGGGCTATTCTCGCTCGAAATGAGCAAAGAACAACTTGCAATGCGGCTTTTATGCGCCGAAGCAAGGGTTGACTCTCATAAGATCCGTACCGGCTTTCTCAGCCAGCAGGAATGTTCGAAAATGTTGCACGCTGCCGGCTCCTTCATGGATGTGCCGATCTACATTGACGATACGCCGGCGATTTCACCAATCGAACTTCGAGCCAAGGCCCGGCGCATGATGGCCGACAGGGGGTTGGGAATGGTAATAGTCGATTATCTCCAGCTTATGCGCGGACGCGAAAGCGTTGAGCGCAGGGAGCAGGAAATATCGGAAATCTCGCGTTCTCTCAAAGGCCTTGCAAAAGAGCTGGACATTCCGGTAATTGCCCTCTCCCAGCTCAACCGTAAAGTCGAAGAACGCCATGACAAGCGCCCGCAATTGAGCGATTTGCGTGAATCGGGCGCTATCGAGCAGGATGCCGACCTGATCGCATTTATTTATCGGGACGAAGTCTATAACAGAGATTCAACAGATCGCGGAGTTGCCGAGATTTTAATCGGAAAGCAACGAAACGGCCCCTCCGGCGAGACGGTAAGGTTGGCTTACATAAATACTTACACCCGCTTTGAAAATCTTGCCATGACTCAGTAAGATACGTGTTCGTGTACCCTTCAAGGAGGCTTGATCGTTTCGCCGAGGTTGTTGGTGGGCACGACAAATCGATTGTCGTCACAAAGAGGAATCGAAAAAAATATAATGGATTCAGGAAGGCTCCCCTCCCGTTGCGGGAGGTTAATCCGCCCCAACCACTGTTTAGTTGTGGGGCAGGCTTTCCAGCCTTCTAACTTCCACGATTCACAAGAAGATATGCGGAAGAAGCAAAGACATGTACTGCATGGGAAATCGAACCACGACGGATACATTTTGGGATGAATCTGCAGAAACTCTCTCATACGACGAGCTTGAAAACCTGCAGCTAACCCGGCTTAAAAAGATAGTGGAGAGAGCCTCCCGCTCTGAGTTCTACGGCGGCAGGTTTGCGGAAATCGGGCTAAGAGCCGATTCGATATCCAGCCTCGACGACATCACCAAAATTCCTTTTACTTCGAAACAAGACCTTCGCGACTCATATCCTTACGGGCTTCTTTGCGAACCCAAGGACCGGCTTGTCCGCATGCACGTCTCTTCCGGCACAACCGGACAGGCAACAGCCGTGTTCTACACAAGGACCGACCTCGAAGTCTGGGCCGACCTTCTCGCCCGCTGCATGTATATGACGGGCGCGCGCCCGGGTGATACCTTCCAGAATCTGACCGGGTATGGACTTTTCACCGGAGGCCTCGGGTTTCACTACGGAGCGGAGAGGCTCGGCCTTCTGACGATCCCTTCCGGAGCCGGCAACAGCAAGCGCCAGATCCAGATAATGCGTGATTTTTCAACCAGTGTGATCCATATCATCCCAAGCTTTGCCCTTCTTCTGATGGACGTGATAACCGAACTGGGCATCGATCCGCGCCGGGACCTTTCCCTTAAAATCGCATTTGTGGGAGCCGAACCATATTCCGAAGAAGTCAGGCGGCGTATAGAAGATTTTTACGGGATAAAGGTTTATAATAGTTATGGGCTATCGGAGATGAATGGACCCGGAGTTGCGTTTGAATGCCGCTGTCAGGACGGCTTGCATTTATGGGAGGACGCATTCCTGGTGGAAGTTGTCAATCCTGAAACACTCAAACCTGTACCGGAAGGCACCTACGGAGAACTGGTACTGACCACCCTCACCCGCGAAGCGATGCCGATCCTGCGATACCGTACCAAAGACCTCACGCGAATCATTCCTGGCAGTTGCTCCTGCGGGCGCGTTCACAAGCGGATCGACCGCATTAGGGGCAGGTCCGACGATATGTTCATTATCAAGGGCGTCAACGTCTTTCCGATCCAGGTCGAACAGGTCCTGATGAACATCTCGGAAGTCGGCAACAACTATGTGATTATGCTGCGCCGTGAGAAGAACCTGGATGAAATGGTCGTCAGGGTTGAAGTTACCGATCGGATCTTCGTCGAAGACATGCGCAGACTTCAGCAACTCCAGAGAAAAATAGCTCATGAACTTAAGGGCGAGTTGTTACTCACCCCCAAAATCGAACTGGTCGAACCAAACAGCCTCCCCAGAAGCGACGGTAAGGCGACAAGGCTGATAGACCAGAGAACCACGTAATAAGGAGCACCTCCACGAAACTAATTGGTAATCTGACAGGATTAAAAACAAGCGTCCGCCGGCGGCTGGAAAATCTCGCCCGGCGGAGGAACCCGACCAATCAGGTAATCTCCCCAGAACTCTCCCGCGACCTCGCCCATATTTCTTTCGAATCGGCGCGTCAGTTAGGTCTACTCATCGGGCGCGACGGTGCAGTTGAAATGGTGATTGTTGGAGGCCCCCACTCGCTATTCATTCCGGACCTGCCCAAGAGCCGCGGCGGCAGATGGCGGCTCAGGGGTCTTCGCCTGGTGCACACCCACCTGGAAGCCGAGCCACTCACGCAAGACGACCTGATGGACCTCGTTTTTCTGAGGCTTGATTGCGTCGCAGCGGTTTACGTCGACCGGAACGGCGGCGCCACTTATTTCGAGACAGCTTATATCCTGCCCGGAAACGGCGAAGGGCAGAACAGGGGATGGGCAATCCTGCCCCCTATTCCATGCCATGACCCCGATCTTGATTTCATGGCTTTGGTAAAATCGCTTGAGGACGAATTCGAGCGCAACCGGCTCGCAATTCCCGCGAACAGTCCGGGAGAGGACAGGGCAATTCTCGTAAGTGTTACCGGGGCAGACAGGCACGCGGCAAGCCAATCCATGGATGAACTCGTCGAACTTGCCGCGACGGGAGGAATTGTCGCTGCCGATACAATAATCCAGCGCCAGCGCGAGATTAATCGCAAATACCTGATCGGGAAAGGTAAACTCAGCGAGGTCGTCCTTCGAGCCCTACAGTGCGGCGTTGACCTGCTTATCTTCGACCAGGAATTAAATCCTTCCCAGGTTCGCTCAATTACCGATAAAACAGAACTTCGCGTGGTTGACCGGACGCAGCTGATTTTAGACATATTTGCACAACGCGCTCAGAGCCGCGAGGGCAAGATCCAGGTCGAAATGGCCCAGCTTAAATATCTTCTGCCAAGACTCGGCGTGAAAGATGACGCACTATCGAGGCTCACCGGTGGAATTGGCGCAAGGGGACCCGGCGAAACAACCCTCGAGATAAACCGCCGGCGCACAAAGGACCGGATTGCAAATCTTGAAAAACAGCTCAAGGAGCTCAAGAAACGCCGCGGCCAAACCAGGGCCAAAAGGGCGCGAAAAGATATCCCGATCATCTCGATCGTCGGTTACACAAATGCCGGCAAATCCACGCTGCTCAATGCACTCACCCACAGCTCCGTTTTTGTCGAAAACAAGCTCTTTGCCACACTGGACCCAACGAGCAGGCGTCTTCGGTTCCCTCGGGACTTCGAAGTAATCATTACCGACACAGTCGGCTTTATACGCGATTTGCCCAAAGACCTCATGGATTCTTTTTCGGCAACGCTCGAAGAACTTCATGAAGCAGACCTTCTGCTTCACGTAGTAGACATTTCGAACCCGCAGTTCGAGGAGCAGATGGAAGCTGTGGTTAGAATCCTTGAGGGCTTGGACCTTAACCGGAAGCCGGTAATAGTGGTTTTCAATAAAAGAGATCTTGTTACGCCTGAATTCGTGGAACAAAAGATTCGCCGGCACGGCGGAGTGGCAGTGTCAGCGCTTTCAGCCCGAACCCTCGAGCCTTTGATCTCAGCCATGCAGGACAATGTCGAGGACTTGCTGGAGCGGATAATGGGGGGAATTGCTCAGACTCCATCAGAAAATGAAGAAATACCTGAGCGGGAACTTTCTCCTGCATTGTAGGTCAGGCGCTCCTCAGCTTGACTCTCCGGCAGTCACACCTTGCCTTTGCCCCTCTGCCTTAGGATCAACCACTACTACGGAAAGTCCATGCGCCCTTAGGATCAATTTCTCAACAACTGTCTTCTCGCACAGCAGCCGTTTCCACCAGGCGAGGGGTCCCGGATGCCCTATGACAATGTGGCCCACCCTGTACTCTCGTGCGAAATGGAGAATTGTTTCTACAACATCCTCCCCCTTGTAGGTGAAAACGATTGCGCCAAGCACGTTTGCCAGGGTTAGGGTCTCGGAGAGGATCCGCTGGGTGGTTGAATCAATTGCCGTCGGAGATTCCGTCGGGGTTTGGACGTATACGGCATACCAGTTGCGGTTTAGACGACCGGCAAGCCTCGATCCGTATCTCAAAAGGGCGGCAGAGTTCGGACCGCGCGAACTAAGGCAGACCATTACCTGGTCTGGGGCTGTCCCGTACTCTTCTTCAGGGGAACTCCTTCGCTTGAGGTCTATAAGAGATGCAAGCTCACGGAATGATAATTCACGCAGTTCATCCAGGTTCTTGCGCCTGAAGAAATTATCCAGTGCGGTCTGAATTCTCTCCCCCGGATAAATTTTCCCCTCCCGCAGCCTCCGCTGTAAGTCTTCAGGTGCGAGGTCGATGTTTACTATCTCGTCTGCTTCTGCAAGGACAGAATCCGGCAACCGCTCATGCACCTTAACCCCGACCAGGTCTTCGACGGTATTGTAGAGACTTTCAAGATGCTGAATATTCATGGTCGTAATCACATGGATACCCGCAGCTAGCAATTCCTGCACGTCCTGATACCTTTTAAAATTTTCGCTGCCCGGCACATTGGTATGCGCCAGTTCATCAACCAGAGCGACCTCGGGATGCCTGGCCATTACAGCTTCGAGGTCAAGTTCTTCCAGGAGTATGCCGCGATACTGGACCTGTTTTCTCGGGATCACTTCCAGCCCGTCGACCAGTTTAGCCGTCTCGGCGCGTCCATGAGTTTCGACCAGCCCGACAATCACATCGATGCCCTCTTTTTTGAGGCGTTGCCCTTCGAGAAGCATCTGCCAGGTCTTCCCAACACCCGGTCCATAGCCAAGATAAATCTTGAGCTTGCCGCGCTGCGAGCGACGTATCAGTTGAAGAAAGCTAAGGGCCCTGTCTTCAGGCATTTCGATTTCTCCCATCAGCTCTCGACAACCGCATCCGAGCTGCTATTGGCATTCTGCCGGTATGCATGGCTGACCAGAATGTCTATGCCGCTTTCGGCCAGGTAATCCAACTCGAGCGACAACGCTATCTGTTTGGCAAGAGATTCAAGCAGACGGCGCTGATCAGGCTTTGTTAGCCGATCGGCGTCTCCCGGCCGCAAAGCAATCACCCCAAGTACCGAATCCCCTACTTGAAGCGGCACATAGAGTAAACGGCTCCCGGTCCCGACTTTCGTCCCCAAGCCGACTGTCGCCGCGGTTGTGAAAGCTTGTTTAGCGAGAGCAAGTTCCTTGGTCAAATCCTGCTGTAAAACTTCAGAAATGTTTCCGGCAGCGGTTCTCAATTCATTTTGATCGGGCAGTAAAACCAGCACACTGGAGTCGAAAATCTCCGATAAATAGTCCACTGCAATCCGAAGAGTCTTTTCAACAGTCCTCGATCCGGCAAGCTGACCGCTCAGGCCGTGCATCGCTGTTGCCTGACGTTCCTGCAACCGGGCAGACTCAGCCTGTCTACGCATCAGTTCGGTCAACTGACTAATTGCAAAAGATACTAAAAACATTACCGCAAACGTCACGATATACTGGGCATCATCTACCCTGAAAGTGAACCTGGGAGGTACAAAGAAGAAATCGAATGCCAGCACGCTTGAGGCGGAGGCAAGTATGCCGGCCCCACGCCCGGCATCTATCGAGGCAATCATTACAGCCAGAAGGTAGACCATTATCAGGTTGCTCAAATCAAAATAGGGGTACATCAGAAAACAGAGGCCGGTGGCCAGGATCACGTAAAGAAGACCCGTCCCGTAGTCGGACCACCGAACTTGTCGCGGTTTTACTCGATAGGGCATCTGAGCTGGTTCTTTTGCATAGCCTTCAACAACCTCGACCGGGATCTTCCCACTTTTCCGCGTCAGCTCGTCCACCGGGCTGCCGAGGAAAATACTTTGAAGCCGGGAGCGCATCGGCTTGCCAGCAACTATTCGGCTTATGTTCCGCTCCAGTCCAAACTTGACAATTTCATCCGCTATGTTTCGACCGGAAAGAATGATTGTCTCCGCTCCCAATTGCTCTGCAAACCTGAGGTTATCGGCGGAATGATCCCGCTTCGATTTTGAAAGCAGCGAAGTCCCCCCGGACTCGACATGAACTGCGTACAATCTGGCTTCCATGTCGTCAGCCTTTTGCCTGGCCGCCTCTATCACTCCGGCCGAGGCAGGACTATGGCCTACACATACCAGAATTTTTTCAGCTTTCATTTCTTGCTCCCTGCTGTATTCAAAGCCAGATTAAGACTAAGAACGTTAACTCCCGGATCGCCGAGAAAACCGAGTTGAGGGCCTTCGGTATACTGCCGGATATAATTCTTAATTTCTTCCACCGGCATTCCTCTTTCCCGCGCTACACGGGCGGCCTGTAGCTCTGCATTCGCGATGCTTATGTGGGGATCGAGCCCGCTACCCGAAGCTGTGACGGCATCTGCGGGAACTTTGGTCCCGGGTGCGAGACTGTTTTCCGAGATATAGGCTTCGATTCGTTCTTTAACCTGGTCTGAAAGCTTTTGAGAAAGGGGACCGAGATTACTCCCGCCTGAACTGCTGGCGTCATATCCAACATCCCCCGCAGCGGAAGGACGGGGGTGAAAATACTCTTTTCCAGTAAAATTCTGAGCGATCAGGCGGCTTCCGATGGTTTTACCATCCTGTTGGACGAGAGAGCCATTTGCCTTGTCAGGGAAGCCAAGCTGCCCTATTCCAAACACTACCAGCGGATATACCCCGCAGAGCACAATACCGAGCACGACTATTACCGCAAGGGATGCCCTCACCATCTCTAATAGCGCCTTTATGCCCATTTCTTCAGCCTTTCGGGAAGAGATAGACCGCTCTGCAACACGTGCATCGCTTCGAATCATTTTCGAGTCCATTAGATTTCTCCACACCAACAGCCTTTATTCAGGCAAGTCCGATCGCCTTCACCAAGAGGTCGATCAGTTTTATTCCGATAAAGGGTGCAATGATGCCCCCCAATCCATAAATGACAAGGTTTCTGCGCAAAATCACGGCCGCACCATATGGCCTGAATCTAATCCCTTTGAGTGCCAGAGGGATAAGAGCAACAATAATGAGAGCGTTGAAAATGACGGCGCTAAGGATTGCGCTCTGAGGAGATGCAAGCTGCATCACATTGAGTGCGTAAATCTGCGGAAAAGTCCCAACCAACATGGCTGGAATAATTGCAAAATACTTCGCGACATCGTTTGCAACGCTGAAGGTGGTAAGTGCTCCACGGGTCATAAGGAGCTGCTTTCCGATCTCTACGACTTCGATCAGCTTGGTAGGATTCGAATCGAGGTCCACCATATTGCCGGCTTCCTTGGCAGCCTGGGTCCCGGTGTTCATGGCAACTCCAACGTCGGCTTGAGCAAGCGCCGGGGCGTCGTTGGTACCGTCGCCCGTCATTGCGACCAGGTGACCCGCTGACTGCTCCCGTCTAATGAGATCTAGCTTGTCCTCGGGTTTTGCCTCAGCCAGGAAATCATCAACTCCCGCCTCCCTCGCAATGGCCGCCGCAGTGAGCGGGTTATCGCCTGTGATCATAATCGTCCGTATACCCATTGCGCGAAACCGCTCGAACCTGTCGGGGAGCCCGCCTTTAACAATATCCTTGAGGTGTATGACTCCCAGGACTTTTTCCCGACTTGCAACCACCAGCGGTGTAGCCCCGCTCGAACCGAGGCGCTCGATGGTCGAATCAACCTCTGGGGGCAGCTTGCCTCCCAGGTAGTCCCGAACCGCATCGGCGGCGCCTTTTCGATACCGCTCCCCATTCAGGTCTACACCGCTCATGCGAGTTCTGGCGGAGAAAGGAATGAATTCCGCCTTTTCGAAATCGCTAAGTTCACGCTCTCGAATACCGAACTGCTTGGCAAGAATGACTATGCTTCTTCCCTCCGGCGTCTCATCGGCAAGCGAAGACAACTGGGCAGCATTGGCAAGTTCTTCGACGGTGACTCCTGGGGCAGGTACGAACTCGACAGCCTGCCGGTTTCCAAGAGTAATGGTACCGGTCTTGTCGAGCAGCAGCACATCGACATCTCCAGCAGCTTCAACCGCGCGCCCGCTCATTGCCAAAACATTGTTCTGGATCATCCTGTCAATGCCCGCAATTCCGATAGCGCTGAGAAGCCCCCCTATTGTAGTGGGTATAAGACAGACAAGGAGGGCAACAAGCACGGTAGTCGAAAAGGCGGCACCCGAGTAAGCCCCAAACGGCTTAAGGGTCATGATCACGATTAGGAAAATTATGGTCAAAGCGGCTAGAAGGATCGTCAGTGCAATTTCGTTTGGCGTCTTTTGCCGCTTCGCCCCTTCGACGAGGGCTATCATGTGGTCCATGAAGCTCTCGCCCGGATTGGCAGTCACGCTTACGATTATCTCATCCGAGAGGACACGCGTACCTCCGGTCACAGCGCTCCGGTCTCCCCCGGCTTCGCGGATCACCGGGGCCGATTCACCCGTGATTGCCGATTCGTCCACACTGGCAGCCCCTTGAATCACTTCCCCGTCTGCCGGAATGATCTCGCCTGCTTTAACGACAACAGTATCGCCCTTGCGAAGCGACTCAGCGAGTACCTGCCTGATTGCACCGTTTGGCTCTTTAAGATTTGCAGTGGTCTGAGTCCGCGCCTTTCGAAGCGTCTCGGCCTGGGCCTTCCCCCTGCCTTCGGCCATCGCTTCGGCAAAGTTTGCGAAAATGACTGTAAACCATAACCAGGCCGTGATCTGAAGAAGAAACCATATAGATTCGCCACGCGACGGCACAAACAGTTCACACGTCGTTACAAAAGCTCCGACTAATGCGACGAACATGACAGGGTTTCCGATCATGTGGACCGGATTAAGCTTTAGCAAGCTCTCACGGATAGCCGGAAACAATATTGATCTATCGAATAGTGAATGTGTTTTTCTCGCCATTTCTTTCCTCAAAAGAGCTGTGTCGAATTAACCATCAGAAAGTGCTCGACCACGGGGCTTAAGCTCAAAACCGGCAGAAACGTAAGCGCGCCAACGAGAAGCACCGCACCGACGAGCAGGAGAGTAAAAGTAATACCCGAAACCGGAAAACTTCCGCTGCTCATGGGCGCGGCCTTCTTTCCCGCAAGATTCCCGGCAAGTGCAAGCACCGGAATAATTACGAAGAAACGGCCGATGAGCATAGCCAATGCCAGTGAGGTATTATAAAGGGGCGTGTTTGCCGACAGACCGGCAAAAGCGCTCCCGTTGTTATTTATTGCCGAGGTAAATGCGTAAAGTATCTCGCTCAAACCATGAGGGCCGCTATTGTTCAGGCCCTTCAGCCCCCATTCGCTTGCCGCCGCAACAGCGGTAAACCCAAGGAGCGCGATTGACGGGATAAGAATAGCTAGCGCGGCAACTTTTATGTCGTATGATTCAATTTTCTTGCCGAGGTACTCGGGTGTGCGCCCGACCATCAACCCGGCAAGAAAGATGGCCAGAACGACAAAGATCAACATGCCGTAGAGTCCGCTGCCCACGCCGCCAAAGACAACCTCGCCCAGATGCATGTTAAACAGCGGCACCATCCCGCCGAGTGGAGTAAACGAGTCATGCATCGAATTTACCGCACCGCAAGATGTGTCAGTGGTCACAGTTGCCCACAAAGCGGAATTGAATATGCCGAAGCGGACCTCCTTGCCTTCCATGTTCCCAAAAGAAGAATCTACACCTAGAGCGCTCAATCTGGGGTTCCCTTGCGACTCGGCCCACCAGCAGACCAGGGCACCCACCAAAAACATGATGAACATGGCCGACCAGACCGACCAGCCGTGTTTCTGGTTTTTGACCATTCGTCCGAGGTAATACGTAAGCGCGCTGGGGATGGCAAATATCGAAAGCATCTGAATGAAATTGGACAAAGGTGTGGGGTTCTCGAATGGATGTGCCCCGTTGGCGTTGAAAAATCCTCCACCATTCGTCCCAAGCATCTTGATCGCAACCTGGGATGCCATCGGGCCTTGTGCGATGGATTGCGTCTCGACTCTTTGCTCCATCATCACAGAGCTACCCTGGGCATCCTTTATCACCTGCCCGCTGGAGTCCTTCTGAGCAACCTGAGCAGAGTACGGTTCTATGAGCTGGGCGGTATCATACGGTTTGAAATTTTGAATCATTCCCTGTGATATTAAAAAAACCGCGTAAAGGATGCACAAGGGCAACAGGAGATAGAGGCTCACACGCGTTAGATCGACCCAGAAGTTACCGAGATTTTTAGTTTTTTGCGACGCTATCCCCCGAACCAGCGCAGCGGCAACAGCTATGCCGATTGCCGCCGATACAAAATTGTGGAAGGCAAGTCCTACCATCTGCGAGAAATAGGACATCGAAGTTTCACCAGCATAGTTTTGCCAATTTGTGTTGGTCGTGAAACTGGTAGCTGTATTAAACGCGAGGTCAGGAGAAAGAGGTCCAAAATGCTGGGGGTTTAGGGGAAGATATTCCTGCAGCCTTAGAATGGCGTAGGTGAAAAGCAGTCCGGCCGCGCTGAACACAAGAACCGACAAGGCATAGCTTTTCCAGTCCTGCTCCGTGGTGCTCTCTCGGCCTATAATAGCGTATGTAAATCTCTCAACAGGCTTGAGAACGGGATCGAGCCATGTTCTGCCATCCTGGTCCAGCACATGTGTGAGATATACTCCCAGTGGTTTAGTCACGGCTAAAAGAGCAATTATGAATACGGCCAGTTGGATCCAGCCCATTAAGTTCATCGATGACTCCCTTTAGAAGTTTTCGGGCCGCATGAGCACGAAGAACAGGTACACGATAAGCGCGAGCCCAAGAATTCCGACTATCACGTTCTCAATCATTTCTTTCTCCATGCAACATGTAGACATAAAGTAAGCCAACAATAAAAAACCCTATTGCCATCGAGATATAGATCACATCCATTATGCTAGTCCTTTTCGACTTGCCGACTTAAAGGCCCGCTGGAGGCGGCAAGGGAAAACAGGAACGCGGTTCCTTCCCCCGGATTGCTGAATGCCTCTATACGGCTTCTATGCGCTTCCACTATTTCCTTCACTATTGCTAGCCCCAGCCCCGAATCTCCCTGCTGTGAGTAACCAGGCACTCTGAAGAATTTGTCGAATATATGTGGCAGGTATTCCTGTGATATACCCTTACCGGAGTCCTCGACCCTGAAAAGCACCCTGCCTTTTTCCATGCGCGCCGACACTTTTACCTGCCCTCCAGGGGGCGTATTTTTTAAGGCATTACTCAAAAGGTTTGTGAACACGATCTCCAGCCTGAATCTGTCGGCGAGCACATCCGGAATGTCGGGAGGTAAATCGAGCAGCAGGGCGATTCCCTTGTCATTGAACGAGGGCCTTAATACCTCGACTGCGTTCAAAAGAATCTGTCCGGTATTTACTGGAATAAGCTGCAAATTGGACCGCTCGGCTTCCATCCGCCCTATATCGAGGAGATTTTCTATAATGCGGTAGAGCCTGTCGCTGTCCTCACGGGCAGCGGCAACCAGTTCGGTCTGTTTAGGATTGAGAAGTCCTAATTTCTCATTCAAAAGGGCGTGGGTTGCGAGTCTTATAGAGGTGAGCGGGGTTTTTAGCTCATGAGATACCGTTGAAATAAGTCCGCTTTTTAACTCATCAACCTGGCGCAAGCGGCTGACATCCGAGAAAATGAGGGTTACTCCCATTAATCTGCGTGCATCATCGAAAATAGGAACGGCCTCGGGAAGGAAGAACCGCTCTTCTCCATCTTTAAAAATCTGAAGGGCCGAATCATAGCTCTTGTAGCTAATAGGCCTCATCTGGCGGCACGCTCGATTGAAAAGCTCTTTTACTTTTTCATTTTCAATCGATCCGATATCTGTCCCAGGTTTGAGAGCAAATTGTGTTTGGGCGGTTTGATTCGAAAGCTCGATTTGCCCGCCCGGGCTGCAGACTGCTATCCCATCGGAGAGGGAATTCAGCGCCGAAATAGTAGCCTCCTGCGTACGAATGAGCCTGGCTCGATTACTGCGCCTGAACTCACGCAGGCTGGACGTCATCTCGTTAAATGAAGCTGCAAGCTGCCCTATTTCATCTCCCGAGCGCACTTTTACGTGCAAATCGAGATTTCCCTGCTGAATTTCTTTCACAGAGTTGGTGAGATTCGAAATAGGTCTTGCAATGGATGGCACGATAAAAACAATCAGAATTAGAGCCAAAACCACCCCGGAAATAACAAGGGCAAATAATGTTCGATTGGTTTCGGAGGCTTGCTGACGTACCTGTCCGTCAATCGATACCATGTTGTTCAGATTGATATTGATTATCTGCTGTGCCGTTTCCTGGACTTCATCATAAAGGGGCAGGAGCCTGTTTCGATAATAATCCCGCCGCAAACTATCGGTTTCAGGCAAAACAAAGTAGGATTCGAGGTCACTCCTGTAATTTTCCCAGAGCTTCGTCAAGCGATCGGTCAGGTCCTTTTCGCCTGGAAGGGTGATGTTGCCCTGCTGGAATTTTAGGCTTGCGGCGAAGGACTCAACTGCTGCATATACCTGCTGCCTGTTTTCTTCCCAGCCCCACGCGAAAGCCTCGGCGCTGCGGTCCATCAGCGCGAGAGTATTCATCATGCTCTGCCCGGCGGCAACGCTGTCGTAGTTTTCCCTGAAGATCCGCTCTATCGTTTTGCTGGAACGGGCAATGGTGCTGATGCTGAAAAGCCCGATTATCAGCAGTATTAAAAGCGGACCGCCGGAAGCAATGATCAACTTGGTTCTTAGACTCATATCGTTTCACCTTCATCACTAAACAAGGCAAAGTGCGTGCCAGAACGGCAAACATTAAATGTCTTTATTTTCGCGTATTTGCTGGGATTAGTGCGGACTGCTCGGGCGGGTATAATTTCAAAATGAAGGATCTATGATACCTGGCATTTCAAAATGAAATGTCTGTTCAGAGTCCATATTTCTTTCGCTTGCGCCAAAGGGTTACAGAATCCATACCGAGAATTCGGCATGCCTCATCAATTGATTTTGTGGAGGAGAGTACCCGGCGGATGTGGGATCTTTCGAGTTCTTCCATTGTCACCTGATCACCGGCGCTGGGAGTTCGCTCCATTGCCCTGCTTTTACTGGAGAAATGTTCGATACCAACACGCTCTTCCCTGCAAAGGAGAACCGCACGCTCGATCGCATTCCGAAGTTCCCGCACATTGCCAGGCCATTCCTGGTTTCGGAGAAATTGGCTTGCATCATCACTGAATCCTAGAATCCTTCTGTGATTTTGCCTTGAAAAGAATGCAAGGAGGCTTTCTGCTATCGCAAGAATGTCTTCCTGCCGTTCCCTGAGAGGCGGTATCGCTATCTCGACCACATCCAGCCTGTAAAAAAGGTCCTCCCTGAACCTACCGGCCCTGATAGCATCTTCGAGGTCGATATTTGTTGCCGTAATGAATCGCACATTGGCCTTCCTGGTTTCCAGGTCACCGACGCGCTCGTAGACCTTTTCCTGCAGAACCCGAAGAAGCTTTGCCTGAATGGAGAGAGGCAAATCGCCTATCTCATCCAGAAATAGCGTCCCCCCCTCGCAGGCTGCAATCCGACCCGGATAATCACGCAAAGCGCCTGTGAAGGAGCCTTTCGCATGTCCGAAGAGTTCGCTTTCGAGCAGTTCAGGGGATAGAGAAGGGCAGGAAACTGTCCCGAAAGGTTTCGAAAACCTCTTACTCCAGGAATGAATGGCGCGGGCAATAAGAGTCTTCCCCGTACCGCTTTCGCCCAGGATGAGGATGGTTGCTTCGCTGTCGGCAACTTGCCGCGCCAGTTCAAGGGTCTTCTGCATGGCGGGGCTGCGGCTTTCAATGACCGCTTCAGGAACTGATTCCTTTAATTTTTCCTGAAGCGCGGCAACTTTTTGCTCCAGGGTTTTGACCTCGGTAACTTTGCTTATGAGCGCCAATACCTGATCGTTCGTGAATGGTTTGGGCAGGTAATCAAAAGCACCGTGGCGCATTGCTTCGACGGCGCTGTCGATCGAGGCATACGCGGTTATCACAATGCATTTGATCCAGGGACATATTGCCTGGATTCGCGGTATGAGTTCCATTCCCGATTCGGTTCCCAAGCGCAGGTCAACCAAAGCGAGATCGAAAAATCTCTGCCTCGCCTCATCCAAAGCATCCTTCGAATTTGCAACCGCCACTACAGTGTGGCCTTCTGCCTCGAGCGAGATGCTTAGAGTTTTCCTGATATTTGGCTCGTCGTCAATTACGAGAATTGAAAGGGTTGGTGCCCCGCTTTCGAAATTCATCACTTTGGAACTCCGGGTTTGTGATGATTAGTGATCGTGCTTCCAACCTCTTATCTTAATTCTCACCCCGCGGGAGACAATATATATAGTAATCAGGGTGCGGACGATTGATGAGATATGCTGACATGTATGGCGACGGAAGTATCATGATCGCAGCCGCCGGCGTGGTACAAAACGCAGCCTGCCCGGGATTATTCTGCCCCAATTTCATTTTCCAAATACAGGTTTCCTGCCCGATTCTTTCCACCGGTTGTGCATCCAGAGGTACTGTTCGGGATATTTTCGGATTATCTCTTCCATTCTCCCGTTTATTTCAGTGGTAATGCGCAGGATCTCGGCCTGCTCGCCGGCTGGATTATCTTGCGGAAAGATGGGGTCGGAAACGAAACCTTCGAAACAGTAGGGATCGGTCGTCCGGCAGGCGGCAACCACGACGACAGGACGTTTGTATGTGAGGGCAAGCACTGCTGGAATCGGTGTAACCGGGGCCTCGCGGCCGAAAAACTTCACGCGAAGCCCTCTTCCCGTGGCCTGATCGGGAAGGATGCCCAGGGATTTGCCCTGCTTCAGCATGCGTTCGAGCATAAGCATTGAGTTCTTTTTTGGAATAACCACCTGACCGCTCGCGATGCGATTTGAAAGTATCGCCCGCTCAAGATATGGGTTGTCCATCGGACGCATAAGAACCGCAAGCTGAATTCCGATCAGGGCGCTTGCATATGGCAGCATTTCCCAGTTGCCGAGGTGGGGAGTGACAAATATACAGCCGCCAGCATCATCGTGGATCTTCTTAGCCTTGAGAAAAAGCTGCTCCAGGTGTCCGGTTTTGTAGCGCGGATCTCGCACAACGCAATCCCCGTTGTGCTTGAAGGGTGAGCGCATCGTCTCTACGGCCATTAGAAAGAACGATTGGCAACTTCGGCGCGCGAGCTGCCTGATCTGGGTTTGGCTCAATTCGTTGCCAAAGGCTATTTCGACATTCTTCAGGGCAATCTGGCGCCTCCGCGGCAAAATCGCGAAAATGAGGTCCCCCAGCAGCCGGCAGACAAAGCGAAGGCCGCTAATCGGCATAACCTTCACAGCAGCGATAGCCATGTACAAGCCGACCACCTCGATTAACTGCCTATGCTTTCCCCTGTTTTTCTTCATCTTGAGTTATAAAGTCTCGACAAGAACCGACGAGGACTGGCCGAATATACCGTAGCTTACGGAAATAAAGCTCTTGCCCGTGGCCTGCTGGTTGGAAGATGAAATCCCGAGGTCTTCAAAGCCCGATTCCGCCCTGCAAAAGTTCAGCGTACCGGGGACTACCCCTTCCATGAGAGCCTTAATTCCGATGATAACCTCAGCCAGATCGCTGGCCGCTCCCATGTGACCCGTGTAAGGCTTGAGGGCGCAAACACGGACTGACTCACTGCTCTTCCCAAGCACTTCCGCTATGGATTGCAGCTCTGAGCGGTCGCCCTTTCGTGTTCCACTCCCATGAGGGCATATGAATGCAAGATCTCCCGGTTCGAATGATCCCTGTTCCAGGGCTGATTCAATGCACCTTTTTGAAATAAGCTCCGGTACGCTCAAACCCTTGCCATGCGGAAGTTCGATACAATTTCCAAAACCGTTTATCATTGCGAGAATTGGCGCTCCCCGCTTCTTTGCGCTCTCTGCGTTTTCAACCAGAATAGCGGCCCCTCCTTCTCCCGGAATGAAGCCGTCACGACTGCGGTCAAGCGGTCTGAAAGATCGACCACCCCGCTTGCATTTTGATAAAATTCCAAGCCCCTCCAACTCATACATCGGGACTTCGTTAACCCAACTCCCGCATCCCACCGCGAGCGCAACATCGGCTTCCCCGCACAGAATCCTTCCGCATGCGAGTTCGAGCGCATTTCCGCCCAGCGGCGACAGGCTTGCAAGGCTCGTGTTGGGTCCCATAAACTCAAAGGATGCGGAGAGAAAACTAAACAAATTGTTGTTTATCGATTCGAGCAGGAAAAAGGGATTCACCCGGTCTAAGGTAGCTTTGTTCAGAGCACATAAATCGATATTTTCGGTGCTGTGCCTTGTAACCTCTCTTAGTGCAGGGTGGATGAACTCATATCCGAGGTTTGTGAAATCCCCAGACGCGATAAAAAGCGATCTGCGCTCTCTTGGTACGCAAGAGAGTTCAAGGCCGGAGTTATCGATTGCTTCCCTTGCCGCCTCAAAACCAAGCATCGAGCCACGGTTGAGAAAGCGTGTCTGGCCGGCAACCTTTGCCGGCACACCTTCGAGTTTATCGAGGCCTTCCACTCTCCCGAAATATTTCAGACATTCAGGTACTTCCGACCTTTCATCGTGGAGAGATATCCCGCTCCTTCCTTCGATTACACCCTTGAAGTTTTCCGCCACACCCTTCCCGAGGGGCGAAATCAGGCCAACGCCGGTTACGGCAGCTTTTCCGGATGAAGACATTTCTAAAATTTCAGCTTTCTGGTTAGAACGTCGAAGAGTTGCTTCTGCTCGTCTATTTCCTCTATGGTCACAAGGCTGATGAGATTGCCGCTGAACTCAGCCTTTATTTTGCGCTTTCCGTTAACCTCGCCTACCCCACTGTATACCATAAGGTCATGTCCAGGCGCCGGAGATACCGACACGCTCAGTCCTAACTGATCGCCCGGTAATACGAATCCGTAGAAGTTGCATTTGAGTATACGCGAGACGAGAAACCATTTTTGGAAATCCGAGGAAGCGGCATCGAGCCAGCCGGCAAGTTGCACGAGAGCTTCCAACATCATTATTCCGGGCATGATCGGATTTTTCGGGAAGTGAAACTCGAAAAAATCCTCGCTCATTGCCACATTTTTTACGCCCGTGATGCTCTGTCCCGGCTCTACTCCGGTAATCCGGTCAACCAGAAGGTATCTCACGGTTTGCTCCCTTCACCTGTAACATCTCTGCAGAGCACATTCCGGTCAGAATAACCGATGCCACGGCATATTCCCCTGAATGGGATATCGAAACAGCAGTATGTGCGATTTTCTTTCGCCGACCAATTTTCGCGGCCCAACCGGAAAGGCTTAGTTGAGGTCCGCCTGATCTGCCTGGGACGACCTCAATTTCCGCAAGCAATCCGTCTATTCCTTCACGGGAAAGCCCAGTCCCAAGGGCTTTCAAGCAAGCTTCCTTAGCGGCGAAACGACCCGCGAAGTGAATATAAGGATCTCTTCTAGAAAGGCAGAACTCCCGCTCAATATCTGTAAAAAGTTCCTCGGCAAATTCAGGACGCTTCTGCATGATGTCCCTGATTTTTGGCACGTGGACAAGATCTATTCCATGAAAAATCAGCGTCATTCTATTTAATCGGCCTTCGAATGCTCTTGCGATTTGATCAATTCGCCGCCCCGAATGTGGGGCAGGCTTTCTTGCCTGCCGAAACCTGGCACCGTTGATCTTTCAATCCTGCAGCCTACAGAAAATCCTCGCCGCCATAATAGCGGAACAGTGCCCGCAGGCGTTCCTCGTCAGCTTTTCGTGAATGGACGTATATGATCCGCCCAATCGATGCCGCTTCTTGCCCATCGATAGTCAACGTGGCTGACCCTAATGAATCACTCGTGGAAGTCGAAATAAGGCGACCCGTAATCTCTGCGCAGAAACCCGGTCGCAGGTCAGCCGGGACCACCACGTCCTCAATAAGTGACATGAACGCTGAAAGGCGAAAATTGTGCGTGTGTATGATAAGCCAGCCAAGAATTTGCGCCATTGCCTCGATGTACATAACACCAGGCACGGCGGCTTTCTTTCCAAAGTGCCCGCGAAGGCATTCATCGGTAAGCGTGAAGGTCTTTACACCGGTTATTGATTTTCCCGGATCGATGCCGGTTATCTTATCATAGAGGAGCAGTCTCATTTTGGTTTAGCCAGAGTCGTGCTGGAATTTTCCGGATTTTTGCGCTGCATCATTTTCGGAACTTACCAAGGCATAGTGAGGCGTTCTGGCCACCAAAGCCGAATGAATTAGACAAGGCAATACCATGATCTACCTTACGCGCCTCATTTGGAACATAGTCGAGATCGCATTTGGGATCGGGAAATTCGTAATTAATGGTCGGCAAAATTACCGATTCCCTCATTCCCATAGTGGTGAGGACCGCTTCGATTGCCCCCGCTCCCGCTATGGTATGACCTGTCATTGATTTATTCGAACTGACCGGAACCTGCCCGGCCCGCTCACCCAGAAGCCTCTTTATCGCCATCGTTTCGATGTAGTCATTTTGAAGTGTCGAAGTCCCGTGAGCGTTTATATATTCGATCATGTCGGGAGTGATGCCCGCATCGGCCAGTGCAGCCTGCATGGCAAAAAGCGCGCCGTCGCCCTTCGGGTGCATGTCGGTTATACGATACGCATCAGCCGATGAGCCGTATCCAAGGACTTCTCCTAAAATTGGCACACCTCTTTGGAGGGCATGGTCCAAATCTTCGAGCACCAGAACACCAGCACCTTCCGACATAACGAACCCGTTCCTTTTGCGGTCAAAAGGCCTCGATGCTTTGTCCGGTGAAGTATACTTTTCAGCAAGAGCCCTTATGAGCACAAACCCGATGAATCCACCGAAGTTCACATTCGATTCGCATCCGCCCGCAAGCATGACATCTGCCCTGCCTTCTCTTATGGTGCGGAAAGCTTCGCCAACCGCCTGAGATCCGGCGGCACAGGCTGAGACCACGGTAAAATTGGCGCCCTTGCAATCGAACAACATCGACAGAATCGATGTGCCTACGTCGGGTTTTCGGCGGAAGAAATTGAAGTAGGAATAAATCCCGTTTTTTGAAAGGCCGTTAAGGTTCCAGCCGTTCGGGCCCTTGTAGCGGTAGAAAAAAAGCATGTCTTCTATGGTAGGATTTTCGCCGTGATAGCCCAGGCTTACGCCGATTCGACCACGATCTTCGATTGAGTCGAGTCGTGCCGCTTCAACGGCTTCCGAAGCAGCGGATATCATCAGCTTCAGGCCGCGCGAGGCGCATTTCTCGACCCCTTGCAGCTTCGTTCCGGAAATGCAACTCAGCCAGGCATCATCAACCTGCCCGCCTATTCTGCAGGGAAGCCCCGCAGTCTCAAAAGAACGCAGATAAGCAATCCCAGACGCTCCATTGCGGGCGTTGTCAAAGGTTTCGCGGCTGTTTTTACCAATGGGAGTGATCGCCCCGCAGCCGGTTACGACCACCCGTTTTCGCACCTGATTAAATTTACCCAAATACGTAAATCCCTAAATCTCGGAATTCTTGCTTACCGATTCCTGAATTCCCAATTCCCAGGTATGTTAGCCAAGCGCTCCCGGCCGGCAGCTAGAATATTTTTTCCGATTGTTGCACCTGCGTGAGCCATTCATCGATGAGTTCATCACCGTTGGTAAACGCAGCCGGTTCGCCGCATGATCCGCACTGGATTCTGCTCTCTTTTTCGATTTTCCAGTCCTGCTTTCCGCAGTTGGTGCAATTTTCAGGTAAGCTGTCGAGAATGCTGATTATGCCGTCGGCAATCGATTGAACGGTTACAGCACCTGGAAGTTCCTCCATATCCATACCCGGTTTTAGCTGGGACGAATTGTTGAAGCGAAGCCGCAGGACCTTGACCGCACCTTCGGTCAGCTTGCCGTCGGCGTCGATTGCGCTTTCCTCGCCAAACATTTCCTCCATGTGCTCAAGGACGGAATGCCTTGCAGTCTTAATCCCGAAGGTCTGTTCCAGACGGTAGTTAATATCGAGAAAATCCAGCGATTCGGCACCCAGTTCCCCAACGAGCGAGCTTTCAGCCTTCACTCTTGCCGGATCGATGTCCAGTCCTTCCCAGATTGCCCTTCTAACCTCTTCGATAACTTTCTCTTCAGGAATAACAGTCTGCTTCATTTGCGCGCCAACCTCGCTTATTTAGAGTCCTGCCCCTTTATCCATGCCGGGCGGTATAGTCTATTGCTCAAGCCGTTGTCAACTACGATGGTCTGGCCCCGTATGGCACGGGCGCCCGGCCCGCAAAGAAACACCACCGTTTCGGCAATTTCCTCGGGGGTGACACAAAGGTTGTCCGGAATGTGTTCTATCTCTTCCATATAGAGCCGCAGAACCTTGAAAGAATCCGTCTTTACAATGCCTCCGCAAACCGCATTTACCCAAATCCCCTTGGGAAGTAGACTTTCAGCGCAGTCGCGCACAACTGATTCCATTGCCGCTTTCATGCTGCCCAGCGGATAGGATGGGTTGTAGAAACGGCTGCCAAGACTCGATACGAAGACGATTTTGCCTCCGGATGATTCGAGCATGGGAACGGCTGCCTGAATGCAAAAGATGTTTCCGATGTAATTGGTATCAACAAGCTGCCGGATTTCTTTTTCGCGAAGCTTTTCAAGCGGCTTAAAAGGTGCTCTGGCAGCATTCAAAATCAGAAAATCAAGTCGGCCGTACCGGTTCGATGCTGCTTCGAACATCGCCTTTACAGATTCTTTTGATGCAATATCAGCTTGAACGGGGAAGGCTTTCCTGCCGAAACTTTCTATTTCGCGGCATACCTCATCGGCTTTGGCCTGAGAGGTCCCGCCCTCCTTAGAGTGATTTACCGCAACGTCAGCCCCCGCACGAGCAAGGGCCAATGCAATCGCACGGCCGATTCCCCGTGAGCTTCCCGTTACAAGTGCGACTTTATCCGTAAATGCGGTTTTTTCCATTTTTCAAAAAAAGGCTTTCTCTGCGCTCTATGAGCGCAATTATTAGTAGCCTGCCCTGTTTTTGGAAACAAAGGATTTCTTTTTGCCGGCTTGATTTGAAAGGCACACATTCTAGCACAGCGGACAAATATTACAACGGGGCAAATCCAGCAGCCTCCAGCACGTACCCTGCCAGTTCTAAAAACTCGCACGGAGAAATCGTTTCTGGCCTTCTTTTCGGGTCGATTCCCGTCCTGGCGAGCCCATCCAGCAGGGCTGCCGAGGATACCCCGAAAACACCCTTGAGGCTGTTCTGAATGGTTTTTCTGCGCTGCTGGAAGGCGACACTAACGAATTTTCTCAGAAAATCAAACGGTGGACCGGAGGGAGCCTTATCGATGAATTCAATTCCTATGACAAGGGAATCTATTTTCGGTGGAGGATAGAACTGGGAGGGTCCAACCGTAAAGAGCCTGTTCACCTTTGAATAGATGCCAAGGAGGACG
This sequence comes from Desulfarculales bacterium UBA702, assembly GCA_002298165.1. Classification (GTDB taxonomy): domain Bacteria; phylum Desulfobacterota; class Syntrophobacteria; order Syntrophobacterales; family Syntrophobacteraceae; genus SbD1. Next base: position 36,696 of record DBMI01000115.1, read on the forward strand.
GAAAGTACACCGTAGTCTCCGCAACCCGGAGGCGCGCAGAACCTTTCCCCGACCTCCTTCTGCACCATGAAAACGGCGCGTTCGATTGCCGGAAAGGCTTCTAGCAGGTTGAACATCAGTGGAGAGCTGATGTTATAGGGCAGGTTGCCGAGCACCACGAGCCGTTTTCCTTCCTGCCGGCTAAGGCCGGCAAAATCGAAGGCAAGGGCATCCTGGCAGTGAATTGAAACACCCTCTACCCTTTCACCCTGCTCTCCGTCTCCGACTTCGAACAACTCGCCCAGGTAGGCTGAAAGATCTGTATCCAGTTCAATGAGGTGGAGTTTCTTTACAAGGGGAGCGATATGCCTGGTCAAAGCTCCGAGCCCCGGGCCGATTTCGACGGCCACATCCGATTCCGCGAGTGCGGCTGCCTGAACTATTCGGGTCGCTGTCGCCGGCTGGGCAAGGAAATGCTGCCCAAACTGTTTCCTGGGTCTGATGCCTTTTTCATGGAAGTACTGGGAGGGGGTGAGAAATTCAGGCATTATCGATTAACCAATGAATGGTGAGTGCGGAGACATGCTAAAATTTTGGCCGAACTCGCATTAGTCTTATCTGGAAAAGGCATCAATGTCCAAAGTCTCCGAACTGAATCCTGAGCGCGCCCATATCCGATATGCAGACGATGCGATCATCACCGCGTTGTCAGTGCAGAACCGTATAGGCGGCATAAATAGCCTGATCCCATCAGCCAAGGCCTGCTCCGAAAGTTTTTGCCGGAGCCTTGAATTGGCAGCCACACCGCCGACGGCCGCGATTTGCTTTAATCCACATTGCCGTGCTGCTTCAATGGTCTTGGAGACGAGTACGTCGACGATTGCTTCCTGGAAACTGGCGGCAAAATCTTCAAGTGAACATTCGGCCTGAGCGGATTCCGTTCTTTGCACCTCGGCATCTTCCCGCATGGATATCTTGTGCGGAATGCCGTGCTTGCGAATAAAATTGGCAGCAGATGTCTTTAATCCGCTGAAGCTGAACTCAAGGGATTCCCTGTCAAACCTGGAGCGGGGAAAATGGACCGCCTCGGGGTTTCCCGACAATGCGAGCCTGTCTATTGCGATTCCGCCGGGATAACCGATCTCGAGCATCTTTGCTATTTTATCGAAAGCCTCCCCGGCGGCATCATCTCGCGTGGCGCCAAGAAGTCTGACAGTGCAGTCATCCGACACCTTGTAGAGAGCAGTATGCCCACCCGAGACGACCAGACACGCAAATGGCCCCTCCGGCTGTTCGTCTCCCATAAAAGCTGCCTGAATGTGGCCTTCCAGGTGATTTACTGGGATAAAGGGAATACCATGCGCATAGGCCATAGCCTTAGCTGCCCCAAGCCCTACCAGGAGCGCCCCAACAAGCCCCGGCCCCTGGGTGGCTGCAATTGCATCGAGCTTTTCCGCACTGCATCCCGCCTCTTTGAGGGCCATATCGACTACCGGAATTATATATTCGAGATGCTTCCTGGACGCCAGTTCAGGCACTACTCCCCCGTAGGGTCCGTGAATGCCCGCCTGGCTTGCGACGATATCGGAGAGCACCTTCCGTCCGTCATCCACCACGGCGGCGGCAGTTTCGTCGCACGAACTCTCAATCCCCAGGATCAACATTTAAAAGCCCCTTTATAGATAAGCAGCCAGGCTCGGTCCACTCTTGCCTTCAGCATATCACCTAATCCGGCCCGAAAAGAAGATTTTTCAAGGTTGGATGCGCTTAAAACTGATAAGCGCCAAAATTTTAACCGTTTTTGAATTTACCCTTTTCAATACGGTTTTTTCTATCCATAATACCCACTGCTTGGACATCCGCGCAGTTTCGCGGATATTCCGGGCGGAATTTGTCCTCACCGCCCCCTTCGGGGGTTCTTATTATATCTCAGCTAAAGCGGACTATCCTAAAAATGCCCGGAACCGATCCATTCAACATCCACTACGCTGCGCGGTGGTTGGCGGAAAACTATGTGCTGATTCTGGGCTTTACGGCCCAGGGGCTTTTCTTCGGTCGGTTCCTCGTCCAGTGGATAGCAAGCGAAAAGCAGGGGAAAAGCGTCGTGCCGCTGGCGTTTTGGTATTTCAGCGTATGCGGTGGAGGTCTTCTTTTTGTCTATGCGATATTGAAAAAAGACCCCGTATTTATCCTCGGACAGGGCGGCGGCCTGCTGATCTATGTCAGAAATTTATTCCTCATTTATAGGGAGCGTGCCCGAAAAATTTCGCACGACAACCCCGACAAAGAACACGCGAAATAATGATGAACTACAAATTCCTGCTCTATCCGCTAATTCTGTTAGCCATCTGGTCTGCAATCTTTCTCGGGACTATCACCCGTCCGGCACTTCTCGACGATGCCGACTCCTTCCACGCCGAAGCGGTTCGAGAGATGGTCCAATCGGGCGATTGGATAACTCTGCGGCTTAATAACGGCATCAGGTATATCGAAAAATCTCCGCTGATGTACTGGATGGCCGCATCATTTGTCACGGCATTCGGACTCGAGGATTGGGCGATACGGCTGCCGCTGGCAATTTTCGCCTTGTTGCTGACGCTGCTGGTCTGGCGATTCGGCACGCGGTACTGGGGAGAAAAAGGAGGCTTCTTTTCAGGGCTGGTATTTCTGACAAGTCTCGGCCCGTTCGCATTTACAAGAATATTCATCCCGGACGTGCTGCTTTCCTTCTTTTTAGCCTTCTGCCTCTATATGTACATTCAGATTTCCGTGGATACTGATAGTGAACCCAGGCGTATCGGGCCATTGGATATCAGGTGTGCGGGATTTTACGCCTCCGCCGCGCTCGCTTCGATTACCAAAGGGCTTACCGGTATCGTTTTCGGGGGAGCGATAATTTTTTTCCACATCCTCATCACCGGAAACTGGAAGGTTCTAAAGAAACTCCAGATCCCCTTTGGGATTGTCCTTTTTCTTGCGATCTCCGCTCCCTGGCATATTGCCGCAGCCCTTGCGAACAGCGATTTTCTCTGGTTCTACTTCATTAGAGAACACCTGCTTCGATATCTCGGAATGCGCTACCCGAAAGACTACGATACCGTCCCGCTCCTTGTCTTCTGGGGCCTTCACCTGGTCTGGCTTTTTCCCTGGAGCACCTTTTTGTGGGGGCTTGGACGAAATTTTCCGAGGACCTTCCGCCCCAAGGATAAAACTCAACAGGTTATACTGCTGCTCTGCGTCTGGATTTTTACCGTCCTGCTGATCCTGGCCTTCGGCAGCACCCAGGAGTATTACACATTTCCGACGCTCCCGGCATTTGCCCTTCTTTTTGGAAAAGTCCTCTCGGATATTGAATCACGCGAGAGTCAATCCCGGAAATGGAGTATCGTGAGCCTTGGATCGGCCGCCGCTATCACAGTTTCAGTCGGAGTAGTCCTGGCCGCACTTGCCTGGACAGGTGGCCGATCGGCGGGAAATCTTGCAGTGACCCTTACCTCGAACCCGGAACACTATAACCTTGCTTTCGGTCACGTTCACGATCTCACTGCGGCAACTTTCGCCCACCTGGCACCTCTTGTCTACAGAACGGCAGCTTTTCTCATTGTGGGCCCGATTGCCGCCCTTGCATTCGCGCTTTGGAGGCGCTGGACGGTTTCGTTCCTGTTCCTTGCCTTCATGATGGTGGGACTGACCCACTCTTACGCATCTGGAATGGCTGCTTTTGAACCTATCCTTTCCTCCCGGAACCTGGCGAAAGTGGTCGAGTATCACTACAAGCCGGGCGACAGAATTGTAATCAATGACTTCTACGAGAAAGGCTGCACACTTAACTACTACACCGGGCTCCAGGTCCATGTAATGAACAAGAGCTTCGGAGTGCTCTGGTACGGCTTGCAGGACAAAGATGCACCCAAAATTGCCATGGAGGAGCAGGAACTTCTAAAGATGTGGAACTCTAACGATAGCAGGATTTTCCTCTTTAGCGAAAAGGGACCCCTCCAGGCTTTATTGGCGCGAAACCCCGGCCTGAAATATCGCATATTGGCCGAAGAGGGCGGTAAAAGCATACTTGTAAACTGGTAGTATTTAAAAAAGACATTGATGTCGGATTGAGCGGAGAGCCTGCCCCTTTTTGCCTCTCGCCTTCTATTTAGCGACAACCTCAGTCAAGCCAATACTTCACCACTCACCTAAGGTCCCGCGTTCATAATTCCCGCTCTAACTCGATCCGAGAGGTTACCAACCAAAAATCGAGTTCGGACATACAGCTATCATTCGAGAAGACACCATCGTGGTCGGGCGTCTTTTTCCAGATTTCACTCATACCCCCCTAGTTTTTTAGCCACCGAAGCGCATATCCCTCTTTTTCCAGTTCGATTTATCTTGACATGCTCTCACATTTGCCTAGAATTCCGTAACTGATCGCAGTTTTGAGTTCGCTTTGCAAAATATTCCAAGGATTGATGAGATGAAATTCTGGCGAGTACCCCTGGATTCGGAAGAAATCCTCGTATCAAAGGGCATTGTCTACATCATCGATGACCGATGTAAAGGGTGCGGCTACTGCATCGAATACTGCCCAAGGGACGTACTCGAAATGTCTAGCCGCTTCAATTCAAAGGGCTACCATCCGCCTTCGGTAAAGCAGCCAGATCTTTGTGTGAATTGCCATTACTGCGAAGCAATATGTCCCGACTTCGCCATTTATTCGCTCGAAGCCCCGGCAAATGCCCCAGCGGCATAAGCTTTCATATCCTCCACCCTAAACTGAATTTGATTGTCTATTTATGAAACCAGCGGTCCTCACAGGAGAACACTTCATAACGGGCGACGTTGCTTGCGCCGAGGGAGCGCTTGCCGCCGGCTGCAGTTTTTTTGCCGGATACCCTATCACGCCTGCCACCGAGATTGCCGAACATATTGCCGGTCGCCTTCCGGAGGTTGGCGGAGTATTCATCCAGATGGAAGACGAGATTGCCGCCATGGCAGCCGTGCTGGGCGCCTCATGTGCCGGAGCCAAAAGCATGACTGCAACATCCGGCCCCGGCTTCAGCCTTATGATGGAAAATCTCGGGTTAGGCCTTGTAACCCAAACTCCATGCGTTGTCGTTAACGTCCAGAGGGCCGGCCCATCGACAGGTCTTCCAACACTCGGGGCACAAAGCGACATGATGCAGGCCAGGTGGGGGTCTCATGGGCATTATGAAATAATTGCCCTCGCCCCATCGTCTCCTCAGGAAATGTTCTTCCTGACAATAGCCGCATTTAATCTCAGCGAAACCTATCGCCTCCCGGTCCTCATAATGGCCGACGAGGTGACGGGGCACTTGAGTGAACGAGTGGTGATCCCCGATGCATCAAAGATAAAGCTGCAATCACGCCCCAGGCCAAAAGGGCGAAAAGACCGCTTCAAGCCTTTCCAGCCGGGCATGAACGGCGTTGCCCCAATGGCACATGCCGGAGACGGCTACAGGGTCCATGTTACCGGACTGACTCATGATGAAAGGGGCTATCCGTCGATGACCGCCGAGGCCCACGTCGAAATGATTTCGCGAATAACCGACAAAATCCGACGCAATCTAGACCGGATCATAATGCTCGAAGAATACAGGCTTGATGATGCCGATGTTGCTCTTATTTCGTATGGCATTTCCGCCAGGAGCAGCCTGGCCGCTGTTGACGAGGCCCGCTGCAAGGGCATCAAGGCTGGCCTGCTGCGGCTCGTAACGGTTTGGCCTTTTCCAGAGGAACAGATTCGCCGCTTGGCATCCAGACTCAAAGGCCTGATTACGGTTGAACTGAACCTGGGGCAAATTCATCTCGAAGTAGAGAGATGCTCCGCAGGGACCGCACCGGCTTATCTGGTAGGGCATCCAGGAGGCACCGTGATAACGCCCGGAGATATATTGCGCAAAATCGAAGAGGCTGCCGGTGTTAAATGACGCTACGGGCACATGGTGCCACTTCCTAACACCGGTCAAGAAGGAAATTTATGACCATTTCTCCATCTAAACACCCCCTGGACCCAATCCTTCGAACCGAGCGCATCCCGCATATCTGGTGCCCCGGGTGCGGGATCGGCACTGCTTTTTCTTCGTGCCTTATCGCGCTGCAGTCAAGCGGAATCGATTTGGACAAGACAGCGGTGGTATCCGGAATTGGTTGTTCCGGGCGCGGCGCCGGGTACGTTAAACTCGATTCCTATCACACCACGCATGGGCGGGCGATTCCGTTTGCAACCGGCATGAAGCTTGCCAACCCCGATTTGAACGTGATCGTCTTCAGCGGCGACGGCGACCTCTTTGCTATAGGGGGCAATCACTTCCTCCATGCGGCCAGGCGCAACATGGACCTCACTGTCATTTGCGTGAACAACTTCAATTATGGAATGACCGGAGGCCAGGCAGCGGCAACCACTCCCAATCTTGCAAAAACGACCACCACAACTCGGGGGAACCCGGAATCTCCGTTTAATCTACCCCTGCTCGCATACGCATCAGGGGCCACCTACATCGCCCGCTGGACGATGCTCCATACGCGAGACCTGACTCAGTCAATATCAGAAGCCATCCAGAGGCGGGGTTTTTCCTTTATCGAGGTGCTCGCCCCCTGCCCCACCGGCTACGGGCGCAGAAACAAGCAAAAACCCATTGAGGCCCTCAAGATTTTCCAAGAGCGATCGGTGGTTAAGAACGGCGCCAATCCAGGGGAAGTGCTCCTGGATTTCAAGCTGGGTATAACGCTCGGGAAATTCATAGACTCCGAACGGCCCACGTTTACTGAATCCTACGACAAGATCTGCCGTCCGCAAACGGCCGCCGATTCGGCATAGCGATTGGAACCAGAATGGATCGGAACTCAAGCGCAAAATCCAAATTAGAAATCCTTATTACCGGCTTTGGCGGCCAGGGGATCGTGCTTGCCGGGCAGGTACTTGGAATGGCGGCAAGCCTCATTGACCACAAGGAAAGCACTCTTACCCAATCCTATGGTCCCGAGGCCAGGGGCGGCGCGTGCAGCGCACAGGTGATAATTGCCGATTCCACCATACATTTTCCGTACGTGCGAAACCCGGACATCCTGGTCTGCATGTCACAGGCAGGGTACGACAAGTACGCACGGCAGCTCAACCAGGACAGCATCGTGCTCTACGATCAGGACATGGTGCGCACACCTGATATATCGGCCGACTGCTTTCCTATACCAGCCACCCGAATCGCCGAGGAACTGGGAAGAAAGATGATGGCGAATATAGTTATTCTCGGTTTCGTGACTGCGGTGACCGGGGCTGCATCAGTTGAGGCGATGATAAAATCGGTTTGCGATTCAGTCCCGAGCGGGACCGAGGATGCGAATACCGCCGCATTCAACAAGGGCTATGAGTTCGGGATGGCCGTGCTCAAAGCCAGGCGCAAAAAAGCGGCGGCGGCAAAAGGGGGTGAATCGTGAAAAACCCCAAGGAACGATTGCAAAAAGTTTGCATTATTGGGGCAACTCCAGCAGGTATTGCCGCCACGAACAAGCTCGGCGAGATGGGCATACCGGTAACGCTAATCGATACCGATCCTGACCTCAATGAAAAACTGTCGGCAGAAAACTGGCGCATGCCCTCGGGTGTATCCCTTAATTATGCGAATCGGCCCGGACTTTTGCGAATTCTGAGAAATCCTAGAATCCGATGTATTTTGCCGGCATCCGTTACTTCGATCAAACACACTCCCCAGGGTTTTTCCATACGCTACACCAAACCGGCCTCCTATGTTGATGCCGAACGGTGCACACTTTGCGGTAAGTGTGATTCAGTGTGTCCCGCCCTGGGACCGGATGGCAAAAAAGCGGTTCATTACGGCGGGAGGCAGGCACTGCCCGGCCGAGCAGTTATCGACAAGCGCAGGACCCCGCTTTGCCAGGAAAAGTGCCCTCTCGGAGTAAACGTTCAAGGTTACATGGCTCTCGCTCGGGCCGGCAAATACTCCGAAGCGCTGGAGCTTATTCGAAAAGATAATATTCTTCCCGGAATTTGCGGAAGGATCTGCACGCATCCATGCGAAGCCGCATGCCGCCGAAGTGAATTCGACCAACCCGTGGCGATCAGGGACATCAAGCGGTTTCTTGCCGATTCCGCAGCACCCGCCAAAGAAAGTCTCCAGGTAAAAAGGAATCGTGAGAAGGTCGCGGTGGTAGGGTCGGGACCTGCCGGGCTCGCGGCTGCAGCCGATCTTGCAAGACTTGGATATAAAGTCACAGTTTTTGAAAAGGAAAAAATGCCAGGTGGGCTTTTGCAATACGGCATAGGCCCCTACCGGCTCCCCCGCGAAATTCTCGACCGGGAAATCGGATACCTGAATGAAATGGGCGTGAAGTTCTGCCTCGGGACAAAATTCGAGACGCAGGCAGCTGATTTTTCTGCTGTTGTGTTTGCAACCGGCCTGTGGTCCGACCGCAAACTTGGCGCAGCCGGGGAAGAATTGAAAGGGGTAAAGGGCTGCATCGATTTTCTTTCAAGCGTATATCGGGGCGAAATAAGCACAGCTTCCGGCAAAGTGGCGGTTATAGGAGACGGAAACTCAGCCTTTGAAGCAGCCAGGACCCTCGTCAGGCTCGGAGCTGAGGCAACCCTTATCTCCTGGTTTCCCGAAGAACTCATTCCGGCTGACGATTCCGAAGTGGAAGAAGCCCGCCGGGAGGGAGTCGTCATTAAAACCGGTCTCAAGGTCAGCGAGTTTATAGGATCAAAGGGCAAACTCGAAACTATCCGCTTTGTCCACACAAGACCTGGTCCGCCTGATGCTAATGGAATCCCGTGGCCCGTGCCAATTGAGGGTTCGAAACACACTGAATTCAAGTTCGACAGCGTAATCATTGCGATCGGACAAACCGGAAAAAGGATAGATAGCGCCGGCAGTATTTTTGCCGCCGGGGACGCCGCGGAAGGACCCTCGACTGTTGTGGCTGCCATGGCTTCGGGCCGGAAAGCCGCTTTTTCCGTTCACCGCTATCTTTCCGGCGAATCTACGGCAACACCTTTTAAGACCCGCCGCCCAGCCGATTCCGAGTTGCGGCCCATTCCCGGGGATATCCCGGTTGTGCCGCGTGCCAGAATGCCCGAGCGTCGGCAGGAATCGCGCCGGGAGCTTTCGGTAGAGGTCGCCCTTGGGCTCACCGAGGCCCAGGTCCAGGCTGAAACATCCAGGTGTCTCCAGTGTGGAGTATGTTCCGAGTGCCTCCAGTGCTCCGAAGTATGCGCCAATGCCATATCACACACCGAGGAAGGCTCCGAGCAGGTCGAACACGCAGGGATCGTCATTATTGCCGATCCAGCCGCCGCGCCGGGGATAAAGGGAGAGGACGTCCTTCGCGCGTACAGCTCCAAGGCGATCCGACCAGATGTTTTTACGATGACAATGCGCGGGTTTGCTTCCGCTGCGGAAGCAATACTGCTCCTTAAGGAAAGCGCCCCCCGGATGAAGGGACATGGAATGTCCTTCATTCCTCCCGGACCGCAGCTTTCGCCCGAGTTGAGGATCGGCGTCTTTGTCTGCCGCTGCAACAACTCGCTCGGCTGGCTTCCCGAGATGGATGAATTCGTCTACGGCCTGCCCGGTAACCACTACGTCGAGCACTCGGAAATCATTGAATCCGCGTGCACGCCCGAGGGTTGCGCATCGATCCTTCGAACCATTCGCGAAAAAGGCCTGACCAGAGTTGTTCTGGCCTCATGCGTTTGCTGTCCGTTGAACCTCATTTGCAGCGCATGCACCGACCAGAGGGCAAGACTCAAGGACAATCTATTTCACGGCACGGGAATCAATCGCGCTATGGCCGAGACCTGCAACCTCAGGGGCGAAGTATTGGCTCTGCTTGAGCGAGACCCGCAACTTGCAGTCCAGCGCTTCGGTGGTCTTCTCAAGCGCTCGATTCGTCGTGCCACCCTGCTTAAGACATTTCCTGTTCCGGCACGTCAATATAATTTTACCACGGCAGTAATCGGTCAATCCGAAGCTGCGCTCAGGACTGCCGAGGTCATTGGCGGAATGGGAATGGAGGTTTTCCTGTTCGGCAGCCCCGGCGCCCCGCTTTCGGATATTCCTCAATACCCCAACGTGCATGCGTTCATTGGATCAAGTGCAAATTCGCTAAAAGGAACCGTCGGTGATTTCAGCATAGTCGTTTCCATGGATGACGGCTCCCGCCAGGTTTTTCATGCAGGAGCCGTAATCCTTGGCGAGCAGGCCCGCAAAACCATCGCATACATGCCCCACCCTGACCTGCCGCCCCATGAATTCGTACACACGATGCAGACTCAAGGCCTGAGGGGAGTGCCATTCCTGGCACCGGGATCGACGTCTATTCCCGGGCTTTTACTCGCAAGTCCTCAGGGGGTCAACTTATCGGAGCGCATCAAGGGCACCTCAACAGGTATCCTGGCAGCTTCGGTTATGCCGCGCGGCCCCAGGCAAAATAAAGGCTACACCGTTTCAATAGACAAGACCCTTTGCCGCGGATGCGGCCGATGCATAAGCGTTTGCCCATACCGGGCAGTAAGCTTTCATTCAAATTCACTGGGCACCAGCTACTCCGTGGTTGATGAAGCCCTGTGCAAAGGCTGCGGCAACTGCATCTCGGTTTGTCCGTCGAATGCCGCCGACAGCCCGTACCGGGACAGGCTCTTCCTTGAGCAGCTTATCCAGGAAGTTTTGGCGTAAATTATTCCATATGCTTTTTCGACACCCCAAATGGAACAACTTTGAAAAAAATGGAAAACGACCTCAAAATAATTCTCTTTCTTTGTAACTGGAGCCCTCACGCGGCTTTTCAGAGCCTGCAGGATACACTCGCAGCGCTGCCGCGCGAGATCAGGATGGTCAGGATTCCGTGCAGCGGGCGAATAACGAAGTCGCTCCTGTTCAAGGCCTTCGAAACCGGAGCAGACGGAGTTGCGCTCGTTGGCTGCGAGCCGGGAACCTGTCGCTACGGCATAGGGACCTCGGTTGCTGAAAGAAATGTAGAGGATACGCAGGGCATCCTGGAGCTTCTCGGAGTGGGTCAGGAGCGGCTTGGGTTTGCCGCATTCTATCCCGATCAGCCTGCCGAGCTTCTCGATTTCCTCATAAGTTTTCGAAACCGGGTCGCGGAACTTGGTAAAACACCTGTCGTTTCGACCTCCATCGAGGAACAGGATGGCGTGTCAGCGGGAAGCTCCGCATCGATTATGGCGGCCCACAACATTTTTACATGCCAGGACTGCGGAAAATGTTCCTCGGCATGTCCAGTCGCACTTTCCGGGAAGCCCTTTTCGCCCAGGGCAATCGCAAACGCCGTTGCCTCCGGCGAACTATCATCGCCTGCTGTTACTGAAGACATCTGGTCTTGCCTCACCTGCGGCCTGTGCTACGACCGCTGTCCCTCGGCGGTAAGTTTTCCCGAATTCGTGAGGGATATGCGAAATGCCGGTAAGAAATCCACCAACGGCCGCTTCGAGGCACATGAAGGCTTTTTCCAATCGCTCATGCGCACCATGACATCCCCCGGTCTACCGGTTAGGCATTGGGATTGGCTCCCCGAAGATGCTCAGACTGATGCCGGCAGCAAAATCCTCTTTTTCGGGGGCTGCTCACCCTATTTCGACACATTTTTTCGCAATCACCTTGGCGTCCGGACAACAGAAATACTTGCCGATTCAATAAGGCTTTTAAATTTCTTCGATATAAATCCGGCAATAATGCCAAACGAGAGGTGCTGCGGACACGACCTCCTCTGGTCGGGCGACCGTGACAACTTCCTGAAACTTGCCCGCCTAAACGTGGAATTCATTTCGGATATGGGAATAGAAGAGGTTGTCACCGCCTGCCCCGAGTGTTACAGGGCCTTCTCCCGCGACTATCCCGAGCACGGCATCGAAACCGGCTTCAAGGTTACTCACATCTTCGAGCTTGCCGAAAGGGAGATCTCAAAGGGAGCGGTAGGATTCAAGAAATCCGCCCGCAAAATCACCTTCCAGGACCCATGCCGCCTTAGCCGAACCACTGAAGGCTGTGAGCTGCCGAGAAATCTTTTAAATCGGCTGAACGTCCGTGCCTTTACTGAGATGCAGGATCGGGGGCTTTCTTCACAATGCTGCGGAAACTGCGCATGGACCGGCTGCGACAGCTTCTCCAAGGCCATGCAGGTCAAGCGGCTGCGCCAGGCAAAGGAGACAGGAAGCGATCTTCTTGTTACCGCCTGTCCGAAGTGCCAGATTCACCTGAAATGCGCCATGGAGGACCCGCTTTTGGGTGATGAAATCCGGATGGAGATAATGGACCTCACTTCGATGGTAGCTAAGAATATTCAGTGGGAATAACCGTTTTACCGGCCAGGAAATCATAATGAAAAAATCAGCCTTACAACAGGGCGAAGCCCCCAGGATCGGCGTCTATATCTGCCACTGCGGATTGAATATCGCCAGGACAGTGGACTGCCCGAAAGTTGCGGAACTCAGCGCCGCAATCCCTGACGTTATCGTCTCGCGGGATGTCCAGTATGCGTGCTCGGAGCCGGGCCAGCAAAGCATCAAGGAAGATATATTCGAGCACGGCCTGAACCGCGTGGTTATCGCGTCCTGCTCGCCGAGGCTCCACGAGCCGACCTTCCGCCAGATGATTGAAAGCGCCGGTCTTAACCCATATCTGCTTGAGATGGCAAATCTTCGGGAGCACTGCAGTTGGGTTCATATAAATGAGCCTGAAGCGGCTACCGCAAAGGCGCTAGACCTGGTGCGGATGGCGGTTGCGCGGGCAAGGTCATTGGAGCCGCTCCAGGGGAGCATAATTCCCCTCACCAAAAGGACACTGGTCATCGGGGGCGGGATCGCCGGAATTCAGTCGGCGCTCGATCTTGCGGATAACGGATTCGAGGTCGTGCTGGTCGAGAAAAAGCCCTCGATCGGCGGACAAATGGCAAGGCTGGATAAAACCTTTCCAACCATGGACTGCTCGATCTGAATTCTCGGGCCCAAAATGACGGATGCCGGTCGGCATCCCCGAATCAAGCTCATGACTTTGAGCGAAGTTATCGACGTAAAAGGCTATGTCGGCAATTTTGAAGTAAAGATCCTCAAGCGCGCTCGCTATGTTTCCGAAAAGGACTGCACGGCGTGCGGCGAATGCGCCAAGGTCTGCCCCGTGGTGCGCCCCGATGAATTCAACGAAGGCCTATCATCGAGGAAAGCCGTCTACTCTCCATTCCCGCAGGCGGTCCCATCGGCATACGTGATAAATATCAAAGAATGCCTCGGCCACAATCCAGTCGTGTGCGCCAAATGCTCCGAGGTATGCGAGAAAAAATGCATCAACTTCCACATGTCCGATGAGGAGGTGGTGGAAAAAGTCGGGAGCATTGTAGTTGCAACCGGCCTGGAACCTTATGATCCAAAGGAACTCGACGAATACAGCTATACGCGCTTTGAAAACGTGCTAAGCAGTACCGAGTTCGAGCGCCTGGTAAGCGCCGGCGGTCCCTCAAAAGGTGAGCTGATAAGGCCATCCGACCGTAAAATTCCAAAATCGGTTGGATTTGTGCAGTGCGTGGGCTCCAGGTCGGCCCGAAAAGGCGGCGAATACTGCTCGAATATCTGCTGCATGAACACTATCAAAAGCACGCTGGTGCTCAAGGAACACTATCCCGATATCGAGATAAAGGTTTTCTACATCGATATACGAGCATTCGGGAAAGGTTTCGAGGACCTCTACCGCAAGAGCCGAAGCCTTGGAGTCCGGTTCATTCGAGGCTTACCCGGAACGGTTGTCGAGAATGGTGACAGCGGAATCCGGGTTGCAGTCGAGAATACCGCCTCCGGTAAAATCGTCTGCCACGACCTCGATATGCTTGTACTGGCCGTTGGCTTGCAGCCCTCGAAGACAACCAAAAAGCTCCAGGAAATCCTTGGTTTACAGCTGAGCCCCGACGGATATTTCCTCGAAGCCCATCCCAAACTCCAGCCGGTTGATTCCGCCACTAAGGGCGTCTATTTTGCCGGGTGCGCTGAAGGCCCAAAAGATATAAAAGAGTCTGTTACCCAGGGTTCCGCCTCCGCTGCCCGCGCAATACGTCTCATGCATCGGGGCGAGATCGTCTCAGAGCCTGCAACCGCCGAAGTCGATCCCGAGAAATGCAAAGCATGCGGAAAGTGCGTTGAAGTCTGCCCTTACGGGGCTATTTCCGCCGACCCCAAGCGGAAAATTCAGGCCCAGATAACCCAGGCCGCCTGCTCCGGCTGCGGCACCTGCGCCGCTGAGTGCCCATTCGACGCAATCATCATGAACCACTTTACCGACCAGCAGATCGGAAGCCAGGTTGAAACGCTTCTCGCCGAGCAGCCAGAATCCAAGATTCTCGCATTCGCCTGCAACTGGTGCTCATATGCAGGTGCCGATTACGCCGGCGTATCCAGGCTCCAATACCCCCCGAACGTGCGGCTTATCCGAACGATGTGCTCCGGCCGGGTTGACGAGTCCTTCATCTGGGATGCATTCGCCAAGGGCGCACCGATAGTCCTGGTGAGTGGCTGCCACATCGGCGACTGCCACTATAACGGCGCTAATCTATGGACCCAGAAGAGAATCGAAAGAATCCGCAAGAAAATGTCCAAAATTGGTGTTCGCCCCGAAAGGCTTCAACTCGAATGGATAAGCGCAGCCGAAGGTGTTCGCTTCGCCAGGGTTATGGAAGGTTTGGAAAAGCTGCGCAGACAGGTTAGCCCGGAGGAAATTGCGGAGACGGTGAGAATTCTGAGCGAAAAAGCCCAATAATAAAAAGCTCCGTAGGGTGGCAATAATCTTTTTTTGGCAGACGTGCCATGTTTCAATTGTGGCGTGTCGTTCGATGTAGGGGCAAATGTCATTTGCCCTTACAATATTTGCAAACGGGCAAATGGTGATTTGCCCCTACTGTTTGCTCCCATGGGCAAATCATTATTTGCCCCTACATATTTGCCACGACGGGCAAATGATTTTTTGCTCTACCCAACAAAACCACCTCGCCTCGCCTCCGCCTCCGGTTCCAACCTGATCAGTATTGAAGTTGTCAGTTTATTTCTCAGGATTTTGGTGCCCGCCCCCTGATAAAAAAGGGCGGCGGCTGCACGACACAGCCCCGCCCTTTATTACCACCATTCATTCGGAATCAATGATTACAATGCGGACAGCCTGGCTGGCCCTCGTCTTCGCCGGATTTTTTACCTTCGTCGGAATCCTTGCCGAATTTGCGAACTATATCGGATATTTCCTTGAGCCTGTCGTCGACCATCCGGTATGCTGTACCTTCCGGGTAGGTACCGTCTTCCTGGAGTTCCCCGGCATCGAGTCCAGTAAGGACCTGGATCCCTTCCTCGACGGTCCTGACCGGCCAGATATGAAATTTTCCCTCGGCGACCGCGTCGACCACTTCCTGATCGAGCATCAGGTTTCGAATGTTCTTCTCCGGCATCATCACACCCTGTTCACCGGTCAGGCCCTTCGCTTTGCAGATGTCGAAGAAGCCTTTAATTTTGTAGTTCACCCCTCCAATGGGTTGAATTTCGCCTTTCTGGCTGACTGAACCGGTGACGGCGATTCCCTGCTTTATCGGAATGTTCCCAATTGCGCTTATAAGTACGTAGAACTCGGTGCTCGATGCCGAGTCGCCGTCTATCATCCCGTAGCTCTGCTCGAAGCACAGGGAGGCTGTGAAAGAAATCGGCTTCTTCTGGGCGAAACGTTCGCGGAAAAGGCTGCTTAGAATCATGAGCCCCTTGGTATGGGTCGCGCCACTCATTTTCGATTCGCGGTCGATCGAGACTGTCCCCTCACGTCCAACGGATACGGTTGCCGTGACGCGGTTCGGTCTTCCGAACTCATGGTCTCCAGTCATTAGTACCGAGAGGGCGTTTACCTGTCCGACTTTATCGCCCTGCGTCTCGACCCACATTATGTCCTTGGTGATGTATTCCTTTACGCGCTCTTCGATCAGATTCGAGCGGTAGATGCGCTTCTTTATCGCTTCTTCAACGTGCCTTCGTTGGATCAGTTCGGAATTATCAAGTCCCGCAAAGTAGTTGGACTCGCGCAGGAGGTCGGTTATCGTGCCGAGTTCAAGGGTCAGTTTATCCCGGTCCTCGGTAAGTTCGATGCTGTACTCAAGGACCCTCGCGACACCGGAATTGTCCAGGTGGCGAATTTTATGATCCTTGCAGTAGCGGCTGATCATCCTGGAGCATTCGATTACCTTGTCGTCCTTGCGATCCATCTGATCGCTCATGTGTGCCTTGACTTTGAAGAGTTTCTGGAACCGATCGTCAAGGCTATAAAGAAGTTGATAGATGTACGGATCGCCCGTGAGAACTATTTTCACATCAAGCGGGATCGGTTCGGGCCGGATCGTACGGGTGCTGAAAATTCCGTAAAGCTCTCCGAGGTCCTCTATTCTGATTTCACCGTCCCTCAGCCCTCTTTTGAGGGCTTCGTACGAGATGAACCACTTCAGCAGGTCGAGGGCTTTCATCACCAGATAGCCACCGTTTGCCTTGTGCAGCGAACCGGGCTTTATCATGGTATGATCTGTAAAAAGCGCTCCGAACCAAGCCTGCCTCTCTATGGTGCCGAAAAGGTTGGGATAGGCGGGATTGGATTCGATAACGACCGGCGCGCCCTCGGTCTCGGAATTATCTATGAGCACATTCACATCGTATTTTCGAAAATTTGTTTCCCTGGGAGGAACCGGGAAAGGGCCCGCAGGCTGCCCCGGAGCTACCTGCTGAGCAGCCTCGGGTTTTTTCTTGAAATCATCGATATTTTCGAGAATATCCTCCTGGGCCTCTTTCAAGTATTCTAGAACCTGCGGGTCGTCCTGGTACTTCTCTTCGTATGAATCCATCAGTTGGCCGACGACAAATAAAGCGATCTCGTTGTCCAGCTTGCTATGCTTTTCCTTGAATTCGTTTTCGGCCTCACGAATCTGCTTTATGGCCTCCTTCATTTTCTCATGAAGTTCATCGCTTTTCGCTCGGAGTTCATGCCGTTCTTCTTCACTGAGATGGCGGAGATCTTCCTGGGTCATCGGCTCCCCTTCTTTGTTCGAAGGGATGATGACCATGCCGACCTGCGAGAACTGGAGTATAAATCCCTGCTCACGGGCTTCCTGGGAGAGTTCGTCTATGTACTCGCGCCGTTTTTTCTCGAAGGCCTGGTGCACTTCGCCTTCCTTGGCGCGATAATCATCGCTGTCGAATACTTCGGGGATCTTCGCCTGGAGCGTGTCGATGAACTCGTTCATATCCTTTTTGAGCATCTTGCCGCGGCCCGCGGAAACTTTGAGGCACTTGGGCTTGTCCTGCTCCTTGAAGTTAAAAACATAACACCAGTCCGGGGGCGTTTCCTGCTGCTTTGCCTGATCTTCTATAAAGGTTTTGGCAATATAAGTGAGGCCGGCCTTCGAAGGACCTGCAATGAAAATATTATAGCCATGCTCCCTCATTCCCATGCCGAATTTGATGGCATCGATCGCGCGCTCCTGCCCCACTACCCGGTCCTCGAGGGCTTCAAGGGAAGCGGTCGAATCGAATGAGAGCAGCTCCGGCCCAAAGTGGGCGCGCAGTTCATGCGCAGGCAGTGCCTGGACCTGTTTAGCCATGTGATTTGCGTCCTCCGTTCTGATAGTCGCGTCAGTATATCTTTGAAATCGATTCAGGCTTCGGGTTCTTCTTCCTCGCTCTTTTCTTCGGGAATATCAGCCTGTCCCAACACTTCCAGTTTGGCCCTTTTCTTGCGGCTCGACGCAGCGGTCTGCAAAACCGTGCGGATGGCATTAATAGTATTTCCGTTCTTGCCGATGATCTTGCCCAGATCTTCCTGTGATATTTTAAGTTCGATCAGTATGGTGTCATCCTCTTCCCGCTCACTCAGTTCAACTTCTTCAGGGTGGTCGGCAAGAGATTTTATGAGATATTCAGCCAAATCTTTCAGCGCCACTTTCTATCCTCCAAGATGGCCAGTCGGCCGCCGCCGTTTAATCGCCTAATTTATCCATAACTGATTTGATCTTTTGGCCCGGACTGCCTTTTTTATCCCTGCGGTCGTCTATCCTTATCTGGGTCAGCACCCGCATGGCTCCAGCCTCGAAGCAGCTCTCATGCATCAACCGGATGGTTTTCAGAATCTCGTCAAGGTCGCCTGAGATTATGGTCCCCATCGCGGTAAGATGGTATTCCAGAGATGTTGCTTTAAGTACCTTCAGGGCGTTCGCTACATAGGAGCTAAGGCTGGTATTTTCGACTCCGATTGGTACTATGCTGAGTTCGGCAACCGCCATCTGTATTATCCTTTCATCCGTTCAAAAATAAGCTACAGAAGCCCCGCAAATGAATCCATATTCGCGAGAGCCTCGAGGTTCTGATACAGATGTTCTTCCCTGTGAGGCTCCAGCGTAAGCACGGGCCCCAAACCCTTGGCTTTGAGGAACCCGAAGAGATGATCGAAATCTATGCTGCCCTGCCCCAACGGAAGATGATAATCAAAAGAGCCGTCGTTGTCGTGCAAATGAATTTCTTTTATATGATTCGCCGTCTCACTCAGCCAATTTTCGAGTCTGGTTTTGGAGAATGCGTGCTGGTGGCCGGTATCCAGGCAGAACCCAAACCAGGTAGACGCTATTTTATCCAGTATCTCTATATGGAGAGCCGGGTCGTCCTCCCACACGTTTTCGAGGACCACCGGGATGCCCAGTCGTTCCGCCGGCTCGATAAAACTTTTCCAGAACGAAACGCTGTTTTCGACAAAAGCAGCCCTGTGAGACCGATGATGCCTCGGGTCAAACCCAGTGTGACAAACAACCTGCTCAGGCCGGACATGCTCCAGGATTTCAAAAAGCCGTACAAGCCTGGACAGCGAAACGTCCCTTATCCGAGGGTCGATACTTCCGGGGCAAAGGTCCCAGAACGGCCCGTGGGCGGTTACACGGCATCCTGCTTCCCGAATGCGCCCAATTACGGCGGCAATCTCGCTTACCGAGGCATTGTCAAGATCACTGGCCCCAAAGCCTACTTCTATATTGATGCGCCTTTCCAGAATCAAAGCAAGATAGCGGTGCAGCTGAGTCCATGGCATATTCACGAAAACACGCCCCAGTACGCCGCGCCCACTCTTATCCGAGTCCACCACTTCTTTTCTTTCGGGCTGATGCCCGGATCCGTTGATAAAACTCACCATTAACCGCTGCTATGTCAATCCAGTTATGGAGAATTGAAATACTCGCACACCAACAGTCGGTCCGCCATCCGTACACACAGCAGCCTTTAACCAATTTAAACTAAAGGCTGTCCGCTCAATAAACACTCTTCCGAATGCGGCTCAAGTCGGCACGGGGATTCCAAACCGCTGTTGCCCAACCCTTATGGGCACCTATATGAGGTGGCGACGAATATGTCAATTGCATTGTAAACAGGTTCAGCACAAAGATCCGCGCTCCACGCACCCCGCGCTTGGCAGGCTTCGCCTGAAAAGATATTGATAAATTGGAGATAAACATCTTAAATACGCGCATGTTACAGGCATCCGAGTTCGGTCCTTCGAACTTTGAGCCAGTTTAAAAAACTTTTTAACCAGCCCGGCCAAACCGGGTTCCGGATGAAACGATGGATGCAATAACCAGCGGGTTTTACGAAGCTTTTCGGCTGCTTATAACTCTCGATCCTGACGTCCTGGACATCACGTACAGAACGCTCTACGTCTCAGGCATAGCAACGTTGATAAGTATTTTGATCGGGATTCCAATCGGCACCGTCCTGGCCCTTACCCGCTTTTTCGGTCGAACATTAACCGTCAGCGTCATAAATTTCGGAATGGGGCTTCCTCCCGTCGTGGTCGGCTTTTTTACATGGATTTTTCTCATGCGATATGGCCCTTTTGGATCTCTGGGGCTTCTCTACACTCCCACAGCCATGATAATCGCGCAGGCCATAATTGCTTCACCCATTGTTGCGGGGTTTACTCTTGCCGCCGTGCAGGCGATCAATCCTAAACTCCGCCTTCAAATCCTTTCCCTGGGCACCACTCGCCTGCAGTATCTGCTGATCCTGCTATGGGAAGCCCGACTCGGAATACTTGCCGCCATAATTGCCGGTTTCGGCGGCGTCATCAGTGAAGTTGGAGCCTCCATGATGGTTGGAGGAAATATCCGCGGCTACACCAGAGTTCTTACAACGGCTACCGTGCTCGAGGTCTCGAAGGGCAGATTCGAACTCGCCGCGGGGCTAAGTATCATACTCCTGGTGTTGTCATTTTTTATAATGGCCTCTCTAAGCTACCTGCAGCAGCGAGGAAGGCATTAACAAGACGGATTCGCTCGATTGACTTCCAATCCGACAGAATCCATGAAGGGTTTTTATGAAGCAATACGTCATTGACCAGCTAAGAGAAGAGGATCATCAAGCGATTACCGAATTCTTGAAGAAAAACGCCGATCCAACGGTTTTCAGCGATGTCTTCTGGCTGAACATCCCCGAGAACCTTTATACCGATACCCAGAAAGAACACTCGGAATGCCCCCCATTCTATTTCGCGGTTAATCTTTCAGAGGAGAGAGTAGATTTCGAACTGCTCATCCGAAGCCGTCAAATTCTGCGGTGCAGTTGCATCCACTACGCCGACCGTAGGCAGCGCGAATACATATTGAACTATGCGGATCAAATGCTGGAAGATCTTAATATTAAAATCTGATCGAGAAACAGTGTTGGGCTAGTCTG
This sequence comes from Desulfarculales bacterium UBA702, assembly GCA_002298165.1. GTDB lineage: Bacteria > Desulfobacterota > Syntrophobacteria > Syntrophobacterales > Syntrophobacteraceae > SbD1. Next base: position 57,430 of record DBMI01000115.1, read on the forward strand.
GGTGCCGGAAATCCAGTTATTTGGGATACGGGCAAATGAAAGAAAATGGAATTGTCAAAGCCGATAAGCTGCTAAGACAACAAGTCTTGGTTGGCGCGGCAATCTTTTGCATGGCCGGTGCCCTGTTCATTGTGGGTTTATCTAAATACATGGAAGAGATAGTGCAGGTAAGCCGGTCCGACCATATGCAGGCACTAAATATGTTTGATTCGCTGCTGACAACGGTTCGAGTTGTTAATTCCGTTCTATCCCTGGTATTCGCGCTATATTTCGCCGACCTGGGGCTGAGGATACTGGGAGCCGGGAGGTATCCGCCCGAAGGCATGAGGGTGATCAAAGACACTAAAATTCAGTTCGGCGGGAGTGCCAGAATGATGGCCATCGCCAGCTTCGCTCTTGCCGTTACGATCCTTTCCACCAATCTTGTTTTGTTTTATATGCGGACCATTTTCGAGGAACTGCTGCAAAAGTGATATCAGTTTAGCCGAAATCTAGAAAGACTCCTTCAGCTCCACTATGTTTTTCCGAAAATCTCCCTTGAACACAGCCGATCCCGCAACAAATACATCCACTCCAGCTTCGACGAGTTCTGCAATTGTTTTCGTGTTGACTCCTCCGTCAACCTCGATCAGAGTCGTCAGACCGGCCGTATTAATCATCGAGCGGCACTGATGTATTTTAGGCAGCATGTTCCGAATAAAAGCCTGGCCGCCAAATCCCGGATTCACGGTCATTAGCAAAACCATATCAATATCGGGCAGTACTGGTTCTATCAGTGGTACAGGGGTCGCCGGATTGAGGGCAACCACCGCCTTTGCTCCCAGTTCCTTTATCTGCTGAATGGACCGGTGGAGATGCGTACAGGCCTCGACGTGAACGCCAAGCCAGTCAGCCCCGGCATCTATGAAATCCTTGAAGTATCGCTCCGGCTTTTCGATCATGAGGTGCACGTCTAAAGGCAGGCTTGTTGCTCTGCGAATCGCCCTGACCACTTCAGGCCCGATTGTTATATTCGGGACGAAATGGCCGTCCATTATGTCAACGTGGATCCAATCCGCTCCGGCAGCTTCGACTGCCGCAACATCCACGGCAAGTTTACCGAAATCAGCGGAAAGTATGGAGGCCGCAAGCTTTTTCATCATCACCTGTCCCATTGCTTAGACGATAAGATCGCATTTTTAAAGAAAGGTATTGGCCGACTCGCCCACTTACCGCGGAAGGATCGCCTTCAGCTCCTCTTTGAGAGCTTTTACTCCTTCTTGAGCATTTCCTTCAAGGTGTATCCTCAAGACCCTTCGCCGGTGCTTCCTTAGCGCCTCGTAGTCCCCGAGCGCCTGAGCCCGCAGCAGCATTCCAAAGGTATAAGGCTGTTCAGGTATAGGAGCATCTTCGCCTGCATCCGTGGTCAAAATAATAAAAAGTCCAGAATTAGAGCCGCCCTTATAGAGTTGCCCGGTTGAATGCAGGTACCTCGGACCAAATCCTGTTCCGGATGCCATTCGAAGCCTGTCCCGGATCAAAATTCTAACTTTTTCGAGTGCGTCGATCATGGGCTGGTCTTCGTTAAGATAGGCAAGCGAAACAATGTAATCTCCTTGTTGCGCCTGGTCGAAAAAGGAAGAAAGGGCCTGTCGAACGCTGGACTCGCCTCCGGCCCGGTAGAGCCGAAGCGGCCCCTCGGCCAGTTCCATCGTAGCCTCGGGCACCCTGCCCTCGCGCCTTACCTCTTCGAGTATTTTGCCGGTAAGTGTTTTTGTTTCTTGAACGTTTGGCTGATCGAAAGGATTTATCAGCAGTACGGCCCCGATTGTCGCCGTCGCTATTTCCCACAGAAAAAACTGCGCCCCGAGATCGAGCCTGTCACGCATTACTATGGTTAATACCGGCAGCCCCGCGGTTCGAAGCGCGTTAACCTTTGCTTCAAGAGCCGGGTCCGGCTCACTTCGAATCCTGAACTCGACGAAAAGCCGGTCGGCCGAGTAGACTTCCGGCGGCTCAACTTTCGGCTCTGTCATCGGTACAACGCCGGTTCCGTCCTTTCCGGTACTTTCCGCGACAAGCTGTTCGAGCCACATTCCCAATGACCCTATTGCATCGGGCATCATAAAGGTCAGCTTATTCAGGCCCTTTAGGGTCAAAGCTCCAATGGCAGAACCGAGTGCAATCCCTGGGTTTTCGTCAACGGGCACACCGGGCCCGCAGGCCTCCATCATCAGGAAAACCCTCTCCAGCATCCTGGAGACATCAATCCCCAGCAGCGCGGCAGGGACAAGCCCAAAATAAGAAAGGGCGGAATAGCGACCCCCTATGTCCGGGTAGTTCAGGAATATCTTCCGATAGGAACGGTCGCCGGCCAGCTTTTCGAGCATCGAGCCCGGATCAGTGATAACAGCAAAATTCCGGCCCGCTTCCGTTGACTTGAGCCTTTCAACTTTATTGTAGAAATATTCCCCCAGGGACCGGCTCTCGATCGTAGTCCCTGATTTGCTCGCCTCTATGAAGAGGGTCTCCGCCAGTGGAAGTTTTCGCTCGACGGCGAGTATACCGGCCGGGTTTGTTGTGTCGACTACCGAGAAAGGAAGACCGCTTGCCTGAGCCCCTAAACTCTTTAGCAAAACGAGTGGCGCAAGGCTGCTCCCACCCATTCCGATGAGGAGTACGTGTCGGATTCCCGAATCCTTCAGCTCGGAAGCAAATGAAAAAAGCTTTTCAATATCCGGCAATATCTTTCTGGTGGAGTCCATCCAGCCGAGCGAATTGGTTATGATCTTCTGCTGGTCGGCCTCCATCTTCCAGAGGCTGGGGTCCTTCTCCCATAGCCGATAACCGAACTTAGCCTCATCCAGCCCGCTTGTCGCCTTCCGCACATCCTCCTCGAACCCTTTCAGGCTGGCAGTTAGTCCCCCCAGATCCATCCACTCCTCCTGATCCGCTCTTCAAAAAAGCAGTAGTATCAAATCAGCCGTTTAGGCCTACAATCATATACTCGCGCCTGATCCGGCGCAATCGGTTTTCCCGGCGGCTACGGTTTGAAATGCATTGCCAGCATTGCAGCACCGATCATTCCGGCGTCGTTACCAAGCTGTGAAGGCGATATGGTGAGATTCTTTGCTGCTGCATGGAGGGCTTTATCCTTTACGGCCTGCTCAATTCGGGGCACCATCTCCGGCATCCCCTCGATTATTCCTCCGCCAAGCACTATGCGGCAGGGATTGAGTGCATTTACCAGGCTCGTGACTCCGGCGGCCAGAGCCTCTGCTGCATCATCAATGATTTCGCGCGCCAGAGGGTCTCCAGCATAATAGGTCTGAATGACGGCGCGGGCGCTGATATCGTCGATATTTCCGCCAGCCATTTTGAGGATTTTGGCACCGGCGTTGGGATGAGTTTTGACCAATTCTTTCGCCCTCCTGGATATCGCCCAGCCTCCCGCAATGGCTTCCATGCAGCCACGTTTTCCACAACTGCAGATCGGACCGTGCAGATCGACTGTTATATGCCCGAATTCTCCAGCAGTATTGCTGCACCCTTCCAGCAGCGATCCTCCCGACACAATACCGCCGCCTATCCCGGTCCCGACAAAAATACAAAGCAGGTCGCGGGCACCCCGCCCGGTCCCAAAGAGCCACTCGCCCAGCAGTGCGGCACGGACATCATTGGTGACCGACACCGGCAGCCCCAGTTTTATCTGCAGCTCCGAACCAAGCGCCACGTCGTGCCAATTGAGATTGGGCGCAAAAATAACCCTGCCTGTTCCGGGTTCGACCTGGCCCGCAACCCCGATCCCGACTCCAGCGATTTTCCCTGCACTACCAATCAGTTGCGAAATACCTGTCCGCACGCGCTCTATAATCTCGGTCGGTCCACTGCCTGCCATGGTTTCCAGCCGCAGCATCTCGAGCACATGCCCTTTTTCATCCACCCTGCCAAGGGCAATTTTCGTCCCGCCAAGATCGACGCCTATAGCGGTTTTAGCCGAATTCATTTCAAAACCCTTGAAAGTACTTTTGATCTGCCCAGTCATATCCTGAAAGAGTACAGAACTCTTTCAATCAGCGACAGCAGCGGCGAGGGAAGGACACCAAGAAGTATTACGGCCGTGAGGATACACCCGCTAAGCGCGACACCAAGTGGATCTACGCGGAACGCGAGGTCCACCGGGACCTTTTCGGGCCTCATGAACATCGTTACGATTATATTCAGGTAAAAGTAAACTGAAATAATAGCGGTCACGATGCCGGTAATTGCCAGGTAAATAAATCCCGCTCCTACCACCGATTTAAAGATAATGATTTTTCCTATAAATCCCGCTGTCGGCGGCAGCCCTGCAAGAGAGAGCAGGCAGACTGCAAGAAGCGCCGAGGCCCATGGATTGGAATAGCCAATTCCCTGGTAATCCTGCAGGGTATCGATATCCGACCCGCCCCGAGAAAGAAGCGCGACAGTCCCGAACGCCCCAAGGTCCATTAAAGCATAGGCGGCAAGATAGAACATCACCGATGCTCCCCCGTCATGGCGAACCGTGAGCAGGGCCATCAGGACGTATCCCATCTGAGCAATCGAAGAATAGGCAAGAAGCCGTTTGATATGTGTTTGCGCAAGCGCGGTAATATTTCCCACAATCATTGTTATAGCAGCAAGCCCCCAAAAAACGGGCGTCATATAGGAGAAAAGCTCCGGGGACATTACGAGCGAGAACCGCAGCAGTGCGGCGAAAAGCGCAGCTTTCGAGCCAGTGGAAAGAAAGGCCGTGATAGGTGCAGGGGCCCCCTGATAAACATCCGGAGTCCAGAGGTGGAACGGAACTATCGAGACTTTGAATCCTATCCCGGTGGCAATGAGGCTAAGTCCAAACAGCGCGAGTGCCGAGACACCGGCCTGCACATTTGAAAGGCTGTCGGCAATATTCAGGGAACCCGTTGCAGTAAAGAGTAGTGCGACCCCAAATGTGAAAAATCCGCTCGCAACCGATCCCATGATGAAGTACTTGAGTGCCGCCTCGTTTGATGCAGGCTCATCATGGGAGGATCCGATGAGCACGTAGAGAGAAATAGAAAGCAGCTCGAGGCCAAGGAAGAAAACGATCCAGTTGGTTGCGCCTGCCGAAAGGCACATGCCAAGGGCCGCGAAAAGAATGAGTGCAAAGTATTCATCCCCGGCTATTCCCTTTTTTTCGGCGTATCTCAGAGACAATAGAAGAGTAAAGCTCGATACGACGCAAACCAGAACGGCAAAAAATCTGGCGTACCCGCCGGCATCTATCATGCCGCCAAAGTTTATTCCCGGAGGGTGGAATACCGCCGCAATTCCAGCCAGTACAACACTAGCCAATGCGATTGCAAAGTACAGCCCGGAAGCATCGGGCCGCAATATCGCAGCGCAGAAGATGAAGAGACCTCCTCCTGCCAGGAAGATGTACGGAAGAAGGATCATCCAGTCAGCTGCCATTGGCTTCTATACCTTATTTTTGGAATCGCTTATCAAGGCAGTGCCGCAATCCTGCCGATCCCGCCTCCAACTATCGAATTTATCGGCCCTTGCATAAGATCAAGCACCGGGCCGGGGTAAAATCCAATTACTAAAACCGCCAATGCCAGGGGAACGAGAATGGCCGCTTCGCGCCCCGTGATGTCCCACATGGCTGGGAATTCACTCCTCGGTTCACCATATAGAGTTTCCTGCACCAGCCTCAGAAGATATACCAATGTAACCACCATCCCGCCGAAGGCGATCATGGCAGCACCTGGATGAGTTGCGAAAGCCCCCACCAGGATAAGTATTTCGCCGATGAAATTATTCAGACCAGGAAGTCCGATTGAGGACATTGCGAAAAGCAGGAAAAAGGCGCTGAAGATGGGCATCTGCCCCCAGATGCCGCCCATTTCGGCGAGATCGCGGGTGCGTGTGCGCTCGTCGAGCATTCCGACCAGTATAAACATGGCAGAGGTGGTTATTCCGTGATTTATCATCTGGAGCACCGCGCCCGAAACGGTAATGCTGTTCCAGACAGCCAACCCGATCAGGATCAACCCCATATGAGCGATGCTCGAATAGGCAACAAGCCTTTTCATGTCCCGCTGCGCAAAGGCTATCCATGAGGCGTAAAAAAGCCCAATGAGGCCAGCTGTTATGAGCACCGGAACGGATGCGCGCGCGGCGTTCGGAAAAAGTGGAAATGCAAAACGGAGCAGCGCGTAGGCGCCTGTCTTGAGCAATAGTCCGGCCAGGATTACGCTTCCGGCGGTCGGAGCTTCGGTGTGTGCGTCGGGAAGCCATGTGTGTACGGGGAAAACAGGTATCTTTATGGCAAATGCGAGCAGGAAGGCTGAGAAGATCAGAAGTTCAGCAGTTTTTGAGAGCGGAAAACCTGTCAGCATGAATAGTGAGAAGGTGTAATGACCCGTGGCATGCCCGCGCAGAATATATAGAGCAACGAGCGCAACCAGCATCAAAAGGCTCCCCGCAATTGAAAACATCACGAATTTTACTGTGGCGAATATCCTTCCAGCATGCCCCCAGATCCCTATTATGAAGAACATCGGGATAAGCTGAAGCTCCCAGAAAAGATAGAACAGAAACAGGTCTGTTGCGAGAAATACGCCCATTACGCCTGCCTGCATCGCGAGAAGAAAAAAGTGGAAAAGACCGACCTTTTCTTCTATCTGTTTCCAGGATACCAGGACAGAGAGGGCCCCGAGCAGCGCCGTCAAGAAAATCAGCAAATAACTAATGCCGTCAAGTCCCAGACTGTATCTTACACCCAGGCTTTCCATCCAGGCGTGGTCTTCGAGAAGCAGCCAGCTCCCGGCGGAACCGGTCCTTAGGCCTCCAAACGAAAGCGAGGCGACGAGCAGCAAATCGGCAATGCTGACACTAAAGCTCATCCAGCGGCAAATTTTAGGTTTGTGCCAGAGCGCCAGAGCAGCGAGCGCACCCGCGAGGGGTAGAAAAATAATGACCGTCAGCATGTTGAGCCTTCCACCCGTGCTCCTAAAAAGCCAGATAAAAACTTAGCGCAAATCCGCAAGCCAGCACGGCAAAACCCAGGAAAAGCATTCCGAGGTAGGTTGAAATTCGACCCGTAGTCCAGAACCTGAGAACGGAAGCTATCTCCGGCAATGTTCTGCCGCAGGCCACGATGCCGCCGTCCAGCATCTTCTCATCCGCATATACCCAGAGCAGTTCGGCAAGCCTCCTGTAGGGGCGCGCGATGACAGTAGTGTAGATCCAGTTTAGGTAAAACCCCTCCAGGGCCGCGCCGCTTGCGGCTTGAAACAATTCCACCAGTTGCCTGAAGGCAAAAGATTCTCTGGGTCCGTAGAGCATGTATGCTACAACCACTCCTGCTGAAGCCAGCGCGGCATCAAACAGCGCTGTTTGCGTCTCGAGTCCCGGGTCCGCCCCGATGTGTTCGACCGCGCCCTGAATGTTAGCAAGGTATCCCGCCAGCCACTCGTTTCCTCCCCATTCGGGCGAAAGATTGAGGTACCCTGCGGCAATTCCAAGTATAGCCAGAGGCCAGAGCGTATCCGTCATTATCCGGGGGATGGGCCTGACTTCTTCAACCGCCAGGCCGACAGGTTTCGCAAAAACGGCAAAAAAGAGCCTGAATGTGTAGAGGGAAGTGAGAAACGAGGCAGCTAACGCCCCTATCCACACAATACTGAAGAGGTCTTCGGGGTTATTCATGATGGAGAGCAGAAGGCGATCCTTGATAAAAAAGCCGCCCGTGGGCGGAATTGCCCCTAAGGACAATGCACCGGCAAGGAATAGCCAAAATACCTTCGGCATGTAGGCTTTGAGTCCGCCCATCATGAAGATGTCGCCCTTGTCGTGCAGCGCATGAAGAATGCACCCGGCACACAGGAAAAGCAGCGACTTATAGAAGGCGTGAGAAAGGAGGAAAGCCATTGAGCCGATTAAATCCCCCGCCCCAATGGCAATGAACATGTATCCGAGCTGACTTATCGTGGAGTAGGCGAGGACTTTTTTGATATCGCGCTGTCCGAGGGCCGAAAGTGCCGCATATAGTGCCGTCACGGTGCCTACGCCCGCAACGGCAGCCATTGCAGTGGGTGAGAGCGAAACTACCGGATAGAGCCGGATCAGCAGGTAAACACCTGCCGTCACCATCGTTGCGGCATGTATCAGCGCGGAAACCGGCGTTGGACCCGCCATGGCATCAGGGAGCCAGACGGTTAACGGGAGTTGCGCCGATTTGCCCATTGCAGACCAGAGCAGAAGAAGACCCAAAACCGTTGCGGCCCCTGCTTGCAGTTCTCCGGTATGAGCGTTGATAAAAGAAATCGTCGTATTATTAAACCGGACGAAGAAAAGGCCTATTGCAATGCCGAAAGCGACGTCGCCTATCCGGGTTAAAAGAAATGCCTTGCGTCCAGCATTTGCCCTGAATTCTTCAGGGTACCAGAATCCGATCAGGGCATATGAACAAAAGCCGACGCCCTCCCAACCCACAAACATGAAAATCAGATTGTCGGCGAGCGTAATTACCAGCATCGAGAAAACAAAGAGGTTGAGGTAGCAGAAGTACCGTGTGTAATCGCGGTCCTCGTGCATGTAGCCGACCGAGTATATGTGGATAATGGTGGAAACGAATGTCACCATCAGGGCCATGAGGGCTGATAGCGGATTAAAGAAGGCGTCCGCTGCAACCCGGAAATTATGTACCGCGATCCATTCGAAAAAGGTAAGGCTTATTGAGGTGTTCCATCCGAGTATAAATGCCGTCGAAGCGAAAACGAAAGCTCCCCCTACTGCCAGGCAAGCCGCCATCTCCGAGACTCGCCTGGCGACACTTCGCCCCTTCAGAGCCTGAAAAAGAGCGCCTGCCAGCGGGAACAACAGCATGAGTGCGAGGATTACCCTCAATTATTTACCCTCTCAACCGGCTGTAGTCATCAGAGTTTACCGATCCGGTCCTTTTGTGCGAGTAGATTATGAGCGCTAAACCAACCGAGACCTCGGCGGCTGCCAGTGCCATTATGAAAATAACGAAAACCTGACCGTCCAATATGCCCCAGCGGAGCGAACCAGCTATCAGCGCTATTCCGGAAGCGTTAAGCATGATTTCGACCCCGACGAGTATCATAATGAGATTTCGCCGTGAGGCCGAACATACCGCGCCTAGAATGAAGACAAAAATCGAGAGCAATATTAGTTCGTTGTAAGACGCAATCATTGCTCAACCTCAGTCTCAACCTGGCCGCCGGATTTGTATCTGCCCAGGTATAGTGCTCCAGCCAGAGCAACAAAGAGCAATAGGGATACTATCTCGACCGGGAGCCAGTACTTCGAGAAAATATACTCCCCGAAAACGAGGGGCCTAACCATAGCCGGCGCAACCATCGTTTGAGTTCCCGGGGCCTCGAAGATCAGGAAGAAGGCAGCCAGAATCGAAACTACACCGAGAATTCCAGGGAAAATCCACTGCCTGCGACCATGCCCCGCCTGTGTCTCGCCCGCGATAAGAGTCATGATGATAAACAAAAACAGGACCATTATTGCCCCGGCATAGATGATTACCTCTAGTGCCGCAAGAAGAGGCGCGCCGAGAAGATAGAATAGAATGGCGGTGGCGAAGAAGGATTGGATCAGATACAGGACCGCATGGACGAGATTCTTGCGGGTAATGGCCATTGCGGTTGCTGTCAGGATTACGACCGAGAGAACATAGAATATGATTCGCAGGGAGATCATTATAAGTTTCCCAAAAGAAGGGATATCGATATAACCTAGGGCAAGTTGCTCTTTACATCCACAGGCGGTTTTTCGTTGATGTGTTCACCCTTGTCGCCTTCGACCGAAACCCCGGCGTGCCGGTAATAGTCATATTCGGCGTTCTTGCCCTGATGGTCTACGAGAAGATCTTCTTTTTCGTAGATGAAATCCAATACCCCGTACTTCGAAAATTCGAAATCCGGTGTAAGCTGAATGGCAAGGGTCGGGCAGGCTTCCTCGCACAAACCGCAATAGATACAGCGGGCAAAATTTATCCGGAACCACAGCGGATATCGCCTGCCGTCCTTACGCTCAGCGCCCTCGATCGAGATGCAGTCAGTCGGGCATACCGCCGAGCATAGGTAACAGGCAACGCATCGCTCCTCGCCGTGCGGATCACGGGTGAGTATGATCCGCCCTCGGGTCCTTTCTGCAAATAGTCTCTTATACTCCGGGTACTGCTCGGTAATGGGCTTCCTGAAAAGATGCTTAAGAGTCACCGCATAAGAATCCGCAAGCCCCAAAACATCATCCAGCAGGTCGCGAAGAACCGATTTGATTTGTGCCATATCACCAACCCATGAGCAGCATAACGCCGCCGGTAACGACTATATTGATCAGCGCAACCGGGAGTAGAAACTTCCAGCCCAGGTGCATCAACTGATCGTAGCGAAGCCTCGGCAGAGTCGCCCTGGTCCAGATGAAAAACAGTGGAATCAGCATAGTCTTGAACAGAAACCAAAAGAGGGAGGGAAGCAGAGGCCCTCGCCAGCCACCAAGGAAAAAGACCGTGGTAAGAGCCCCGAGCACGATCATGCTCACGTATTCGCCGACAAAGAACAGTCCGAACCTCATCCCGCTGTATTCAGTATGAAACCCGCCGATTAGTTCGTTTTCAGATTCCGGCAAGTCGAATGGAATCCGGTTAGATTCGGCCATGGCGCTTATCAGAAAGATGATAAAGGAAACCGGCTGCACAAGGATGAAGGGTAACCGCGCCTGTGCATTAACAATGTCAACCAGGCTGAATGAACCCGCAATCATAACGACGGGAACGAGGGAGAGCCCCATGGAGAGCTCATAGCTTATCAGCTGGGCCGACCCACGAATCGCACCCAACAGGCTGTACTTCGAGTTTGATGCCCAACCACCGAGAGCGACCCCGTAGACGGCCAAAGAGGCAAGCGCCAGGACGAAGAGCATCCCGATATTCAGGTCTGTTATCACCATCGGAATGCGGGTCCCGCCAATGGTGAAATCGGCCGCAAACGGGATCACCGCGGCAATTACCAGCGGGACCGCTGCAACAACCGCCGGAGCGGTTAAAAAGACCAGACGGTCGGCCGAACGTGGCACGAAATCTTCCTTGATTATCAGCTTGAGACCGTCAGCAAGCGGTTGCAGAAGTCCGAACGGGCCGACTCTGTTAGGACCGTAGCGGATCTGAAACCTCCCCAGGAGCTTCCTTTCCACTAGCACCATATAGGCCGCGAAGCCAAAAAGCACGCTTATCACTATGGTTAGTTTTATAATCAGGAGCACCAGCCCCAGGGTCCACCACATGAAAGAGCCTCATTGTCGAACGATTTGATTCCCTAAGCCCTAAATCTTCCTAATCCGCTCCGGAGCGATCCACGCAGAAAATTCCTTCATTTTTTGCCAATGGATTCCTCTTTGGCGCGGAAGGAACAAAAAACCCCTGGCCATTCTTTGGGAAACCGAGAGTTTTAGTTGAATCGCGCCAAGTTCGAGTTCAACTGAGACCATGTCGCCCTCAGAAAGTCCGGCGCCATTTGCATCGCCTGAGTGCATGAAAAGGGTTGCTTCGGGAAAAACGCTCGCCAGGGTATCCGCGTATGCGGATGGCTCGCGTGAGGCAAAGATTGTGTCGGTGAGGAGCAAATTAAATCCCTTGGCTGTTTGCCCTTTGGCGGGTGATGCTTTGGGTTTGACGAAAGAGCCTTCAGAATTTTCGGGTATTATTCTCCCTTCGGTTATCGGGTATTTTGAATGGCCTACCGCCTCAAACACGGGTATCTCCGCTGCAATTAACTCGCCTAGCGTAAGGACCGATTCAAGCATGCTGGTTTCAGCGGATATCTTCCAGAGGAGTTCCCAGGCTGGTTGATGATCACCCCCGGGGACAAAGTTACGAATAATCCGCGGCGGATGCGCCCCCCAAATCGGCACTCCTCCGACGTGAACTCGCTCGGCATGCTGCACCCTCCCTTCCTGGTTCACAAATGTCGAATTCATTTCGAAGACGGTTGAAGAGGGGTGGAAAACCGTTGCCCGCTTAACAGTTTCGGTGGGCAGGTAGTCTATAACAACGAGAAGATCGAGCATGGAAAGGGCTCTATCCAGTCTTTCCCGGTCGGGAAAATCCCAGAATGGATCGCTCTCCGTGGCGATCAGCGCCTTTATCAAACCTTCCTCGATTTGAGGTAGTATTTCAGAAAAAGTTTTTGTTTCGGGGCCGGATAGCAGGGCTGAGCTAAATGATGAAGCTCCGGGCAGTATGTAAAACAGCCCGGCCTTTTTTCCGGATTCGCGGAGCAGTTGAGCGCAATCCGCCGCAAAAGCAGGTGTTGATTCACAGACAATTCCCGTCCCGCATACGATGACAGGCCGTTTGGCTGACATCAATTGCCCGGATAATTCCGAGATGGAAATCCCGGATTCTTTTTCCTCGAATTTAGCGGGAAGAGCTTTGCAAAAACCTTTTGCAGAGGAGTCGAACCCCTTTAATTCGTCCTTTGAAATTGATCCTTTTACAAGAGACCCGAGGCATCTTTCGATCTGTGCTGGTGCCGCGGGAATGTGCCTGAACTCGAATGGAAGCGAAATCGGACGCGGATCTACTACAATGATCGTGGCGTTCTTCCTTGATGCCTGCCTAATGGCCATTGCCGCCATAGGGGCTTCATTCAGCAGGTCTGCACCGGCTACTATCACGAAATCGGCAAATTCGATCTCCCTCATTGAAACCGCAATACCGCTGTCCAATCTTTCGACCCCGGAGCGTACTTTGCGGTAAATTGCCGGATCGTTGAACCAGACAGGTCCCTGCCAACCTTTTCTGCGGCAAAGTCGGCTAAGCATGCTCTGGGTTTCGAGGCTGTTTCGGGTCGAACCGAGCGCAACAACTGCCCCCGGACCGTAAATGGCACTAATTTCGGCAATCTTTGATGCCGACTCGGCCAGCGCAGCTTCCACGGTAACATCCGCACCACTGATTCTCGAATTCCATGGTCGCTGGGCGTGGTCAGCCCCGCCGTTTGTATACGAAAATCCGAATCTGCCCTCATCACAAAGGAAATAGCCGTTCACATACGGGTTCATGCGCGCCTCCACACGCATTACCGCCCTGTAGTGAGAATTGCCGATTGTGTTGCAGCCGAGCGGACAGTTTATGCAAACTGAAGGCGCCCGTTGGAGGTCCCATCTTCTCACTTTGAAACGTGCGGGAATGTCCGTGTAGACTCCGGTCGGGCAGATATCCACGAGGTTTCCTGAAAAGGGACTTTCCAGCCTCCCCTCTTTAAAGCGTCCGAAGTAGACACGGTTTCCAATTTGTAGCGGACCGAGGTCGCGGTAGCCGGAAAACTCCTGGTAATAACGCGAACACCTGTAGCAGTGTATGCACCGGTTCATTTCGTGAGCAATAAAAGGACCCAGGTATTGATTTCGATAGGTTCGCTTTCTTCCCGGATAGCGTCTCCTGCCATGGCCGCTTGAAACAGTTTCATCCTGAAGCAGGCATTGGCCCCCTTCATCGCATACCGGACAGTCATGCGGGTGGTTTATCATAAGCCACTCGATTACTCGTTTCCTGAAATCGACCGCTTCCTGGTCGGTCGTCGAAACGACCATCCCGTCCTGGGCATCAATCATGCAACTCATCTGGACGCCCTTGAGGGGGCCTTCTATGAATTTGACGGCGCACATCCGGCAGGCGCCCACCGCTCCAAGCGCTTCATGATAACAGAAACGCGGAATCATAATGCCGAGCCGCTCAGCCGCATCGATTACCTTGGTCCCCTTCGGGACCTCTATTTCGAGATCGTCAATTACCAGCCTTGGCATTGAACGGGCATCCTTTCAGCCTGATATGTTCCCGCACTTCATCTTCAAAGAATTCGAGAAGACTCGCCACCGGTTCGGCAGCGCCGGGGGCCAGTGCGCAGTAGGAATTCCACACCTGTTTGCACATTGACCGGAGCGTATCGATATATTCCTCTTTGCCTTCCCCGTTCTCGATCAGCCAGAGCAGTTCGCGCATGTAGGGCAGCCCCTCGCGGCAGGGTGTACACCAGCCGCACGATTCACGCGCGAAGAATTTCATGAGATTATGTGTAGTTGCAACGAGGCATGTTTTCTGGTCAAAGATCATTATCGCAGCAGTCCCGAGCCTGTTGCCGATAGCCTTGAGATCATCGAAATCCATCGGCACGTCGTAGTGCTCACTTGTGAGAAACCGAGTTGATGCCCCGCCAGGAAGACATGCCTTGAACTCCGAGCCGGGTAGCATGCCGCCGAAGTGCTTCTCGATAATCTCTCTTAGCGGAGTGCCCATAGGAAGTTCCTCAGCCCCCGGGGAATTAACTTTTCCGCTGACACAGAAAAGCTTTGTCCCAGCGCCTTTAGATGTAAGCGAGAGATCTTTGAACCACTGAGGACCATTTCGTAGGATGTGCGGAACGCAGGCAAGTGTCTCCACATTGTTAACGACAGTCGGCCTGTCCCATAGTCCCTTTTCGGTCGGATAAGGCGGTGGCTTGATGGGGTTGGGACGCTTGCCCATGATCGCGTTTAGAAGGGCTGTTGCCTCACCGCAGATGTAGCGTCCGCCACTTCGGTGCACGACGATGTCAAATGAATATCCAGAACCGAGGATGCTTTTTCCGAGAAAGCCGGATTGCCGCGCAATTTCCAGCTCTCGCTCCATTATAGCGGCGCTGCTGTCGTATGAGGGCCTTATAAAGAAAAAGCCTTTTGTTGCCGAGAAAGCGTAACCGGCAAGGATCATGCCTTCGATAACGCAGTGCGGATCGGTGTGAAGCAGTATCCGGTCCTTGAAGGTTCCGGGCTCCATTTCATCGGCATTGGCTACGAGATAGCGGGGAAAAGGCGCGTTCTTTGGCACCGCCTCCCATTTTTTGCCGGCGGGAAAACCGGCCCCTCCGCGTCCGCGCAGACCAGATTCATCAATAAGCCTGACCACTTCGCCGGGGTCGATTTTTCCGCCGATAAATCTTTCAAGCGCCGCATAGCCACCGCTTTGTCTGTATTCATCGAGCGTGGCAACCCGATTCGGATGGCGGTTTTTAAAAAGTACCAGCGGTTGAGCCATGGGATCACTCCGGGGGATGGAATTCGTTATCGCGGGCAAGCCTTCCCAGTATCCTGTCTATCTTTTCAGGGGTAAGCTTGCCGTAAACCCTCCTGTTTATGACCATGGCGGGCGCACGGTCGCAGTATCCGATGCAGCAGACCGGAAGAAGCGTGAACAGGCCATCGGGGCTGGTCCCTCCAATTGGTACGTTGAAGCTGGTGCTTATATGGTCCATTACACGCTGGTGGCCTTCCAGCCAGCACATGGCGCTGTCGCACACATGGATGACGTATTTTCCGACCGGGCTTCGGTAGATAAAATCATAGAAAGTGGCAAGCTCGTCGAGTTCCAGCGGGCTCATCCCGAGCAGTTCCGCTGCCTCTTCCATGGCCTCGTCGCTCATCCAGAGGTGGTGTTCCTGGATGTCCAGCATAACGTCCACCGCCTTTTCGCGCGACGACTCGGCATCGGCTATCATTTTTCTCAGTTCCTGCTTCAATTCTTCCGAAAGCATACGCATAATATCCGGTTATTTAATTCAGCGGTCGCAGTCCGGCATGATGTAGTCCATCGAGCCCAGAACTGCCTGGAAATCCGAAATTGATCGTCCAATGGCAGTGCGCGGGAGCACCTGCAAATTGGCGAAATCAGGGCCGCGAATCCGCAGCCGATATGGAAAATTCATTCCGTCGCTTACCAGGTAATATCCCTGCTCACCGCGTGAAACCTCGGCAGCCGCGTAGGCTTCTCCCACAGGCATCTTCGGCCCCCGAGTCACGTTTATGAAATGATGGATCAGGCTATCTATATCGTTTAGCGTATCTTTCTTGTCCGGCAGGGTATAGCGGTATTCATCGGTTATGTGTCTTCCGGGGGGCATGTTCCGCGCGGCCTGCTCGATTATTCGAAGACTCTGGCGCATCTCCTCCACCCTGACCAGGTATCTGGCGTAGCAGTCACCGGCGCTCTGCACCGGAACATCGAAATCAAAGGATTCATACGCCGAATAGGGCGTCTTCCTGCGCAGGTCCCACTCGACGCCGCTTGCCCTGAGGTTGGGGCCGGTAACGCCCCAATCGATTGCCTCCCTCGACGTAAGAGGGCCAATTCCAACCGTCCTCGCCTTTACTATGGGATTCCGGTTAACCAGCTTTTCATACTCGCGAATCCGGGCGGCGAAAACACTCGTAAAAGCTTCGACCGCCCCTTTCCAGCCATTCGGCAGGTCGGCAGCTACACCACCTATGCGAAACCACGAAGGGTGCAGCCTTCCGCCCGTTATCATCTCTATGATATCCATTATCTGCTCGCGCTCGCGGAACGCGTAAAAATTGAGGCTCATCATCCCGATATCGTGCAGAAAGGTCCCCACCCATATAAGGTGGCTGTTTATTCTGAAAAATTCCGCCAGCATTACCCGAATATACTTTGCCCGGTCGGGGACTTTTATGCCCGCAAGAGTCTCGACAGAATTGAGATATGCGAGATTGTTCCCGACCCCGTTCATATAATCGACCCGGTCGGTATAAGGTATATACTGGTGCCAGGACTGGCGCTCGCCTGTCTTTTCGGCCGCGCGATGATGGTAGCCTATGTCGGTCCCCACATCGGTTATGAGTTCGCCACGCAGTGCAAGTACAAATCGAATCACCCCGTGCGTCCCGAGATGCTGGGGGCCGTAGTTGAGAAGAATAGTGTCTTTGCGCTCGGCACCCTCCACTAGATATTTCGCATCCAAAGAGCGGTGAGCTTCGGCATCGAATCGTGTGTAAGGCGCCATTTCCGTTGCCCGGTAGGGATAGCTTTTGAGCAGCGGATGCCCTTCCCAGTCCGGCGGCATAAGGATGCGCCTAAGGTCCGGGTGACCCTCGAATCCTATGCCGAACATGTCGTAGACTTCCCGCTCGTACCAATTGGCAGACGGCCAGATGCCGGTGATGCTTGGGACCGATGGCTTTTCTCCCCGGAGCGCCGTTTTTATCCTCAATCGCCTGGCGGAATTATATGAGAGCAGATGGTAGACCATCGTGAAATCGGAAAAGCCGACCTCTCGATTACATATCGGGCCTTCTATGCACTCGGGATGCCTGCGGCGCCTGGCCGATTCATCTACTGCGGTAAGATCGTCCAGGCGCTCAAAGGCAGGTTTCGACTCATTTTTGAGATATGAAAGGACATCTCTAATGCTGCCAGCATCGACCGCCAATGTCGGCATATCGGTCGTCTGCGGAATCTGGCGGACAGCATCGCCGAATCTCTCGGCAACAGCGGATAGGAGTGATCGATCAGCGTCACTTAGCCTGATTCTTGGCGCCGGAGGCACCCACATCAGGTCTGAGCGACTCCCGGGGAACAGCGGCGGAGTGATTGATGTTCCCCTTTTTGGCACTCCTTCGTAGCCAGGCCCTCTCGTATCCCTGCTTTTACTTAAGCCGTCAATGAGTATCGGTCCGACACTACCCTCGGTGCCTCCCTCCCTTCGAAGGACGGGTGATGCGGGGCGCTCGCGGGCCGCTATCTTTTTCTGTAACAGAAGGATTCCCTCAAGTAGAGCCTCGGGGCGAGGTGGACAACCCGGAATATAGACGTCCACCGGAATTATCTGGTCAACGCCCTGAACGACACTATAGACATCATACATTCCACCGGAATTCGCGCACGAACCCATCGAAATAACCCACTTCGGGTCGGCCATCTGCTCATAAAGCCTGAAGACCACAGGGGCCATTTTCTTGAATACCGTGCCGGATACTATGAGAAGATCGGATTGTCTGGGAGAGCCGCGCATCACTTCGGCCCCGAACCGGGCCATATCGTAGCGGGCGGTAAGAGTGGCGGCCTCTTCGATAAAACAGCAAGATAATCCGAAAAACAACGGCCAGAGGCTGTTTTCGTGAGCCCAGTTAAATACCTGGTCAAGCCTGTCTAGAGTCCGGGTTTGCGAGTCCTCGTCCCGACGCCGCCCTCGGGTCCCCAATCAAGCCCTCCTTTTTTCCATACGTATATAAGGCTGAGAAAAAGTACGATTATGAAAAAGCTCATTTGGAGCCATCCGATCCAACTCAGGATCCTGAACGCGACCGCCCATGAGAAGATGTAGACAGCCTCGACATCAAACACCAGGAAGAAGGTTGCAACTAGGTAGAACGGAACGGGATAAAGGAACCGCGCCGACCCGGTAGGAGGTATCCCGCTCTCGTATGGGCTTTCCTCAATTGGATTTTCCCGCCTTGGGCCAAGGTGGCCGGTGATATAAAGAAGAAGCGCAATCATCACGATCACCGCGCACGTGTATACCGCCAGGGCAAAAACACCTGGATTCCACGGCGACATCAATTGGGCCGTGCTTTGAGGCAGGGATTCCATTCAAACCCCTCGGAAAGAGGTCAAAATCGGCGCAGTGACTGACGACAGACTAGCATATTGTTCGCATCGCCCAGCGTTTAGTGTAATATTCTCTCCCGCGGCTTGCGACCGGCTGCCACTGGTAACAACGGGTAATCGCTGGATTTTGGCTGTCCGGGAGCCGTCTGAAGTAGGTGGAATCTAAGAACGTGGGGCAAAAAGTCAAGAAAGGCTGTCGTGGCTGCCCTGCTTCCGAGACCGCACCGGGCCTCGATTCTTCGAGTAAGGTGCACCTCGTTTCGTGCTCGCGTGAGAGTAATCAGGGGGGATAATGAGGCCAGGGAAAGCATATCAATGGCTTGTCGAGCACCACAGGCTGAACGCGAGGTATGATTCCATAAGAGAACTCCTCGGATGGGACCAGCGTACCCACCTGCCAAAGGGGGGTCATTCCAATCGTGCGGCCCAATTCGCCACTCTTGCAGCCCTTCTCAGCGGGAGAACAACAGATCCTAAAATAGGTGAAATGCTTGGAGAAGTCGAAGGGTCGAGCCTGGTTCGCAACAGGTTCTCGGATACGGCCGTTAATGTGCGCGAGTGGAGAAGAGCTTACGAACGCGCAAAGAAGATCCCCGAGTCGCTTGCCGTTGAAATAGCCAGAGTGTCATCCGAATGCGAAATGGCCTGGCAGTCGGCAAAACAGGCTAATGATTGGCAGGCTTTTGCACCTCATCTTGGATCTATAGTCGAATTAAAGCGCGAGGAAGCAGGACGCCTGGCCACTACAAACGTTGCTTATGACAGCCTGATCGATCAGTTCGAGCCGGGAGAAACCGCGGAGAGTATAGCGGCCATCCTAAGCAGAATGGTAAAACCGCTGAGCGATCTTACAAATGAAATTTGCGAGAGCGCTTTCCAGCCCAAGGTGGAGATTTTGTATGGGGATTCACCGATTTGGAAGCAGAAAGAGCTGATTCGCCAGATCACCAAACGTGTAGGGTATGACCTCGGTTCGGGTCAGATTGACCACTCTTCTCACCCATTTACTTCGGCAATAGGAACAGGTGACGTCCGGATTACCACCCGGTACAAGAAAGACTGCTTTGCCGAAGCACTCTTCAGCGCAATCCATGAAACCGGTCACGCACTCTATGAACAGGGGCTTCCCCCCGAGCACTGGGGCCTACCGCGCGGCAGCGCCGTTTCAATGGCAATACACGAGTCTCAATCACTGATGTGGGAAAATATGATAGCGCGCTCAGAGGGGTTCTGGAAAATGTTTTACCCGATGATCCAAAACTATTTCCCCTGGTTGCAGTCAGTGCCGCGGAGCGAGTTTCACTTTGCAATAAATCGTGTTCAACCCGGCTTCATCCGCACCGAGGCAGACGAAGTCACCTATTGCCTTCACGTGATACTGCGATTCGAACTGGAAAGGGCCCTCATCGGGCGTGAAATCGAAGTCGAGGATCTGCCCGACGCATGGAATGAGAAGATGGAAAAATACCTCGGCATAACACCTCCCGATTATGCACAGGGAGTAATGCAGGACGTGCACTGGTCGGGCGGCGCTTTTGGCTATTTTCCAAGCTATGCCCTCGGCATGATCTACGCGGCCCAATTCCATGCAAAAGCGGCAGAGGATATCGGCGATCCTGAAACGTTCTTTGAAGCAGGCCATTTCGGCCCATTTTTGAACTGGTTTCAAGAAAATATCTACTCACAGGGGAGCCGCTATCTCCCGCGTGCGATTGTAAAGGAGTTAACCGGAGAGGAATTGAATCCCAAGTACTTGATCGATTACCTGGACAAGAAGTATGCTAAGCTCTACGCCCTTTGATGAACCATTGGGAGACCCTCGGTCGATGCGGCCGGCAATTTCGGGAAACCCTTGCCAGAACCAAATTCTCCGATTTTAAATTCGAGGAATTCGTGAGTGAAACAATAAATATTTTCTGTTCCGCTTCCTCCAAAGAAGTTGAAAAGCTCCGTGCATGGTTAATCCCATCCCTCTGCAACCAGAAGATGGCCCCTGAGATATGCCTGTACATTGTTAACTATACCGGTGTGGGCAAGATCTATGACGGGCCTGCCCGGGTGGGAAATCTCAGGATAGAGGAGTTGAACAAGGGTGTCGCCTGTGGCTTCGGCGAGGCCCATAACTTCGCATATTCCAAAGTAGAACCTAAAGGCTTCTTCATAATTGCCAATCCTGACGTTTATTGCCACCAGTCATGCATTTCCGAACTCATCCGCACCCGAGCCGCCAATGCCGACGCAGCACTTGTAGAGGCAAGGCAACAGCCATTCGAACATCCCAAGGAATTTGATGAATCCACCGGATATACTCCATGGGCGAGCGGGTTTTTCCTCTTAATAGATTCCGGCTTTTTCACGCAGGCAGGAGGCTTTGATGAAAACTTCTGGATGTATTGCGAAGACGTCGATCTTTCCTGGAGGGCGTGGCTAAACGGATTTAAAGTGATCCACTGCTCAAAAGCGGTTGGATACCACTTCACCGGGACGTACTTCGAATACAAAGCCAACAGATATTACCTGGAGAATTTCTGGACCGCACGAAACTTCATCTATCTTTCCTACAAATTCTGGGGGAATAAAGCCGAAAAGAAAGCTATCGCTAAATTCCTGCGCAGGTCATACCCTGCCAACTTCAAACAGGAAGTGATGAGGTCTTACGAGGAGATGAAGGGGAATCTCCCCCCTCGGCCACCGCTTATCGTTGGAAAAATCGGCCGCAACCTCTCGGACAAGGTAAAGATAACGGGCTTTAACCTGTACCACCGCGAAAGATTTTAGTAATGGGTCCAAAATACAAGGTTTCCTTATACAGGTTTGTCTACAGCGGAAAACTCAAATCGGCGGCGCTCGAATCCGGTGAGAAGTACGGTTTTGGCCCAATAGAAGTGGTACGCGGCGGGGACTACTGCAAACTCATCAATTCGATTATCGAGAATTGTACGAGCGAATACGCGCTGGTGAGCAGGGGCAAAGTCTTTTGGCCTATAGGGATCGGATCGGCGATCGATTCCGCTATTGAGTCGGCAAACGAGGAATTCGGCCCGGCACGATGGGGAATTGTGGGAAATTGCGGAATCGAGTTCATATCTCACCGCAAGATTGAATATTTACAAACCCGATTCTGCAAAATCATCCCATCGTGTTCGGGAAAACCACGGCTGGCAACAGCCCTTGACGGCAACACGCTTCTTTTGAATATCCGGAATCTAAGAGAGCACTCGGTAAGAATCCCCTACGGATTGAGCGGATTATCCATCCCAGGACTAGTGCTGGTTATGGAAGGCTACAGGCAGAACCTTGTTTCGGCCGTGGATTCCGCCTTGTACGTATTTGACCAGACAGACGTGGATGAATACTCCTATAAGACAGAATCGCGGAAATCCAAATTCAGAAAATACTGGTCGTCTACCTTCCTGAATAAATCCATCGATACCGTTTACGGTACGATAAAGCTGGACAACAGCGTCGATCATCTGAAAAAAAACAGCAGCGATACCCGCCTGGATTATTATTCACATGTTGCCTCGGTAGTAAGAGATCTCTACAGCTCAAAGCCCAAACCCGTCTTGAACATAGTTGCGAGAACCCGGCTTGAGAGGCCTAACCAGCTTAGAAGGCTTCTTGACACGATCCGGATGGCGCGCTCTTTCAGCCAGGATATGCTTGACCTCAAAGTCGTGCTGGCGGCAAACAACCTGGGGCAATCCAGTTGCGGCACAGAGTGGGTATTGGCGGAGTATCCCGAGATGGAATTCGTTATCTCCCGCGAAAACCCATCCATCCACGGATATCCAAGGGTTTGCGCGGTCAGGAGCGCTGTTGATCTTGTAGAGGAAGACTCATTCATATGGTTTGTCGATGACGACGATTTCGTCTACCCGGAATCATTACAGTACTTGCCGCCCTTCTTGTCACCAAAAACTGTCTTCGTTGGTGATTCGGCGATTTTTGACGAGGAATGGTCCGGCGAAGAAACATTTCCGCTAAAATCCAGAAAATCCGGCATCTACAAATCTGATGATTACCAGGAATGCGTCCTTGGAGAAAATCCGATACCCTTTTGCTCCGTTATTTATCCCTCGGCCTTGCTTAAAGATATCTGTTCTAGGTTCACCCTTACGGGAGATTACTGCGAAGATTACGCGCTTTTTCTGATCGCAAGCTCTTCGGCAACCGTAATGAACGTCCCGCTGCTCATAGCCGGAGTTTCCCGCCACGGCGGCGGCACGGTTTCCCAAAAAGATAGGACTCATTGGAACTACAGTTATGCTTCATTCGTTTCAGAAATAGTACGAATGGGAGTCTTTCCAAGCTGGACCGCCGACCATCTCAGGAAACGCACCCCACAAAAACAAAAATCTTCCATTTCCCGCCGAATTAAACACATCCTCAGGCGGTTGAGCAACCTGGTAAAAATATAATCGGCTCCCGTTTTAATGAATTCAGCCGGCTTCATGATTTCAAGAGAGGAAGAATTGCATAATCGGCCGTAGCGCTATTTCTCCGGCAGCGCCTTTGCAAGCAGGTGGGTAACTTTAGGGCGCCCCCTGTCCTTGTTAAAGGAGTATGCCTTTCTCTCAATTTCCCGATCTGTAACTGTCTGGCGCTCGTGCTGTCGCAGGTGTTCGAGCCATGATTCGACGAAGAACGTTTCCTTATATATTTCAGGGTGCTCCAGATCTACGAACAATGCCCACCGGAAAGCGCCCCCCCGAAGGCGAGCCCGCCTCAACTTACTAAGCGCTATTCCGAATTCTTGCCAGTCATCCGGGTCAACCCTGTATTGGATTTCCACCATGACCGGACCGTCTTTCGGATGAGGGTCCAACGTAAGAGCTGGAACAGGCCAGTGGAGCGACGGCGTCAGGTCCAGCCGCTCTCCCGAGATAAGCCTCAAGCGGTACGTAGCGGCTAGTCCCGCGACCAGTCCAAAAGCCGATATATGGAATGCAGCCGGAATTCCCAAATGATTTGCAACCGCTCCCCAGATGAAACTACTTACCGACATACCGCCAAAAAAGATCAGCATATAAACGGCAAGGCACCTTCCACGAACCCACGCGGGGGCTATCGACTGCACCGAACTGTTGAAGTTCGACAGGAGAGCTAGCCAGGCAGCACCGCACAGAAGCATCGCAATGGAATCCACCACAAAGATGGGGAACATCGCAAAAGAAATCAGCGAAGCCGCAAAAATCAGATTGGTGAACGTTGCCAGTGCATTAAGAGATATTTTACGCCTGACCATCGGGAGCACGGCAGCCCCGGCAACGGCCCCAGCCCCGAAAAATCCCAGCAGCAGTCCGTATCCGCTCGGTCCGGCCCGAAGGTGATCCCTGGCAAAAAGAGGAAGCAGGGCCATAAGAGAACTGGCAAAGAATATGAAAGCGAGGGCACGAATGAAAACCGCCTGAAGTGCCGGTGAGTACCTGACAAAACGGATTCCCGTGCGCATGGCCGCAAAAATGCGTTCAGCCGGCAGGGCGCTCTCGACGGGTGGGCGCTTCCACCCGGAGAGGACGATTATTACTCCCAGGAACGAAGCCGCATTTATCAGGAATGTCACTCCGGCTCCGAATGCCACCAGCACAATTCCGCCAAGCGCGGGGCCGATTGCGCGGGCCAGGTTGAACCCCGCGCTGTTTAGCGCGACTGCCGGCTGTATTTGTTCTCGTGTAACTAATTCCGGAACGATTGCCTGCCAGGCGGGAGCGTTTAGCGCCGTTCCAATCCCAAGGGCAAGTACAAGCAGGAGCAGTGTCCATGGTGTAGTCAGGCCCAAAAGGGTGAGCACTCCGAGAGCGGCTGCGGCGATAAGCATCCAGGTCTGGGTGAAAATAATTATTCTGCGACGGTCCAGCACGTCTGCTATGGCTCCGGCCGGCAAAGCTAGAAGGAATATTGGCAAGCTTGCGGCGACCTGAACGAGAGATACCATTACGGCAGTCGGAGCCATGACCGTCATCAGCCATGACATGGCCGTATTTTGCATCCACGACCCTACATTCGACACCACATTTGCCAGCCATAACCCCCTGAATGCCGGATTGCGAAGAGGAGCCCAGGCGGAAGTCTTTATATTGCCGCTGTCAGGTTCAGGCCCCTCAATGGATGCTCCACCACGGGCTTTCATTTGTGTCCCCATGGTGAGACTTCCAGGTAATCTTCGAATTTTAGAACCGTTTTTGGACCTATTCCGTGGATTTTGGCAAGATCTTCTACATTTTCCCACGGCTTCTCGATACGACTCTTCGCAATGGCTGCCGCAAATTCGAAGCTCATCCGCGGAACGAGCATGAGGTCTTCCACAGACGCCGAATTAAGGTCTATCTTCAAGCCCAGGGCCAACCGGGAGGAAGCCTTCATCCTTCCCGAAATCACCTGAAAAGAATCTTCCGTTTTCGCCACCACCAACGATTCCCCCGGTTCAAGCTTGCGCGCACCATCCGCGGCAATGCCATTCCAGCCCGCGGCTAAAAGGGCATTCGAAACCACGGCCCGCTCACGGTCGAGGAGGTATATTCCAGGAGCGGGGACCTCTCCTGCCACTTCAACAGCAACCGGGGCGGGGGAATCAGAGCGGAGCGGCAACACGCCAACATAAGATCTCCAGAGCAGCATCGAGAAGATTGCGACGCCAACCAGCAGGATTCCCATGTAGGTTTTGTGGCCGACAGGAAGGCTCATTTGTGGATCTCCCGTCCGAAGAGGCGCGGATAACTGTTGAACTCCCGGCCGAATCGGGTTAGCTCTATACCCTTCGCCCAGCGCCGGCTGAACGGGACGCGATCTTTGCGACAATTGATTATACGATCATTTTGGATACCCATAATGGCACGAAGATTCAATCTCAAAGTCCTCTTGCTGCTGTCCAGCGGACACATGGTGGTAGACCTCTACCAGTCGGCCCTGCCCGCAATTTTGCCCTTCATAAAAGATAATCTTAATCTTTCTTATACCCTCGCCGGCGTCGTTCTGATAATGGCGAATCTCACATCCTCAATTATTCAGCCGATTTTCGGGCTGCTCTCGGACAAAAAGGAGAAAGCCTTTCTTCTCCCGATGGGCGCCATTCTGGCCGGGGCTGGTTTCAGCCTTCTGCCATTGACCTCAAATTTCGCAATTGTATTGCTCCTGGTAATGATAAGCGGCCTGGGCGTCGCAAGCTATCATCCCGAGGGCTTCAAGACCGCGCGCTTTTTCACAGGCGAAAAAATGGCGACGGGCATGTCAGTATTCACGGTAGGCGGGAATATTGGGATGGCCCTGGGGCCTATTGCCGCCCTCTCGATCGTGAACTATCTCGGATTTTCATCCCTTTATTTTATGGCATTGCCCGCGCTCGTATTTTTTGTAACCATCATCTTTCTTCATGGATCACTGGCTAATCCGGAATCCCGCAAAAAGGGAACGGTTTCCGGACCGGCAAACATACCGAGGCAAGCCTACCACGCACTTTTTACGATCATTTGCGTGATCGTAATGAGGACCTGGGTTCAGGTTGGAATGATGACCTACATTCCCTTCTATTACATCAACTATCTAAAAGGCAATCCTGTCTTCGCCGGCCAGCTTGTCAGCGTCTTCCTGCTGGGCGGGGCGGTAGGCACAGTTGCGGGCGCCCCCCTTGCCGACCGATGGGGCCACAGGTTTTGGCTCGGCTTCACCATGCTCTGCTGTGCCCTGCTATTCCCTCTCATATTTCTCCTGCAGGGCCCGGCACTATTATCCATATTATTTCTTTTTGGAGTCATTCTAATCTCCAGTTTCTCCGTAACTATAGTAATGGGGCAGAACCTCTTTCCCCAGAACCTCGGAGTAGCATCCGGCCTGGTGGCCGGGTTCGCGATAGGAGCAGGGGGAATAGGCGTGACACTGCTCGGGCTGATAGCTGACCATTTCGGAGTGCCCTTTGCAATGAAATGCATTGGAGTGCTTCCGGTAATAGGATTCTTCGTGACTTTGATACTCAAGTATCCCGTGGAACAAAGAATAGAATCTCCGGAACAAAGGACCGGGCCTAGAGGACTGACGGCCGAGAAAAAATCATGATCCTGTTTTCTAAACTCCTACTGCTGCTCTGGTGCATTAATTTCGCCCCTCCGCTTGCCGCACTTCTTTTTGAACGCAAATGGGCCAGACCTTTTGACGCTGAGTTCATACTTCCTGATGGACGGCCGTTGTTTGGCAATCATAAAACCATCAGGGGAGTTCTGGCGGGTATTGCAACCGGGCTGGCGGGCGCCCTTGTCCTTGGTTTTCCATGGTGGCTCGGTTTGGGCGCCGGCGCCTTGAGCATGGCGGGGGATCTTTTTTCGAGCTTTATAAAAAGACGCATGTCATTTATCAGCGGAGATGTGGTGCCTGGGATCGACCAGGCGCCCGAGGGCCTGTTTCCGTTTCTGCTGCTGGCGCCCTATTTCGAGCTGTCACTTCCGTATGTTATTGGGTGCGCCCTGGTTTTCGGCCTGGGTGCTTACGTGGGGTCGATCTTCCTAAACGATGTGGTAATGGAAAAACCCTTCGAGTCCTACCCTCGCAAAGTACGCGCAATTACAAGAATCCGCGAGCTACTCTCCTGCCAGATAATCACGAATCCCTTTCATTACCTGGTCAATTTCGAGGATGCTTTCTATTACCACCTACTCATGAAATCGGCCTTTAAGATGCTTGGGATCTATGAACGCGGTGTAAAGAACGCCCTGGAAATTAAAGTAAAGGAAATCGTCTTCAATTTTCCCGATCTCCCGTCTGCTTTCGATGGCTACAAGATCCTTTTCCTGGTCGATCTCCACCTCGACGGAATTGAAGGGTTCACCGATAGAGTGCTGCACGTAATTCGCGAGATTCCATCAGACGTGTGTGTACTCGGCGGCGATTACAGGATGGAGACTTACGGTCCTTTTGCTGAAGCACTTTATCAACTCCGCCGGCTTTTGCCTGAGATCCACACCAGTGACGGCATCTTCGCAATCCTCGGAAATCATGACTGCGTCGAGATAGTAGAAACACTGCGCGAAGACGGTATATACTTCCTGATAAACGACGCGCAATCAATAGAAAGAAACGGAAAGCGTATATGGCTCGTGGGAGTCGATGACCCTCACTATTTTAAATGCCATAACCTCGCCGATGCCTTCAGTGACGTGCCTCCCGGCGAGTTCTCGATTTTCTTTGCCCATTCGAACGAAATCTACAAGGAAGCCCTGGAGTATTCTCCAAAACTATACATTTGCGGGCATAGCCATGGAGGACAGATTCTGTTTCCACACATCGGACCGATTTTCACCCACAGCAGCGCTCCGCGGCATATGTTCGCCGGACATTGGAACTACGGCAATATGCGCGGTTATACCAGCGGGGGGGTGGGGGTATCCGGTGTACCCGTGCGCTTCAATACCAGAGGGGAAGTTACAGTAATTACACTGCGTAGAGGGATGGAAAATGGCTGAAATTTTTGATGAGTGGCCCGAAAAATACGATCAGTGGTTCGAGACCCCTATAGGAAGTCTAGTCAAGGAGTATGAAGGCCGGCTTTTGATTGAAATGCTCCGCCCGGCCAAGGGTGAGCATATCCTGGACGTTGGGTGCGGTACAGGGGTCTTTACGTCATACCTTCTCGCCGCTGGATCGATTGTAACCGGGTTGGAGTTGTCACTTCCCATGCTGCGGCGAGCCGGTCAAAAGGCTGCGGGAAAGCCTTTCAGCACGATCCAGGCCGATATGCAGGCGCTCCCTTTTTTCGACAGCTCATTTGATAAGACAGTTTCCATTACGGCCATTGAATTTCTTGAAGACGCCAGGTCAACTATCGATGAGTTTTTCCGCGTGACAAGGCCCGGCGGTCTAGTCGCGGTAGCAACCCTTAACAGCCTTAGTCCCTGGGCAACCCGGCGAAAAGCCTCGGCCCAAAAAGGACACCCCGTATTCAAACACGCCAAGTTCAGGTCCCCTTCCGAAATGGCGGACCTTTCACCCTTTCCCGCCATGATAAGAAGTGCAGTTCACTTCCAGAAAGACGACAATCCGGAAACCGCAAAACTTATAGAGAGCAAGGGCGCCGCTAAAAGATTGGAGAGCGGAGCTTTTCTGCTTGCCTGCTGGGAGAAACCCAGGTCCTAATTTCAACCGCTTGCAGCAAATGAATACAATCATTTAATAGATCGACTTATCCCACCATTACAAATACATCTAGAGTCCTTGAGTAACTGTGATTGACAATTAACATCATGTGTGGTTTTCTAGATACCCATCAAGTGAAGCATCATGCTCAAATCATATTAGCTAAAGCACAGATTCGGCAAAACCACGGCTTTTTAATGGCGTAGATTCCTAATGGAGAACTTGATGCGTCGAATAGGCTTTCTCGTCCTTATAAGTGCATTATTGACTTCTCTCTCTCCCAACCATTCGATTGCAAGCGATCAATGGCCGATGTATCAGGCCAATGCGGCCCACACGGGCTACTTGCCGGTGACACTCGATCCAGCCAGCTTTGCCCTTAGATGGAAGAAGAGCTTTTCTTCTCTTCCACTTAACCCTGTAACAGCGGCTCAGGGTCTGGTTTTTGTCTCGGAGTCTGGATATTTCGACAATAATCAATACTTATATGTCCTCGATGCAGATTCGGGTGATATAAAGTGGTCAATTAACTACCCACGGACCTATTCTGTAAATCCACCCAGTTTTTATAGCGGCAATGTCTACATACAAACCGCCAAAGACCTGAACGGCAACCAACCATATCTACGAGCCTACGATGCCATGACAGGAACTCTCATCTTCAGGGGCAGCTTTTCGGCACAGTGGGAACGGTATTATTCCCCTACCATTTATGGCGGAAAAGTTTATGTTGATGGCGGTTCCTTTGGCGGAATGTATGCTTTTGACGCTACCAGCGGGGTACAGGACTGGTTCTATAGCCTGCCACAATGCGACCAATGGACTCCCGCTATTGACGGCAAATATGCTTATACGTATGTAGGCCAATATAAGCCGGGACTTTATGTTGTGGATAGGCAGACAGGTAAATTGATTTACTCGATTTTGGACACCAACTTCAAGTCGAATGGCTGGAGCATGAACCTTGCCCCGGTATTGGGAGGGGAGAACGATGCTTTTGGGATCAACAATGGACGACTCATCAAGTTCGATCTGACCTCACACACCATAGGTTGGCAGAAGACAGCCTCTTTTTCCGGACAGCCCACTGTCGCTAATGGGGTCATTTACGCCATTTCTTCCGGCGCCCTTGGAGCATACAATCAAAATACCGGAGTTCAATTATGGGCATGGGAGCCCCCTTCAGGCAGTCTGAAGGAAACCATTATTGCCACCGATTCACACCTTTTTGTGAGAACCGATAATGTAACTTATTGCATAAGCCTTACCGATCATCTGCAAAAGTGGTCCTACCAGGCTGGAGGGCATCTTTCTCTAGGGGAGAGTACCCTATATATTGCGGGGCAGGATGGTTCTTTGAATGCCATCAGCCTGGGACTTGCCGATTTGTTCGTACCAGAAAAGGTAAACTTTTCCTCCCAGATCGGTACACCCCAAACCAAAACTATCCAAATGCTGAATGTAGGAGACGAAACTCTCCAGATCAGCGACATTTCTTCATCTTGTGATGAGTTCACGGTAACGAGTCCTGCATTGCCATTATCGATCGATCCTCATTCCAGTGAACAAATAGACATAACTTTTACGCCTGCGGCACAGGGCTCCAAAAGCGGGATTCTTGTCGTTACCAGCGATGATCCGAACGAGCCGAAGGCTTCGATATCACTATCCGGATACGGACTAGGTCAGCAAGAGCTTTCAGTCGCCGATAAAGTTGATTTCAATTCCTTCGTGGGGAAGCCACAAAGTAAAACCCTGGCATTATCCAACGATGGCGATGTTAATCTTCAGATTAGTGGATTTTTAACTTCATCAGGCCGGTTTTCGGTAACAAGTGCCACACTACCCTTCGTAATTTCGCCTCAAGCAACGGCTCATATTACTGTTACTTTCACACCTGACGCCTTGGGTACCGTAGCCGATACATTGCTAATAACGAGTGATGACCCAAATAAACCCACTACTTCAGTAATCTTGGCAGGATATGGATCATCAAAGCTGCAGTATTCATTCTACTCACCAGCAGTTAATCTCTTACTGCTTAGTGATGAACTGATTTTGGGCAAATGGTCGGTTGTTGGTACGGAGGACCTGAGGACTTCATCCTACAGTTTTAGAACTTTTTCAGATAGCGACATCTATATATTCCAGGATGACAATTCCTTTTATACCGAGAGCACACCATCAATAACCGGCACATGGACATCAAATGGGAATTTATACTCTGTTGATGTAATACAATCACTTCCAGCTCGATTGAAAAGTCTTTTTGCCTCAAGGGGAGTGCCAATTTCGTCATTAAGCATATATTCACACTCGTTTAATTGCACCCTCAAATCAAATACAACTATGGAAGTGTCAATTTTGGTCGATGGTGAGGTCATCTTATCCCCACCGTATTGGAGTCACCAAGGTTTTAGGCTAAATGCCAAATACACTGGAACAAAGCAGCAATAGCGCACAGTCTATGGATTGTTATTTTTTGAATTGAAGCAACTCCAGTCCCGATTCGTCCCTGGCCCGTTGCCCGCCCGCTCCAAGGATTTCCAGGATAATCACCTCTCCCACCAGCCAGACGTTTACCCCCGCGCGAACGCAGCCAACGGTTGCCTTTCCTTCGCGGCCGATTCCGGAGTGCATGTGAAGAATCGGGTTTCCGGATTCTCCGGGGAAGATCGTACCGACTCCCAGAACTTCCTGAGCGCCCGAGAGTGCGTGGATAATGGGTACGATCTCTTCACCTCGGCCTTCTTCGGGGCCGACAACCACCCGGCTTCCTTCTCCTGCCCCGCCGACGTAAATGACCATTGCACGACTAACCCCGTGTTCTAGTGAAAACGCCTCGATTGAATCGGGCAGGCGGTCACCAGTTTCGAGCCTGATGGTAAACACGCGCCCTATGGTGCCTTCGCTGTATTGCATTGAGTACTCCGTCGGCTGGTATTCCCGGTTAAGTCGCTGTTATTCGAAACTATCCACAATCCCCGGCTTTTCATGTCGATGCGTCATGAGCAAAGACTTTTGCCGTCCTCGTCAACAAGCGCCCTTGGACTCTCCAATCGTTCATCAATGAATTTTGCTATTAGGGTCTCGTATTCTTTTCCGATAAATGATCGGTAGGTGAAGAGTTCTCTCTTGACTACGTCCCAATATGCCAGGAGGCTCTCCCGCGATTTGATATTGCTGATCTCCCGGTAAACGGTTTGCAGGAAACCTTCACGCACCCTCAGGCGGTTAAATTCCGACATTTCGTCGAGAAGAAATAACTGCTCTTCGGTGAAGGCGAATTTGGATTTTAGCTCATCAATTTCGTGGCGAACTCTTTCGAATTCCGGAATGCTTGCCGCACCGCCAAGTTTATGCTGGAAATCGTTTAGAGCGCGGTCGTTGATTTTCTTCTGCTGCGCGCGGAAGACACTCAGCAGGTCACGTTCCAGTTCCTCTGCACCCGCCGGCATTATTTTCCTTATTTCAGCCATACTATTTTCGAAGGTTTGATTGAGAGATTGATTATCCCAGATTTCGTCGAGCGACTGCAGCATGGAATCGAAACGCATGGTGTCTCGATAGGTCACATTAATTGCCCGCTCCCTGGCTCCGGCCTCGAACCTGAGTTCCCCGAAATGATCCGGAGTAAATATAATCTTTTGTCCCTCGAAACATCTGGTCGGGAAATCCAATTCACCGAGCGCTTTCCGTAGAATCTCCTGTCTGCTTCCGGATTCGCGGGCAAGGGTCGTAAAGCTTATAAGGCCGCCTTTTCTCGCCACACCAAAATGATGGTGAAACGACTGGAGCGATATGATCAGGAGTTTAAGGCTCTCGCCGAGACCGAAATGGTCGGGTAGCTTCTGGAAATCGTATATTCTCATTTGCCCGCCGAGTTGATCAAGGCAGTAGAAAAGGTATGATCGAACCTCCGGAGTAAGCGATGATACAATATTTAGAAGCTCCACTCCTCGTGCCAGTTGCTTTTCGAAAGATGCAGGCCCGACGCTTTTTAGCTTCTTCTTATGGTAGATGAAATTAACCGGAATTTCACTCAGGTACATCTGGATGTCCTCATAGTCCACCCAGAGTGAGCCGGCCAGCTTCAGCAATCGCTCCAAGGCCGCGCTTTGGCGTCCCTGCCACAGGATGTGGTTTTCGGCATAGCCTTCCTCGATTCCGCAAAAATCAACCTGTTCGACGTGCAGCATGCTTTTCTCGCCGGAGCGGAACTGGAATTCATTGATTACCGCCCTGCCCTTTTCCTCAAGCACCTCCTTCAGGTAGCCTACCCAGGTAGTACTGGATTTTATGACTTCGAGCGCAATCGACCTGTAGTGAATGAAGTTGTCCAGGAGGTCGGATACCATCGCGCCTTCCTTGACTGCGGCGGAAGCAAGCACTGAATGCACGAGAAAAGCATCAAGCAGGTGAGTATCGTTTTCTCGGGTGATCTGCTCAAGCGATGTGACGGGTTCATCGCCCAGGATGACATGTCCAAGCAATCCATGGTAGCGCACCAGGAATATAGCGAGTTCCTCGGCCTGTTGCTCAAGGTGATATTTTTTCAGGATTTCTAGCTTGTTGAGGATTTCCGCGCCTTGCCTGCCGTGGGTCCAGTAATTTTCATCGATCTCCGAGAACTTTTCGAGCTTTCCGATCTCCTGGAAAAGCAAGGCAAAGGTCAGTGCCTGTTGTAGAGAAGGTTTTTCACGTATCCTGTCTATGTAGAATTCAAGGGCTTCGAGCTGTGGATGGCTTGCCCCGATGCCCTCTTCGGCAAGCGGTCCGAATTCATGCTTCGCGAGCCTGTAAAAAGTATTCCTGTCCTGAAAGGCATTTCTGTCGCGATTTACGAGTGCCTGGTATTTTTGAAGACACCGCATAACATAATCTTCGAGCGTCCCGCTTCCGGGGTCCGGCGAAATGCCGCCGAGAAATCCCATTCCGCGAAGCTCCGGGACGATGAATCCCAGGATAACAGGACAATGCTTGTGTAGAAGGCTTAAACTCTCGAAGATTTCTTCGGGAATGAATACCTGGTTGCGCACGATCATCTTGAGCCGCACTTCGATTTCATAAATTTCACGGCTCTTGCGCTCAATGCCCCCGAGCGATTCAAACACTCCGCATTGTATATTGCAACCCTCGCGCTCGAGGTATTGCCGAAAGCTCATTAGCTCAGAAAAACGCCGCTCCATCTCCCGTAAGTGCCCGAGGGATATATTCCTGAGCTTCCGCGACTCGAATACCTCCATCAGGCCATCAATTTTCCTGATATCTTCCTCAACGTCCACAAACGAGATTTCCAGTGCACGTGCATCGGCATCGAGGATGAGCCTTAAACCGCTATCAAAGATGAAGGCAGGCCGACGTTTTGCGAAATTATCCCTGAGTTCTTTGAAGAATTTCGGGTGAAGCCGGTCAATCGGGATCGAAAGGAGGGCTTTCTTCAGCTTTTCGAGGCGCTGCGCATGGTTTTCAGGCGTAATTCCGGCGAAGATGGGGTTAAAATCTATGATGTTCTTATCGGAGGTGTTTACGGCAATCCAAAGCAGTACCAACCCTGCCCTTATCCCTATTTTCCTGAATATGGGTCCGGTGCCGTGGAACTCGGTGTCAAGCAATTGTCTGAAGAAGTAGGACTGTCCGAAAATGTAGTCGCCGAGAAACATTTGTTTGAACTCCTCGGCAACCCGCGCGATTTCCAGCGCCTCCTCCATCCGGGATAAAGTTTTAGGATCGTAGTCGCAGATGACCTCTTTTTGCAGGGGTCCTTTAATCAAATAGTCCTGCCAGGTGTTGAGGAACTCGAACAGGTTAAAAAATTTCATAATCTTTCGAATCGCCCGGTTCTGAACACCGCCACCGGCGCTTATCCGCAGGTCATCAAGCCTGTCCCAGTCCATTTCCGGATCTGCCGTTACGGCAACGGCATCGTCATAGAGCCTGAAAAGCTCCGCCGCCTGCTCGGGCATGAAGGCATCACCAACCGCGGCAAGTATTTCGGCCATGCTCATAAGCCTGCAAAACCTCAGAAGATCTATAATCTCTTCGCGCTCCTCATCGTGAGCCCGGTCGGTTATCGGCTTTAGCGACTTGGCGGGAATCTTCCCAAAAACTATGCGGCTCATTGTTGTATGGCCGACGATTATGAGCAGAATCTCTCTCAGCTCGGCCGCTGAAAAACCGAGAAGCGAGAGTTTTTCAATGTTTTCGATAATTGATATGTCCGCTCCCTCGCATTGGTTCGGATTGAGGATCTGACGGATTTTCTCGAGCTTTGGGACCTGTTCGAGCAGTTGCAGGATTACATGCAGATTTCCACCCCTGGTTCGAAACGGATTGGCAACCCGGCTAAGATCCGCATCGGAGAGAACCGGCACATTGCGGTCGCGAAACCCGCCAAGCAGGTTCAACACCTTCAGGACAAACCCAAAATTCTTCCTGTACTCGGCAGTTAGGGCAAGCGAACACCCTTGCGTCCCGGAGTCTCTTATTTCTTCTTCAAGATCGGCAACCGTAACCGGGGGCTGCCGACGAGTCGCAACCATCACCAAAAGGCTCTCCGGTAGTTTCCGGTCGGCTTCGAGCCGCTCTTTCCAGTAGTCCTCCCAAACCTGCGGAGATTTACTTTCCAGGGATTCAATCTCAAAGAAAGGCTCGAACATCTTCCTCCATTCCCTCTCAGGGTCACTCTTCTCTGGAGTCCCCAAAGGGATGTCGAGGTGAGGCAGGCCGGATATCGCCTCCATGCTGAGATCTTCGGGCCTTCTTTGGTCAAGGAGTCTTTTAAGTTCGGGCTCCGAAAAGGCAAACCTGTTGAGGTAATAGTGAAGGTCCGAGACATGGACATTGAGTTCCAAAACGGATTGCCTGACTGGGTATTTGCCTTTCGTCTTGAAAGTATGGGAAAAGAGCAAAAACCGCTTCAGCTCATCTTCCGATTTGAACAGTACGCGGCAGACCTCATCATGGTAGGGGGCAGGGGAATGGGCCAGGATGTGCAACCTGCCGTCTTTCTCGAGCAGATCGAAAAATTTTGCGGCCAGAAAAGCGGCAAGTCCTCCCAAATCCTTTTTCCTGACCGCCCGTCCCGATTGACCCGGGAAGCGCTGTTCACGCAGGAATTTAAAAGGCTCCCTTGGCAGTACGATGATATCGAGCGGAATTCGCCAGGAGCGCAGTTTTTCCAGAGAATCGAAGACGTGAATTCTCTGATTTGGAAATCTTGCGGTGAGTTCGTGAATTATCAGATCGCGCGGAGATACGAAAAGGCCTATATCGACCCTCTCAGAGTGGGTCTCGCTTAAATGGCGCTTTATCAGTGCTTCCACCTGATCGGCTTTTGTTTTCACCACCTGGAAGGAGTGAGCCACAAGGTTAATCGGAATCAGGAAATATCTTTTCCCGTTGGCACTGAACCGAATTAACAGTCCAAGTTTCTGGTATATCGTGTTGAGCTTCTGGGAATGCTTGCGAAGTTCCTTCGGGCTTTCCAGGTCGATCGTCTCCAAAAAATCGGTATCTGCCCTTGTCAGCACATCGCGTTCGACCAGGCCTAGCCCGTATGCATTGCCGCCGAAACGGCTGGGGAGAAACCCAGGATGGTCTTCCGCGGCAAACGTGCCCATCGGAACGTCTTCCGGATTGATGCCGAATTTTGGGTAATCATCAGGATTTATCAGGCGGAGAAAAGCCTCGGTTCCCTCAAATTCGGCCGAATGCCCGTACGATTTCGCCTTTTCGTTCATCCAAACCTCTTGGCAGCCTCAAATAGATAAATTATAAGGGTTTCTCCCGAGTTTTTCATTAACGGCATCTATCCAGCCAACCCTTCCGGAAGTCTGTATGGACAAAAGATACTCGTTGCATGTTTCAGCCGCCACTATATTCGGCATCGGCAGGGCCAGATTTGCGCCGGGTACCGTCGCAACATTGGCGGCCGGACTGCCATGCTTCCTTTTTGTGGGCCACCTTGGCATGCCCTTACAGGTCCTCTTTGCTGGGGCGGTGCTTGCCTGCGGAATCGTTTCTTCAGGCAGGGCCGAACTCGAATTGGAGAAGATCGATGCCCCTGAAATCGTAATTGACGAGCTTTGCGGGTTTCTCATAGCCATGATCGGCCACCCGCTCACGTTTTGGTCAATTCTCACCGGGTTCGCTCTCTTCCGCCTATTCGACATATGGAAACCCTGGCCGCTGCGCCTGTTCCAGGACAGGCTGGGGGGCGGACTGGCGGTCATGATGGACGATGTCGGAGCGGGGATTTACGCAAACCTGCTCGGGTTGCTTGTCCTCAACTTAACCGGCTCCCTGCCCGCCCCCCCCGGATAGCCCGCACTGTGGCTATGATAAGCAGCGAAATCAGAATACCGGCAATATCAAACATTAAGTCCATCCAATCGGGTGTCCTGCCCGGCACAAATGCCTGGTGAATTTCGTCGGCACCCCCGAAGATAACGCCGGCCAAAAGCACTCTTACCGAGAATGCTAAAAACCCCTTCCTTTCGATTATCGAGTACCAGATCCTTCCAAGCAACAAACCAAGGGTAGCGAATTCCACCGGGTGAAAATAGCTCGTATCGAATCCCATTTCCACACCGGCAAAGCTCCTGCTCGACATTAAAAATATAAAAGTCCCGTACACGGGTGCCGGCAAAATCCATTGCCATTTAAAACCTGGCCCGGAGGCACCAAATCGAAAGAAAACAAGGCAGAAAACACCTCCGAGGAACAAAACCAAAATTGGAAGAAAAATCTCGCCGGGATCAATTTTTACCACTACTGAAAAGATTGTCGAGCATAGGGTCTGCCCGAAAAAGATCACCGAAATCCAGAACCATGAATCGAGCAGAAAACCTCTGCCCGGTGTTCTTCCTGTTGACGAGCCTTTCTTGTATCCAATTTTCATTTCAACCCAACGATTTCTACTTGGACACTTTGAAAAAAACTCTGATTGAGATACATTTTATGTGTTATCGGTATTTTCCCACTGATCATAAATCTGAGACACATAACTATAAATCCGGCCGGGCCGGCTGAAGCATTGCTGTCGGTTTCATGCAGCCCAAAGGCTCGCTCTCATTGCATCTAGCAGCAGAGGTAAAGAATGGATCAAAACGCGATAGAATTCTTCCGTGATCACTCGGAAAACTTTCTGGAAATGGCGCTCAAAACCGATAAATTCGAAAAAGTAGAGCGTCCGGACGGTTACGGAAAATACAGCAGGGAATGCGGCGACACCCTGGAAATATTTCTCCTGGCGCGAAACGGTGACATCAGATCGGCCTCCTTCTACACCGAGGGCTGCATTTACACGGTCGCATGCGCGAACGCGATGATTGGAATGATAGAGGGCAAGACGGTTACAAATGCGTGGACGATCACTCCGCAGCATTTGGTCGATTTTTTGGAGACACTGCCGCAAAAGGAGCGCCACTGCGCCGAGTTGGCTGTCAAAGCCCTCAAAGCCGCCCTCCTGGATCTCAAGGAAACCGAGAGGCAACCCTGGGTTAAGTTCTACAGGAAGCAAACAAATTAGGATGTATCCCCTTGCTTGACAAGGCTTCATAAAGCTCGGGCCGCTCTTCCTTTGACTCTCTTTTTACTGTATAAGGGATCTGCGGCATGGTTCGCTCCTCTGCCTCTTTCCTCACATGTCAGCCGCCTCCGACCGAACCCGATGAAGCGAATCTTCATTTAAAAGAAGGACAGATCCAATAGTGACAAACATGCATTCGCGTAAGCAGTGCCTTGAATACCTCAATAAGATCGACATGCCGAGGCATATCCGCAGGCACAGCATGCTGGTTGCCAAAGTGGCCCTTTTTTTGGGGGAGTTGCTTAACCGCAACGGCTCAAATCTCGACCTTGGCCTTATTCAAACAGGCGCACTGCTGCACGATGTCGGCAAAGAACCCACCCTTGCAACCGGTCAGGATCATGCTGAGGTTGGTGCAGAAATGCTGGCGGGAATGGTTTCCCCCTCTGTCGCGCGGATCGTTCGCGAACACATTTTGCTTGATAGTACCCAGATCGTCGGCCCTATCACCGAATCCATCCTGGTAAATTACTCGGATAAAAGGGTCATGCACGAACAGGTCG
Organism: Desulfarculales bacterium UBA702; assembly: GCA_002298165.1. Taxonomy (GTDB): domain Bacteria; phylum Desulfobacterota; class Syntrophobacteria; order Syntrophobacterales; family Syntrophobacteraceae; genus SbD1. The sequence goes on from DBMI01000115.1 coordinate 96,104, forward strand.
TATCGGTTCAGGCGAGGTATCATGACCTTATCGCCCGATACGCAAAAACTCCCTTGCACCGAGAACGCCTGCTCGAAAAACTCAAGCTCTACCTCGCGCTTGAAGAAAAGATTTTCTCTCCCCTGGCCATCGAACCACAGGGACCTGAGATCATGGGACTGAAGCTTAATAATTCTGAAGGAGCTGGGCCGGAACATGATTGATGCAAATAAATTGACAGTGGCGTTGTTGGCGGGAGGGAAATCGGCTGAACGGGAAGTTTCCCTTAAGAGCGGTGCACAGGTTTACCAGGCGCTCGACAAGGACCGCTATGAAATCTTGAGGTACGATCCGGCCACCGATCTGTCTTCTCTGGCGCATGATGCCTCGAAGATCGACGTCGCCCTGATCATCCTTCATGGGAGAATGGGCGAGGACGGCACCATCCAGGGTATGCTCGAATCCCTAGGCATTCCTTACCAGGGAAGCGGAGTTCTCGGCAGTGCCCTGGCGATGAACAAGATTCTCAGTAAGCAATTATATATCCAGGCCGGACTACAGACCGCGCCTTACACGATAGTGGAAAGAGGCTCCCACCCTCCGATTTCAAAAATTATACTCGAACTTGGGCTTCCCCTGGTGGTGAAACCCGAGCACGAAGGGTCGAGCATAGGCCTGAGCATAGTAAAGGACGCCGCAAAGGTCGAGAACGCCTTCAAAATAGCCTGGGAATTTGACAAGCGTTGCCTGGTCGAAAGATATGTCTCCGGAATAGAGATCACAGCCGGAGTACTTGGCAACGATAACCTCCAGGCCCTGCCGCTCATAGAAATAATTCCGGGGGACTCGTATGAATTTTTTGACTACGAGGCCAAGTACACACCGGGCGCATCAAAGGAAGTTTGCCCTGCCCGAATCCTTCCAGCGGTTGCCATGAAGGCCCAGGATTATGCGAAACGCGCCCATAATGCCCTCCATTGCAGGGGCTACAGCAGGACCGACATGATCGTTGCCGGAGACGAACTGTTCGTGCTGGAAACCAATACCATTCCAGGAATGACCGCAACGAGCCTTTTTCCGCAGGCCGCGGCGGCAGTGGGTATCGGCTTTCCCGATCTTTTGGACAGGTTGATTGGACTGGCTATGGAAAAGTAAGAGATCGCGTCTAAAGCCTCTCCATTGCCCGCTCGACCTGAACACGCCTCATTTCGTATGATTTTGCCAGGATTTCCTTGAAAATCTCGTCAGGGCTGCCTTTTTCCGTGTCGATGCGAGCGTGAATCTCAGGATCGAGTTCGTTTATTATCTGAAATTCATCGATCAGACCGGACAGGTGCTCCGGGCGTGCATCGGACAGGCTTTCATCCTTTGTTCTTCTCCGCCCGAGGCGCTCTACAAGGGTGTCTTCTCGGCTCGTACATTCGAAAAAAATAATGTTTACATCAAGGTCTTCGGAGAGTCTCTTTACCTCTTCCCGCCATTTGCGGCTCGAAAACGTCGCATCGAGAATCACCGAACATCCCAGCTTCAGCTTCTCTTGAGCCATTGCGAGTAGATGGGCATATACCCTGCCCTTCAACTCGGGTTTGTATATTCCCGTACCAAGGGGTACCGGTCCGGAGTGGGAGCGGTATTCGGGAAGATCCATTCTAATTTCATCGGAGCGGAAAAGCGGGATGCCGAAGGTTTCTTTCACTTTTTCAGCAAATGTTGACTTGCCAGTGCCGGGGAGTCCGCAAAAAATCCAGATAGTCGGTCTGCTGAAGCGGACAGCGTAGCGGAGCGCAAGATCGAGGTATTTTGAAACCCTTCTCTTCATTTCAGTCCGCCGAACCCCATCATCGAGTTCTCTCCAGGTCAGGCACGAGACTTTCATTTTTACAATCGATCGATAGCATGAATAAAAATCCAGGAGCGTATATATACCAAAGTCAAGCGTCCTTTCAATGTAAGCGGAGATCACGGGCAGACTCAGTTCAGGGCTGCCGAGCCGTTCGATGTCCATATGAAGGAATGCGAGGTCTGCTGCAACATCGCCGTACCTGAACCTGTCGTTAAACTCTACGCAGTCGATTATCTGGATTTGGTCGACAAAGTAGACGTGTTCAGCCCTGAGATCGCCATGACCGTCACAGATTCTTCCTTCGGCTATCCTGCGCTCGAAAAGACTCCAATAATCCCTGAAAAATCCTCGGCTTGCCTCTTCCACAAAATCCAGCAGCTCTTTTTCCACAAGCATGCCGGTAAATGGCAGAACCTGCCGGAAATTCTCCTCCAAATTAAACTTGATAACATCTGCTCGCCCGAACCGGGCAACCTCCGCGGATTGACAGCTTTTAGCATAAAAATTTCCCAACCGCTGCCCGAGCCGAACCATCTCCTCCCAGTGAACATCACCAGACAGGATCATGCGTGCAAGAGAACGGTTGTCGGGCAGCTGCCGCATTTTGACTGCATATTCCACCACCTTTCCAAAACCTTCAAGGTGGTACTCACCCGCGACTTCACGGATTTCAACAACATCTTTGTATACGCCGCTTGTGAGCCGGCGGTTCAACTCTACCTCTCGCTCGCACATTATTCGCCTGGTATCTAGTTGAGTGTAATCGAGGAAGCCGAAATTAAAGGGCTTTTTGAGCTTATACACCCACTTACCGGTCAGAAATACGGCTGAGATATGCGAGTCCCGCCTCTCCAATCCAGAAACAGGATGTGGATAAAATGCGGGGTCAGACGTTGCCCGGCAGATTTGTTCGAAGGTATTAACCTCGGCCACGGAAGGATTCCTCACGGAGGAGCATTTTCAGCAGATCAATGCCTATGATCGAGTATAGCATAAAACTGCCGAACTGGAGCGCAACGGGAGGAACGCGAAAAAAAGTAAACGAGGAAGGTATTTTTGCCTGTCAGATCACTTTTCGGGGCAGCTTTTCTATCCTGCCTGGCGGAGAGTGATCCATCGGCATAAAGCCGATCGGAACGCTTTGCGTTCTTTCGATACACGCGTAGGCGCTGTGATTGTGAATGGATTCGAAATTTTCCACATCAACCATGAACCACCGGATGTTGGGATCACCCTTGAGTTCATAGGCAATGTCCCTTACGACATCTTCGACGAATTTTGGGTTATTGTAAGCGCTTTCCGTAACGTATTTCTCATCCGGCCTCTTGAGGACCGAATAAACTTCACATGATGCTGCATTTTCAACCAGATGGATCAGGTCTTCGATCCAAATGAAACGCTTGAATCGAACGGCAAGCCTTACAAGGCCCCTTTGGTTGTGAGCACCGTGGTCGCTGATCTCCTTGGAGCATGGACAGACAGTCGATATCGGAACGTTAACCTCAACCACGAGATCATATGCGCCATCCTTGCCGGAAAGAGAACCTGAAACACGGCACCTGTATTCCATCAGACCAGCGCTTTCCGTTACCGGCGAGAGCTTTCGAATAAAATATGGAAATGTCATCTCCATGTGCGCGGATTCCGCCTGAAGATGTTTCTGCAATGCCAGCAGTACAGTCGAGAACTCCCTGATGTCGAGGTTTCCGTGAAATTCATTTAAAATTTCGATGAACCGGCTCATGTGCGCGCCCTTGAAATGACGCGGCAGATTAACGTACATATTGATCGAGGCCACGGTATGTTGGACGCCGTTGTTCCTGTCCATGACGGTGACAGGGTAGCGAATGTCCTTGACTCCCACTTTGTCGATGCCAATATTGCGGTGGTCCGATTGGTTCTGCACGTCTATCATACCGGTCCATCCTCCCGCGGCTACAGCCCGTCCGCCTGTGATGCCTCCAGCAGGTTTTTAATAATTTTTTCCAGGCCCATCTTTGTCTGGGGGTTCACATTTCCGGCAAACTCCGCCCTGAGATCGGCTTCGATGATCTGGTCGTCATAGGGAATAAATCCCAATATCAGTTGACCGCTCAGAACCTTCCTCAAGAAGGCACGATCCGCTTCATTTCGAACCTTGTTTCCCACGAGACCGAACCGCGTCAGTCCGATGTCTTTTCCAAGATCTTTTATCCTGGCAGCGGTCTCGATGCTTCGCTGTCCCGGTTCAACTACGGTAATGAGCCAATCGACGTATTTGGAAGTCGCGCGCCCAAGGTGCTCTACACCGGCTTCCATGTCCATTATAACGACCTCATCCCGCCTCAGTATCAGGTGCTGAACCAGGTTTTTCAGCAGTACGCTCTCCGGACAAACACATCCCGTTCCGCCCTTTTTCACTCCCCCCATCACCATAAGCCGGATATTTTCACCCTGTCTTACAGAAAGCCTCTCAGGCAGATCGTCCACTTTAGGATTGAGTTTGAAAAATCCTCCATAGGTGCCCGGAACGGCTTCCGTCCGTTCGGCAATCAATTCCTTCATCTGCGAAATGGGCATAAGAGCCGATGCGCCCTCTATTCCTAACGCATGCGCCAGGTTTGCGTCGGGATCGGCATCGATAGCCAGTACGCTTTTGCCCGATTCCGCAAACCATCGCACAAGAAAAGCCGATAACGTTGTCTTTCCGACCCCGCCTTTTCCGCTAATCGCTATTTTCAATTGGCAACTCCCTATCTACGAACCCGGTTTAGGCTCCGGATTGGACTTTTCTGCCAAGACCGATGAGGCGGTAGACTAGCGAACCGCTCAGCACGGCAATATCTTCCGCGGGCAGATGATGTTGAATGCTTTCATCGAACAGCACGGTCGCGTCAGGCGGGAATTCCTCGTCTCCTTCCCACAGCAGCAGTTGCACGAATATCTGTGGGAAAACATGAAATTCCATCCCAAAATCGGCGCTTTCAATATGAGTGGCACCCATCATTTCAGCGCATTTACGAAAAAGTCGGCCATTGCCTCCGAAGAAAGAAAGAAACGGGTCCCGGGCACGCTTCTGGAAAGCTTCAAAATAGAATTTTCCATCACGAACCTGCCGAAAGGTAATCAACTTTCCGCGCGGCTTCGGACCAGATGCTCCAAGCAGGTAATGTACGATCAGAATTTTATCGGGAAGGGAGACTTCCGGCCCTTCATCTTTTCTTTGCACCTCTACCGTCGCGCCAATCTCGACCAGATAGGAGCCTCCAAGATAGGGAACAATAAGTTCGCTCGATGTTTCGCCGATTGAAGTTTCAACCCCGGCGCTTTTTGCCAGGCTCAACGGGTCTTTTTTCTTCAACTCGAGCGAAGCTAAACGGAACGATTCCTTGTAATCATCAATTCTTGGCAATTTAGTACCTCATTTCCAGCAGGAGATTGAATTATATCCCGAAAAATACACAGAAATAATGTAGAGAGCGGGAAAATTCGGGAGAGGGTGCGGGGAGCAGGAGCAGTAGAACTGCGGCTGAATCGGCTATTTTCTTGCGCGACAATGATTTCATGATTACCCGTAGACATTATTACCGCATCCAGCTGAGCATTTTAGAATAAAAGGGGTTAGTAAGCAATGGTTCAAGACAACTTCATCGTCCGTTGCCCAAATTGCGGTGCTAAAAATCGCATCCCGCCCTCCAGAACGAGTCGGCAGCCGGTATGCGGCAAATGTCGAACGCCCCTCCCCCCCCCCGCCGGATTCACCGAGCACCCGGTAGAGGTATCTGACCGGACTTTTGCCAGTGAAGTCCTCGGCTTTCGCGGACCCGCGGCCGTGCTTTTCTGGGCACCCTGGTGCGGCCACTGTAGACGCCTTTTGCCGATATTCGACGAACTCGCTTCGCAGTTTTCCGGCTACATCAAATTCGCGAAGATCGAACTGGATAAGAACCCCTCCACAGCTGCTCAGTTTCAGGTACAAAGCGTTCCAGTAATTTTGCTGTTTAAAGATGGTCGGGTTGTGAACAGCCTCGTTGGCGCCCTGCCAAAATACCAGCTCGAATACCACCTGAAATCGCTTCTTTGACGGAAAACGGTCGCTAAAGAGCTTCCATATTCAAATTGTGGTCTAACTCGATACACCCTGTGACGCTTTGCGCCGCGGGACACTTGGGAAGATACGCATCGAAAGCTTCCCGCGCCTGGGGCTGTTTTTCTTCGGGCGCTTTAAGGTAATAATCCACAACAATCTTTGTAATCTTCAGAATGCCTCCCACATTTTCGATATCACCCGAGGCGTCAGCCCTGTATATTTCCTTGTGGGTCCTGATTCCTTTTCCGGCCAGCTCCGCGGCCAGTGTACCCATCATTCAGCCGGCTACCGCGCCGACTATGTGATCCAAAGTGGCAGCATGCTCCTTTTCAACATTGACTTTGTAGAAATCTTTTATCCCGCCGTGAACACCATAGAAGACCGGCTGGGCGAGTCCTTCGATGACCGCCTTGCGGGTAGGACCCGATTCCCTGGTGATAGTTATCCTCGACCTGTGAATCAGTTCTCCCATCTTTGACCTCCCTTGCGCTGGGCTGCTCCAAAAAAGAGACAATGCATCACATCAGAATGGAATGGTTTCAAGCGAATCTCATTATCGGCATCGACCATGTCAATAGCTGTAGCCGAATTGTGATCTTGTTGACAGACAGGTTAGCCATGTTCGAGCTTAAAATTCACGAATATCTGGTTTAGTTTTTCCTCCCCTGCTCCCTGGCACAGGGATTGCTTAAAATTTCTCTAAGTATTTCCGTAATCGGATCGAAAATTAAAAATTGAGTGATCTATGAAGCTAAACCCGGTCTCCAATGCAGACCTGCCTGAACTTTCCTCCGGGGCTGCCGGTACGGCTCCCGCTGGTGATGGTCAGCGCTTTGACAAAGCACTGATGGCTGCCTCACTGGAAAATCCCGGCCCAAAGCTCATGTCCGAATCGCGACCCATTGAGCAGTCTCAACAGCCGCTTTGTTCTGCCCCTCCTGCCAATTCTGCCTCGATCCCAACACCTGAATCAATAGCAGCCCCCAAACTCAAAGGGGCAAAAATTGCCGCTACGTATGAGCAGAACATGCAGAATGTGGTCCCACTTAATAGAGACGCCGCAGGTGTTGCACCGGATCCCTCTGTCAGCCGTCCTCAACCCAGCGATTTCGAAAAGTACAAGGATGACCAACTTCTGCGCAATCCCGGCGGGCGCAACTACTATATCGAAGAGAAAAAGGTCGTTGAAAATTCCTCGGATCAGCAGACGTTTGGGGGTAGATTGGGCAAGACCATATCGGCCGTCACGGGAAACATCAAAAACTTTGCGGGAAACATCTTTTTTGGGTCTAAGTTTCTCTACAGGGGTCAAGGCGATGAAATCCGCGAGGGAACCACGAGAGGTTTTATGGGAGCCGTCAGGGATTTCTTTAAAGACATGGGAGGCGCGCTTAGTTTCGGGGCTTTTCATCCTGACAGGGCTGAAGCCCCTAAAGGTTTCACGGAACGGCTGGTATATTCTGCAGGGAAGCTCAAAGATGCTGTCCTGAACGATGTTGTTGAAGGGATCCCATCGAGTATCAATCAGATGGGCAAGAATTTGGTTCTAGCCGGTTGGCACCTTGTCCAGGTAATGCCGGACGCGACAATCGGCAATTTTGATGCAGGCCGAAAACTTACGACCAGCATTTTTGACAACGGGCATGTTGCGGTAGAATACCTGACCGATGTGATGCCTACAGGCGATGCCTGGCTCAGGGTACATGCATCGAATTTTCGTGGACTGCAACCGCCGGTTCTCTACAACCTTAAAATGCCAGAGCAATTCACGGGCGACACCCGGTGGGAGTACGTCAGGAACACACCTTTTCGCAAATCCATCGAGACTATAGGTTCACTTCTAGCCGATGCCGCTTTCATTTACCTGCTCGGTCAAACCGGATCTTCGAGCAACAGGCACCACCAGGTGGAGTAGCAGGGATCTCAAGGCAAAACCCGCTATACAGCTCTGATACAATGGGAATGACCGCCCTTCATTATGTCGCGCCTCCACTTCCTGCAGATGTGGCTGGATACAGAGGGCCTGTTGCCTAAATAGTTTTTCGAAAATGCTAAGCAAAACTGGATGGTACGAACCTCTTGAACGTTATTCCCGCAGCGCTTCTGGGCGGGAATGACGATGTTCCAAGCTGAGATCCCGATAAATCATGGAGCGTCGACTACAGCACCCAGTGACATGGCAGCACATTTTTCATCGATCCTACCAAGCTTCTTCCACCATCGACCCGATACTTCATTTATGTCTTGTTAGACTGCAATATTTTTGGCACAGTTGACCGATTTTTCTCGAACCAAGGCCAATGCTGGTAAGATTGCCGCCTTTTTTGCACTCTCTCAACCACAGCAGTTTAGGGCAGGGATTTTGCGGAGCACGATCCAGGAGGATTCTCGCACGAAATGAAGGTTTTTTTTATTCTCGCCGCAGTAACGCTCCTGGTTCGGCTGCCATTTTTCTTTCCAGACGTGATAGATCCGGACGAGAGCACTTATATTTTGATGGGGCAAGATGTTTTGGACGGTAATCTCCCCTACGTGAAGCTTTGGGCTTTCATGCCCCCCCTCTCCATATATTGTTTCACCGCCACAATCATCGCATTCGGCAAATCAATTCCAGGCATCCGCCTGGGTGGCGCACTTTTCATGCTTCTGGCTGCCTGGTTTGTATACCTTTCGGGACAGAAACTTAAAAATTCCCGCACGGGAGCAATCGCAGCGTTCCTGCTTATTCTCTATAGCACCATCTCACTCTCGGGTGGAGGTACGACTTCGGAGACGCTTGCAATCGCGCCGCTCACCGGGGCTCTATTTCTATTCCTGAAGGAAAAATTCCGAACACGCGACTTCTTCTTTGCCGGATTGCTGATTTCGTGCGCCTGCTTGATTCGCCTCAACTTAATCTATTTTGCCCTTGTGAGCGTACCCTTCGTCTTGTGTGGAAGGTTTATTAAAACAAACACCTCAATGCTGAATGGCGCAGCGGCTTACGCAGCGGGCGGGATCGCTCCTGTCGTCTTCTTTTTTCTGCCTTACCTCTATACAGGAAACACAGAGCTTATCGTGACTACACTTTATAGAGCGCCTTTAAGCTATTCGGTATCCCAACTCGGAGCTTATCAAGCGCTCTATACTTATCTGGGTCGTTTCTCTGATTTCAAATACCTCTCTCAAAACGTTTTCCTGGCCGCTTTTTTCGTATTTGGCCTTACTCACTTGGCTCTATCGTGGCGCAATTTTCCCGACGTGACCCGTCATCGCCTCTCGATCTTACTTTTTTTCCTGGCGGCAACAGGCCTCTCGATCCTACGAACCGGTCAAGCCTACGAGCATTATCTCGTACAGGTTTTTCCTTTTATTGCTCTAATTGCGGCCTTTGCTTACGATCATTTGCGGAGCTTCAGAATTGGGGTCTTGGTCGCCGTTTCCGCCGCACTGCTACTGGTCACTCCGGTATCGGCCGTACTTGACGCATACAGACCGGTGGCATCGCGTGCCATAGCAGGGGAAAGCCTCACCTTCGGTCCTGCTTACGAACTCAACGAATACCTAAAAGCTGAAAATTCCGGCAATGCACCTGTCTACTTCATGGAGGGGCACATTGTGCACTGGCTCCAGAATACCAAGCCGCTTGCAGCCATAGCCACCCACCCGAGCAATATCGGTCGGGAGTACCTCGTCAAGGCATTTCACGGACCCTCTGCCACGGTTGAGTCGGAACTTGCGGAAATACTTGCCAGAGAGCCCGCCTTTATCGTAAAGCCTGTAGACGTGCGCTATCTCAAACCGCACCCTGCGGCGCTCGAACTCCTGACCGCGAAGCTTTTCAGTGATTACGAACTTGTCCGGATAATAGACGATTTGATGGTTTATAAACATTCCTGAAACTACGGGGCTTTCGTGAACACGAACATGGAAAATAACGGTCGCGACGACACGGTCGAAATCTCCGCGGCCCTAGCCGTCTACAACGAGGAACAGATTTTACCGGAATTATGTCGCCGGCTTAGCACCGTTCTCCAGAGCCTCGCCGGCAGCTATGAGATCGTGCTGGTAGACGACGGGAGCAGGGATGGTTCCTGGAAAACGATCGAAGATATTTGCGGAAGAAATCCTAATGTGAAGGGGATCAAGTTTTCCAGGAATTTCGGGCAGCATGTGGCAATAACAGCGGCATTGGACAATGCCAGAGGCGATTACATCGTTCTCATGGATGCCGACCTGCAGGACCGGCCCGAAGAGATTCCCAGAATGCTCGAACGGTGCAGGCAGGGTTTTGAGGTGGTCTACGCAAGGCGGCGCTCCCGCGCGGATTCCGCCGGAAAGAAGCTTTCCAGCAGAATTTTTTACTCTGTCTTCAACAAGCTTAGTTCATTTCATATAAGTCCCGATGTCGGCGTGTTCAGGATTATCACCAGACGTGTCTGCAGTCAGGTCGTGCTGATGAGAGAGCAGGCAAGGTTTATTCCCGGCCTGATTGACTGGATGGGATTTTCGTCCGACTATATCGATGTAGACCGACCGGAAAGAGGAGCGGGACAGACCCAGTACACTCTAGCCAAGCTTATGAAGCTCGGAATTGAAACCATCATAGCGTTCTCGAACTTGCCCCTGCGCGCTGCTTCCGGCCTGGGTTTTATCGTATCTTCACTTAGTTTTCCGCCGGTATTTTATTTCGTTTTGAAATGGCTTTTTCTGGGAGATGCCGCTGCGGGTTGGGCCGGTCTGGTTACCGGCATGCTGTTTCTTGGCGGAGTCCAGTTGCTGGCAATCGGCATTCTGGGTGAGTATACCGGCAGGATATACATGGACGTGAAGCACCGACCGCTGTATGTCATAGAAAAAAGGACCTGAAGAGAGGGTTTCATGTTATTTTGCAAAGGTCTTCCCTGCTACGGCGTGAAAGAAAGTGAAATAGCCACCGGAATCAATTTCACTGCAGAAAATAATGTCAGGGTTTTCGGCATCGGTGATGAGCCAAAGTCATTTACATTCGGAGACAATGTCTATATTGGCGAAGAGGTGAAAATAATAGGAAATCGAGTAACCATTCTCGATTATGTAAAGATCCATAATCACACTTTTATCTTTGCCCCCTTTCCGATCACCATAGGATACAACTGCTGGATAGGGCAGAATGTTATCCTAAACGCCGAAGCTGAGTTAACGATTGGCAACAATGTCTGCATTGCCGCTTACACTCAGTTGTGGACTCATATAAAATTCGGCGATACCCTTGAGGGGTGCCGGTTTAATTCCACTAACCCGATGATCATAGAAGATGATGTGTGGATAGCGGGACAATGCGTGGTCGCACCGATTCATGCCCATAAAAAGAGTATGGCCATGGCGGGTTCGGTGGTGCTTGATGATATGCTGGAAAACAGAATCTATGCTGGCGTACCGGCGGTGGACATAACCCATAAACTGGGGCCGCAGTTCGAAGATGTAGCGACAGAAACCAAATTTGCCAGGATGAATAAATATCTCGACGATTTTCTGGCCGGAGTTGGAAAAGTACCGAATCATGGACTAGAAGTGGTCATGGGGTATCCGGAAAACCGCGACCCCGGAAGGACTTATTTCAACGTCTCCGATAGGACTTACACGAAGAGGAACACGGAAATCGAACAAAAATTCATGCACTACCTTCTGCCGGAAAAGGCAAAGTTTATTCCCTTCAGCGGAGCACATTAATGAGAAAACTCCTCGTCACGGGAGGGGCTGGATTCATCGGAAGCAACTTCGTCGAATACTGGTTAAACAAGTATAGCGAAGACCGGATTATTATCCTCGATGCACTCACCTATGCCGGTAACCCGCATAATCTGCCCGCCCTCTTCAAAGAATCTCCACGTGTGGAATTCTGGTACGGCAATGTCAGAAATGATGAGCTTGTGAATACTCTCGTCGGAAAATCCGACTTCGTGGTCCACTTCGCCGCGGAATCCCATGTGGCAAGGTCGATTTTCGACAATAAAGAATTTTTCATGACCGACGTTATCGGCACTCAAACAGTTTCCAATGCTGTGCTCAAGCATATGAACCACGTGGAAAGATTCATCCATATATCAACTTCGGAAGTCTATGGTACCGCCCTCGCCGAGCCAATGACCGAAGAGCACCCTCTCAATCCGATGTCTCCATATGCCAGCGCAAAGGCTGGTGCTGACAGGTTGGTCTATTCATACTGGGCCACCTACCAGATCCCAGCCGTGATCGTGCGTCCATTCAACCAGTACGGACCGAGGCAGCACCTCGAAAAGGTGATTCCCCGCTTTATTACGAGCGCCCTCAAAAACGAGCCGCTGACCGTGCACGGCGACGGTTCGGCAAGGCGCGACTGGCTTCATGTGCACGATACCTGCGAAAGGCTCGATGCTTTGATCCATGCGCCTTTAGCGACTGTATGCGGGCAGGTCTTCAACATTGGCTCCGGATTCGACCTCGACGTGTTGGCCATAGCAAAAAAGGTACTTGCCGCAACCGGCCGCTCCGATGAACTTATTAGATTTGTCGGTGACAGGTTGGGGCAGGTCCAGCACCATATATCATCAACCGACAAGGTCGCCGGAGTGGTCGATATCAGCCACGGCCGCCCTTTCGATGAAGGATTGGAACAAACCATTAGCTGGTATGACCAGAACCGGGACTGGTGGAAACCTCTCGAATGGATGAAAGACATCAAGGTAATGACTCGCAATGGCAGGGTTGAACGGCATTGAAAATTGAATTTTTCAAACACGGCCTCGGCCGGGATGAAAAAGAAAAAGTCCTGGAATGCCTTGACGGAATCTTTTTGACCACCGGTTCCTATGTAAGTGAGTTCGAAAACAATTTCGCCCGCTACACAGGACTGGATTATGCAGTTGGATTGACAAGCTGCACCGCTGCGCTTCATCTTTCGCTTCTGGCCCTGGGGATAGGAAGTGGGGATGAGGTAATTACCACTCCCATGACATTCATTGCGACCGCGACCGCCGTCATACACACTGGAGCGCGTCCTGTTTTTATCGATGTCGAATCAAATACCGGTTTGATCGATCCTTTAAAGATCGAGGCGGCGATTACGCCGCGTACCAGGGCGATAATTCCCGTGCATCTCTACGGCCAGATGTGCGACATGAAAAAGATCAAGGAAGTCGCTGACAAGCATGATCTTAAGATCATCGAAGACGCCGCCCACTGTATCGAGGGTGAGCGGGAAACAATCAGGCCTGGGCAGCTCGGGGATGCGGCCTGTTTCAGCTTTTATGCGACCAAGAACATTACCTGCGGTGAGGGCGGCGCCGTTGCCACCCGGCATGAGGAACTCGGCAGGAGGGTCCTCAGGCTTCGGCAACACGGCATGTCAAGTGAAGCTGCCGACAGGCACAAGGGCAACTACCGGCACTGGGACATGGTAGAGTGCGGGTGGAAGTACAACATGGACAATATTCGCGCCGCGCTGCTTCTGCCTCAGCTCGAAAAAATCGAGTCGAACTGGCAAAAACGTGCCGAACTCTGGGAAAAGTATGCCCGCGCAGTCGAAAAAATACCTGGAATAAGCTGCCCCGAAATCGTCCCCAACTCGAAAAGCGCCTTTCACTTGTTTACCATCTGGGTTGACAAAGACAAAAGAGACCATATCCTCCGGAAACTGGGAGAAAACGGGGTGGGCGCCACGGTAAATTACAGGGCTATACACCTGCTAAGCTATTTTGCCCAAAATTTTGGTTTCGAGCCCGGAGCCTTTCCCAATGCCGAGCACATCGGAAATTCGACTATATCCCTCCCCTTCTATCCCGGCATGAGTGATTCCGACCTGTCCTACGTGGCTGATACTTTACGGAAGATTGTAAACTAATTCCGAATAAGTAGATGTTGGCCGGGCGCTGCTACATTTCCCTGGCGCCTCCCTAACCTTGCAAGAACCTCATTTTCGGCGCCACTCCTATGAAACCTTCTCTTCTGATCGGCTTTATCGGATTTTTCATTGTTGCGGTCGCTCCCATCCCGGCAACCAGTAACTCTGCATTTGCCGCCGTTTCACACCACGACTTGTCGGTTGAGCTTAACCCTGTGTTGCACTCCGCACTTATCCGAGACCATATCTCTATTGATGACTGGGGTGACCGGGAGCTTGCATTCTCGATTGCGCCGGGGGCAAATGTTCACTCGGTTTCCATAGGGGGAGCGGCGGCAAGTTATGCTTTCCATTCCGGGAAACTTACCATTTGGCCCGGCCCTTCCTACAGCGGGAAAACGGTTGCCGTGGATATCAGCTACCAGGCCATATTCAACGACCAGGTAGAATCGGCTCCAGCCAGCTTTGACAATCCGGGATTCGGTGTCGAAGGGACGATCTCCGAAAAAGGTGTGTTCCTGCTCTCAGAAGCGGGATGGTACCCCCGAATCGAGGGTCTAAGCTCGTTTAAGATTAAGGTTATTGCTCCGCGCGGCGTGTATGCCGCAACGGCCGGCGAATTTCTCGGCAATACAGACGAGGAAAACCGAAGCGTATCGTCATGGAAGATTGACGGGCTAAGACATGGCTTGTCACTCTCGGCTGGAAAATATTCGATCCGATCAGGTGAGGAGGGCAAAATATCCGTTTTCACCTTCTTTTTCCCCGAATCCAACGACCTCTCGGCGACCTATATCAATGCCGCATCATCTCATATTGCATTTTACAGTTCTCTCCATGGTCCTTATGCTTTCCCGAAATTTGCCGTCGTAGAGAATTTCTTCCCGACAGGATACGGTTTTCCATCATATACGCTGCTCGGTTCGCAGATCCTGCGCCTCCCCTTCATTCCACAAACAAGCCTTCGCCACGAAATTGCGCACTGCTGGTGGGGAAACGGCGTGCTGGTTGACTACAATGCCGGCAACTGGTGCGAAGGACTCACCACTTACGTTGCTGATTATCTCTCGCGCGAGATCTCCTCGCCAAAGGAGGGCCAGGATTACCGGCGCCAGATACTAAGGGAGTTCGCTACACTTGCGGCATCCAATGGCGATTTTCCCCTGGTTCGGTTTGCAGCGAGGACCGATCCCACCACCAAAGCTGTCGGATATGGAAAGGCTGCATTTGTCTTCCACATGATTCGCAAAAGAATCGGGGATGATTATTTCTGGAATTCCCTAATGCGTATCTATGCACAGAAATTCCAGATTGTTACGTCCTGGGAGGATTTCAGGAAGCTATTTGTTGCGGAAGGTAAATGGGATCAGGATGAGTCGAACCGGTTTTTTGATCAATGGCTGCAGCGCGAAGGAGCGCCAAAGCTGAAGCTGCAGAATGTTTCAGCCAAGAAGAGCACAACTGGATGGAAGGTAAACGGGAGCCTCGTCCAAAACGCGCCGTATTACGATCTTGATGGAATAGTCGCTCTTTTTAGCCCCTCCGGTGAAAGGGTGGACAAGAATATCAAAATAAGCGGCAAGTCATCACAATTCTCTATAGACAGCCCCTCTGAGCCACAAAAGCTCGTGTTCGACCCGGATACGGATCTTTTCAGGCTCCTCTACCCTGAAGAAATCCCGGCCACAGTAAACAGCCTGAAAGGATCAAAAGATCTTGTGGCGGTTATTTCAGCAAGCATTCCGGCCAAAGCCACCGCTGATTTCGAGGTCCTGCTCGCCGGTATGAACAAGCCTCATGCTCGGATTGTTTCGGAAAAGGATCTGAACTTGAATCAACTCCGAAATAAGAATGTTCTTTTTTTCGGTTTTCCTCAATCCGACAAGCTCAGGGGACGGCTTTCCTCGGCTCCGCCCGAACTGAGGATATCAGCCGATACATTTTCATTGGACGATTCAATTTCAAGCAAAACTTCAGACTGCCTTTTCGTTGTATTTACCGGACCCGAAAATAATCTTACGGGCATGTTTCTGCCTCGGATGGGAGCGGGCAGCGACGCCGTATCAGCCGCTGCACGCAAAATCACCCATTACGGCCAATATAGCTATGTCGCCTTCGCAGAGGGGACGAACACCGCAAAAGGGATCTGGATAATCAGCAAGTCGCCGCTCGTCCATGAGTTCAAGCAATGAAGCATCAACTCACCCAATTTTTAAGCACTAATTTTAAATGAGAGCGCAAGAATGGAGCTGCTAAATTCGATATTCGGTCAGGGGAGCTACGAAGGCTTCACTCATTTACTGCAAATGTCAGCAAGGGCTGCCCTGGTCTTCGTTACATCGATCTTCATCCTTCGATTCGCGCACAGGAGATTCCTGGGTAAATTTGCGCCATTCGATATCATTTTAGCCTTTATGATAGGCTCTCTTTTGAGCCGTTCCATAAACGGCAAGGCGCCCGTTTTCGAGACAATAGCGATCGTGTTACTGATTATCGTATTTCATCATGTGCTTGCAGTACTTTCTCTCAGATTCCCCCGATTCGGACGGGTGACCAGCGGTCAGCCCAGGGAGATAGCGCGTGACGGCAAGGTTCTAAAAGAGGAAATGGAAAGTTCGCGTATTGGCGAAGAGGACCTGATGGAGGCTCTCAGGCTTCGTGCACATACCCAGGACCTCAGCAGGATTAAAAATGCATTCATGGAAAGGAATGGCAACATAAGCATAGTTATGGAGGAGCAAGAGAAAAATTAATTATACCTCGCGGTATGGCGGCGTGCAGTTCCGATTTCTCCCGATTTCATCAATCCTGTTATCTTCCGCCTCACGGCAGGCGCAATTACGCTATACTTTTCGGATCAAAATGTTATCTATTTACCTACCGAGGCTTTTCCGAGAATCTCGCAACGGATCGCATACCACAATTACTAGCTGCCAGTAATGCACCGCCGGCCGGAAAAATTCCTCATTCACAATATTGTGGTATCCATGCAGTCAGATTTGACTTGCTAATATGCGGTTTTTTTTGATAATTTGGCTCCTCGGAATTAACTTCTACTGAAATAAACAACTCTAGATTCAGTTTTGCTAATTCCGGTTAGCTTTTTTTCAGTGCACCAGACTTTCCCTGGCCGAGTTTTTCTCTGCCCAGGACTGTATGGGTTACCCCAGTGAGGTTTCGAGCTGTATCGCGGGGATCTCACCAGGCCATCTGCTCGCTCACTCCGGAACGGGTGAGCGTATTTTTCTTAAGGAGAACTGGGTTCAATGTGCCGTTTGTTCAGTATGACCAGTGAAGAGCCTCAGTCCCCCATTGTGGCCATAAATGCCCTGGACGTTATGCGGGAGGGGCACGACGGGTCCGGTGTGGGTCTTTTTCTGAGTGACCTCGGCGGGACTTTCGAGGAACTCAAGGGCGCACCGATACTTTCCGGTATATTTACCAATGAAGGTATGAAGCGCCTCGACCAGTTCATGATGAATCTTGGCTTCATGACCAAGCATAAGATCTCGATAAAGACCCCCAAGACACCGCCGCCTCTCACCCCCAAGCGCGACTCGTATCTCATCCGCGCGTACGAGTACCCTCAATCATGGGAGGGACTCACACAGGCGGAAATCGAACTTCGGCTCATGCAGACCCGTGTTCAGTTGAGGCGCATGGGCGAAGAGCACGAGGATATGATCGTCTATAGCTTCTGGCCCGACGTGATAATGATAAAGGAGATAGGCGATCCGTTGAAGGTCGCCGAATACCTGGGCCTGGATCATGAGGAGCTTCGGGCGCGTGTAATCCTTGCGCAGGGCCGCCAGAATACGAATTACGCCATCAATCTCTACGCCTGTCATCCCTTTTTCGTGCAAGGCATTGCATCCATGACGAATGGCGAGAATACGGCGTTTGTGCCAATCCGCGAGTTCCTCCAGTCACGCGGCTTTCCCGGATATATGGGCTACCAGTCCGACTCCGAGGTTTTCACCCATATAGCCCACTACACGGTGAACCGTCTGGGACTGGGTATCGAGTCATACAAGCATATAATCACTCCGCTGCAGGACGAGGACCTCATGAGCCACCCCGATGGGGAGTTCCTCAAGCAGTTGAAGCACACCTGTCGCAGGCTCATCATAGACGGCCCTAACTGCGTAATGGGGCGACTGCCAGATAACAGCATTTTCCTTGTCCAGGACCGTAAAAAACTGCGGCCCGCCGTGGCGGGGGGTAAAAAGGGCATTTTCGTTTTTTCCTCGGAAATGTGCGGCCTTGATGTTGCCATTCCAGATCGCGATAAAAGCAAAGATTTTCAGCCCATGCATTTAGACACGGTCATAATTCCTTCTGACCGCTCGGAGGTCCGGATATGTTCGCAAATGGATCCATTAGCCCTTCTTCACTAAGTGTGAAGGATCTGCTCTGGCAGGTTCAGTGGAGCAAGGAAAAATGTACGCTGTGCGGTCGTTGCACGGCGGTCTGCCCTGTTCAGGCAATTGAACTTGGAGTACACAGAAAGAGGGCGGTCCAGATCCCTTCGCTTGCGAACATCGGCCCGGCTACCACCTCATCAAACGTTTACTCGGTGTATCACGGAATTCGCCAGAAAACCGATCCGGCCTACGCATGCGTGGGCTGCGCGATGTGTAATCTTGTCTGTCCAAACGGGGCGATAATCCCGCAAAAATCCGATGAGATCGACAAGCAGCGCTATCATATAAACCGCGGCGGCCAGCCAAGGACCCGGGGGGGGCGCAGGAACGCACCCGATGTGCTCAACCAGGGCACGCTCGACCGCATCAAGTTCACGCGTATTTCGATGCTTACCGACCCTGCACTGGATGCCGGGCGTCACGAGTTCGAGCTTCGAACGCTCCTTGGCCGCATTCTTCCCCCGGAAGAAAACCTGAAGCTCTATCGCGAACAGGGCTGGATACCGCCGGTCCGGGAAATTTATCCTCTCATAATCGGCAGCATGTCATTCGGAGCACTTTCTCCAAATATGTGGGAAGGACTCCAGATGGGTGTCGCCTATTTAAATGAAGAATTGGGAATGCCGGTGCGGATGTGCACGGGCGAGGGCGGCTGCCCGCCTCGCCTCCTTCGCTCCCGGTTTTTAAAATACACCATACTCCAGATTGCCAGCGGCTACTTCGGCTGGGACGAAATCATTCACGCCCTTCCCGAAATGAAGGAAGATCCCTGCGCAATCGAGATCAAGTACGGCCAGGGGGCCAAGCCCGGCGACGGCGGGCTGCTCATGTGGTACAAGGTCAATAAGCTTATCGCGGCCATCCGCGGCGTTCCGCCGGGGGTTAGCCTGCCCAGCCCGCCGACTCACCAGACGAAATATTCGATCGAGGAAGCAGTTGCCAAGATGATCCAGTCCATGTACATGGCCTGGGGATTCAGGGTGCCGGTATATCCCAAGATTTCGGGGACCTCGACCGCCCTTGCCGTACTGAACAATCTCACAAGAAATGCCTACGCGGCAGGCCTTTCGATTTGCGGCGAGGACGGTGGCACGGGCGCTGCTTACTCCGTTTCGATGGACAACATGGGGCACCCGATCGCAAGCAATATCCGAGACTGCTACCTCAACCTTGTACGACTCGGAAAACAGAACGAAATCCCGATTTTTGCGGGCGGTGGCGCAGGCAAGAACGGAAAACTCGCCGCCAATGCTGCCGCCCTCATCATGCTGGGCGCAAGCGGCGTGCAGACCGGCAAATACCTCATGCAGGCGGCTGCCGGCTGCGTGGGATCGGAAAGCGACCGCTGCAACATCTGCAATATCGGACAGTGTCCAAAAGGAATCACGTCCCAGGATCCGCGCCTCTACAGGCGCCTTGATCCGGAAAAGGTGGCGGAGCGCCTGGTTGACGTTTTCCTTTCTTTCGACGTCGAACTGAGGAAGATCGTCGCACCTCTTGGCAGATCGACCTCGCTTCCAATAGGAATGTCGGACGCACTGGCCATAGACGATTATAATTCGGCACAGCGTCTCAACATAAATTATGTGGTCTAGAATCGGCGGAAACGGGCGGCTGTGGTCCAACCGCCCCTGACGGAGTAGCAAATGGAGAGTCAGCAGGTACTGCGCCTATCCGGAATGGAGAATGGGCATAGAATTGAGTCTCGCATCCTGGAAGAGAGGATGCAGCAGGGGGTCGAGCGCGGATTCCGCAACATCGAAATTGAGGCCTTCGGGCAGCACGGAATCGGGGGCAGGCTATGGAAGGCCGGTAGCGAAAAAGTCCACGTCACCATTACCGGATCGCCCGGCCAGCGCGTCGGGTCCATGGGTTTTCCAAACACCCTTATTGAAATTTTCGGGCCGGTCTCCGATGACACCGGGTGGCTTAATGCCGGGGCGGAAATAATCGTCCATGGCCATGCTACCAACGGCACGGCGAATGCCATGGCGCAGGGCAAAATATACGTAGCAGGCAACATCGGCTCCCGCGGCATGACAATGACCAAGCGAAATCCCAGGTTCGATTCTCCCGAGCTTTGGGTACTCGGAAGCGTGGGCGACTACTTCGCGGAATTCATGGCCGGCGGTGTTGCTATTATCTGCGGCTACAATCCTCAGAATACCGAAAATGTCCTCGGCCATCGACCCTGTGTTGGAATGGTAGGCGGGCGGATATATTTTCGTGGTCCTCACAAGGGCTACAGCAAGCGCGACGCCAAGCAGATACCTATTCTGGACCAGGATTGGGAATGGCTGGCCGAAAATCTCGAAAGGTATCTGCGGGCAATAGGAAGAATGGAACTCCTGGGCCATTTTTCGAATCGTGACGAATGGCAACTCCTCGAAGCCCGCACACCCAGTGAAAAAGTTGCAAAGCCCAGGCGCTCGATGGCCAATTTTCGCGGCGATGTCTGGGATTCGGAACTCGGGCGCGGCGGGTTGATAGGCGATCTGGTTCAATTTGACAGGAGTCCCCTTCCTCTTATTACAAACGGGGACATGCGCCGCTATGTTCCGCTGTGGGAGAACCGCAAATTCCTCGCCCCATGCGAGTCAAGCTGCCCAACGGGAATACCGGTCCATGAGCGCTGGCGGCTTATCCGGGAAGGCAGAGTGGACGAGGCGGTGGACCTTGCCCTGGCCTATACGCCCTTCCCCGCATCGGTTTGCGGCTATCTTTGTCCCAACCTCTGCATGCAAAGCTGTACCAGGCAAAGCGCCCGAATGGCGCCAGTGGACGTCAGCCAGCTTGGCAGGGCAAGCATCAAGGCAAAAATCCCGGAACTCCCAGCTCAAACAGGCAAAAAAATCGCCATAATCGGCGGCGGTCCGGCCGGCATATCCATTGCCTGGCAACTTCGTCGCCTGGGCCACGAGACGGTCATATACGATATGCAGCCCGAGCTTGGCGGTAAAATCTCCTCCCTTATTCCCCGGTCCAGAATACCCGACGAGGTCGTTAATGCTGAGATCCAGCGGGTAAAGAAAGCTATACCGCACGTTAACCTCAGTCGGCACCTGGATCGATCTGAAATAGAAGATATGAAGGAGGAGTTCGACTTCATAGTGGTGGCAGCCGGTGCCCAGAAACCCCGGGTCATTCCGATCCCCGGAAAGGAAAAGATGATCCCGGCACTCGAATTCCTTCGCCAAAGCAAGCAGAATAAAGCCAAGGTGGGAAAGCGTGTGGTAATTATAGGCGCGGGAAACGTGGGCTGCGATGCCGCGACAGAAGCCCACAGGCTCGGGGCAAATGAGATTACCCTGGTTGACGTCCAGGAACCCCTCTCTTTTGGCAAGGAACGCAAGGAGGCCGAAGCCGCCGGCGCTAAATTCCGTTGGCCATGCTTCAGCAAGGCGGTTACGGATGAGGGGTTGGAACTTGCGTCCGGCGAAGTCATCCCCGCCGATACCGTTATCATATCGGTTGGCGACACGCCCGACCTGGATTTTCTGCCTGAAAGCGTCGAGATTGAACGCGGATTCATCAAGGTCGACAAAGACTTCCGGACCTCCGACCCAAAGATTTTCGCGGTGGGCGATGCAGTCAAGCTCGGGCTTCTAACCGATGCAATCGGAGCAGGCCGTAAGGCGGCTGAAAAGATGAACGCCATCCTCGAGGGCCGCGATGCACAGGATCAGGAGCAGCGCAGGAAGATCGACTACACCCGAATAAAGCTCGAATATTTCGATCCGCGCCTGGCCGGCTTCGATGGGGTCGAGTCGTGCGCCTCGAACTGCTCTTCCTGCGGCACCTGCCGCGACTGCGGTATTTGCGAAACCATCTGCCCGCAGGCTGCCATATCGCGCAAAACGGTCGTCAAGCTTGAAGGCGAGGCTTTCGAAATGGTTGCCGACCCCGAAAAGTGCATCGGCTGCGGCTTCTGCGCCGGCGCCTGCCCTTGCGGCGTATGGAACCTGGTTGCAAACGAGCCTATCGAATAGAACCGTATAGAATTCATCCAGCTTAAAGACGCCCAGCGGCATCCGCCGTTTGGGCGCTTTTTTTTGCAGCCCTACCGGCAGACTGAACTTTACAGATGCCAAACGTGAAATGGTGATATATTTTCTTGTTTCCGGTGGAATTCGAAGAACAAACGGAAATTGCTGCGAAAATTTGAGCATCAAGGGCAGAAAATCAATGGACGAGAAAACTGCGGCAGACTCCGGTTCCCGGAGAGGCAATCTGGATGAAATGATCTGCACGATGAGGCACCGGGTAGGTGCCGAGGCCATTTGGGAAAAACAACGCAATTCGATACTTGAGAATCACCCCTATATTTGCGGATACGCATTCATATTGTGCGTTACCGCCATATTCTCGATTTCTCACCTGATGGTTTTCTCCATATCGCTTCTTTTTCTCTTCTTCATATCCGATTTCATGACACGTGACGTTCACAGGCTGGCGCCTTTTATACCAAAGAGCCTGTTATTCTCCATTCTGTACCTTTTGGTGATTCTGGCCATTTTCTTGATCTCATACAAAGTGGTCCCTCTTCTCGCCAAAAATTTCCCTGAGCTTAGCAGCAAGCTTCAGACCCAGATTGTCGAGGAACTGAGGCAATCGAGTGAAAGATGGGACCTCTCCGGCTACATTGACGTGGATCAGGTTAGAGATGCGATACAACAGACCAACACCAGGATCTTCCATTTTCTGCTCGACAGCCTTACCCCAATATACAAAGGTTTCATCCAGTTCGTTTTCGCGCTGGTTATCAACCTGCTCTTCTATTTCGAATCCCAGAGGGTGGAGTACACATTCGTCCGCAATCCCAACAGCCTTATGACCTTCCTTTACCGGTTCTTGCAGGTACGGCTGGGGATTTTTTATGCTTACTTCAGGCGGGTGATGGGCGGGCAGGTAATTATATCTTTGATAAATACGATTATTTCGAGCCTCGTCATCTTCGCCCTTGGCCTTCCACACCCATTCCTGCTGGTTTTCATCGTCTTTTTCTGCGGCCTTTTTCCTGTTGTCGGCAATCTGATCTCGAATAGCGTTCTGGTATTCACTGCATTCGTCTCGATTGGAATATGGGGTGCCGCATTGTGCCTGGTCCTGCTGATAAGTATTCACAAATTGGAGTACTTTCTTAACTCGCGAATTATTGGAGGCATCGTCAGCCTTCCGATGGCCGTTTCACTGGCAGCTCTCGTACTGAGCGAAGCCGTTTTCGGTATTCCGGGCCTGATCCTTGCGATCCCTCTGGTACTTTTCATTCGACACGAATTCGAGCACATACCCGGCTTTGGACGAGAAGGTGCGCAGGCGGAAAGTTCTTCATCGACTATGCTGGACACGCGGGAAGCAATACAGGAATGCACCGAAGAAGCAACCAGATTGGCTGAAGAACCAAAAAGATGAAAAGCTAAAAGATTAGTCAGGGGCGAAAGCCCTCATGGGAGCCGCGAAATGACGGGACAGGCCTTTCAGCGTGTCCCGTATCTTTGATGAGCGTCAAAAATCTATAATGCCTGCCTTATTAGTTATCCCGGTTCAAACCTTGTCCGGAATTTCGTTTTGGCTGATTGAATCTCCGATTTGCCGGCCTGCCGGACTTTGCACGACCGGGGGGTTTCGAACCGCCTCGTGGCGGGGCAGGTTTTGACCTTGCGGAGTTTATCATTGCACGGGACGGTTCAAGGCCAGGAATCACATGAACGACCAGGTTCTGCCCTATGTAGCGCTCAATGCGGTCGAGGTAGGGAAAATCTCCGCGCGAGACCAGCGATATCGCGACCCCTGACTTTTCGGCCCTGCCGGTCCTTCCGATACGGTTAACGTAATCCTCGGCCGAGCGGGGCAGATCGAAATTAATGACATGGCTTATGCCGGTAATGTCGATTCCTCGGGCTGCAACATCAGTTGCAATAAGAATCCTTATCTTTCCCCGGCGCATGTTATCCATGGTTCGGTTTCGGGCTGTCTGGTTCATATCGCCGTGGAGCGCCGCAACGCCGAACCCCTCGGTCCTGAGTTCATGCGCAAGGCTATCCGCATCCCTTTTGGTCGCTGAAAAGACTATTGCTCTCGTCAGATCCTTATCCGAGCACAGGTGCCGCAGAAGCCGGTTCTTATGCTGCAAACCATCGGCTATATGAAGCCTTTGTTCAATCTTATCGTGAGTAATCCTGCCCTGTGCAACCTCTACACGGTCTGGATTCTTCATGAACTTTTGCCCCAGTTTGCTGGTCGCGGAGTCCATGGTGGCTGCGAACAGCAGCGTCTGACATTCTTCAGGCACGGCATCCGTTACAAATTCGACGTCATCTATAAAACCCATGTCCAGCATACGGTCGGCTTCGTCCAGGATTAACATTTCCACATCTGACAAGCTGATTCGGCCGCGCCATATATGATCTATGAGTCTTCCCGGCGTTGCGACAATCATATCCGGAGATTGTGAAAGCGCTCTGATCTGATCGCCGAAAGGCATTCCGCCGTAAATTGCAACGCTGTGGACCTTCAGGTATTTTCCGTAGATGCGGGTTGCTTTTGTGATCTGGTCGGCCAGCTCGCGGGTGGGTGTAAGCACCAGGACCCTTGGACCCTTTTTGGGCGATCCGGCCGAGAGCCTTTGCAGGGCAGGCAGAACGAAGGCTGCTGTTTTGCCGGTTCCGGTATTTGCCGAGGCGATCAGATCGCCGCCCGCCAGGACCTTTGGAATCGCCTGCGCCTGGACTGGTGTAGGGTGTTCATGGCCGCACTGGGTCAGTGCTTTTAGAATGGGTGGAATCAATTTCAGTTCTTCAAAAGACATCAGTTTTTTGATCCTTGGATTATTTCCGATCCGAAGCTATATGCCTCGATGGAAGAACCGGCCCAAAGCTGCTAATGTGCCGAAGCCGGGCGTCTCCCTACACGGATAAACCGGTTAAATATGAACTTAAATAGTGCCGAACGGGATGTGTTTTCAGCTTGGACACACCTATAAGGTCGGCGCGAAATCATCGTTCGCCAACCGGTATGCCACGCGCTAAAAGATATGCTTAAATCGCAGGGGGTCAGTGATCGATGGGAGATTGACGGCAGGTCGAATAAAACAGGACCAAAAAAGTAGTCGCCAAAATCTCTATTATGTTAACAAATAACTATACAGCATTAAATTAGAATAGCAATCATTTCCTCTCAAAGTGATGGAGATAATAAAAGTGCTTGCTGATTTTGCCACTGGCGAAACCCTGCCCGTCCTCCCATCATGCATGGAAGTAGTATCGAGGAGCAGGCTTGTTTTCTTTCATCCCGAAAAGATTGCTCCCGCAATCAGCCGTTTTGGCGGCATGCTGAGTGCTGCTCCTTCATGGGACCACCCATGCCACTTTTCCGATGGAACTGAAAAAACGGTAAGGTGGATTTTCACACTCGATCTTCTCAACCACTGTTTTTGGCCGGACCCGGGAGATCCGGTTTGGACCGTCTGCTATAAAGACAAGAACTGGTCGGGATATTGGGGTCTGGCCGCTGCTTTAAAGCGAGCCGACGAGGCAGGTTTTCCGGTAACCGACCCCGTTTGGCTCTCAAGTGTCAGCGAGGAAGACCTGCATAGTATCTTTTCATACCAACTTTCTACCGATCCTTCTCGGAGTGGGGTAAGAATTCCGCTGTTTTCGGAGAGGCTTCGAAATCTCAGGGAGGCAGGTTCGATCATCTTGTCGCTGCCCGGCTCGGACGTTATATCGCTTCTGCATGATGCATCCGGAAGCGCTGTGCGGTTTGCAGCAGGGATAGCCGAACTCTTCCCAAGCTTTCGAGACGAAGCCGTGTACAATGGACGGAGGGTCTTTTTCTGGAAAAGGGCACAGATTCTTGCAGCGGATATTCACACAGCATTCGGAGGGAAAGGCCCGGGGGAGTTTAAAGATGTCGGTTCGCTTACCGCCTTTGCTGACTACAAACTGCCCCAGGTACTCCGCGAACTAGGTATAATTTCGTACGATCCTGAACTGGCAGCCAGGATCGACAGCCTCGAATATCTCGATCCGGGATCCGGAGCGGAAATCGAGATCAGGGCCATGACCGTAATAGCCGTCGAGCAGATCCGAGATTCGTTTAATGCAAATGAAACCGGAGAGTCTTCTAATACCGGCAATAACCGTCTCCATGGCAGATTGACCAGCTCCGGAGTGGATTCCTGGCTTTGGCAGTTGGGGCAGCTTGATGAGTTCCGGAATCGACCCTATCACAGGTGCCGCACTATCTATTATTGAAAGGCTCTCCGCTCGCGAGAGCTTAACAGCGAAACGCTTTGACATCGGGGAGTTTTTTCGCTATTTAGCTCGTGTCTGAACGGTTTTTTCATGGTGGCTTATCTCCCCCGATCAAGGCAACGAAGGCCGAGTTAAAGGTGGCTAACATTTTGAAGACTTTCTGGATTTGCATATAGTGGACGCTTCCGCCCTTCCCACGCTGAATTCCTGCCACGGCAATCTCAAAGAGAGAATTTATTCCCGTGTTCGTCCCGACATGATCAGGATCGAAGAGGAAATAAACCGCCTGCTTATATCCGATATTCCTCTCATTTCCGTCATCGGTCGCTACATCATGGGCAGCGGCGGAAAAAGGCTCCGCCCGCTCCTTATGATTCTTGGCTCGAGGCTGTGCGGATATAGCGGGACTAATGACGCCCCGCTGGCCGTGGTGTTCGAGTTTGTTCATGCCGCCACCCTGCTGCACGACGATGTGGTTGACCACGCTGAAATCCGTCGAAACCGCCCCGCCGCAAACACCATATGGGGGAACCCGGCCGTAGTTCTAGTCGGTGATTTCCTCTATTCGAAATCAATTCAGATGGCGGTTGGATATCAGGATATTAGAATACTTGAGATCCTGCTCGATGCAACGACCAGGATGTCCGAGGGCGAAGTACTACAGCTTATTCACTCCGACGACCTCGAAATTAGTGAGACCGAATACCTCCAGGTAATCACCAGGAAGACGGCGGTCCTGATCGGCGCCGCATGCCGTGTCGGGGCAATTTTCGGTGGCGGCGGCAGCGCCGAGGAAAAAGCGCTTGGCGACTATGGCCATAACCTTGGCATATCATTCCAGCTAATTGACGATACCCTGGACTTCACCGGCGAGACCAAAGAGTTGGGCAAACCTGTTGGCAACGATATCCAGGAAGGGAAGGCTACCCTTCCCCTCATTCATGCGCTGCGCAATGCAAAACCTGCCGAGCGTAAGCGTCTGCTCCAAATTTTCAGCTCCGATGTGATTACCGAAAATGAGGCTGCTGAATTGAGAAACGTCGTAATCCGCACTGGAGGCATTGACTACACGCATGAACTTGCATCCAGACATGCCATGGAAGCAAGGGAAGCGCTCTCGATTTTCCCCGATGGCCCCGTGAAGGAAATCCTGGTAGATATCGCCGAGTACGTGATTTACAGAAGAACCTAGGAATGTTGTTCCAAGCCCTCTTCGGATGCGCTCTGAAACCTAAGCAAACCTCCGTTTCCTTCTCTGCCTATTCCTTCTATCTCTAGTTCTGCCCTCAACCTGGGCAGCCCGGCACGAAAGTTTTCCTGGATAAACAGCAGGAGCTTTTCCCTGACCTCGGCGCGCAGATTGCCAAGGTTTCCCGGGTCCGAGGCACTCATTACGGCGGTTAGTTCGACAGAGTTTTCCTTGAGATTTGCTACGCCGAGCGCCCAGGATCTGCCGTCCCAAAAAGGGGAGTTTTGAAGGACCCGGTGCAGTTCGGATCGGATGTCTTCAACAGGCACGCTGTAGTCGACAAAAACCGATACAGTGCCGAGCAGCTCCGAAGTTGACAGCGTAAGGTTTTGAAACTGTTTCTCGGTAAAATAGGTCAAGGGGACTATGAGGCTTTTCTGGTCCCACGTTTGTATAATCGCAAAGGTCGAATTGATTTCATCAACTGTGCCGGTTTCTTTTTCAACGGTAACGATGTCCCCGATTCTTATGGGCTGTGTGATTGCTATTTGCAGTCCAACGAGAAGATTTGCAAGGGTTCGCTGCGCCGAAAAACCGATTATCACACCAGCAATACCTGCCGAAGCGAGAATGCTTGTTCCAAGCTGGCGCACCTTATCGAATACCATCATGCTGGTGGCGACCGCAACCAGCACAATGAGCAGCAGTATAAGCCGCCTCATGAACTGCATCTGAGTTTGCAGCTTGCGGATATAGACGGGGCTGCGCCCCTTGAGACGGTAATCGCCTACAAGATAGTCGCTTACGATGTAAACAACTTCGGTGACCAGCCAGGCCGCGGTTCCGATAAATACCAGCGAAAGCAAGTTCGTTAGGACGTGATAGAGGTTGGGTATTTCCGATATGATGGGCATAAGGCTTCTGACCAGCATCAACCCGATCAGCAGTTTGATTGGCCCCCGACTCCGTCGCAAGATGGTATCGACCAGCTTGGGCGACTCGCTCAACCTGCTCTGCATGAATATGTCGGCTGCGCGGACGATTCTATAGATCAACCAAATTGCAGCGAATGTACCACCCACATTTGCTATGCTGGACGCTACGCCGTGAACCAGTGCCCGTTCATCTCCCGAAAAACGAGCGTAGACAGGGAAGAGGCTGACGTACGCCCCGTAAAGCAGGATCAGTAATGAAATCGGGGGACGTATGGCAGATGGGAGGAGCTTTTTCCATAGAAGGTCTATTCTGTCTTCCGGCACGCGCCTCGTGGTGGCGCGAAGCCATGCAGAGACGAGGCGCTCTATCAGAACAAAAACGGCCATGCACGTCAGAAAAGCCAAGAGGTCGAACCGGCGAATGCCGTGCCAGAGTTCGTCCTCTATCCAGGGGCCGAGCACCGAAGCCATCTTTTTCCCCAAAGAGTCGAGTCCTTTTTCTATTTTCTGTCCCGCGGCGTCCAGTGCCTCGGTCTCAATGGGTGTAGCTTTTGCGGCCGGCGCCGGTACGATATCGACTGACTTTCCCTGGGAAGTTGAGCCGTGCGCGGCGGCGGACTTTTGGGAATCATTGCTCTTCTCAGCCGCAAAAGCTCTCCCCGCTACAAAGGATGAAAGTATAAGGGCCAGGGCCAGTACAGTGATTGCCACCTGCCTCCCGCGAAAATTTCCGAATTGGGGTTCGTTCGCCATTTTCCGTCTCGAACATGCCTGGATTTGGCTCCCGGAGATCACTGCCGTGCTTGCGCAATGGCTCCATTCTACTGAATATAAGAATATTTCCGGAATAAATCAGACTGGATAATTTGACTGGTTTGTGCCTGTTCTTAAGTTTTGAATACTGGCAACCTGTAAGTCGATAATGAAGGAGATCCAACATGAAAGAGCCTCTTCGCGAGGGCATGACATTCGAATTCAAATTTACCGTACCGGAACAAAAAACAGTGCCATTTCTCTACCCTGAATCCCCCGAGTTCGGGGTCATGCCGAGGGTATTCGCCACCGGCTTCATGATAGGTCTTTTCGAATGGGCCTGCATACAGGCAATAAACCCGCACATTGACTGGCCTCGGGAGCAGACGGTGGGAATTGACGTCAAGTTCAACCATGTAGCTGCAACCCCACCCGGATTCACGATTACAATCAATGGCAGGCTGGAGAAAATTGAAGGGCGGAAACTGCTCTTCTCTCTTAGAGCCCACGATGGCGTGGAGCTTATTTCCGAGGGCACACACGAAAGATTCATAATAGATGCCGAGAAGTTTAACGCGAAGGTAGCGGCGAAGACGGCTAAACCAAATTCTACGGCATGAGCTTACTAATCGTTTAAAACAAGCGCCAGGGGCACTCCGATTGCGACCCTTAAACGATCTGACGCCAACCGCGGTTTGGCCTGTGCGTCAGCCTTCCGCCACCCTTGTTTAAAAATGCCGGTAATGTTAAAGTGTCCAGGGGTTGTGAAGCCGCAATCGGTAAATAAATATGGCCGTTTAAAATTCCCCGCATTCAGGAAATCTGTTTCCGAAACCGATTTGAAAATATTATAAATGAGTAGATCATATAGAAAGCCTCTGCGCTACTACCCCTTGTTTGTGAATATCGAGGGTCGCACCTGCCTGGTCGTGGGCGGCGGAGCTGTGGGCGAGCGCAAGGTCAAAAGCCTGCTCAGTCACGGCGCACGCGTAAGGCTCATTGCAAGGGAGCTTACCCCATGGCTGGATTCGGAGTGCTCGACAGGCTCTGTTCTGCTTTCAGGCAGGGAGTATGATAAATCTCATCTGGACGGGGTCGCTCTTGCATTTTCAGCAACAAGCGATGAAGCTTTGAATCGAAGGGTCTCGGAGGATGCCGGCGCGCTCGGGATCTGGTGCAATATGGCGAGCGACCCGGAGCTTGGGTCACTAGTCGTCCCCTCGCTGGTGCAAAGAGGACCG
Source organism: Desulfarculales bacterium UBA702 (assembly GCA_002298165.1). GTDB lineage: Bacteria > Desulfobacterota > Syntrophobacteria > Syntrophobacterales > Syntrophobacteraceae > SbD1. Next base: position 126,632 of record DBMI01000115.1, read on the forward strand.
CTCTCAATAGCGGTAAGCACCTCAGGGCTTAGCCCGGCACTTGCCAGGAGAATCAGGATAAAGATCGAGGAAGAATTCGGTCCCGAGTGGGAATTTTTTATTCTGTTCCTGGGTGAATTGCGCAAACTGTTTAAATCCAGGAATATTGAAGGAAGGGATAGCAGCAGGATTTTCAGCGAATTAGCCGCCCATCCCGTACCCGAATGGCTGAAGCAGGGTGACGGCAAGAGGGCTTTCGAGAAAGTATCCGAAATTTGTGCGCCGCTGACCGGCGCCGATGAACTGCGTCCTTTATGGGATAAATTATGGAAGCCGTTTTTTTCGTAGTCGCAACTCTTTGCTATCTTATCGCCACGGTAGGCTACCTTGTCTATCTTTTTAGAGATCAGGCATCCATCCACGTAGCTTCCTGGTCGATAATGCTGATCGGGGCGGTGTTTCACACCGGGGCGATCATCTTCCGGTCCGCAAACCTCGGCCAACTGGCTCTAACAACCGGCCAGGAGGCGCTTTCCCTCTTCGCATGGGTTTTCGTTGTTACCTACCTTATTGTGCAGTCCCGATTGCAATTGAGGATTCTAGGTTCGTTCGTCTCACCCCTGGCGGTTATCTTTATGCTTTCCTCAGAGATAATGCCGACGCACATTATGCCCAAAAGCGAGTTTCTGAAAAGCGGCTGGGTGATCCTTCACGTCGGCAGCCTTTTTTTGGCAAATGCTCTTTTCGCCCTTGCCTTCAGCCTGGGAATTATGTACCTGCTCCAGGAAAGATATATCAAACATAAGAGTTTCGGGTTTCTTTATCCGCGGCTCCCGTCGCTTAAAACTCTGGATTCGATTGCTCATCACTGCCTCATTACCGGGTTTCCTCTCATGACAGCGGGACTGGTCACGGGTTTTGCCTATGCAGCTCTGGTCTGGCACTCCCCGTGGAACTGGGACCCAAAAGAAATCCTGTCGCTGGCCACCTGGGTAGTTTACGCAGTGCTCGTGCATGAACGGCTAGCGGTCGGCAGGGGGCGCAGGGCTGCATGGTTGGCTGTTTTCGGCTTTACGGCGATCCTTCTGACGTTTCTTGGAGCCAATCTTATTTTAAAAGGTCATCACTCGATTTCAGGTAAGATCTAATGGGCCATATTGTCCTATTGGGCATGAATCATAAATCGGCACCGGTGGAAATCCGGGAGCAACTCGCAGTTGCCTGCAAATCGGCAGTCAACCCGCTTCACATGCTCCCCCATCTTAAAGACGTCGATGAACTCGTTTTTCTTTCCACCTGCAACAGGGTCGAATTTCTCTACACCTGCGGCAACCTCAAAGACGGCACGGATGAGATTAAGGAACTTCTGCGCGTTCACGTGGGGTTATCCGCATCGACCCCTCTGGATTCGTACCTTTACGTGTATGAAGATCTGGATGCCGTGCAGCACCTCTTCCAGGTGGCATCGAGCCTGGACTCGATGGTCCTGGGCGAACCCCAGATCCTTGGACAGCTCAAGGACGCATACCGTGACGCGGTTGAGTTCCGGACCGTCAAGACCATCCTCAACCGCCTCCTGCACAAAGCGTTCTCTGTAGCAAAGCGGGTTCGCACAGAGACCTGTATTGGTTCATGCGCCGTTTCGGTAAGCTATGCCGCCGTCGAACTCGCTCGAAAAATTTTCGGCGAGTTGCAGGATAAAAAGGTGCTGCTGATCGGTGCAGGAGAGATGTGCGAACTTGCAGCCGGTCATTTCATGGCCCAGGGCGTTCGCCACATGACGGTTGCAAACCGCACCATCGAGCGGGCAGTAGAGCTGGCCAAGCGGTTCAGGGCCGATACGGTTCCCTTCGACTCTTTCCTGGATGCAATGATGAATGTTGACATCGTGCTTTCCTCGACGGGCGCTCAGGAACCGATAATATGCTACGAGGACGTGCGGACCAGAATGCGAAAGAGGCGAAGCAAGCCCCTCTTTTTCATAGATATTGCCGTTCCCAGGGATATCGATCCCAAGGTCAACCAGATTGACAACGTCTATGTTTACGATATTGACGACCTACAGGGAGTCATTGATCTGAACCGCGAGGAGCGGCGCAAGCAGGCTCAACTGGCACAGCACATTGTTGATGAAGAAACAATTAAATTTAAAACATGGCTTAACAGCCTGAATGCTGTTCCGACTATCGTTGCGATCCGCGAAAAGGCTGAAATGATCCGTAAGAACGAGTTAAAAAAGACCTTCGCGCAACTATCCGGTCTCAGTGATCGGGAAAAAGAAGCAATCGAGGTCCTTACCGGAGCCATGATAAAAAAGATTCTCCACGATCCGATAGTTTTCCTGAAGAAGAAGGCTCAACGTGGCACCCAGCCCCTCTTCATGGACTTCACCCAGCAGCTTTTCAATCTTCAGGAGGACAATTCGGACTCGGCAATGAACTGTGACGGCCCCGTTAATGGGGATGATGAGGACAATTTCCTGCAAACCCTTAAAAAATAAGGCTCCACATGGCCGACATAATCCAGTTTGGGAAAAAGGTCGAAGATCTCAAGTCGGAGCGTGAAGCGCTGCTTCGCCAGCGAAAGATCGAGTCCCTCAGGAAGATATTCCAGTGCACGCGGTGTGCTATGAAGTGCTCGAAATGCGGGGCACAGATCGAGGGTGTTCGTGACGAGGCGGGCAAGTTTGCAACACCTTATGCCTTCTGCACATCCTGCCGCGAGGAGTATGAGGAATACCGCGCAAGAACAGCCGGCGGCCAAAATACGCCCTGCTATTGGCATAACTCGGGCTGGATGAAAGTGTGGGAATCCTGGCTCGAACACCAGAAGTGCCTGGACAACTATCGTCAGTCTAAGGAGTTTCTCCAGCTTTTGGAAGAAGTGGAGCTACTTTTAAAAAAGTAAGCAGAGAATCTCCCAAGAACCTCGTAAAGAGAAAACGGAACCCAACACCCGCTAAGGTGTTGGGTTTCACTGTATCTGGTGCCATTCAGGCGAGATAACCCCCTGCATCGGAGGCATTCTCGAAACCCTGCTCCATTGCCCTAAAACGGTATATCATCATCCGGCGGCCCCGACTGGGGCGGCAGTTCTTCCATTGCCGGCCGGCCACCAGGACCGGCGTTCCTCTGGCCCTGTCCTTGCCCGTAACCCTGCCCCTGGCCTCGTCCCTGACTTTGTCCGCCCTGCCCTTGCCATTGCCCCTGCTCGGAAGATTGGCGCTCACCGCTTCCGAGTAATTGAATATCCCGGGCTACTATTTCGGTGGTATAGCGCTTTTGACCCTGAGCATCCTCCCACTGGTTGGTTCGGAGGCTTCCTTCCACAAATACTGAGCGTCCCTTTGCAAGGTAGTTTCCGCAAATTTCCGCAAGTTTGCCAAATGCCACCACCCGGTGCCACTCCGTCCGTTCTTCCCAGTTGCCTTCTCCCGCGGGAACTCTTCCGCTTGTAGCGATGCTGAACTTGGCAATGGCCATTCCCGACTGGCTATACCTGATTTCAGGATCTTTTCCCAAATTGCCAAGCAGTATGACTTTGTTCACGCTGCCCATCAGTTTCCCCTTTTTTTCGTCAAAAATTACGATCTGCTACCGGTTAATATCATACATCTTGCTCTCGATATCGGAAGCCCTCCCACTGCATAAATACTAGTTGGCCCGGGAGAGCTGATTTCCCGGGGCGCTGACACGATTTGGCGCTTCGAGCCGGTTGAACTCATAATTGACTCGAATCCTGAAAGAGTTTAGAGTATGCAGTCAAATAGCAAATATCCGTTTTTAAAGCTTTATTTTAGCCGGGCGTTTTCCCTGAGAGGGTATGCCCCGTAAGATCGCGAGAAAAAAATGAAAATAGCGCGTTCGATTTTCTTTTACACCATTCTTATCCTTTCCACCACCGTAATGGGAACTATTTCAATCGTTGGATCATTCATCAGCCGCTGGTGGCCGGTTTTTATGGCAAAGGTCTGGGGAAGGGTCAATCTATGGACCGCTGGAGTCAAAGTAGATGTAGAAGGAACCCAAAATCTCGATCCAAATGGGACTTATGTCCTTACCAGCAACCACCAGGGCTGGTTCGACATTTTTGCGGCCCTCGGCTATTTCCCTATCCCGTTTAGCTGGCTTGCAAAAGAAGAACTTTTCAAGATCCCGATCCTCGGGCGTGCGATGCTCAACACCGGCTACATACCGATTAATCGATCGGACCATAAGAAGGCCCTGATCAGCATGAACAAGGCAGCGGACAAAATCCGCGAGGGAACCTCCGTCTTTATTTTCCCCGAAGGCACGAGGAGCCCTGATGGCGTAATCCGGGATTTCAAGAAAGGCGGTTTTGTGCTGGCCGCCAAGTCCCAGCAGCCGATCGTACCGATCAGCATCAGCGGGTCCCATCGCATCCTGCCTAAAAAAAGCTGGCTTATCCAATCCGGTCCGATAAAAATAAAGATATGCAAGCCGGTGCTCCCGGCCGGTACTGACCAAAAAAGCCGCGATCAGCTATTGTACACGGTGCGTGAAGCTATTCGTGCCAACCTGAGCGCCGAGGAGTCAGGAACGCCCACCGAACCGCCGTCCGAACGCCCAGTACGAGCGAGTGCAAACGGGAGTGGCTTGAGCCGAAATGCATGAGAATCAGGCAGAAGCCGTTCTAAAGCTTATCCCTCTCGGAGGCTTGGGTGAAATCGGCCTCAATATGATGGTCCTCGAATATGGGGACACTATCCTGCTTATCGACTCCGGCCTGATGTTTCCGGAAGATGAAATGCTGGGCATCGATTTCGTGATCCCGGATTTTTCCTATCTTCTGAAAAACCGGGACCGGGTAAGCGCACTCGTATTGACTCACGGCCATGAAGACCACATCGGGGCCATTCCTTTTCTGCTAAGGGAATTCCATATCCCAATCTACGGTACCGCTCTCACCCTGGCACTGGTCAGGGAAAAGCTGCGCGAGCACAACCTGATCGAGCAGTCAGAGCTGATCCAGGTGTCTCCTCGCCAGCTAATCGATGTAGGCCCTTTTCGGGTCGAATTCATCCAGGTTTGCCATAGCATTCCCGATGGCGTCGGCCTGGCCATTCGAACCCCGGCCGGAACCATTATTCATTCGGGTGATTTCAAGATCGACAATACCCCGGTGGACGGCAAAAAGTTCGATATCGCCCGCCTTGGATTATACGGAGAAGAAGGAGTGCTGATGCTTCTTTCCGACTCGACAAACGTCGAGCGCGAAGGATATACACTCTCCGAAAAAGAAGTGGGCATTACCATCCGCGAAATCTTTCAGCAAAAGCGGGGGCGAATCATCGTCGCCGTGTTCGCGAGCAATCTTCACCGCATTCAGCAGATGATAAATATCTCCCGTGAATTCGGCCGTAAAGTGCTCCTGAACGGTAAGTCGATGGTAACAAATGTCCGGATCGCGCGCGAACTCGGCTACCTCGACTTTACCCCCTTTGATGAGATCACAATCCAGGAATTGCAGTCCATGCCCGATGACCGGGTACTTATGCTAACCACCGGCACACAAGGCGAACCAATGAGCGCCCTTAGCCGGATGGCTTTTAACGATCACAAAAAGTTGAAAGTGAAATCCGGGGATACCATAATTCTCTCCTCGCGGTTCATTCCTGGAAATGAGCGTACAATTCAGCATATAATCAACCATCTGTGCAGGAACGGGGCCGATGTTATCCATGAGCAGGTGAAGGATATACATGTTTCCGGCCATGCATATCAGGAAGAGTTGAAGATTCTCATAAACATGGTGCAACCCCGCTTCTTCGTGCCCATTCACGGAGAGTACCGCCACCTGGTAAAGCATCAGAGGCTTGCAGTCTCACTAGGCATGCCCGCCCAAAACTGTATCGTGGCCGAAGACGGGGACGTGATCTGTCTCACTGCTGATTCGGCCATTGTGAATGATAAAGTGGATACCGGCCGGGTACTTGTTGACGGCAAGGGAGTGGGCGATGTTGGTGGGCTTGTACTTCGCGACCGCCGCCATCTCTCGGAAGACGGTCTGGTGATCGCATCGCTTGTCATAAACAAGGAGACCCACGAACTGCTGAGCGGCCCTGATGTTTTCAGCCGGGGATTCATACACGAAGAAAGTATGCCAGGGATTATTCAAGAGGCCAAAAGTATCATTCTCGAAAGTCTCGACAGGATGGTAACCGAAGAACCTGAACTGGACCGCGCGGGCCTCCAGGATGATATCAGACGGGAACTCAAACGATATTTCAATAAGATTCTCGACAGAAGGCCGGTAATTTACCCGATAATAGTTGAGATTTAGGAGCAGGGACGAGGTCGGAAGCAGCGAATGGATCGAAAAAGACACGAAATATGGGCGCTTTGCATTCTGACGCTGTCCATCCTGGTGCTTTTCAGCATTCTTTCGTTCAATGCAAAAGACCTTACCCTCTTCAATGCTTCGAGTTCATCGGAAGCTCCGGCAAACTGGATCGGAAGTTTTGGTGCGCACATAGCCTGGCCGCTTCTGTTTTTTCTCGGCATCGGAGCATACTGCCTGGTTTTTGCCGGGCTGTGGTCCGGACACCGCCTGTTCCGGGGCATGCCCTTTGAACACCCATGGATTAAATTCTCCGGAATAGCGCTTCTAATCCTCAGCACTATTACACTTTCAGCACTGCACTCGAAGTCCATAAGTATCTTCGGCCAGGAGATAAAAACAGGCGGTTACATCGGGACCGCTTTTGCCTATTTTCTCGAACGGCGGCTCCGCTGGTTCGGCTCTCTTATTCTGCTTGTCGGGATTTTTCTGATTGCGCTGCTCATGTCCACCCCTCTCATGTTGGCCCCTACCTGGGACAGGATAATTGAAAAGATCAAAGCTACCTGGCACCGGGTCATGGGTTATTTGCAAGGCGGTTCCGAGGAGGAAAGCGATGATGAAGAAGATGCGCAGGACCGCCCGGCAAGGAAAATCTCCAGCCCTCCCGAACCCAGGCTCAAAAAGAAGGAAAAACCGGAACTTCCTGCAGTCGCTCCCGAACCTGTCATAAAGAAGCAGGCGTTGAAGGAAGCTATCACTCAGCCACTTATTCAGCTCTCGCTTACTGAGGGCGGACGCTACATACTACCGCCCCTTGATTTGCTCGACACCTACGAGACAGGAACCAGCAAACCCGATTTGAAACGTCTCGAGCAAAATGCCGCGGTGCTTGAAGAAAAGCTTGCCGATTTCGGCGTCCAGGGAAAGGTGGTCGGCATCAATCCCGGTCCGGTGATTACGATGTTCGAATACGCGCCTGCGCCTGGTATAAAAATCAGCCGCATAGTCAGCCTCGAAGATGATCTTGCAATGGCCCTAAAGGCCATCAGCATCAGGATTGTAGCTCCCATTCCCGGCAAAGCCGCGGTAGGAATCGAAATTCCCAACCCCAAAAGGGAACTCGTCTCTCTAAAGATGGTGCTGGAATCCGAGGCGTTCACATCATCGAATAACCCTCTTACGATAGCTCTGGGAAAGGACATAACCGGCAGTCCCATTATGGCCAACCTCGGCAAGATGCCTCACCTGCTGATTGCCGGCGCCACCGGAACGGGCAAAAGCGTTTGTATCAACGCGGTATTAAGCAGCCTTCTTTACCGAAATACGCCCGAAGACCTGCGGCTTCTCCTGATTGACCCAAAAAGGATCGAACTCAAGAGCTTCGAAGGCATTCCACAATTGATCCACCCTGTTGTTACAGACGCAAAAATGGCGACCAGGGCGCTGAGGTGGGCGATTGACGAGATGGAACTCAGATACAAGCTTCTGGCCGACAAAAACGTCCGCAATATTGAGAGCTATAACCGCGTACTCACGCGCGAAAAGCCCCAGCCAAGGCCTAAATCCCCCGAGGAGTCCGAAGCGGAGGGCTTGCAGCACCACAGGTTGCCTTACGTTGTTATAATAATTGACGAACTGGCAGACCTTATGATGGTGGCCTCCCGCGAGGTCGAGGAATCGATTACCAGACTCGCGCAAATGGCAAGGGCGGCCGGGATCCACCTCATACTCGCCACCCAGAGGCCTTCGGTAGACGTTCTGACAGGCATTATCAAGGCCAATATATCAACCAGGATCTCATTCCAGGTCTCTTCCCGGATCGACTCCCGAACCATAATCGACGGCTCTGGGGCAGAATCGCTTCTGGGGTCGGGCGACATGTTGTTTCTTCCGCCGGGGACCGCCAAGCTCCAGCGCATCCACGGAGCATTCGTCTCGGATGCCGAAGTCTTCAAGCTGACCTCGCACTGGAAATCCCAGAAGCTCCTTGAAGATCCTCTACGAGAACGGGTGGATTTCAAGGACGAATCTACCGGATCGGATATACCGGAGGATGAACTGGACGAAAAATACGATGAAGCCGTTCAAATCGTCACGGAAACCCGACAGGCCTCGATTTCGATGCTGCAAAGGCGACTGCGGGTGGGTTATAACCGCGCTGCCCGCATGATCGAGGTAATGGAGCAGCAGGGAATCGTCTCGCCCTCGGATGGGATCAAGCCCAGAGAAGTCCTTGGCAGGCGATTAACCTAAAGCGGAACGCCCACCGAAAATTGAAAAAGCTACTTTATTCTGCAATACTTTTTAAAGGATTCTTAATGACTTACATTTGGAAGTTTTTCCCCGCCGTCAAAAGAACGTTCAGACCGGTCAGGCTTTTGATATTCATCTTATTCACCATGCTCTGCGCGTTGGCGTCTTCACTGCCGATTCACGCGGCCGGACCTCCAATGCTTGGAGAAATCCTGCATAAAATGGAGGGCATGTACCAGCAGAGTCAGGCTTTTACAGCCTCTTTTCGCCAGACGACCACTTCTTCGGCTGCAGGAACTATTACGCCGGGGGAAGCTTCGGGAAGGGTCTATTATTCGAGGCCCAAACTCATGAGATGGGAATACGACAAGCCAGAGGTCCAGGTCTTCGTAGCCAACCACAGTAACGCCTGGCTTTATGTGCCTTCGGAAAACCAGGTAACCCTGTTCGATGCGGGCAAGCTTTTCGCCTCTCCTCTGGCACAGACCTTTTTCGATGGAGCGGTCGGCCTCAAGAACCACTTCAATGTCACACTGGATTCAATGCAGTCGAACAAGAGCACGGCGGTCCTTAAACTGGTCCCAAAACAGGAAGATCCTAACATAAAACTTCTCTTTATCTGGGTGGACCTTCAGACATACCGGATCAGCCGAATAGACAGCCAGGACATTCTGGGAAATACAAACAGGATTATTCTCGAATCACTTAAAACAATACCGAGTCTCGATCCGAAGCTCTTCCACCTCGACATTGCACAAGGGACCCATGTTTTTGATGCCGATGGACGTGAATTGACCCCGGTAGAAGTCGAGCACTTGAAGAGCAAGGTCTCTGTCGGGAAGTAATGATACCGGATTCACCCAATATGCCGCAATCAGCCATACCTGCTCCGTCCCTGATCGCCATCACCATGGGAGATCCTTGTGGAGTCGGCCCCGAGGTGATCGTAAAAGCTTTCGCCTCCCGTCCCGACTGGTTTAGAACCGGATGCATGCCTTTTGTGGTCGGAAGCCCACAACCGCTCGCGCGGGCAATCGATCTAGTTGGTGCAAAGCTCGCAATTAAGCGCATCAGTTCGCCGTGCGATCTTCGCGGCATTGATTATACGGGAGAAATTCCACTTCTTAGCTTGCGTGAGCTTAACCCCGGCGACATTGTATTCGGCCGACCCACACCGGATGCATGCAAAATGGCGGTCGATGCCATACGAGCCTCCGTCACGCTGGCTCTTTCGGGCGAGGTCGATGCAGTATGCACCTGCCCCGTCAATAAAGCGCGGCTCCACGAAAACGGCTTTTCTTTCCCCGGCCATACCGAATTTATCAAGGAACTTACAAGTGCCACGGAAGTTATAATGATGCTGGCCGGACCGAGGCTTCGGATATCTCTTGCAACAATTCACGAGCCAATATCCATTGTTCCGGGGCTTTTAACCGCCGAGCGGCTGCACAGCGCAATACGAATTACCGCGGAGGCAATGGTTCGCGATTTCGCCATGAAACTCCCCCGCATCGCAGTAGCCGGTCTCAACCCACACGCTGGTGAGGCTGGAAGGTTCGGTCGTGAGGAAATGGAGATACTCGAGCCGGTTATTCGGGAAGCAGCGAGTGATCGGCGGTTTCGGATAAGCGGTCCCTGGCCCCCTGACACCCTGTTCCACCGCGCATTTAACGGCGAGTTTGACGCGGTTGTCGCCATGTACCACGACCAGGGATTAATTCCCATAAAACTAGTCCACTTCGATGAAGCGGTAAACCTTAGCCTGGGGCTTCCCATCGTCCGCACATCGGTAGACCACGGGACCGCCTATGATATCGCCGGAACCGGCACTTCCAACCCTGGCAGCCTGATCGCCGCCGTGGAACTTGCCGCGTTCATGGCTAAAAACAGGCGGCTTGCCGAATAGAAACTAAAACGGGACCATGGCCCAAGACCGAATCGTCATACGCGGAGCACGCCAGCACAACCTCAAGAATATCCACCTTGGAATCCCGAAAAATAAGCTCGTCGTGATAACGGGGGTGAGCGGCTCGGGCAAATCTTCCCTTGCCTTCGATACCCTTTTTGCCGAAGGCCAGAGGCGCTATCTGGAGGCGCTCTCAACCTACACTCGCCAATTGATCGGTCGTCTCAATGCTCCCGAGGTGGATACAATTGAAGGGCTCAGCCCTTCAATTGCAATCGAGCAAAAGGGACTCCCCCAAAATCCCCGCTCCACTGTCGGGACCCTTACCGAAATACACGATTACCTGCGCCTTCTTTTTGCCAGGCTCGGGACAGTTTACTGTCCGCAATGCGGTATTCCCATCAGAGCGTGGACAGTTGCCGAAATGGCTGCTGACCTTGTTCGGGATTTTCCTCCCGGAACCCGGCTTCTCGCGCTGGCCCCCATAGGGCAAATCGCTGAGAAGGATCTCCCCGACATGCTTAAGAGGCTCAGAAGGGACGGCTTTGCCAGAATCCGCTCGGAAGGTAAAGTGTTCGAACTCGATCCTCTACCCCCTCTGCCGCGCCGCCAATCCCATCGCATTGAAATAGTCGTTGATCGACTAGTGCTCGATCCTGAAAAGATAAGGAGGCTTATCGATTCACTCGAGCTTGCAATTAAGCTTGGCAAGGGTACGGCCGGAATTGCCATCCCGGATGGTGAAGAAAGATTCTATAGCGAAAATCCCCGCTGCCCGGCGTGTGGATACACAGCCCCGGAGATAACCCCGAGTCTTTTTTCATTTCACCACCCTTCCGGGACTTGCCCGACCTGCAGGGGGCTCGGGTATGTGGGTGAAGAGGTCGAGTCAGTAAATGGGCAGGACGAAGAGGTCTCAGTTGAAATTGAAGAGCCTCCTGCAAATATCCCGGACTCTGAATTTCCCGTATGCCCCGGCTGCCATGGGACCAGGCTCAACGAAGCAGCCCGATCCGTGCGGCTAGGCTCTTTGACAATAGCGGACGTTTCACGGCTGACTCCCTCGGGTGTGGCCGAATGGCTTAGCGGGCTTAAGCTGGATGAATCGCAACTGCGGATCGCCGAGCGACCGATAAATGAAGTATCAGACAGGCTGGGCGGCCTGGTCGAACTCGGCCTGCCTTATCTCACCCTGGACCGCGCCGCAAATACTCTGTCCGGCGGCGAGGCACAGCGCGTTCGCCTTGCACACCAGATAAGCTCGACTCTTTCAGGGGTTCTTTACGTACTGGATGAACCCAGTGTGGGCCTCCATCCGCGCGATCACAGGCGTCTTCTTGACATACTGCTGCGCCTGCGGGATGCCGGCAACAGCCTCGTCGTTGTCGAACACGACAGGGAGACCATACTTGAAGCCGATCATGTAGTCGATATGGGCCCTGGGGCGGGAGATCAGGGGGGCGAGGTTGTCTTTTCCGGGATTCCAGGCGACCTGCTTAAGTCCGTCACCTCTCTTACAGGCCAATATTTATCCTGGAAAAAGCAAATCCCCGTTCCAAAACACCGCAAAAAAGCATCCGCGGGGGCAATTCGTCTGACGGGGGCCAAAGGACGGAATTTAAAAAACATCACCGTGGAGTTCCCCTACTCCAGCATGATTTGCGTGACCGGGGTTTCGGGCTCCGGCAAAAGCACCCTTGTTCTGGATACGCTCTATCGTGCAATCGCACGTGACCTCTATCACTTCGAAACCCACCCTGCCCCATTCGACAGCCTTGATAATACGCAACGCCTGCGAAAAGTCATATTGGTTGACCAGTCAGCACTCGGAAGAACACCACGATCGACCCCTGCCACATACACGGGAGTTTTCGGCCTAATCCGGCAGCTTTTCGCGCGTGTCCCGGAGGCGCGTGCCAGAGGATACACCGCGGCCCGGTTCTCCTATAATGCCAGGGGAGGCCGGTGCGAACACTGCCGTGGAGAAGGTTTACAGAGAATAGAGATGCTTTTTCTGCCCGACATCTATGTTAACTGCCCCGCATGCGAGGGAGCGCGCTACAACCGGGAAACGCTCGATATCCTTTACCGGGGACATTCAATCGCCTCTATCCTTGATATGACCGTGTTCGAGGCGTCGGCATTTTTTGAAAATTTCCGGGCAATCCGCCAGAAGCTCGAAACTCTTATCGAGGTCGGAATGGGCTACATCAGGCTTGGGCAGCCGGCAACAACCCTTTCGGGCGGCGAGGCCCAGCGCGTGAAGCTGGCGGCGGAATTAAGCCGCCGTGGGCAGGGAAAGGCCCTCTACATACTCGATGAGCCCACGACTGGCCTCCACTTCGAGGATATTCAGAAGCTCCTGCTCGTTTTACGCAAGCTGGTCGAACAGGAAAATACCGTAATTGTAATCGAACATAACACGGACGTCATAAAGACAGCCGATTTCGTGATCGACCTCGGTCCCGAGGGCGGTGATGCTGGAGGCTACGTAGTTGCCAGCGGAACACCTGAGGAGGTAGCGGGGTCAAAAGAATCCCACACGGCGGCCTATTTGCGGAAGGCTTTACGAATGGAGCAGTAACACTTCTGTTTTGCTGGTCTCTACTGCCTGGAGGCAACCATTCGCTGATTGTGAGAAGATTTTTGTGATCGCCGATTTCCAGGTTCTTTGACTTGATATGCCGGCTGGAGGAACTAATTTTTTTCATAACGGATTGACTTTTCTCCTGGAATATCGTTTATACTTCGGCTTTGGCATTATTAACGCATCTTGGAGCAAGAATTAATCCATAGAATACAAACACTTGGAGGAACTAATGATCTTTAGCGGTACTGCGCATGCCGCCACGGCATGGGCTCAGGACGGCGCGGGGGGCGCTGGAAGTTTTCTCAGCCCAGGCAACCCCCTATTTCTGATGTTAGCGATGTTTGCTATCCTCTATTTTCTCCTGATCCGCCCTCAGCAAAAGAAACAAAAGGAAATGAAGGCTATGCTGACCAATCTCCAAAAAGGGGATATGGTCTATACAGTCGGCGGGATCCACGGCAAAATCACTGGTTTGAGCGATGGGATCATCACCATTGAAATAGCAGATCGGGTTAGAATAAAAGTCAACCGGGGATCGATAGGCGGTCTGCTGTCAAAGGCCGAACTTGCCGAAAAGGAAAAGGAATCCGAGAAGGAATAGCGGCCCCGTCTAATGCGGCATAAAGCCGGGGGTTCTATATACTCGGGCGGTCGTTTGGATTTTTAGAACGGCACGGCCCGATTTTGGAGGAATCATTGAAAAGCATAGGAATGCGTGCGGGCCTGATCGCGGTGATTCTCCTCGCCGGGATCATACTTTTAGTTCCGAGCTTCACCTCTACTCTCCCGCCGGGGTGGACGAAGGTGTTGCCAAAAGAGACAATCCATCTCGGATTGGACCTGCAGGGCGGTATACATCTCGTTCTGGAAGTTGAGGCGGATAAGGCCGTCGAGAATGCGGCTGAAAGAATCTCCGAGGAGATCAAAGAGGCTCTTCGCACCCAGAAGGTCGGCTTTACACGCGTTGCGAAGGCCAACAGGTGGGATATCGAGATCGTTCTTCCCAGCTCCGAGCAGCAAAACGAGCTGAGACAGATTATCGAGAAGGAATTCTCGCGCCTCAAACTGGAAAATGTCGAGAACATCGCCGATGGAACAAGGATCGTTTTCACCCTGGATGACAAGGAAGTGAACAACATCCGGAAACTGGCAATTGCCCAGGGGCTCGAGACAATCCGTAACCGAATCGACCAGTTCGGGGTTAGAGAACCCGATATCCGACCTGAAGGTGAGGACCGCATATTGGTCCAGTTGCCGGGCATAAGCAATCCGCAGGAAGCCATAAACCTGATCGGCAAGACGGCGGTCCTCGAATTCAAACTGGTTGCCCAGAATGTAAACGAGGGCGAGGGTAAACTTCCTCCCGGCGTCAAGTACTACCCGATGAGATCCAGCGAGCGTACATCGCGCTCGGGAGAGTCTAAGATACCCCTTGAAGAGAAGACCGTACTGACGGGCCAGTATATCACTGACGCGAGGGTCGAGATCGACTCACGCGGGTTCGGCGGCAGCCATATTTCCATGGAATTCGACCCGCAGGGCGCAAGAATGTTCGAACGGCTGACTGAGGCCAATGTCGGCAGGCAGTTGGCCATAGTCCTTGACGGCGTGGTTTACTCAGCGCCCAATATAAAAGAGCGGATCAGCGGTGGAAAAGCCCAGATCACCGGTGGCTTCAGCGATGAAGAAGCGAAGGTGCTCGCAATAGCCCTAAGGACTGGAAGACTGCCGGCGCCGGTGAAAATTCTCGAACAGCGCACGGTAGGGCCGGCACTTGGAGCGGATTCTATTACAAAGGGAATTCGCGCATCAATGATCGGCGCTATCGGCATTATTATTTTTATGCTGGTCTATTACAAATTATCCGGCCTAATAGCCGACGTCGCCCTTTTCATGAACATCATTTTGATTTTGGCCGCGATGGCACTGGTTGGAGCCACCCTCACTCTTCCGGGCATCGCCGGCATAGCGCTCACCATAGGCATTGCGGTTGACGCCAACGTACTCATATACGAGCGAATACGCGAGGAACTCCGGCTTGGCAAAACACCGCGCGCAGCGGTGGATACGGGCTACAGCAGGGCCACCATTACCATCATGGATGCCAACGTAACCAGTCTGATAGCCTCTCTAGTGCTCTACCAGTTCGGGACCGGCCCGATTAAAGGCTTTGCTGTTACCCTGAGCATCGGTCTCGTAGCAAACCTTTTTACGGCGATCTTTGTCACCAGGGTCATTTTCGACTACCTCCTGACCGAACGGCGGGTAAAAGAGCTTAGCATTTAGCCGGAACCATAAGGTGAAAAAAGAATGGAACTGATTAAACCGAACATCAATATCAATTTCGTCGCACAGCGCTACAAAGCATTCGCGCTCTCGGGGATCATCATCCTGATCGGACTGATTGTTCTTTTCGTGCGCGGCGGACTCAATATGGGCGTTGATTTTGCCGGTGGCACCCTGATCCAGGTAAAACTCAGCAAACCTTCCAATCCGGATGAACTCCGTAATGCCCTTAAGGATACCATCTCTCATGCTACCATCCAGCAGGTGGGGACCGTGGGAGATAACGAATACCTGATTCGCTCTGATGCAACCCATGAAGAGCTTCAAAGCCTGTCCAACAAGTTGGAAGAAGAGTTGAACAAGGCCTATGGCCCCGGCCAGCAGGTGCGCCGGGTCGAAATGGTTGGCCCGAAAGTAGGGCAGGACCTTAGACAGAAGGCGCTTTACGCCATATTCTACGCCCTTCTGCTCATCGCAATCTATATATCGGGACGGTTTGAATTCAAGTGGACGAGCAGCGTAATTATGGGCGTCGTTCTCCTGGTGGGTATTTACCTGTTGGAGGCAATCGGCCTCAATGCGGTTTATCTGATCGGAGGAGGGTTAATTGTGACCCTGCTCTTGTGTTGGTTCCTGAAACTGCCCTATGCTCTTGGGGCGCTGCTCTCATTAGTGCATGACATTCTTATTACTGTCGGGATTTTTGCTGTTGCAAACAAGGAGTTCAGCCTCGAAGTATTTGCCGCACTCCTTACTCTGTCCGGCTATTCGCTCAATGATACGATTATCGTCTATGACCGGATTCGTGAAAATCGCGGCAAAGATAAGAAGATGAAATTCGGGGACATGATTAACGCGGCTATCAACCAGACACTCAGCAGGACGGTTTTGACATCCGCAACCGTCTTCTTTGTTATCCTTTGTCTGTTTCTGTTCGGCGGCAGCGTTATCCACGATTTCAGTTTCGCCATGCTGATTGGCGTGATCACCGGAAGCTACTCCTCGGTGTTTGTTGCCAGCCCGATCCTGATCTTCTATGAAGAACTCACTGCCAAGAGAAGGCCCAAACCGGCGACGAAGAAGTCCACAGCCGCTTCTCGCTCGCAATCCAAATAGACTGACGGGTTGGCGCATACGCACGCTTAGTCCGTCTTCAGCTTTGTAGTAAGATTGGCGCAGAGCCGGAGTCTCGCCGCCAACGCCCAAAAACGCAGTGAAACCCAACATCTTGTCGCGGGAGAAATTAACATTCCGGCGCCGCAGTGTTGGGTTTCGCTTTTTTATACCTGCTTATTGAATTTGCTGCCCGCTTGTATCGTCTCCCCTTCCATTTTCCCGATAACCCTTTTTGGCTACTGCGCAACCAGCACAGCCATGTTCTTGAAATCGTCAAGGATTTTCCTCGTAACGGAAGCCTTCAGAAAACTCCAGATGCCCACGGGCTGTGAATGCCCCACCGCGACTATGCTTACCCCGTTTGATCCACACCAGGAAAGGATTTCGTGCGCCGTATCGCCACGCTGCGGAATTAAAGAGACGCTGATTCGGCTTTCGTCAACGCCATTTTCAATCATAGATACGGCAGACTTGTAAATGTATGGCAGTACTTCGAGTCCGTCGGCACCAACCGACCAGCCGGAAAGCTTTTCGTCAATTTCGGAAAAACGGCATGCAACCGGTCCGGCAATAGATTTGGTGACATGCAGCAGCGTAATCGCGCAAGCCGATTCGGCCAGCATAAAGCCGGCATGATCGGCTATGCGAAGCGAGGCCTTTTCAGGGCATACGCATACCACGGCCTTCCGGGCATCCATTTCTCCTTCAGTGAACCAGATAGGACTTGCAAGGCAATGCCGGAGGAGTGCCGTTGGCGATTCGCCTTTCAGGAAACCTTCGAGACTGCTGGATACCTTTTTTTGAACCAGGATGGCATCTACCTTCTTGACGTCGGCAAGAAGACAAGCATGTTGGGCGACGCTCATTTGCTTCTGTTGTACATGCTCCTGGATAAGCTCCGGTGAGAATCCCTCCGCGTGAAGGATCTCTCTGGCGATCGAGAATACATGGCGAGTGTCCTGCTCGCGAGATGCGAGGGCTTCACGACGCCTTTTCTGCAAAGCGTGAGAGGCTTCTTCGTAGATGGGCGGGAGCGGAGGCACGAAGTAGGTCAAAATGAGATTTACATTCCGCACACCGGGATATAGGCGGGCAACGAACTCGACCGGCCGCAGTGATTCGGGTGTCCCGTCGATAGGAAGCAGGAGGCATTTGGGAAGATTTTCCATGGCAAATCATTATCCGTGTTGTTTGTCCCTGCATTAACAGCAACTTAGCCACATAGACCATCTTTGCGCAACAGATCGATTAGTTCCTGGCAATCTCGAGCCACCCAGTCGGCGCCGCTGTTCAGCATTTCGGCCCGAGAGGCGCTTCCGCTTAATACTCCCGCAGTGCGGATTCCCGCCGCTTTTCCGGTCTGGATGTCTATTGGATGGTCGCCTACGATCAAAGCCGTACCGAAATTCGCGCCTACAGCCTCTAGCGCCCGGATTAGGTGCGCCGGGTCGGGCTTAGGGTTCAAGACGTGGTCTCGCGCGAAAAAAGCACCACAGTGGCTGTCTATATCAGGAAAGACCAGGCGCACCGCGGCATCGCAGTTCCGGGTAATTATGGCGGTCTTTACGCCCGTTGTGTGAAGAAAGTCGAGAACCGGCCTGGTAAATTCGAACAGGGCACCCTTACGAGCGGCCTCCATTTCAATTTCGAGGATCAAATCGAGCGCCTTCTGCCTGAACTCGCCGGCTTTATTTCCATTATTTTCTTCGATGCGCGCTTCCAGCCAGAACATCCATTCCAGGACAGGCAAAAACGGCTCGGAGACGATTATCTTAGAGTATGAGAGGGCAAGCTCGCCGATTTGATGCTTCATTTCAGCAAAATCAATACGCAATTCCGCCAGGGTGCCGTCGAAATCGAACACGATTGCATCAATTTTCGGGAGCGTGTTTGTTTTCATTGAGATATATTAACCCGTTCGAATTGGTTGAATTATTCCTCCGTGTTTCAGAGTATAGCATAATGAAAACGCGCGTACTTAGTTTCGATGAAGTAATTGATGCCCTGATCTCTATGAACAGGCCTCATTTTGCCAACTACCTTGCCATGTATTCGAGCTGGTACGGGGGAATAATCCGGGACCCCGCGCTCATGATGGCACCGATAGACGACCACCTGTTCCACAGAGGCGACGGCATATTCGAGGCTTTCACTTGCCGCAATTGGAACATATACGCGCTTGCCCCTCATCTGGACAGGCTTGAAAAGGGTGCCGCCGCGCTGAATATTAACATTCCAGTCGTCCGCGCCCGCCTCGTGGAAATTATTCGGGAAACTATTCTTGCAGGCAATTCCGGCGACTGCGCAGTAAGGCTGTTCGTATCGAGAGGGCCCGGCAGCTTTTCGGCCAACCCTTACGAATCTGTTGCTACCCAACTATACATCGTTATTACTTCCCTGCCTCAAACTCCGCCTCCAAAATACGAACGCGGAGTGGTTCTCAAGACCAGCGCCATTCCGGTGAAAACCGACTACCTGGCAACTGTGAAGACCTGTAATTATCTGCCCAATGTTTTGATGAAAAAAGAAGCGGTCGATTCAGGCGCCGATTATACGATTTCGCTTGATGAGCATGGATTTTTGGGCGAGGGCGCAACTGAGAATATAGGCATTCTAACGAAGGCAGGCGACCTTCTCGTACCCCGCTTCAGGCGAATTCTGAGGGGCATCACCGTGACAAGAGCAATCGAGCTTGCTCGTACCCTGGTCGGAAATGAAATTGCCTCGGTTACAGAAGCCGATATCACACGTGAACAGGCTTATGCCGCTGCCGAAATGTTCGTCTTTGGCACCACGGTAAACGTGCTCCCGGTTGTAGAATACGACGGCAAAAAGATCGGCGACGGGCAGCCCGGACCAGTTTCCAAAAGACTTCTGGAACTTTTTATAGACGACGAATTCAACAATAAGGAAATGCTCACCCCGGTTGGTGCCTAGATGTCATCCCGCCCACTTTTATGGCTTACCATTTCCTTTCTGCTGGGGATTGCCTCTCAACGGCTTGTCGCGGAGTTCATCAGCCCGGCCCACGGGCATCTTGCTATCGTTTCTCTTGGCCTGATTGCAACGTACGCAGTCCTGCGTCCGAACTCTTTTCATCATTGCCCGCCTGTACTCAGCCCGCATTTGCCCGTACTCCGTCAGCTCTCTTCAGTCCTACTGTTCCTTGCGCTCGGGATGTGGGCGGGTTCGCAGGCTGCACCTCAACTCCACGGGCCGGAGAGGATATTGCAGTTCATGGACCGGCCGATGACTGTATACCGTACTGAAGTCTCGTCACCTCCCGAGTACTACCCGGACAAAGTGAGAATTCCTCTTCGCCTTATTTCAGCCTTGATCGACGGCAAGGAGGTTTCGCTGGATGTAGGTGCCCTTTTGAGTGTTGCCGTGAAAAGCGGAATTCGCCCGACACTTCATGTGCCTGGGGATCAATTAATTATTCGAATGACCCTCAAGCCATTCAGGAATTTCGGGAATCCAGGATCATTCGATTATGAACGCTACCAGGCAGAGAAGGGTTTTTATGCCTCTGCTTTTCTCAAGGATGAGACTTTCATCGCGACGGTTTCCCCGGAAAACGTGGTTATCCCGGGGGCTATCGCAAAGCGGGCATGGGGCAGAATAGACCTGTTTCGCCAGCGAGCCCTTTTCTGGTTAAGGGACTCGATGGGGGAAGATTCCGCTGCATTTTATGCCGCGCTGCTGCTTGGATACCAGAATTTCCTGGACGCCCCGTGGCAGGACGATATTCAAAGAACCGGCCTGAACCACCTTCTCACTGTTTCCGGGCTGCATCTTGGCCTTGTCAGCCTTATCGTTTTCAAACTGGTGAGGTTGCTTGTGCGAAGCACCTGCCCGGCCGTTCTCAACCGAATAAGCGACAGCCGAATCGCCATATGGCCGGCGCTTGGCTGTGCGATCATTTACGCATTCCTTGCAGGCTTCGGCGTGCCTCCCATCTGGAGGTCTGTCCTCATGCTCGCAGTCTGTTTCGGAGCCTCTTTCTGGTATCGCGCGACAGACTCTCTCACAGTTCTCGCCTTATCGGCCCTTATTATCCTTCTTTTCGACCCGAACAGTTTATGGCAGATTTCATTCCAGCTCACATTTGCCTGCGTAGCCGCAATTATTCTGATTTACCCGCGCCTGCGCGGTATAGGGATTTCTCGACATATTCCGTGGGCAATTGCGCGAAATATTGCCTCTCAGTGCCAGGATGCTTTCCTGGCTTCCATTGCCGTAGCCATCCTGGTACTTCCGCTGACTGTTTTTTACTTCAATGGATTCTCCCTGGCAGGCTTCGTTGCAAACGTCTTTCTCGTGCCATATGTCGGATTCATTATCCTTCCATGCGGGCTTATCACCCTCGCCGTCTTCTCCGTGAGCGAGGCTCTTGCTCTCCCGCTCGCCAAAGCTTCCGAACTGATTCTGAGCCTGTGTCTGCACCTTATAAAATGGTTTTCAGGCTTTTCCTGGAGTTATTTCTGGACCGGCAGCATCTCCCCTTCTCACCTGATTGCAATATATGCTGGTATAGGGATATTGCTTGCGCCGCTTACACGAAAAGCGAGAATCACCGGATTAGCTGCAATCCTGGTATTTTTCGGTGGAAATGCTGCTCTTGATCTTGCACGCGGATCTATTTCCGGCCACATTCTTCGGACAGATGTGATCGATGTCGGGCAAGGCACATCAACTCTGGTCAGATTCCCTACCGGAGAAACAATGCTGGTTGACGGAGGCGGGTTCAGGGATGACTCGCATGATATCGGCAGGTTGGTCGTGGCACCATTCCTCTGGAATATGGGTGTGCGAAAGCTCGACCACATAGTACTCTCACACGATCATCCGGACCACCGAAACGGGCTTCGATTCATTCTCTCAAACTTCGATACTGGTTGTTTCTGGACCAGCAAGATCACCGAATACCGCAAGCGTGATGGCAGCTCCCCCCTCGAAGAGATTGCATCAAGGCGTGGAATAAAGGTCCGCTCCTTCCCGGATTTATTAAATGAGCTGGCCATAGGAGATGCGCGGGTAAACGTGCGCCATCCTGGGCCGGAGGACATCGAACATCCACATTCAGATTCACTGAATGATACTTCACTTGTTATTGAAGTGGTATTTGGCGATACCACTCTCATACTCCCCGGTGACATAGGCGCGGAAGTCGAGAGCTCTATTACTGAGAAATTCGCGAAAAACCGGCAGGTCCTGCTCGTTGCTCCCCATCACGGAAGCGAGTACTCAAACAGCGCGGAGTTTATTGACGCACTTCGGCCTATCGGCGTGATTTTCTCCTGCGGGTATGCCAACCAGTTCGGTTTTCCCGCCCCTGGCGCTCTCAACCGCTATGAAGAGCGAAAAATCCGGACCTACCGCACCGACCTGGATGGGGCGGTGCATGCGGTTTCCGATGGACAGAAATGGTCAATAACAACACAAGCGGACAGGCATGGCAATGCTGATCAATTTTTTCGAAGACCCGTACATTAATTACGGGAGAATTCACAATCATATCTTGAAAAATTGAATACTTAGAACAGTGACAAGATTGATTGACTCCGCCACTCTCGTAAGGTCACGGGATTTTGATTTTGCGAGAATCTCACTCGAGCGCCTTTTACATAAATGCATGGTTGTTTAATACATGGTTGCTGTGTTTGCTTGTGCATTTTTGCTGGCAATTATAAGTAACTAACTTACAAATTTAAAACCTTCTAGTACAATAAGCAATGTTGGCTATGGAATTGTATGTTGTTTTAAGATGGAGTAGCCGTCATTATCAAGTTCAAGGAAGAAGCCATCTGTTCCCCCGGAATAAGAGAGCATTCTAACTCTTTTCATAATATGTATGTCATTTTCCAGAAGGTACTTCTCTACCACCTCTAGGCATTCCAAAGTTTGGTGAGGATTATTATTTACAACTCGCTTGGTTAACGCTCTTGTCATTTCATTAGCTACATAGTTGCTGTTCATTATCAATATGATTTTCCCATTCAGAGTTCCTGCTATTTTTAGTTTTTGACCGCCTAACTGGATTTGTCTCTTCGCCCCTGAGAATCCTGAGCAGTCTTGCGTCAAGCGATACGGATAGCTGCAGGTTACGTCAATGGTTGAACATTGGCCTTCCAGCTCAGCATTTCCAGATGCCTGAGATTCTATCCCCATTAGAGATGCGATTTGAATTGCAATGCTATCGACTGCTTTACCCAAATCGGCTTTATATAATTGGGCGTTGTCATCGTTAAATTCGACAAGCCTACGGCCCTTTCTGAATAACTTATCAGATTGCAGCCAAGTTCTGATCAAGCATTCTCCCGTCGAATCCAGCACTTCCACCTTCGCCTCTATAGCCGCACTGGCCGGTTCACCGGCATGCGCCGCCAGGCCGTGGACCAGCCTGATTTTCAGCACCGTGCTATTTCCAACTGCTTTCGCGGGTCCATCATTAGTTTCACTGTAAATTCTTACCACTAAGAATGTTGGTGCTAACTTATCCAATAATTTGGAATAAACCAGTTTTTTGATCGGTATATCCGAGACGGATTTCAAAAGAATATCAGGGTCACCGCCGATTGATTTTCTGACTTGGCTCTGGCCAGTCATCCCAGTGTAATCGAAGATTCTTGCCTCCGGACCAGCATCAGTTAAAAGGACGATAATCTGTTTAATTTTGGCCGCTTGTTCAGGCTCCAATGATTTTTGGGTTGTGGCACATCCTATGATGACGACCATGAAAAGGATTAGCAGAACACTCTTCCTAAATGATAGTTTCATCTGCCCTGTCCTTGGGAGCATTTATGCATCAACTTTTGCGATATGCGCCCTAACTGCGTGTTGGGATCCGATCCGGTTGATGGCCAGAAAATTATCGTGCTCTCAGGATTCTCAGCAGCATACAATTTCACCAGTAGAATACACAAGTGGAATACGCCTGAAACCCAGATTTTAGTCGCTCTCTTCTTACGCTTCCATTTCCAAAATCCACATAACTCTCCTATCCTTGTAAAAACGAGGAACCTGAAAAACGCAAGTTTTGCAAATCATATCTGGATTTGGCTGTCCTGTTTCGGATCGTGCTTATCGGGTGGGCAGGAGTCCGCGATGGAAATGATACCTGATCTGGTAATTTTATGAAAATTATCGGGTAGAGTAGTTGACGATTAAATTAAAATGGGCATGCATCCGGGGACGGATCGCGTTATATAACCTGTTATAACCCATTCGGTTTTCCGGCCCCGGGGGCTCTAAGGCGCTACGAGGAACGCAAAGTTAAGACATACCGGACCGATCTGGACGGCGCGGTCCGCGCCGTTTCCGACCGCAAACAGTGGACGATTACCCCGGAATCGCACAGAAACATCAATGATCGAAGGAAGCGGCAAAGATAGAAAGTATCGCAATTAAAAACAATGGTTCTCCAATTCGCAGCGGACGTTTTCTCATCCAAAAGCTATGAAATAGACACGGAAATTTTGACTCTCCTGAGCTGATATGATCTTGAGGATTATCACTTACAATTACAAAAAAGTAAGCCCTTGTTTCGCACCTGTTCTCCCTCAGGATACACCTGTTTTGATTTTAGTTCTTATGCCGATTCCCATAATATGCCGAGACTAAATTATTGGGCCACTAACGCAAAAACCGAAAGCATACTAGTGGACAGGAAAACAAGTCGCCGCATACGATCAACCTGTGAGGCACTGTTCGATTGAATGTATTAGGGGAGGACAAGGATGTTATTTGCGCTTTTATCGACCTTCACCTGTGCAATATGCCTTTTATGCCTTGGAGTTTCCGCACACGCACAGACCTCTCAAGCCAAGGTCAAACACCCTCCAGGGAATTTCGTTGTCATTAACGGCGCAAAACTTTGGTACGAGACCGAGGGCAATGGTGAGCCTCTACTGCTCATTCCGGGAGGGCCGGGTACGGCACATGACTATTTCCATCCTTTCTTTTCCGATTTAGCCGGCTGTTGCCGGATCATCTACTTCGATGCCTTTGGACGCGGCAAGTCAGACCGCGCGAAATCACCAGCAGAGTATACGTTTGAGAGGGACATCGAAGATGTTGAGGGCCTTCGCAGAGCGCTGGGATTGGGAAAGATCAACATTCTTGGCCATTCATACGGTGGAGCGGTAGCTCAGGCGTATGCGCTGAAATATCCGGAGTCAGTCAAAAGACTCATTCTGGCCAACAGCCCTTTTAGTGGAGAGATGTGGCAGGCAGGCCAGGATGTCTTCAATTACGAAATAAGAAACCAATTCCCGGAAATATGGCAGAAAGTGGAAGAGGTACGGGCGGAGGGCTATCACTCAAGCGAGAAAAGGCATCAGAAAGCTTACCAGTTGCCTGCGGAACTGCTCTATTTTTATAATGCCTCCAATGCGAACAAAGTATCGCAGGAATGGAACCCGGAGGTTTTTTTCGCAATAGCCGGCGATGATGCGAATTTCCTGATCGGAGGGGATATCGCGAAACTCGATTTCAGAAATCAACTGAAAAGCCTTACGATGCCGATCTTGATCCTTGCAGGGCGCTTCGACAGAATAGGTCTGCCGAGGTATTCGCTACAGTTCAAAAACTACGCCCCGCAAGCCAGGTTCGTTATGTTCGAGAAGAGTGGCCATTATCCTTTCATAGAAGAAAATGCTGAGACGGTACGGATTTTAAAGGAATTTCTAGGCAAACAGTGAGTTTATACTAATTGGCGTTCAAGATCGTACCAGGAACCGCTATAGAAATGTAGCATAGCCCCTTGTGGGCGTTGGAGAAATTGGACGGGCACAAGGCCCCAAGCTACATCAACTTGAACGCGAATGGTATTAGAAGCCATGCATGGGACTGAATTGCGTAACGGAATTCAACTGTGCTCCGCGGATCGCCAATCACCATAATTATACCGGTTAACGCCACACGCGGAGGAAGACTCAATGGAATTGGGAACAATCATTATTCTGCTGGCTGGGGTTGCACTCTGGTACGTAATCAACAGGTGGATTCTGCCCAACCAGAGGGGATCCGCCGGCTGAATCCCCTATTCCCCCGAAATCGGAGATTTCGTGAAGAAGAAGTCGTGCAAATAGTCGGCCCTTAAGCTACTCGGAAAATTCCGGGCTGACAGCGAGTGGCGCAGATCAATATGTACCGTCCCGATCTGCACGGCGCGGTAAAGGCCGTTCCCCACGTCAAACAGCGAACGATCTATATTGAAGAGAGGCAGGCAGGAAGGAGATGCGCACCTATTTTTTCGGTGATATCCACGGGAATCTTCCGGCCCTTGAAGCCTGCCTCAAGCACTTGGATAGCTTGAGGCCCGATGCAGTTTTTTGTCTCGGCGACATCGCCGGATGGCTTCCGTTCGGGGATGAAATATACGCCAGGTTTTGCCGGGAAGGGTTCCCGACTGTTGCCGGAAATCACGATCTGCTCATAGCGGGGGCAATCACCGATCATCCGAACCAGTTGGACAGAATCCAGGCAACAGCCTATAACGCCGGACTGCTTTCCCGTGTTAGCGGAGCTATCGACTATTTTCTAAATTTGCCTCTTTCAATTGAGAAAGAGGAAATCACGATCGTGCATCACTCCCCGTTCAGCCTGCTGCAAAAGTGTGCCGCACCGGCCATCGACAATTTCGGCTATCTTGACGAAGCAGCTATGGCCGAATTAACCCCACCTTGGCGGGAGTATGGAAAGCGGCTGATCGTGAGCGGCCATGACCACTTTCCGGCAATATTCGAGTTGCCGGAACGGGGCGACATAAGGCCTCACCGCTTCGAACCGGATGAGTTGTCGCTTACGGTCCAAATAAATCCAGATTCGCGATACTGGGTTAAAGCCGGGAGCGTTGGCGGCCCATACCGCGATGGTATCCCGGCGGCTAATTCAGTCCTCTACGACTCTTCACGGGGTACCATAATGCTTTTCAGAATTCCATTCGATACAAAAAATCTTCTCGCCCAGCTTTCCTCGCATCGGTTTTTTCGCAACCTGCCCACGATCAAGAAGTATATCGAGACTCTCAGGACCAGTGCGTCCGTGTGACGGCGGCAATTTCCCGCACCGCCTGGTTAACGGACTTAAATTCGTGTGTAAACCATGTTTTGAGAAAAGAGTTGTCGGCCACGAGTTCCGGCGGATCCCCGGCGCGGATCGGCATTTCCCGTGAGTTTACACTGACACCCAATTCCGACTCCACGATCCCCAGCAGTTCCTGAACGGATACTCCCCGCCCTCTGCCGACGTTGGAAACCAGACGCTCCTTCGATTCAAGCATGTCGATTGCCGCAATATGGGCAGCGGCAAGGTCCATGACGTGCACGTAGTCTCGTACGGCCGTACCGTCAGGGGTGGGATGCGTCGTTCCGAAAAGAGAAAATTCCCCCCCCGAAAAGGCGGCCTTTATGAGATTAGGCAGAACGTGCGTTTCAGGCTCGTGCTTTTCGAAAATTTCACCTTCAGGGTCGTTCCCGATCACGTTGAAGTATCGAAGCATCGCATGCCGGATTCCCGCAACGGGTGCAATGCTCGAGATTACATGCTCGCATAGCAGCTTGGAAAGCCCGTAGGGATTAGTCGGCTTTTGCTGGTGAGTCTCGCTGATGAGTGGTGTAACGGCGTTACCGTATGTTGCGCATGAACTGGAGAAGACCAATATTTTAGTTCCCGCGCGTTTCATGGCCTTCAAAAGCGAGATAGTTCCGCCGACGTTATTATCCATATAGAGATCGGGGAGTCGCGTCGATTCTTCAACGTAAGCCTTGGCTGCAAAGTGGATAACAGCGTCTATGTTGAAACTGCTAAGCGCATGAAAAAGGGCATCTTCATCGCGTATGTCACCGAAGGCGAAAGGGCCGAACTTGACCCACTCGGCCCAGCCATTTGACAGGTTGTCAAAAACAACAGGATAGTGCCCTGCTTTTTTGAGAAGCTTCGAAGTGTGTGAGCCGATATATCCGGCCCCTCCCGTAACAAGAATTCTCAAGCGACCTCCTTTATATTCGCGCTGTGGCCATACTGGTAAAGGCCGCCAGCTTCATTTCATTGCCGCTTACCCGGCATCATGTTAAAGTGGCGCCGGCCTATGAACAAATTCTTATAAGCCGTTCACACCCATGGAAATGCTATATGGGCGCTTATGCCATGCCATTTATCGTTGTTTTCATGGGGCACAATTGTACATTATTTCTTTGGTTTTAGCAGAAATAAAGCTTTCCTCTCCTGCTCTCGATGAGCAGAGGAAGGTCGGAGGCATTTGCCCTGGCTGTGAAACTCAAGGGCCCTTTTGTTTAACAAAGAGAACCTTTTATGAACGATTCAGAACAATTTACATCGGTATACACCCTGGCCAACCGTTTCGAGGCCGATCTCCTGATGGATGCCCTGAGGCAGGAAGGAATACCGGCGCTCCTGCGGGGCTTTGAAGAAACAGCTTATACCGGCTTGTTTGTACCCCAAAAGGGATGGGGGCGGATCATGGTCCCCAGGGAAATGAAAGATGCGGCCCGTGAGATCGTCGACGCGTTTGTCGAGGACGTTCGCAGCACTGACGCGCCCTTTACGAAGGCATCGGAAATAGATCCAGAGCTATGGGAAAGACTAAGAGGGGCCGATCCGGCCGAAATCGCGCAAAATGCCGCAGTCGAGTATGACGACGAAGAAGAGGTTTATATAATCCCTTTCTTCAATACGGCCATAGTGTGCTGGCCAGAGTCGGAAAAGATGGAAATAATCGGGGAATTCTCGAAATTCTCCCGTGATTTTCAGCTCCACCTTTTCGTACTCCACTACCTGCTCCAATCACGGGAACGTCCGCTTTCCAAAGAATGGGTGACCGAAAAGGATCTCCCTTCAGGCGCTCTTTTCTTCAATGGACCTCATGCCTTGCCCCTCGGGCCACTTGCAAAATTATTCGACAAGCAACCCGAACTCCTTGACGCCTGCTCACTTAAATTGGGAGGGGTGAAGGCAAATCTTGGCGACATATCATACGAATTTTCAATTCTTCCCAGAATCCCGCTCCTGATTATTTTCTGGTTGGGAGACGAAGAGTTCAGGCCGACTTTCCACCTGCTCTTTGACGACACGATAAACCTCCACCTTCCTGTACTGGACCAGATATTTGCCCTGGCCAACATGTTTGCCCGAATCCTCATGTATTCGGCAAAATCCATCAATGAAGGCCACATCAATGAACAATAGCCTCAGGCTGATCTCCCTGGCGCCCACCCAGACCGAGATTGTCGCAGCCCTCGGAATGATTGAAAATCTGATCGGGGTAAGCGAAAACTGCGACTTCCCCGATCCGGTAAAGAAGATCGCGAGATTTGGATCATGGTACTCGCCCGATATAGGCGCTGTGCTTAAGGCTCGCCCCGATCTCGTCCTGACCTTCGGGTCCCACCATGACGAGATTGCCTCGATGCTTTCTGAAGAAGGCATCAGGGTCTATCACAGCGAACCGCCAACAATAGCCGCTTCGATGAAATCGATGGGCGAGATTGCAGCATTGCTCGGCTGCGAAAATGAATGGGTGGAGCTTTCAGCTTCACTTGAATGCAGGCTTTCCCGAATCCGGGAGGCGCTTGCCAAAAGATCGCCCAGCCGCCCTTCTATATTCCGCATAATGAACTGGGACCCGCTGATTACGCCCGGACCCGGTGCTTTCCAGCACGATGTCATTCAGTTCTCGGGAGGAGAAAACATCGCGGGCGACGGCCCTGCTCCATATTTTGTCTGCGATCCCGAGCAGATCAGGTCCCGTGACCCTGAAGTTATATTTTTTTGTGAGCCTCAGATAAGAAACTTACTTGAAAACAATCCTGAATGGAAAAAAGTAAGCGCGGTTCGTTCCGGCAATATCTTTATCTATGATTGCGGCCTGACCTGCCGCTCGGGACCAAGGATTGTGGACATGGCGGAAAAACTGAGCGCCGCCGTTCTGGGGCTATCGGTGTAGGCGAGTTCCCTGCAGGACAGGTTTGTTTATAGTCGCTGAAAAGATACGCGAATTCAGGAATCCCGCTCATAGAAATAAAGAAAGATTGCGAGAATTCATTATGAACATGGACCGTGCGATTTTCGAACTGAATGCAAGCGTCGAGGCAACTTCACTCTATATATTGCTTTGCGCCCTGATGGACCTGAGTGTTCCGCCGACATTGGAAGAAGCAATCCTCAAATGGAACGGGAGCGAAAAGAGCCTCATCTCAGCCGCCGAAGAACTGGTAAAAAGGTGCGTCCTCAACTGTCCAATCCCCATTCCCAGAAACGTACACCTCCACCCCACAACGCATGACAGATGGTGCTGATCGAGATTGAATGGGTGCTTGCCTCAAACCCTAATCCTTCCAAATATCCTCTTTTTCGAAATCCGATAAAGAGGCATCTCCGCGCTCGATGAAGAGTTTTTTGGATCTTGTGAAAAAATCTTTGCCGTAAGTTTTCTTCCAGGCGTCCATTATCCTGGAAACCGGTATGTCGGCATGGGTTCCAAGCTCCTCCACGTATTCCATGAACTTTTTATTCTCGGCATTGTAGGTCTGGAAAAGGGAATCGTTCCGACCGTCAAATTCGAGCGGCGCGACACCATGCCTGATGCACAGCTCCCGATTGAATGCCGGGGTACATTTGACCCAATTATCTTCCAGGTAGAATTCGACGTATCCGTGGTAAACGAAAAGATCGTTCCCCAAAAATTCGAGCAACTGCTTGGTTGCGAGGTGGTTTTTAACGGTCGCGAACCCTACACGGGAAGGTATGTCGCACGCCCTGCCAAGGGCGCATAGAAGCGACGCCTTTGGTATGCAGAAACTTCGTCCCCTATTGATTACGTAACTTGCCCGGTAATGATCGGGCAGGTAGAAAGGAGAGTAGGGATCGTAGCGTATGTCATCGCGTACGGCCAGGTATAGAGCAATAGCTTTGCTGATCGGGCTTTTTTCCTTACCCGCAACCCGTGCCGCCATTTGTTTTACCAGAATATGATCGCTGTCGATGATCGAAGTCGGCTCGAGGTATTCCCGAAAATCTTCTTCCATTTTCGATTCCTTACATACTGCCTGTAGCTTCGCACATTTCCAGATTTAAATCTGTTCGATTATTTTTGCCAGGAGCTTCTCCAGCCGTTCCCCGGCGGTGTTTGCTGTTGCGATTACATCCTCGATGGTTGCTGCTTCGTAGGCATCGGGAAGATTCACGTTGGTTATAACGGATATGCCCAGGACCTCCATTCCGGCGTGGATTGCCGTTATAGTTTCCATCACCAGCGACATTCCTACAGCATCGGCCCCAATAGTTCTCAGAAACCGCGACTCAGCGGCGGTTTCTAGACTCGGTCCCGTAACGCTCACATACACCCCTCGGCGGAGGTGAATTCGCTCGACAAGGGCGGTATCTTCGGCAAGCTTTCTGAGCCGGCGGCTGTATGGCTCGGCCATGTGCGGGAAGCGCAGACCCCAGGCTTCTATATTTTGCCCGATCAGGGGATTTTGCCCGGTGAGGTTGATATGGTCAGTCACCAACATCAGGTCCCCCGGATCGAAATTGGGATTGAGGCCGCCCGCGGCGTTCGAAATCATTAGAATCTTTACTCCGAGTTCTCGAAGAACCCTGATCGGAAATGAGACTTCTTCCGGTGAGTAGCCCTCATAGAGGTGGAATCTGCCCTGCATGGCCAATACCGGCTTACCGTGCCATGTGCCGTAGACCAGCCTTCCGTGATGGCTTTCCACTGTGCTCACCGGATAATTCGGAATAGTCTCGTAAGCTAGTGAAACCGACCTGTCGATGCCATCAACCACGCCTCCGAGTCCGGTTCCCAGAATCAAGCCGATTTTAGGCGGGTCATCGATGTATGGCTTTATGAAAGCGGCCGATTCTTCCACCCTGCGCTTAATGTCGCTCATCCGCTTCTCCCTTTTCCTATGACTCCACGCCTATGGCCTTAATCCGCCATGATAGTATAATTAAAATTTAACAAATGGCATCCAAGCCGCCGCTTGAGCGACCTTATGTCTCTGAGCAGGTAACGAGAATTGACATAACCATGCTCTTTTGTAAAGATCGTTTGCCGATTAAAGCCGATCATGGTCATAACCAACGGAGCCTTCCTGAAATTCGAAAATGACACATTCCACGCCTCAAATACATAGCCCTGAGACTCCGGGGCACCAACCGATTCCAGCAATTTCCTATCCAGGCGAGCTGCCGATAACTGAATGGCGCAACCAGATTATAGCGGCTATCTGGGAAAACCAGGTGCTTGTAATTACGGGCGAAACCGGATCCGGCAAGAGCACCCAGATCCCGAAGTTCTGCATCGAGGCGGGAAGAGGCCAGAATGGTATGATCGGCATCACTCAACCGCGACGGATTGCCGCCATCACTCTTGCAGCTCGGGTATCCGAAGAACTGGGGCCGCAGGGTTCAAGGATTGTCGGGCACAAGATACGATTCCAGGACCGCACGGCCCGCAGCACTCGAATCAAGTTCATGACTGACGGCATTCTGCTTGCCGAAGCCCAGAAAGACAGGCTTTTCAGGGCATACGATACGATAATCGTTGACGAAGCGCACGAGCGCACCCTGAACATAGATTTTCTGCTCGGAATTCTCCACCGCACCCTTCCCAGGCGACCCGATCTGAAGGTCATTATCACTTCGGCCACCATTGATCCGGAAAAATTTTCGACTGCCTTCGGAGGCGCTCCGATAATCGAGGTTTCCGGGAGGACCTACCCGGTCGATGTCTGGTACCGGCCAATCGTCACGTCAGAAGAAGATGCCGAGGATATAACCTATGTTGACCAGGCGGTTTCAGCTGTTGCAGCGCTGAAAACCGGTGCTGGAAAGCGCGGCGACATACTGATTTTCATGCCGACGGAGATTGATATCAGGGAGACCGCCCAGAGGCTCGATGAAAAACGATATCTAAATACGCTGGTGCTCCCGCTTTTTGGAAGAATGGCAGCGAGCGACCAGCAGAAGATTTTCACGCCTGCCAGCGAGGACAAGATCGTTGTTGCGACAAATGTTGCGGAGACCTCGATCACGATTCCCCGCATAAAATTCGTGATCGATACGGGTCTGGCAAGGATAGCCCGCTACAATGCACGATCGAGAACCCGCAGCCTTCCAATCGATCCAATCTCGCAGGCTTCGGCCGATCAGAGAAAGGGCAGATGCGGGCGTGTCGAAGCCGGCATCTGCATACGGCTTTATTCGGAATCCGACTACATTGTCCGTCCGCTTTATACGCCGCCCGAGATCCAGAGGTCGAACCTTGCCGAGGTCATTTTAAGGATGCTCTACCTTCGGCTCGGCAGGGTCCAGGATTTTCCTTTCCTTGATCCGCCCTCCCCGGCCGCAATAAAGGACGGCTTCGGGGTGCTCCGGGAACTCGGAGCGGTGGACGAACACCACCACCTGAGCCAGATCGGCAAAACGATGGCCAGGCTGCCGCTTGATCCCCGTATTTCCAGGATGCTTATTGAAGCAAGGCACGAAAAAGCGCTCCGGGAACTCGAAATCCTTGCCGCGGCTCTAAGTGTCCAAGACCCAAGAGAGCGGCCGCTTGACCAGGAAGCACAGGCCGATCAGGCCCATGCCAGATTCCGTGACCCCAGGTCGGATTTTGTAACCCTGCTGAAGATCTGGCAGTCATGCTGGGGCGAATTGTTCAAGGCTGAGGACGGAACTTCCAGCCCATCCAGGAGCACCGGCCAGGTTCGAAAGTTCTGCCGCGACAATTTTCTCTCCTACCGCCGCGTACGGGAATGGCGTGATGTTTATGAAGAAATCCGGTCTATTCTGGATGAGCTGGGAGATTTCCATGAGAATACCAGCCCTGCTTCATATGATGCGATTCACCGCTCGATACTTAGCGGCTATTTGAGCCAGGTCGCCGTGCGTAAGGAGAAGAACATCTATACTGCCGCCAAAAACCGGCAGACGATGATATTTCCGGGCTCAGTTCTCTTCAATCGCGCGGGACAGTGGATAGCCGCATCCGAGTTGGTGCAGACCTCTCGCCTCTTTGCGCGAACAGCGGCAAATATTGAGCCGGAATGGATCGAGGAACTGGGACGGCATCTTTGCAAATACAGTTGGGCCGAGGCGCACTGGGAAAAGCGGCGCGGCCAGGTAGTCGCTTTTGAAAAAGCCACACTATACGGGCTCACCGTTGTCGAAAGGCGCAGGGTCAATTTTGGAAGGATCAACCCGGGCGAGGCCAGGGATATTTTCATCCGCTCGGCGCTGGTTGAGGGAGACCTCCCCGACAGATACCAATTTCTGACGCACAACCGGGAGCTTACCGCAAAAATCGAGGAACTTGAAAGCAGGACCCGCCGAAGGGACCTCCTGGTAGACGATGAGATCCTTTTCGGTTTCTATGATGCTCGCATCCCCCAGATCTGTGACCTGAGGTCTTTTGACAAGCTAATTAAAGACAACGGGGGCGATGATTTCCTGAAGATGAGCGAGAAAAATCTGCTAAGGTCGGAACCTGACTTTGAAGAGCTTGAACAGTTTCCTGACAACTTCGAATACAACGGCGCCAGATTGCCTTTGCGCTACGCATTTCATCCCGGCGAAAAAGATGATGGCGTAACCGTAATCATACCGGTTCACGCACTTGCCGGCATCGAGCAGGAAACATTCGAATGGCTCGTTCCCGGCCTGCTGCCCGAGAAGGTTCTATCACTCATCAAGGGTCTTCCAAAGTCCATCCGCAAGAATTTCGTCCCTGTAAACGAGACGGCTCGTCGAGTTTGGGAGTCCCTTTCTTACTGCCGGGACAATTTTTACGTTGAACTCAGCCGAAGAGTCCTCGAGCTTACCGGCATTCGAGTATCCCCAGCCCAATGGGATAGAGCCGTAGTGCCGCCACATCTGCGGATGAGGTTCGAGGTTATCGGACCCGACGGAGAAGTGCTCGCCTCCGGACGTGAACTCGAAAAACTCAGGCCTTCTTCTGTCGAGCGTCACGACGATAAGCTCTGGTTCGATGCGAGGAGGAAGTGGGAACGT
Source organism: Desulfarculales bacterium UBA702 (assembly GCA_002298165.1). GTDB lineage: Bacteria > Desulfobacterota > Syntrophobacteria > Syntrophobacterales > Syntrophobacteraceae > SbD1. The sequence goes on from DBMI01000115.1 coordinate 161,104, forward strand.
GACTCCGTAGAAGGACATGATTTCGGAGAACTGCCCGAAAGTATCCTATTGGGAACGGATGCTTTTGGAGTACCGCGCATGGCATGGATTGGCCTTAGTGTCGAGCTTGAAAACGTAGCCGTGCGCCTGTTTGCGGATCAGCGTACCGCGAAGGAATCCACGCAAGCCGGCCTCATGCGCCTCTATAAGAAGGTGTTCTCAAAGGAGCTAAAACAACTCGCAAAAGACTGGGCTTTTCCGGATCATTTTGCTGCGCAGGTCTTCTTTATGGGAACTCCAAAGCAGGCATCCGCCGCCCTTTATGATTATATTCTGCGCGAGATATTCGACCTGCATCGGCCTCAAACTCCGGACAGGACCCGATTCTTCCAAACAATGCAAAGGGTCGGGTGCAGCCTGGGAATAATTGGCAGAGAGATCGTCAACCAAATCATCGAAGTGGTGCGGGAAAGACACGAAACGGTTTCAGCCTTGGACAGGTATCGCCGCATGGCGGGGATAAACGGCGCGGTTGTCGAACGCCTTGATAAAATCTCGGCCGAATTGCAAACCCTGGTGCCCCCTGATTTTTTAAAAAGCCGCCCCGGACGGCAGCTCGCTGCCTTGCCGAGATATCTCAGGGCGCTCAGGATCAGGGCGGAGCGGGCGTACTCCTCCCCGGAAAAGGACAGGGCCAAGGAGATACTAGCTGAGCCCTACGTTGAAAAACTCAGACAAGTCGAGGCAGAAATCTCTTCTCATCCTGCAGCCGAGGCTTTTACCTTCCTCAATGAATTTGGGCAGATGATCGAGGAGTTCAAAATCAGCCTTTTCGCTCCCGAGATAAAAACTCTTTTCCCTATTTCAACAAAACGTATAGAAAAGAAAATCGAGGAATGGACTACGTGGAAACCAACCCGGCCGCAATCCTGAGATCTTTGAGCGACCCGCTGGAAATGCGAAAGCATGTGATTCGGGCACTCTCCTCGCAGTGCGGCCTGAGCAGCCTCTTTCGAAGCGAAGACTTTAATCTTGGCGTGCACACGTCGAGTGTCCTTCTGCTGCTGGGTGAGCAGGTGAGCGCTGATGGCGGAGCACCCGAATTTTGCATTACTCTTAACAAGCGCTCGAAACAGGTTAAACAGCCCGGAGATATTTGCTGCCCCGGGGGCGGCATAGAACTCCGAACCGACACCTGGCTATCGAAGTTTCTTGCCCTGCCCGGCCTTCCTCTCTCAAAATGGCCGTGTTGGACGCATATCAGGAAAGTACGTCCCGACGAGGCCCGTGTCCTTTCAATCCTCCTTGCCACCGGAATTCGCGAGAGCTGGGAGGAAATGCATCTAAACCCTTTCGGCCTGACATTTCTCGGTCCTCTGACTTCTCAATGCCTTATCCTCTACCGCAGGGTCATACACCCGATGGTCGCCTGGGTGTCCAGGCAGCAGAAATATACCCTTAGCTGGGAAGTCGAACGAATTGTGACAATTCCCCTGAGGGAGCTTCTAAATCCCTATAAATACGCCGTCTACAGGGTTTACGTCCCGCCCGGCATGGAATGGCGCTTCAGAGGAAAGACGGTGGATTTCCCTTGCTACATACATACTCACGAAGGTCGGGCAGATCTGCTATGGGGCGCAACCTTCAGGATAGTCACACTTTTCCTGGAATTGGCCTTTGGCTTTGTCCTTCCGGACCCTTCGAAACTGCCTCTTGCCCCGGCAAGCCTTTCGGAGGATTATGTAAACGGCGGCGATCAATCCGAGTACAGGGGCATCATCAAATCAGCCCATCAGTGAAATTGAGGAGTTGGAAGAATCGTAATGGCAAAGAAAACAACAGAGGGCGATGTAGTTCTTGTATATATGGACAATGCTCCGGCCTTTTTTGCCAGGGTGGAACAGATAACCCCTGACATAAAACCCGATTGGTTCCACATAAGACTTTTGGTACTCCAGGCCCCACTGCTCCTGGTGACATGGATTCTTCGCGAAGGGTACTTTAACGGCGATGAGTTCACCATGGGCGGCCACCCAATGCGAATAGAGCAAGTGGTAGCGCCCACTGAAGAGCAGCTGGCCTCCGAAGAAGATGTGGATCGTCAGAAAATGGAGAAGAAGGAACCACCAAAACCAACCTTGGTCGAGCCCAAAAAAGAGAGCAACGTGATTTCCATGATCGACCGACGGAAAAAGGACCAGGAGTCTTAGCCGGACATGAAGATTCTCTTTTGCGCCTCTGAAGTTTCACCCTTTGCCAAAACCGGCGGCCTTGCCGATGTGGCCGGCTCACTTCCTGGCTCTCTTCAGAAGTTGGGATGCGATGTGAGAATTTTCATGCCGCTCTACAGGGGTGTGCGAAACGCCGCGGGCTCGATCGAGTTGCTCGCCGGAGATATTATCGTGCCGGTAGGCGTTCACGACTACCACGTACACATCTGGGAAGGCCGGACCGAGACGGGTATTCCCATCTATTTCCTTGAAAAAGAGGAGTTCTACGACCGCTCGTATCTCTATGGAAGTCCGGTTCGGGGCGATTACGAAGATAACCCGGAAAGATTTATCGTCTTCAGCAGGGCAGTACGCCAGCTCTGCCTCGCACTCGACTGGTATCCCTCGACCTTTCACCTACACGACTGGCAAACAGGCCTTATTGCCGCTTATTTTCAGTTGAACTGGCGCTACGACTCCAATTTTTTGCGATCCGGCACTGTTTTCACCATCCACAATATTGCATACCAGGGACTCTTCCCCCCTGAGATTTTCGGTCTGACGCAGCTTCCACCTTCCGCTTTTTCCATTGCGGGAATGGAATTTTGGGGGCAGTGCAGTTTCCTGAAAGCCGGGCTGGTTTACAGCGACTTCCTGACGACCGTCAGCCCAAGGTACAGCAGGGAAATACAGACTCCCGAATTCGGCTTTGGGCTGGAAGGACTCCTCAAGGAGCGACGCGAAAGCCTTGCCGGCATTCTTAACGGCATTGATACGAATGTGTGGAATCCCGAAACCGACCCCCTCATTCCGGCGAATTACAGCTCGGAGGACCTTTCCGGCAAAAAGATGTGCAAGTCGGTTCTCTGCAAGGAATTGAACTTTCCGCCCGATAGCCTTGACCTTCCTCTTCTCGGGATGATCGGCAGGCTGGCCACGCAGAAGGGCTTCGATTTGCTGGAAAAAATCCTGCCCGACCTTATGAAACTGCCTGTAAATCTTGTAATTCTCGGAACGGGAGACTCTTCAATCGAGGAAAATCTGAAAGAGACGGCCCTTCTTTTTCCGGATAAGCTGAAGGTCCTCTTTGAGTTCGATGAAAAGCTAGCACACCTCATAGAGGCCGGCGCCGATATCTTCTTGATGCCGTCGCGCTATGAACCCTGCGGCCTTAACCAGATGTACAGCCTGCGCTACGCCACGATCCCCGTCGTGCATGCGACCGGCGGCCTGGACGACTCGGTTATCGATGTTCTAAAAGAACCGGATTCCGGAACGGGTTTCAAGTTCTACAAATACGAGCCGCAGTCTTTTCTCGATTCGGTGAAATCAGCCATTCAAATGTTTAACAACAAAGAAATCTGGATGGAAATCCAGATGAGGGCCATGGCCCAGGATTTCTCGTGGGACCGCTCGGCGCGCGAATACATCAAGGTCTATGAAAAAGCCTCCAGCAGGAAAAGGATAGGCATCCCGCGGAGGACGGATTTATAAGCGGTTGCGGGTTGCGGGTTTTGTAGGTTACACCGGTTGTGGCGTGGTCTCCCGACCGCGCCACGGTCTCGACCGAAGGGTCTCCATCTCCTCGACCGAAGGGTCTCCTGGGTCGGGAGACCTTGCCGTAACGGCCGTTTTAAATCAATTCTATAAAACCCTGGCTTGGGCCTTCGACAGTACCAATCATCGCGGCGTACTTTACTCCGCTGTTTCTCAGCTCCCTTACCAATTTCTCTGCCGATTCCGATGGCACCGATGCAAAGAGCCCTCCCGAGGTCTGGGCATCGGCAAGGATGTCGAGCATCACGGGGTCCACGGACTCGGCCTTTTGCACTTTGTCTGCGCAGAAATTGCGGTTGGCATAGCTGCCGCCGGGCACCATGCCAAGGGAGGCGAGCGCTGAAATTCCGGGAATTATCGGAATGCTTTGCACATCAAGTCTAAGTGTGACTTTGCTGCCTATGGCCATCTCGAGGCCGTGACCCAGCAGGCCGAATCCTGTTACATCCGTGCAGCCGTGCACGATATGGCGCATAAGGACCTCGGCGGCACTCCGGTTAAGCTCCGCCATGATCTCTGTCCCCAGCTTCGCGGCATCCCCGGTAGCCGTGCCCTTTTTTATGGCAGTTGCAAGGATTCCGGTCCCAAGCGGCTTGGTCAAAATGAGACTGTCGCCGGGACGCGCTCCGGAATTAAGCCAAATACGTCTCGGGTGAGCGAAACCGGTGACCGAGAGCCCGTATTTCAGCTCCATATCATCGACACTGTGACCTCCAACCAATGCCACCCCGGCTTCGTGTATTTTTTCAATCCCGCCGGCAAGAATGGCACGCAGGATGTTCTTGTCCATCTGTTTTATCGGGAAACAGGCGATATTCATGGCGGTGACCGGGCGCCCCCCCATGGCATAGACGTCGCTCAGAGCGTTTGCGGCGGCAATGCGCCCGAAATCGAAGGGGTCGTTTACTATCGGGGTGAAGAAATCGACCGTCTGTATGAGCGCCAGTTCGTCCGATACCTTGTACACACCGGCATCCTCGGACAACTCACGCCCCGCAATCAGATTCACGTCGGTCTCCGGCGGGAGCCCGAGCAGTAATTCAGCCAGGTCCCCTGGACTGATTTTGGAAGCTCAGCCGGCCGAACGGGCTGCTTTTGAAAGCTCTATTGGTTTTTTTTCCATCGTGGTTTCCTGAATCGAGATATGGCGCAGGCCGGAAAGTCTGCCCCGCCAATCAGATGAAATTGAAAAAGGCGCGCCGCGCGCGCCTTTTTCAGTAATAGACAAAGAACACGGATCGAATCCGCTTTAGATCTCTATCATGCTCTCCTGGAGCAGTTCTATATCGGCTATTTCCTCTTCGAGGTATGCCTTGAGCTTCTTTTTCAACCGGCTTTCGATTTGACGGACCCGCTCGCGGCTTATCCCGAATTTGTCGCCGATTTCCTGGAGCGTCATGGGATCTTCGGTAAGGAGGCGTTTATCAAAAATGACTGCCTCCTTGCCCCTGAGCTGTTCCTTGAATAGCATCAGCTTGTCATGCAGAATCGCCTTGGCTTCCTGGTCTGCTATCTGGTCGTCAACGGGAAGATCGTCGGAGGGCAGGAATGATTTGTGAGTATCTTCGGAATCTTCCTTCAAGGGGCTGTCCAGGGAGATTTCCCAACTGTTTAGCCTCTGGTCCATCTCGACGATCTCGGATTCCTTCACGTCAAGCCTGTGGCTTAGCAGTTTGGCGGAAGCTTCGATGCCCTGGGCTTCCAGCCGCTCCTTTTCCTTGCGAAGGTTGAAGAACAGCTTTCGTTGGGCCTGGGTGGTGCCGATCTTTACCAGCTTCCAGTTGTCCATTATGAACTTGATTATGTAAGCTTTGATCCAAAACGAGGCATAGTAGGAGAATTTATATCCCCTGTATGGATCGAATTTTTTCACCGCCTGCATGAGCCCGACGTTTCCCTCCTGAATCAGGTCCATCAGGTTTTGCATCCAGTAGCGCTGAAAATCCATTGCGATTTTTACGACCAGCCTCAGGTTGGCTGTTATCAATTTGTAGGCAGACTCGACATCTCCCTTTTCCCGATAGCGGATCGCCAAGTCCATTTCTTCTTCCCTGCTGAGAAGCGGGTACCGCTTTATCTCATCAAGGTAGAGGCGAAAAGGATCGAACGAAACGGGTTGATGCCCGTTATGCACGGCGGTGCCCTCCGGCTTTTTGGCTTTGGCTTCTTTGGCTTCGGCCGAAGATTCACGGGCGACATTCGAAACATTTTTTAATTTTGCATTTTTAAGCATTTAGATAGAATCCCGTGTAAATGGCAACAATGTCCCTGCCGGGAAAATCCCAGCCTAGAGCGGCATTGAGCATATTCATAGCATATTAGTACACGCATAAGGACAAAACAAGCTGCAAACACAAGAACAAGGAAGGTTGCGAAAACGGACAGCGGATTTTCCGCGGGAACCCTTGATTTTCAAACATGCTTTTATTATAAGTGCCATCTGAATAAATGAGAAGGGACCAGTGGCCACATAATCAAACATGAAACCCCGCGCGCCCGAACACATCGCTGCAATCACGCCCTACCCGCCGGGCAAGCCGATAGAAGAACTTGAACGCGAACTGGGAATAAGCGGCTCCATTAAACTTGCAAGCAACGAAAACCCTTTGGGGCCTTCGCCGAAGGCCATCGAAGCTATCGGGGCGGCAATCCTGAAGCTCAACCGCTACCCGGATGGAAGCGGCTTCTATCTTCGAAGAAAATTATCTGAAAAATACGCCTACCCTTTTGACGGTCTCCTGCTGGGAAACGGCTCGAACGAAATCATAGAGCTTGTCATCCGGGCATTTCTCACGCCCGGTGATGAAGTAATTATGCCGCTGCCCTCATTTCTTCTATACAACCTGGTCGCCAGGTGGATGGGCGGAAAACCGATTCCCGTAGCGCTCAAGGGAATGGATATCGACCTCGAAGGCATAGCGCGTGCGATCACTCCGCGCACTAAAGTCATTTTTCTTACAAATCCGAATAATCCCACCGGAGCAGTAATCACCAAGGCTGAATTCGACAAATTTTTGAACGCCGTACCATCTGAGACCATCATAGTGCTGGATGAGGCTTACATCGAATTCAACAGAGACCCGGCAACACCCGTTGGAAGTGATTACATCGGAGTGGATGGTCCCGCGGTAATCGTACTGAAAACATTTTCGAAAGCCTACGGCCTGGCAGGACTGCGAATCGGCTACGGAATAATGGACCCATCCATAGCCGCTTACCTGAACCGCGTTCGGCAGCCGTTCAATACCAGCTCAATTGCCCAGGCGGCCGCGCTCGCAGCGCTCGATGACGACGAATTTTTAAGCAGGACCCAGCAGATTACCTGGAGCGGGCTGGACTATCTTTATAGCGAAATGGCCAAGATTGGCCTCCCCTATTTTTCATCTCAAGCCAACTTCTTTCTGATCGAGATGCCTTGCGAAGCAGGGTTCATATTCGATCAGATGATGCGCCGGGGAGTTATCATCCGGTCCATGAAATCATATGGAATGGACCGCTTTATCCGGGTAAATGCAGGCCTTCCCGAGGAGAACGAGCGTTTTGTCCGTACCCTCGGCGAGGTTTTGGCCGGCTTACACAAATGATAATAGCAATCGATGGACCTGCCGGCGCCGGCAAGAGCACTGTATGCCGCATTTTGGCCGAGAAGCTCCGGTTCGTCTACCTTGATACCGGCGCCATGTACCGATCAGTTGCCTGGGCGCTTTCACTCGATAAAACCGGATTGAGCGGTGAAGAGATTGCCGATCGTCTGCCGCGGCTCCCCCTTGTTTTCATCCTGAAAGACGGTGCCCTCGTAATACTTCACAATGGCGAGGAATTGACCGGTCAGATCCGCAGCATGGAAATAGCGGATGAGGCGTCCAGGATCTCACGATTTGAGCCCGTCAGATCTTACCTTTTAAACTGGCAGAGAAAATTGGGCGAGCAGGGCGACATAGTAGCCGAAGGACGCGACACCACAACCGTTGTTTTTCCACAGGCCGAGCTCAAGGTATTTCTTACGGCGGATTTAACTTCCCGTGTCGACAGGCGCCGCCGAGAATATGTGTTAAAAGGAATAGATGTATCCCATGATGAAATGGAAAGGCGGATTCGCGAGCGGGACGATGCCGATTCAAAGCGTGCACTCGCACCCATGAGGGCCGCTGAAGACGCGATCATTCTGGACACCTCCGATCTCGATATCCCACAAGTAGTCGACATTCTTGTAGAAATGGCAAAGGATCTCAAGGCGCGGGGTTGAGGATCTGAGACGGGGGGCAGAAGGCACAGGGCTGAAAATTGGTGAGTTCTGGAGCTGATTCGGATATTGAAAACCTGAATGTAAGTGGTATAAGAACGTAGCATAGGAATTACAGAACTGCTGTTCTCACTATTCAGTTTTCCCTCATTCGCAATTTGTCTCCACCATTCATTTCTCTATCTTCTGTAATCTGCGCACCGTCTTCGCTTGATAAATTAAGTATTATCTGGTAGAGTTTAGCGTTTGGATGGCTAAGAGCCAAAAATTAGGTAAGGGGGCCAGGGTAAAATAAATGACCGTAAAAGATGAACTTGAAAAACAACCTTTTTCCGAAATGGAACTCAGCGCCTCGCCGGAAGAACAAGAAGCCGACGAGGAGATGGATTCCATGCACGACCTTTACGAACAGAGCTTCCGCAACATCCAGGAAGGCGAAGTAATTCGCGGCCGTATCGTTCAGGTTAGTGATGATTTTGTCATGGTGGACATCGGATACAAGTCCGAAGGCCAGATCTCGATTCATGAATTCAAAGATGAGAAGGGCACGGTCCAGGCCGACATCGGCGATGAAATCGACGTCCTGCTCGAGTTCCATGACGATGATGACGGCACGATTCATCTCTCGAAAGAGAAGGCCGCAAAAATCAAGGTCTGGGACGATATCAGTCGGATTTATGGCGAGGATGGCGTAATCGAGGGAAAGATTGTCGCCAAGGTCAAAGGCGGCCTGGCGGTAGATATCGGCGTCCAGGCATTCCTCCCCGGCTCTCAAGTGGACCTGCGGCCGGTTCGGAACCTCGAATCCCTAATCGGGCAGACCTTCCCGTTCAAAGTCCTCAAATACAATAAAAAGAGAAGAAACGTCGTACTTTCCCGCCGCGCGCTGCTCGAAAAAGAGCGCGAATCGATGAAATCCCATACGCTTGCCACTCTGGAAGACAGCAAGGTGGTTGACGGTGTTGTCAAAAACATCACCGATTATGGTGTTTTCGTTGACCTGGGCGGAATAGACGGCCTGTTGCATATAACCGACATGAGTTGGGGTCGGGTTGGGCATCCTTCCGAACTGTTCCAGATCGGGGACAGGATAAAAGTCAAGGTGCTGAGCTTCGACAAGGAAAACGAGCGGGTTTCTCTTGGTCTCAAGCAACTTGTGGATGATCCCTGGATGAGAGCGGAAGACCGTTATCCCGTCGGCACCAAGGTCCAGGGAAAGGTAGTGAGCCTTACCGACTACGGCGCGTTTGTCGAAATCGAAGAAGGCGTCGAGGGGCTCATACACGTCTCCGAAATGTCTTGGACCAAAAAAATTCGACATCCGTCGAAGATTCTTTCGGTGGGTGACGAGGTGGAAGCGGTGGTTCTGAGCATCAATCCCGAGAGCAAACGCATTTCGCTGGGCATGAAACAGCTCGAATCGAATCCCTGGGATGTAATCGCACAGAAATACCCCGTTGGGACGACAATTGCTGGAAAGATCAAGAATATCACGGATTTTGGCATTTTTATCGGGATCGACGAAGGCATCGACGGCCTGGTGCATATTTCGGACATTTCATGGACAAAGCGGGTGAAACATCCATCCGAGGTCTTCCGCAAAAACCAGGAAGTCCAAGCGATTGTCCTCAACATAGACAAGGAAAACGAACGTTTTTCTCTCGGAATCAAGCAGCTTGAATCCGACCCCTGGGAGAGCATCCCCCAGCGCTATCCCCTGGGCAGCCTGGTTGCCGGGCCGATAACCAACGTCACCGATTTTGGCCTTTTCGTGGAACTCGAAGAGGGAATCGAGGGCCTGGTGCATGTATCCGAGATAAGCAAGGAAAAAATCAAGTCACCTGTCGGCCAATTTAAGCAAGGCGACCAGATTACGGCAAAGGTTATCAACATCTCGCCCAAGGAAAGAAAGATTGGCCTTTCCATAAAAAGGACCGAGGAGACCGATGACCGCTCGAATTATGACGAGTACGTAAATACCGGCAAGGCCGCCACATCCAATCTTGGAGAACTCTTGAAGGAGGAACTCGAAGCGCGGGCAAACAGCACGCTTAACAACGATAAGTAATCGCCTGACGCTTTCTCCATAAACAGCCTGACACACCCGGTCCAAGCATTGCGCCTGAAACCGGGTGTTTTTTTATACTTGGCCAAAAACGGATGGGAAGACAGATGAAAATGCGCGGCTGCCTCATTATTGTCGTTGTCTTTGCGGTGCTCGTGGGGTTTGTGGCCTTTCTTATGTCCGATTTCGAGCTTTCGACCAAGAACAACCGCATTGGGCTGGTTGAAATAAAGGGTACGATTACCAGTTCGCAAGAGACTGTTAAACAACTAAAAGAGTTCCGAAAGGATTCATCGATCAAGGCAATATTAGTCAGGATCGATTCCCCTGGCGGTGCAGTAGGACCATCCCAGGAGGTTTATACTGAAATAAGGCGAACAATCCAGACCAAACCGGTTGTTGCTTCCCTTGGCGGGGTAGCGGCATCGGGCGGATATTACATAGCAAGCGCCGCCAATTCGATCGTTGCAAATGCCGGAACAATCACCGGGAGCATCGGCGTAATAATTTATTTTCCCAACCTGAAGGAGCTGTTCGAAAAAATCGGTTACCAGATGACGACCATTAAGAGCGGCCAGTTTAAGGACGTCGGTAACCCATCGCGGGACATGACCCCCGAGGAAAGATCGCTTTTGCAGGATACCATCATGGAAACCTATTCGCAGTTCGTGCGCGATGTCGCTCAGGGCAGGAACCTTCCTCAGGAACAAGTGAAGCAGGTTGCGGACGGCAGGATAATTCTGGGTGAAAAAGCCCTCGAACTGAAGCTGATCGATCAGATCGGAAATTACGAGGATGCAGTGGATAAGGCCGCCGAACTCGGCAAGATAGAAGGAGAACCACAGATAATTCGCGGGAAGAAGCAGAACCGCTCTCTGATGGATCTACTTCTCGGAAGCGATGTCGGCGACCGGCTAAACGAGATAGTATTTGATTCCTGCCTTTTTTTGAGATACCAGCTGCCGGATTTTGGGAAGTAAAAAAAAGGACGGATGTGGATTTGGAACAACTACACGGGCGGGAAAGTGATCCCCGCCCTTTTTTTTCAAACTCGGGCAATTTTTTCAGAATATGGAATTTAGACTTTGAACGGGCTCAAATCCCCGGCGCCCTCGCGAATGATTTCCGGGGTATCGTCAATCAGTGAGATAACGCTCGATTGCACGCCGGTTACGTTTCCTCCGTCCACAATCAAATCGAGCGCGTGACCGAGCTTATCCTGAATCTCCCTGGGGGTAATAAGAATCTTATTGCCGGCTTCGGGATCGGTGGCGCTGGTGCTTATGATTGGATGACCCAGTTCTTCGACGATGGCAAGCGATATCGGGTTGTCCGGGACGCGTATTCCGACTGTCTGCCTCTTCGTAAGCATTATTTTTGGTACCAGTCGAGAGCCTTCGAGGATGAACGTATAAGGACCCGGCAGCAATCTCCTCATGGTTTTGTAGGCATAGTTTGTAACCTGGGCATATTCGCTGATGTTTTTGAGGTCGCTGCAGATGAAGCTGAAAGGCTGGTGGGACGACCTCCTCTTCAATTGATAGATTTTCTCGATTGACCCTTTGTTGAACAGATCGCATCCAATTCCGTAGAATGTATCTGTTGGGTACGCTATTATTCCTCCGTTTGACAGTACCTCGACCACTTTTCTAATTTTTCTGGGTTCGGGGTGCTTCGGGTTGATCTCAAGAATCATTCGCGACCTTTCTCTGACGATTATTGAGGAAGCGGCAGGGCTGAAAATCCAAGCTAGCATATCTTGTCAAGCGAAGCACGGAATAAGAGTGGCAACAGCATCAGGGGATCGAGCAACTAAGGACCAATGCCCCCTCGGAATAGATAATAAGGGCGGGCCGAAGCCAGTGTCAAGACAAGGGAAAGAGATGATATTGGACCCGTCTGAAGCTATTCACTTTGCAGCAATAGATATTGGATCGCACACCACCAGAATGATAGTTGCCCGAATTGATGGGAATGAAATTCTTCCCGTCTGTATCGAGCGCAGGGTGACCCGTCTGGCCAGGGATTTCGGCAAATCCCGCAAATTGGCTGCCGCGGCTTTCGAGAGGGCGTCGAGGGCCATGATGGAGTACCGCTCCATTCTTGATGGATACAAGACGGTCCGGATTGCCTGCGGTGCAACAGGAGTAGTGAGGCGCGCATCGAACTCTTCCGAGTTGATCCGGGAAATCCGGCGGGAAACTGGAATTACCGCGTCAATTCTGTCCGAGCAGCAGGAGGCGCTTCTTTCCGCCAAAGGAATGCTAAGCGTCCTGCCTGAGAAAAAGGGTGATTTTCTGCTCTTCGATATAGGAGGTGGGAGCACGGAATTTTTGCTGGCCTGCTCCGAAGAGGATGCTCCTGTATGGAGTACCAGTCTGCCGGTCGGGGCAGCTGTATTGACAGAGAAGTTCCTGTCGGATGATCCGCCTGGTATTGAAGCCGTCGGGATGGCCTTAAACGCAGTTGAGAAGAAGGTCGAGACCGTTCGTGAGCAAGTGCGCGCTGAACTTGCCGCAACCGGCAAAGCCTCTTTTGAATCGCTCACACTCGCAGGCACCGCCGGAACGGTAACCACCCTCGCCGCGATGTATCTTGAAATGGATGAGTACATACCGTATCGTGTTAACGGTCTGGTGTTGAATCGTGATTGGGTTTCAGGTACGGTCGCGGAGCTTTCGGAAATGACTTTTTCCCGCAGGCGCACGATTCGCGGGCTTGAACCGGGAAGAGAGGATATAATCCTTGGTGGCGCTGTTATAGTCGATAGAATTCTGGACTTCTTCGCTCAGTCAAACTTCACTGTAACCGATGCGGGGCTTGTCGAAGGACTGCTTATCGATATCGTGGAAAAAGAACGTGGTCTGGCCCGCGGTCTAACAACGGGCTTGACATGGCAGTTAAAAAAGGAATAAAGCCCCGGAATGTATTGAATCAAATTTCGCTCAAAATAAGTTTGGAGACGTAATGGATATATCAAACCATACGCATACACCGGAGGCGCTGACCTTCGATGACATAAGCCTGGTGCCCGATTACTCGGAGGTTTTGCCACTCGAGACAGAGGTGGGAACAATGCTCACGCGAGACATCCCGCTTCGGATTCCTCTAGTCAGCGCAGCGATGGACACTGTTACCGAATCGGATACCGCCATCAGCATGGCCCGCGAGGGCGGCATAGGCATAATTCACCGCAATATGAGCATCGAGGCTCAGGCACAGGAAGTAAACAAGGTAAAGAAGTCCGAGAGCGGCATGATAGTTGATCCGGTCACGGTACATCCTGACCAGCCCATCCGGGATGTGTTCGCGCTCATGACACGATACAGGATTTCGGGCGTCCCGGTAGTAACGGGAGACCAACTCGTCGGCATAGTCACGAACAGGGATCTCAGGTTCGAAATTGACGAAAACATACGTGTCTCGGAAGTCATGACCAAGGAGAACCTGGTAACGGCCCCGGTCGGGATATCCCTTGAAGACTCGAAGAGGCTGCTTCAGAAAAGAAGAATTGAAAAGCTGCTTGTCGTGGACGAGAATGGGCGGCTCAAAGGCCTGATAACTATAAAAGACATAATGAAGATAAAGAAATACCCCAAATCCAGCAAAGATAGTTTTGGAAGGCTGCGTGTGGGGGCCGCGGTAGGGGTTGGCGCCGATATGCTTCCCAGGGTAAGCGCCCTTAAAGGCGCGGGAGTTGACATTGTCGTCGTTGACAGCGCACATGGCCATTCCAGAAACGTCCTGGAAGCCGTGCGTACAATAAAGCGTGAATTTGTCGATCTCCAGATCATCGCCGGAAACGTTGCCACAGCGGCCGGTGCGGAGGCCCTCATCGAGGCAGGGGTTGATGCCATCAAAATAGGTGTGGGGCCCGGCTCTATTTGCACGACCCGTATTGTTGCGGGTGTGGGAGTACCGCAGGTAACGGCCATCATGGAGTGCGCAAAGGTCGCCCGGCGCAGAGGGATCCCGATAATCGCGGATGGCGGAATTAAATACAGCGGCGACATGGTGAAAGCGATGGCATCCGGCGCTGATTCGGTGATGGTAGGCAGTCTCCTGGCTGGAACCGATGAAAGCCCCGGCGAATCCATTCTCTACCAGGGCCGCAGCTACAAGGTTTACCGTGGAATGGGTTCCCTTGGTGCAATGCGCGAAGGCAGCAGAGACCGTTATTTTCAGGATGACGTATTCGAACCCAAAAAATTGGTTCCCGAAGGAATCGAGGGCAAGGTGCCGTATCGTGGACCAATCGCCGACGTCGTCCACCAGCTTATAGGCGGACTCCGCGCGGGAATGGGCTATCTCGGGTGCAAGACTCTGGAAGAGCTGAGGACCAAAGCGCGAATAGTGCGTGTAACCAGCGCAGGTCTCAAGGAAAGCCACGTGCACGACGTCATAATCACCAAGGAAGCGCCAAACTACCAGGTTGACTTAAAGTAACCCATCTGAAAGAACATTCATGATGTTTGACCATCTGCACCAGGAACGGATCCTGATTCTCGATTATGGATCCCAGTACACTCAGCTCATAGCCCGCAGGATACGCGAAAGTCACGTTTATTGCGAAATTCATCCTTTCAATATGCCGATGGAATCGCTAAGGGCCTTTGAGCCCAAAGGGATAATCCTGTCGGGAGGGCCGTCCAGCGTGCACGATGAAGGCGCGCCTCTTGCCGATCCCGCAACATTCGAACTTGGGGTGCCTATTCTTGGCATCTGCTACGGCATGCAACTGCTTGCCCACCAGCTTGGCGGGGAGGTCGAAAAGGCAGAGAGGCGTGAATACGGTCCGGCATCGGTGGATATAACCTTTCCGGGAGACCTTTTCACAGATATCGAAAACGAAGGCGTGCGCGTCTGGATGAGCCACGGCGACCGTATAGTCAAACTCCCGCCAAATTTCCGCATAATGGCCAAAAGCGACAATTCTCCAGCGGCTGCAATGGGGGATCCGCAAAGACATACATACGGTGTTCAGTTCCACCCGGAAGTTGCCCACACACCCAGCGGCAAGGATATCCTGGAAAATTTCCTTTTCCGAATCTGCCGTTGCAAACCTTCCTGGACAATGAAATCATTTGTGGAATCCGCCATCGGCTCAGTTCAGGAAAAGGTAGGGGATGAACGGGTTATTTGCGCGCTTAGCGGCGGAGTGGATTCCTCGGTTGTGGCAGTGCTACTCCACAAAGCCATTGGAGATCGCCTGCACTGCATCTTTGTAAATAACGGCCTGTTGCGCAAAGGCGAAGCCGAGACCGTTCAAAGGATCTTCCGCGATCATTTTGAAATTAATCTCACCTATGTTGACGCATCGGTTGAATTTCTTGATCGCCTGAGCGGGGTGGAGGACCCGGAACGAAAAAGAAAAATAATCGGAAATCTTTTCATCGAGATATTCGAGCAGGAGGCCATGAGCATTCCGGGCGCACGCTACCTCGCACAGGGGACACTTTATCCCGATGTAATAGAAAGCGTTTCCTTCAAAGGACCTTCGGCCACAATCAAGACGCACCACAATGTGGGAGGGCTCCCGGAGCGGATGCAGTTCGAGCTGATCGAACCACTTCGTGAGCTTTTCAAAGACGAGGTGCGCATGGTCGGAAGAGAACTCGGGTTGCCGGAGCGCATAATTATGCGCCACCCGTTCCCCGGCCCCGGCCTGGCTATAAGGATCATCGGTCCCGTAGATCCATTAAGCCTTGAAATTCTGCGCGAAGCCGATGCCATCATACAGGAGGAAATCGAGGCTTCCGGTTGGTATGAACACGTCTGGCAGTCATTTGCCGTGTTGCTGCCGGTAAGGTCGGTTGGCGTAATGGGCGATGAGCGCACCTATGAACAGGCCATTGCCGTACGCGCGGTAGAGAGTGTGGATGCCATGACCGCCGACTGGGCGAGGCTACCCTACGAGGTCCTCGGTCGGATTTCGAACAGGATAATAAACGAAGTTAAAGGGGTTAACCGCGTCGTCTATGATATCTCGTCGAAACCGCCAAGCACCATAGAATGGGAATAGCGGCGGCTGGCCGGCAAGTCTGCCCCACGGTAAAGTTTGCCCATGCCCGCAAAGGGGCTTTCCGAAATTTCTCATGTTCACAGAATCCCACCGCTTTTATCGATATCGGCACCAAGCAGCGAAGGACTTGGTAAGTTTCCAGGTCAAGTACAGGGAGACGGACCTGTGGATACGGGCTCGACTCAACCTTGCAAAAGTGGCCACGCAAGCCGTTCTCAACTGCCGTTTGCAAATCGACAGCTACATCTCCAACCATGAATCTTTCCTCCCGTCGCTGGTTCCTTTACCGGACGATCCGCTGGCCCCTCCGGTGGTAAGGGCCATGCTGCTCGCCTCGATCTCCGCCGGCGTCGGCCCCATGGCAAGCGTTGCCGGCGCAATAGCCCAGGCTGTTGCTGTTGCACTCAAGCCCTTCTCGGATTCCGTTATCGTTGAAAACGGAGGTGACTGCTACCTTGATTTAATTGAGCCCACAACTGTGGGAATCTTTGCTGGACCAGACTCGCCATTTACCGACAAAATAGCCCTGAAGTTCGCGCCGAACCGATTTCCCCTGGGAATATGCACCTCTTCGGGAACAGTCGGCCATTCACTCAGCTTCGGCAAAGCCGACGCAGTCACGGTGGTTTCTCCGGATGCCGCACTTGCAGATGCCACCGCAACCCGCCTTGGAAACCTCGTGAACACACCCGCTGATATTCACAAAGCTCTCGAACTTGCACCCGGTATACCTTACATTGAAGGAATTTTGATAGCTGTGAAGGATAAGATCGGAATATGGGGAAACCTGGAGCTAATCCCGGTATAAACTAAGGCCTGTACACCATTTTGACCAAAAGCCGTTGTTTTTTCGAATGTTTTTGCTATACTGGGCCTCCCCTATTTGTAACAAAGGCGCGGCGAATGAGAATCATTGTAATGTCCGACACTCATCTCACAACGGTCAGGGATGAATTTACGGCAATTTGCACAAGATTTTGCGATGATGCCGATATGGTAATTCACCTCGGTGATTGGGATGGAGTCGAGCTTCTTAATTTTATGGAAAACTATCCGCTCGAGGCGGTGGCCGGCAACATGGATGACTATTCCATCCGCAACCGGCTTCCGGCAAGCAGGACGGTTAAAGTAGGCAATTTCCGCCTCGGCCTGACTCACGGGTGGGGATCACCTGGCGGAATCAGGCAAAGAATCGGACAGGAGATGCCCGAAGTCGATGCCATTCTATTCGGGCATACTCATCAACCGGTAAATGTCAGGGAAAATGGACTCCTCTGGTTCAACCCTGGATCAGTGTTCATGGGACGCGGCTCTTCCCGGAACACCATCGGAATTCTCCACATCGATAAGCAAATCGAAGCGGAGATCGTCCACATCTAGGAGCAGTTTGATTGAAAAATCTCTGGTCTCCCTGGAGAATCGAATATATCCTGGGCAAACGCGATTCCAGCTGCATATTCTGCCCGGACACCCAGGGCCTCTCGGATGAGGACAGGCTAATACTGCGCCGCGACAACCTGGCTATGGTCATGATGAACAAATACCCTTACAACAACGGGCACCTTCTCGTAGCTCCCCTGCGTCATGTTTCCCGCTTACATCAACTAAGTGAGGAGGAGTCGCGGGAAATTATGAACTGGGTTACGAAATCCACTGTTATTTTGCAGAACACAATGCGCCCTGATGGATTCAATGTGGGTCTGAATCTGGGAAGAGAAGCCGGGGCCGGTTTCGAGGAACACCTGCATTTCCATGTCGTACCGCGCTGGCGAGGCGATACGAACTTTATGGCTGTCCTCGAAGACATCCGCAGTATCCCGGAGCATATTAAGCAGACCTATTTCAGATTATTACCCAATTTCAGGAAGGAGAGTTCCAATGAAGTGGTTTAAGTTGATCTTCGCACTCATCATTATCGCTCTGATCGGTCTCTTCATAGGGCAAAACACATCAACATGGACAAAACTGATGGAATTTAGAATCGAAATTCCTCTTATGATCAAATCTCAGGTTAAACTTGAGTTCTACCTTCTTTTGCTGGTGTCCGCCGCAATGGGCTTTTTTGTGGGACTGGTAATGATGCTGAAACCATATTTCAAGGTACGCCGCAATCTCGCTCGCGAGCGCAAAGAGAATAAAGAGCCGGCACCTGTTGTAAGACAGGCTCAGGCTTGATATAGAGAATACCGTAAATAGAGGCGCAACCCTGAATTTTGGCGCGCATTCGTTTTTTATCGATCAAAGCTAAACCCGACAGCGGATAGCCTGCTGCCGGGTTTTTTATGCTTTTCATATAAAGATGAAATAGCCGCGGATTTTCACCCGTATTGACCAGGAATCTTCTTTACAACCATTACCTCGCAACAATCTTGAATGACCAAGTACTGCTCAGACTTGCTTCATTTAGCAATTTCTATCCACCTCACTCGGCACCAACATCAGCGCAAGCGCACCTTGTATCGTGTGCTCGCAGCCTGTCGCGAATATTCTGATCTCAATATCTGATCAATGGGCAAAGAAAATACTGATATAAAAACAGGATTCCACATGGACAACTACTTCTTCAGGTTACCAATTGTGCGTTTTTAACTACTTCAGCAGGCAGAAGACCTGTCATGAGCACTGAATTTGGGTGCAACCGCCATTTTCCGAATGCCAAAATAGAATAACCTACTGATTTACCAGTCCCTAGTCTTGGTAGAAATCCCTGCTCAACTCTTTGATCAGGACACTTGCAAATTTTTTTGCTGTACCGCACGTGACAGCTCTGCAACATGCACTAGGGAATATTCCTTATATCGGCTATTCTACCATCCAGCCCATGCGGCTGTTATTTCTAGCTATTATCTCTCTCTGCCAACTTTGGAATTGCCAGATTTTGCAATATTCAGAATTATTCGTACACCCTTTTTTTTGTTCAATGTTTTAGTTTTGAAAGCCGATCAGTGTTTCAAATGGATAGTCAGGCAGAACAAATTGGACCGGCAGTACAAAGTAACATGGATGATGTTTAATTGAATTCACGTACGTTAAGAAGCCTCAACCCTTTGAAGGGAACCATTGATGAGCAAGATCACCATAGACCCAATCACAAGAATTGAAGGACATCTCGGCGTGAATTTGGACATCGAAGCGAATCGGGTGGTTAACGCCTACTGTGCCGGTGAGATGTTTCGGGGCTTCGAAGTGATTCTGAAGGGCAGAGACCCGCTGGATGCCCAGCAGATAACGCAGCGCATCTGCGGAGTCTGTCCGGTCTCCCACGGCATGGCATCCGTTCTGGCCCAGGATGCCGCCTTTTCCATCTCTCCTCCCGAAAATGGCAGGATCGGCAGAAATCTCATTCAAGCCGCAAATTACATTCAATCTCATATACTTCACTTCTATCATCTTGCGGCACTCGATTTTGTCGATATCACTGCTGTTGCAAATTACCAGGGCACCGATCCTCAGCTCCTTGGGGTCAAGGCATGGATAAAATCACAGATAGCATCGGGCGTACCTCATCCAGCTGCCCCATTCCTGCCCCGCTACACCGGAAATTATATTGAAAACTCAGAACTTAATTGCCTTGCAGTCAAACACTACCTTGAAGCACTTGAGATGCGGACGCTGGCACATAAAATGGCTACAATATTTGCCGGTAAAATGCCGCATGTTGCCTCCATAATGCCCGGCGGCATCACGGAGCGGATCACCGCCGACAAGATTGCCGCTTACAGTTCAATGCTCAGAAAGCTCCAGGTATTCATAAACGAGGCCTACGTTCCGGATGTTCTTGAAGTCGCAAAAGCCTTCCCCGAATATTTCAACCAGGGAAAAGGCTGCGGAAACTTTTTATCCTACGGTGTTTTTCCGGAATCTTCGAAGGGCAAAAAGTTGTTTCCAGCCGGTGTGATTATTGGCGGAAAACCCTCGGAATTCGAAGAAGGAAAGATCACCGAGGAGATAGCGTACTCTTTTTACTCCTCCGCCTCCGGTCTGAGGCCCGCCGGCGGAGAGACCGTCCCGGATGCCTCCAAGAGTAAAGCCTACTCCTGGATCAAGGCACCACGATACGGTGGACAAGTGGTCGAGGTCGGTCCACTCGCCCGCGTTCTCGTTGCCTACGGAAAGGGCGAAGATACCAAGCTCAAAGGATTGGTCGAAAAAGTCCTCTCCGCCCTCGACAAAAAACCGAACGACCTCGTTTCCGTTCTTGGGCGCCACGGCGCAAGGGCTATTGAATGCAAACTGCTGGCTGATCGTATTTCGGATTGGCTCGATCAGTTAAAGCCAGGCGAGCCTTCATACAGTGAATTTAATGTACCGAGTTCGGGAAGCGGAGCGGGTCTGACCGAGGCACCCCGTGGAGCGCTCGGGCACTGGATAACCCTCAAGGACGGCAAGATAGGCAGCTACCAGTGCGTTGTTCCGACCACGTGGAACTGCTCCCCCCGAGACGACAAGGGAAATCCCGGTCCGGTGGAGCAGGCGCTTGCCGGTACCTCTATTGCCGATGAGAAAAACCCGATAGAAGCCGCCAGGATCGTTCGCTCTTTCGATCCATGCATTGCCTGTGCTGTTCACTGATCTCGATTGTTCAGCGGACGGCCAACACTTAGCTGGTTTCGCGCAGGAGAATTTAAATGTCGGAGATTTCACGCAGAAGCTTCTTGAAAATTAGTGCGCGGCTTGCCGCGATGATGGGCCTATCCTCCTCGGCGCTTCCACAAATAGCAGACGCACTGGAGCAAATTGCCGCTAAAATGGCGCCGGTAATCTGGATCCAGGCTCAAAGCTGTTCGGGCTGTTCGATTTCCTTACTCAATTCCGATCACCCTGGACCTGCCGAGATCATCACCCAGTATATCTCTCTTCTATTCCATTCCAATATATCAACCACAACCGGCCACCAGTGCATGGAAGTCATTTCCAAAACTGTTGGGCAGGGAGACTTCTTACTGGCGGTTGAGGGAAGTGTGCCGCGCGGAATGCCAAACGCTTGCAAAATGGGAGAGAAGACGATTAGCGAGCAGATTATCGCGGCCTCGAAAAAAGCCAAGGCAGTCATCGCGGTCGGGACCTGTGCATCGTTCGGGGGCATTCCAGCGGCGGAAAACAACCCGACAGGAGCTATCAGCATTCCGGCCCTGTTCAAAAACGAGAGCATATCGACCCCGCTTATTTCGCTTCCGGGGTGCCCGATTCATCCAGACTGGCTGATTGGCACGCTCATTCACGTTATCAAATTCGGGATCCCGCCAGTCGACGATAAAGGGCGACCTAAGATGTTTTACAAAAAACTGATTCATGACCAATGCCCTCGATTCACCGACTATGAGCGTGAAAAATTTGCCAAGAGCTTCCTGGAAGAAGGATGTCTGTTCAAGCTCGGATGCATCGGGGCACTGACTTACGCGGATTGTACGATCCGCCAATGGAACTCGGGCACAAACTCGTGCATCAGGGCCGGAGCGCCTTGCATCGGCTGTGCCTCCGAGCATTTCGCTTCAAAAGCTGATTTTGCACTCTATCCGAGGAATATCATCAATTCAACCCAGCAGAAGAAAGGATAGCTGAAATGTCTCTGCACGCCAGACTGAGCTTGTATCTCCTTGCAGCTCTCGTCATCATTGTGGCTGCCATCCAGGGCCTTCAGCTCTTCACCGCCAATAAATCGATCCTGCAATATTCGGAATCCAACAGCCAACTGCTAACTTCGGTTGAGGAAAAGCAGGCGATGAACCTCCACAGGGCCGTCCAGCAAGCAGTCAAAGGCTCGATTGTGCGTGGAGAAATGGAAAAGTTTACCAGGCTCGTCCAATCGCAAAAAGAAGTCGAGGGAATAAGCGAGTTTTCGCTCTATGACCGAAAAGGAAAAGTCACCCACTCCTCTGACCCAACTGCCGTTGGCAAGACTCTTCCGGAAGAGATCAGACGTCGCATCGGTACGAGCGCGGAACTCTTCACGAACCGTACGGATGAGGCAATTGAGTACTACCAGCCCCAGATAGCTTCCGCGGACTGTATCAGGTGCCATCTTGACTGGAAAGAAGGGGAATCCGGCGGCGTGACCTACTTCAGGTTTTCGACCGCCGATTTATCTCAACTCCAGAAACAGGGAGATGAAGCCATTTCAGTAATAAACAACAGGACCCTTATCAACTGTCTGCTGGCGATTCCCGCGGTAGTCATAATTTTTGGCATTATTTCCTGGTTGATCACTGGAAAGATTTTCAAATTGATAAAGAAGACGATCACCAGCGTTCAGGAAGCTAATGACGGCTTCAGGGAAACCTCGCAAACGGTTTCGGATGTCAGCACCCAGCTTGCCAGCGGCGCCTCCGAGCAAACGGAGGCAATCCAGAAGACCTCAGCCTCGATCGAGCAGATGTCGGTTATAACTCGCCAGAACGCTGAAAGCGCAGGACACGCAGAGTCTATAGTAAGGGATTCCGGCCATGACATCAAAGATGCAAATGTTGCAATGTCGGATCTTACTGAATCGATGAAAGAGGTCCATGCTGCAAGCCAGGAGACCCAAAAGATCATAAAAACGATAGATGAAATAGCTTTCCAGACCAATCTTCTGGCATTGAACGCAGCCGTGGAAGCAGCCCGTGCGGGTGATGTGGGTGCCGGTTTCGCAGTCGTCGCCGACGAGGTGAGAAACCTTGCGATGCGTGCGGCCGAAGCCGCTAAACAGACAGCAAGCATGATTGAGGGCACGGTATCCAAGGTTAAGGCCGGGTCTGCTTACGTGGACAAAGCCAGTGATGCTTTCGAAAAAGTGACCGGAGGTGCTCAGCGCCTTAGCGTCCTGGTCGAGGAGATCTCCGAGCGTTCGCGACAGCAGGCAATCGGAATTGAACAGATTAATACCGCTATATGCGAAATGACTAAAGTAACCGACGAGAACAGTGCATACGCAAAAGAGACTGCATCGGCTTCCGAGGAGATGAATTGCCAACTCGAACAGATGCAGGTCTTCGTCTCTGAAATGGTAAATCTTGTCAGCAGCGGATCGCAAGGGATGGCACAGCACGTTACCACTCGCCGCCAGATAGCTTTCGAACCTGTAGAAGGTGACGGCAATCTGCGCCGGCCTGCAATCAGTCGCGGCAAAGAGTCGGAGGAGGATTTAGATGAAGAGATGCCCGAACCAAACCAAAATGAGCGGTGGTTCCACAAGATCCTGCCTTTACGGCGACTGCATGATTCACCACGGCGACGGGCATGAGAATGGGAAGGATTCAACCGGTTAATAGGGCACAAAGCGAAGAGAGCAGGCACGATTTTACCTGCTCTCTTTCTCGGGGAAGGCGTGAAATCTTGACCAACAATATATCCCGCCATGTTTTCGTGCTATCAGGCAAAACCAGTATTCCCCCTCCGATCATAGTGTATTTTTTCGCCGGGATTTGCCCTGTTGTATACCCTGAGTGATTGGCAAAAACCGCCTCACCGGCTATGAAATAGAAGATATCGTCTTTTTGAAAAAACAGCAGGGCCATCTTTTAACCATTCATTCACTCCGATTTTCCACTCACTGTTTGCATCTGTTTAGCCGAATGTTTTTAGTATCGGGTACAATGAAAAATGTTTTGATTAAATGGAGAGGAAAATGGGAGCAGAGCTTGTTCGTGAATCCGCTGGCACAGAGAAATCAACCGTCCTGAGCGCAACCGCGGAGAAAATTGTACAATCAACCGGAGATCTGCCCGCTATGCCGCATGTGGCGGCCATGGTCATCGACAAGCTTTCCAATTCAAACGCCACCCCCAGGGAGATCCATCAATTGATCGAGAAGGACCAGGGTTTGGCGGCACGTGTTCTAAAAGTTGCAAATTCTCCTTACTATGGTGCTTGCAGGTCCATTGCGACCGTAAAAGACGCAATTCTTTTCATGGGCTTTGACTCGATCAGGTCGG
The DNA here is from genome assembly GCA_002298165.1 of Desulfarculales bacterium UBA702. Classification (GTDB taxonomy): domain Bacteria; phylum Desulfobacterota; class Syntrophobacteria; order Syntrophobacterales; family Syntrophobacteraceae; genus SbD1. Next base: position 185,093 of record DBMI01000115.1, read on the forward strand.
TGGTGCTCACGGCTGTAATGAAGGGTGTTTTTGCAGAAACGGGACTTGCGGAAAAACTGCTTTGGGAGCATTCAATAGGCTGCGCGGTTGCTGCCCGCACCCTTGGACGAGCGGTGGGCTATCCCGGAAATGAAGAAGCATTTCTGGCCGGGCTTATGCACGATGTTGGCAAAGCCGTCCTGTTCCTGCGCCGTTCGGCCGAAATGAGTGAAATAATGCAGGACGTCTATAACGGAGACATGTCTTTTGCCGATGGGGAGAAGCAGGTATTCGGCTTTACCCACTCGGAAATCGGGCAACTGGTTGCCGATAAGTGGCGTTTTGCCATCAACATCGAGGAAGCAATCGCCCATCACCACCATCCGGGCGAATCTCAAATAGCCCCGCAGCTTGCCCATATAGTCTGTCTGGCAAATGCTATGTGCCACAAGCTTGAAATTGGTCCAACCAGGAGTCCCTGCCTAGACCTGGCAAAGCTCGAAAGTGTTAAAGTACTCGGGATCGACCCGGAATCACTCAATGGAATGGCCGCGGAAGTTCAAGGCGGTCTGGAACCCAACTAAGTGCTGGTTCAAGTGCTGCCATCCCTCAATATCGCATGGCAGGTACAGCATGCCGCCGTGGCAACTCGCTGTTAATCGTCTTCCAGCCCATATTTTTCAAGATATCCCCTTGGCGTTATCATCCAGCCATCCCAGATGTAGGTTTGACTGTTGCCGACCAAAACAAGCGACTGCATGTCAACTTCTTCAACCGGCAACTGATCCAGGGTGGTTACGCATTTCCATTGGCCTTCCCGCATCGCTTTTTTCACAACTGCAACGGGAGTTTGCCCGGAACGATTTCTCAGAAGCACTTGGCGGGCTTTTTCCAGCAAATCGGGACGGCTTTTGCTCCGGGGATTATATATCGCCAGAACGAAATCGGCCGTGGCGGCAGCCGAGAGCCTCTTTTCTATCAATTCCCATGGCGTAAGATGATCACTGAGGCTAACTGCCGCAAAATCGTGCATTAGAGGTGCCCCTGCAATGGATGCGGCCGCGTTAAAGGCTGGGATCCCTGGAATTATCTTTAGCAGGAAATCGCTCTCAGGGCTGGGGCGGACAGCTTCGGAAACCGAAAGCCCGCGTTCCCTGCATATATCCAGTACTAGTCCTGCCATCCCGTATATTCCTGCATCCCCGCTCGATACAACCGCAACGCATTTACCCGATAATGCATGATCGATGGCGGCACGGCACCGCTCTATCTCTTTTCGCATTCCGCTGGACAGGACGGTTTTACCCTCCAGCAGGTCCTCGACAAGGTCCAGATATGTCTTGTAGCCCAGCACGACCTGAGCTTCCTTGAGGGCCACCGCAGCCTCTTCGGCCATATACGACCGAAAACCAGGTCCAAGACTAACTATGTAGAGCTTACCCGGGCTATTGCCGCCGTGCAGTTTATCGATTTGCGCTTTGGCGCCAGAAGGACCAGGGTCCCGGCGCTCCAAAGGGCGCTTGCTTCGCATACGCTTTCGGCTCCTATATGTCGGGCCACCGTGCTTGAAGGGTTCGGCACTGGAATGCCCTCTATCTGCTCGCGGGTGCAGAAATGAATTTCTCTTTGAAAAAAGCTTGCGGCATAAAGCAAGCCAGGCTCATCACTCTTTAACTCAATGCTTGCAAAATTTCTTATGGAATCCGGCGAGAGCTTATTTTCCCTTAAGACCTGTCTAATAAGGTTCACGATTTCAGCTTCGCTCGTTCCACGGTTACAGCCGACGCCAATCACCAGGGACTTGGGTCGAAGCTTCAGGCATCGCAGCCCGGCAGGTCCAAGCCTGTCTGATACCCAGATACCGAGTCCGGACCGCATTCGCTCCTTGTAAGCATTTATCTGATTTGAAAATTTATCCGGGCCACCTTCACCTTCCGCAAGCACCTCTAGTCCATGCCCGTCTGGAAGGTGTTTTACGAAAAGCCTTTCGGGATCGAAAACCCATATTTTTTCTTCGTCCAGCACTGCCGCGGCAATCCTTGCGAGCATCCGCGGATTTTCAATCCTCAGGCCTGCCTTTTGAGCGGCAAGATCTATTGCAAACTTGTCCTGGAGGTCGGAGGCAGTTGTAATGACAGCCTTGCCGCCTGTAATCGACGCCACACTGCGCGCCAGATCGTTTGCGCCGCCCAAGTGACCCGAGAGGAGGCTTATGGCATACTTTCCCTCTTCATCAACAACGACTATTGCGGGGTCCACCATCTTGTTTTTGATGAAGGGGGCAAGTGTGCGGACAACTATACCGCATCCCATTATGCAGATAATCGATCCGTACTCCCGCCAGGCATCCGAGAAGGACTCGGCCATTTTCCGCATCGGGATCATTCCCGGGAGGGCATAGCGGGAGTTGCAAAAACAGGAGCTTCCCGGCATAAGGCTACTAATGCGCGCCGCCAGTTCGGTCCCCCTCCGGGTCAGTGCAAGTATTGCGACGGCGTTATTCCGGTTTTTTGGCGTCTCTGAACTGATGGCTGAAGGACTCATCATATAGCTTCGATCTCTTGCCTTTTTTGCCGAGCAGGCCTTTCAGCCTGAAAACCTCTCCGACCATTATGATTGCCTGGCGCTTGATTCCAGCCGCGTGCACCTTTTCCGCAATATTTTCGAGTTTGCCATAGACCAGCAGCTGGTCGGGCCAGCCCACCCTGTAGGCCACAATGGCGGGGGTATCCTGCGGATAGTACTCTTCGAGATCCAGTACCACTTTTTCTATCTGCTGAATGCTGAGGTAAATGACCATGGTTGCCCGATGAGAGGCAAGCATGGAAAGCTTCTCCTTACCTGGAACAGCAGTCCTGCCGCCAAGGCGAGTCAAAATAACAGTCTGGGAAATATCAGGCAAGGTGAGTTCCTGATTGATTGCGGCTGCGGCAGCGAAAGCGGCCGACACTCCCGGCACGACCTCGTGGGGGATCTTGTCGGCATCGAGCAGCTCAATTTGCTCACCTATCGCTCCGTAGAGGCTCGGATCTCCCGTATGAAGCCGCACGACACGCTCTCCCGCGGAATAGCCTTCTTTTAATAGCGTATGCGTCTCTGAAAGCGTAAGGGATGCGCTGTCATGAGCCTTCACCCCCTTTTTACAATACCGAAGGAGCTGTTCTGGAACCAACGAGCCGGTATAGACAACCCGGTCAGCCTCCTGGAGATAGCGCATTCCTCTGACGGTTATGAGTTCGGGATCACCCGGACCCGCCCCTATGAATCGGATAGGGTGTTTCATCTTAGTCTCACTTTCAGGTTACGCATTACACGGAACGAGCCTGGTTTCGTGTTACTTACACATTGTTGGATTGCAGATAGTATTTCATAATCTGAAAATATTATCCAGAAAACAAGCTTCTTCAATTCGCTCCAAAAGGTTGGAGAGCTTTTCAGGCTCGCCGAACCAGGCATTTAGAAACACAGGTCAGGGTACTTACGCAATGCGGCGGCCCTACCGCACAACCCGTCCCTGCTCTGCGACACCAGCCGGCATCTCAACTTTCCATTCAAATGGCGGCTGGATTCATTTTCTTCTTTTTTATTCATGCATTTTGCTCTATCATTACTGCGCCAAAAAGCGAATACCTCGAAATCCTTCTGAATTTGCTTTCTCCACTTCTGAGTTCCAGCTCCACTTGTTCCAATAGGTCTTTGCCAGTCATGTTTCAGCTTGAAGATGGTGTGGCTTGCCTTGAGTCTAAAATCGTTGTTTACGGGCAAATCCTCAAACAACTCAGAGGTGTATATTGATGGATACCAAAAAAGATGGACCCTTGGGTTCCGTGATGGTGGTGGGCGGAGGCATTGCCGGCATTCAGGCCGCCCTGGACCTGGCCAATACGGGATATTACGTCTACATGGTCGAGAAATCTCCGGCCATAGGCGGCGTAATGTCCCAGTTGGACAAGACCTTTCCCACAAACGACTGCGCCATGTGCATCATCTCCCCCAAGCTGGTCGAACTGGGCAGACATCTTAATGTCAAGCTGCTTACGGTTTCCGAAGTCGAAGGTATTGAGGGCCAGGCGGGCCGGTTCACAGTCACGGTCAAGCAGCGTGCGCGCTACGTTGACATGGAAAAGTGCATTGCGTGCGGCCTCTGCGCTGAAAAATGCCCCAAGAAGGTGGACAACGAATACAACCAGGGAATGAGCCAGAGAAAGGCCATCTACGTCAAGTACCCTCAGGCAGTCCCGCTCAAGTATTCCATTGACGAGGCAAACTGCATTTATCTCGAAAAGGGGAAATGCAGGGCCTGCGAGAAGCTCTGCCCGGCTGGAGCGGTGGATTTCAGCCAGAAAGACAGGACCCACAATATCGAGGTCGGCGCCGTCATCCTTTCCCCGGGGTTTCAGACCTGCGATGCCAAGTCACTGGTCGAACTTTACGGCCATAATCCCAACGTAGTCACCAGCCTGGAGTTCGAACGCCTGCTTAGCGCGACCGGTCCCACTCAGGGTCACCTGGTCCGCCCGTCGGACCACAAGGAGCCCAAAAAGATAGCCTGGCTGCAATGCGTTGGATCCCGCGACCAACATAGAAAAGGTGCTCACAGCTATTGCTCAGGCGTTTGCTGTATGTACGCAATAAAGGAGGCCATGGTCGCCAAGGAGCATTGCCAGGACCCACTTGATACGGCCGTTTTCTATATGGACATGCGCACCTACGGCAAGGATTTCGAAAAATACTACAACCGAGCCCGTGATGAGCAAGGCGTACGCTTCATCCGCTCTCGTGTATACAATGTCGAAGCAGTCTCCGGAAGCGATGACCTGCTCATTCAATATGCCTCCGAGGCCGGCGAACAGGCCGAAAATCATCCCGAAATAATCGTTCATCAGGAACAATTCGACATGGTGGTACTCTCAGTCGGGGTCGAAACTCAACCTGAGACAGTCGAGCTTGCGAAAAAGCTCGGGGTTAAACTCACCGAGCACAATTTCGCCGAAACCGGCCCATTTACACCCGTAAGCACTTCCAGGCCCGGCATATACGTATGCGGTCTTTTCCAGGGGCCAAAAGACATCCCCTTCTCGGTAATGGAAGCAAGCGCCGCGGCATGCGCCGCGGAGATCGATCTGGCCCCCGCCCGCGGTACCCAGGTAAAGACCCGCTCGGTTCCACCCGAACAGGAAATCTCCGATCAGGAACCTAGAATAGGCGTCTTTGTCTGCAACTGCGGCATCAATATCGCCTCCGTAGTAGATGTCAAAGCTGTGATGGCCTACGCCGCGACTCTTCCAAACGTCGTCTATTCTCAGGAATACCTTTTCACTTGCTCGCAGGACACCCAGGAGAAGGTGAAGCAGACCATACTTGAGCACAAGCTGAACCGGGTCGTCGTTGCGGCCTGTTCGCCCCGCACACACGAGCCGCTTTTCCAGGAAACGATGAAAGATTGCGGCCTGAACAAATACCTCTTCGAAATGGCAAACATCCGTGACCAGGATTCCTGGGTCCACCAGAAAGAACCTGGTCCGGCAACCGATAAAGCGAAGGACCTGGTCAGAATGGCCGTTGCCAGGGCCGGTCTGCTAAAGCCTCTTACTGAAAAGCCCCTCGTGATCAACCAGCGCGCGCTGGTCGTGGGAGGGGGCGTAGCCGGGATGAACGCCGCCCTGGGTCTTGCCCGGCAAGGATTTGAAGCCGTAATCGTCGAAAGGGAGCCTCGGCTTGGCGGAATGTCCAGACACGTATCTCAGACATTAGAAGGCCTCGATGTCCAGGAGTACGTGGATAAACTCACTCAGGAAGTTAAAGATGCGGGAATCGAGGTCCTGGTCGGATCTCGCCTCGCAGGGCTTTCGGGCTATAAGGGTAACTTCCTTTCCACGGTGGATACCGGCAACGGCACCCACAAAGAAATTACCCATGGCGCCGTAGTCGTCGCAACCGGCGCGCGCGAGTATAAGCCCAGGGAATTCGGCTACGGCGAATCAGACCGCGTATTGACCCAGCTCGATTTGGACAGACTCATCATGGAACATCCGGAAAGGGTTTCCAAATGGCAGCGGGTTATAATGATTCAGTGCGTGGGGTCACGGAACAAAGACAATCCGAACTGCAGCAAGATTTGCTGCCAGGGAGCGGTAAAGCACGCCCTTCGGCTAAAGAAAATGAATCCCGAGATTGACGTGATCGTCCTTTTTCGCGACATGCGAATGTACGGCGTGCTCGAAGACCACTATACGCTGGCCCGAAAAGAAGGGGTCCTCTTTGTTCGCTATGACGAAAAAGACCAGCCGGAAGTAACGCTCGGCGGCTCTGGAATAGAGATTGCCTTCAATGACCTCGTACTTGGACGCAGGGTGTCACTTGGCGCTGATGCCATAGTGCTCGGTGCTGCAACGCTTGCCGAGGATAACGAGCAACTTGCGACCATGCTCAAGGTCCCGCGCAACGCGGAGGGATTCTTTATCGAAGCACACGCAAAGCTGCGCCCGGTGGATTTTGCTTCCGAAGGAATCTACCTGTGCGGAACGGCTCACGGACCGAAGCCGATAAGCGAGAGCGTGGCACAGGCGATGGCCGCTGCCGCCAGAGCGGCAGCTTTCCTGTCTAACAAGGAAATGACTGTCGGCGGTGTTGTTGCACAGGTCGAACCTTCGCTTTGCGCCGCTTGCCTTGTTTGCGTTCGAAATTGCCCCTATGGGGTGCCGAGAATAGATCCCGAAAAGGGAGTGTCCGAAATCAACGAAGCCCTCTGCCAGGGCTGCGGGACGTGCGTGTCCGAATGTCCCGCCAAGGCGATCCGCCTGGGCCATTACCAGGACGATCAGATCATGATCAAAGTGGATGCCCTTCTGGAAGGAGTTGTGTAAATGGAGAACTTTGAACCGGTAATCGTTGCATTCTGCTGCACTTACTGAGCTTACTCGGCTGCGGACCTGGCAGGTTCGATGCGACTGAGTTATCCGAGCAATATTCGGATCGTGAAAATGCCGTGCACCGGCAGGGTGGCAATCATCCACCTTATGAAAGCGCTTGAGAAGGGGGCGGACGGTGTCTTCGTGGCCGGATGCCTCGAAGGCGACTGCCATTATCAGGCCGGCAACCTGAGGGCGAGAAAGCGTGTCGCCTACGTCCAGGAATTGCTGAAAAGTATCGGCATGGAGCCCGAGCGGGTTGCCATGTACAACCTGTCGGCCGGCCAAGGTCCGCGGTTTGCTGAAATCTGCCGCGAAATGACCGAAAGAGTCCGGCAACTCGGCCCCAACCCCACCAGGAAAAATGGGGAAAGAAAGGAGAAAGCGGCATGATAATGGCCAAGCCCAAACCAATTCAGGAAATAATAAATGTAATAAAGGGCTTCGACAAAGTTCTTCTGGCGGGCTGCAATGGATGCGTAGCAGTATGCGAAGCAGGCGGCCTCAAGGAAGTGGAAATACTCGCATCGGCTCTTCGCATGTATTTCGCCAACCAGAACCAAACAATTCAAATAGACGAAGTGAGTCTCACCCGACAGTGCGACAAGGAATACCTTGCGGAAATAAAGGAAATGGTCCCCAATTACGGGGCGATCCTGTCGATAGCCTGCGGCGCGGGCGTGCAGTTCATGGCCGAGATGTACTCAGAAAAACCTGTCTTCCCCGGAGTCAACACAAATTTCATTGGCGTTACTCTGGAAAAGGGCGTCTGGAGCGAGCGCTGCGCGGCCTGCGGCGAATGCATTCTGGCAAGCACTGGCGGCATCTGTCCGGTTGCAAGGTGCTCGAAAAGGATGCTAAACGGCCCGTGCGGAGGATCTTCGAACGGAAAGTGCGAAGTGAGCAAGGAAACCGATTGCGGGTGGCATCTGATCTACGAACGCCTTAAAACCCTTGGCCAGCTCCAGCGCTTCTCAGTTCCGAATGACCCGAAAGATTGGACCACGAGCCGGGATGGAGGACCTCGCAAGATCATAAAGGAGGTGTCGCAAGCATGAACACGTTAACGCCCAGCAACCTGGAAAAAGTCCTCGCGGCGGGTCACTTCGCCGTAACATCGGAATGCGGCCCCCCTCGAAGCCCCGATATGGCCATAGTGGATGAAAAAGTGAAAGAGGTTGGCCCATACGTTGACGCAATCAACGTGACCGACAACCAGACCGCCGTGGTGCGCGTCTCAAGCCTTGCCTCATGCATCAGGATAAAACAACTCGGGTACGACCCGATCCTTCAGATGACGACCCGCGACCGGAACCGCATCGGCCTGCAAAGCGACCTGCTTGGTGCCGGAGCCTGGGAGATCAATAACGTGCTCTGCCTCACGGGCGATCATCAAAGTTTCGGCGATCATCCCAACGCCGCAAACGTATTTGACCTTGACTCCACACAGCTTATCGGAGTCGTCAAAAAGATGCGCGACGACCAAAAGCTGATAAACGGATTCGAGATGACAAAATCTTTGCGCATGTTCATCGGGGCCGCCGAAAACCCGTTTGCCGATCCCTTCGAGATTCGCGTGATGCGCACCGCCAAAAAGGTGGCCGCCGGCTGCCAGTTCATCCAGACACAATGCATCTACAACATGGATAAATTCAAGCTCTGGATGAAGGGCCTTGTCGATGCAGGTATACACGAAAAATGCGCCATTCTTGCCGGCATCACCCCGATGAAATCGATAGGTATGGCGCGGTATATGAAAGCCAAGGTCCCCGGAATGGACGTCCCGGAAGATATAATAAAAAGGCTCCAGGGCGTCCCCAAGGAGAAGGTGGCCGACGAAGGAATAAAAATGGCTATCGAGCAGATCGAGGAACTAAAACAAGTCCCTGGGATACGCGGTTTCCACATTATGGCTATCGAGTGGGAAGAAAAAGTGCAGGAAATTGTTAAAGGCGCCGGGTTGTATCCAAGGCCGAAAATGGATTAGCCTAAAAATCGAGCATATTTCCTCTGCATAAACAAATATTGCCCCTCAGCGCAATGCTCCTGAGGGGCTTTTTATTCTCTGATGATGTTAATTAAGAAATTAGCCAGCCTGAAAGTCGGTCTATTCGCCCTGGATGAGGAGTTCCCTTTTTCCTCATCTTCCTGTCCGATCTGGGGAACTCAAAGAAAACCAGGCGCAGTATGCGCCTGGGAGGTATATTGTCTGGGCCCAAAGAGGGTAATTAAAGAAGCGTTACCATGACAAAGGCTTACACTCTTTTTGCTCGTCAAAAGGGTGGAAAAGGCCGCAGGTAACCAAAAAGCCCGTTGGCTTCATGGTTGATTCCAGCCGTAAAATACAAAACCGGTCTCGAAAGGACACCAGCAGCGTTGGCCTGTGCCGCAATGCTCCCGAAATCCAGCCCCCAGAGCCCGTCTATTACGATCTCAGTTCCTTTCAAATCTGTTAGCTGGCCCAGGAAATTGCCATCTACGTCAAATGCATTGATGTGCCCGTCACCGAAATTGCCTACCAATATGGCATTACTGAATGTGCCGAACCGGTCCGGTGAAGAAGCAAGTCCCCACGGTGAGTTGAGGGTGGCTTGAGAGGCAAACCTTTTGACGAAAGTTCCACTCGTATCGAAAACATCGACAAAACCGTTTCCCGCACCGGCAACATCATCATGCTTATTTACATCCTGCATAGCATAGGTCACGTAGAGGCTTCCGCCAATGTTGCGGATGCCAAAAGGCGCAAAACCTGCAGGGACAGTGTCATCGGTAAATGATTTCACGAATGCGAAGTTTTCATCATAAATCTCCACCACACCATCGTGAAAGTTCGTTACGTAGATAAAATTACTTCCCCCGCTCTGCCCTACGGCGATTCCCTTGTAAACTGCGCCTGAGGCGGAATTATCGACAGCGACAACGGCATCAGCGGGAGCAACAGTCGAGTTCCAGCCGAGGATTGTGCCGTCTTCTGTAGCAAAAATAAAGCGGCTGGCCTCGGAAACACCATTAGCTGTAATAACAAAGCCCAACGTGTCATTTAAGGCTAAACCCGTAGGTGCGCCTTGACCAACGCCCCCAGGGCCAGGAATTTTTACAATCAGGGGAAACGGTATTCCGTCGGGGTGGTAAACAGTGGAATTACCTGTTCCATTATCCGAGACCCAAATCCTCCCGGTGGGAAGAACGGAAAGGCCCCAGGGGTTGACCAGATTAGGATCGGTGAACCGGGCTGCAACAGCACCATCTGAAACCAGATCCACCTCCCTGTAGCCTTGCGAGGGAACCGCAACCCTTGCGACAGCAACAAGACCCGTTGTCAGAATCAAGGCAAATGCCATAAAAGCAATATAAGTTTTTTTCATTTTTTCTCCTTCTGAATAAAAACTTAAATACCATGACATTTGAAAGCTATAAGTGGCATCAGCTCACCTTGTTACCCTCCGACGACTACCTGTAGAGGCTGATCAGCATACAGGCATCTCCCCTACTCTGTTCAACCCCTTGCGTAATCAACATTCGAGCGTTTACCTTTTACCGCTTGAGCAGGTTTTCGTAGTCTCAGTCATTGTCGGGGAATTCACATTTTGATCGGCTTGCCTCAAAATTGCACAAAATTACGGTTGAATTGCTTTTTTAGGCATGGTAAGGTGGCTCTGTCCCGAGACTTTACCAGCTCATAATCTATCCAACTTCTCCGTTTCCTGTCTTCTTGTAGCAAAATGGGACATGACAGGGTTTCGCCTGTCTCACCTCTTCAATCTCATCCAAAACTTATTATTCCTTCGAAAACCCTTCCATCTTCAGGAGGGAGCCCTTGGACGCAATTGCCATTACTCTTAACGGTAGTCCGGTAAGCGGCCGACCCGGCATGACTATTCTCGATCTGGCGCGGGAGGTTGGAATTAAAATCCCGACCCTTTGTCACGACCCTGTCCTCAAGCCGGCGGGGGTATGCAGAATATGTCTCGTCGAGGAAGAAAAATCCGGACGGCTTCTTGCTTCCTGCATCACGCCCATTTCAGCCGGCATGGTCATAAACACCGAGTCCCCGGCCGTGATCGAAAACAGGAAGGTGATAGTAAAACTGATGCTGGCCTCGCACCCCGAATCCTGCGTTTTGTGCGAAAAGGGCAATCGTTGCCATCTCAGAGCCCTTGCGGCGGAACTCGGAATCGGCACGGTGGATTACTACCCCATGCCCAAGTTCTCCGGGACGCTGGAGGTAAACCCGTTCATTCTGAGGGACCTGAGCAAGTGCGTGCTCTGCGGGAAATGCATCAGGGCCGACCAGGAACTGGTTGTGACAGGTGCGCTCGATTACCTCGGCAGGGGGTTCCAGGCCGCTCCAGCAACTGTTTTCAATGGTCCGCTCGAAAAATCAGAGTGCACTTTTTGCGGGACTTGCCTGACTATGTGCCCGACGGGAGCACTTTTCGAAAAGGGAAAACCCCACCTCGGAACGCCCTCGGCAAGGATTTCGAGCATATGTTCCTACTGCGGCTGCGGCTGCAACATTTTCATCGAGACAGTAGATAACAAGATCGTTTCTGTTGCCCCAAATCCGGAGAATTCTCCCAACGGCAGAACACTTTGCGCCAAAGGGCATTTCGGCTTGGATTACGTTAACCACCCTGACCGGTTGAAAAAGCCGCTGATTCGAAAAAATGGAGCGCTCCAGGAAGCGGAATGGGATGAGGCGCTCGAATTTGCGGCAAAAGGCTTTATGGAGTGCCATTCTAAATATGGCCCCGATGCCCTGGCTTTCTTCGGATCGTCCAAGTGCACCAACGAGGAGAATTTTCTATTCCAGAAAATCGCCCGTGTGGTTTTCGGGACCAACAACATTGACAATGGCGCCCGGCTTCTCTCGGGTTCATCGTTCGAATCTCTTCCATTCGGCGCGATGACAAACCCGATTTCCGACATCGAAAGATCAGACGCAATTTTCCTTATCGGCTCTAATCCTTCAGCATCACATCCAGTCGCATCTTACGCAATCAAGAGGGCTGTCCGATTCAGAGGCATTCCGCTCGTGGTTGTCGATCCGCGAAAGACCGGCCCTGCCTCGATGGCATCGGCATGGGCTTCGATCCGCCCCGGAACTGAGGCGGCAATTCTTAACGGGATCATTGCGGCGATTATCGAGTCCGGAACCTTCGATAAAGCTTTTGTTGTGGCGAACTGCACCGACCTCGATGAGCTAAGAAAATCCGTCGCGCTCTTTGATGCGAAATTTGTTGAAAAAACGACAGGATGTCCCGCTGGCCCGTTCTCAGAAATTGTATCCATTTTCAAGGCTTCCCAGAAGCCGGCATTTATTTACGGCCACGGAGTGACAGGCCAGGCTGGAGCTTCCGACCTAATCCGCGCTTTGGTCAACCTGACTCTTTTGAAAGGATCCATCGGAAAACAGGGCGGAGGAATCTATCCCCTGGATAAGGAAAATAACGGCCAGGGTGCCTGGGACATGGGATGCACCCCTGACAGCCTTCCCGGATCGCGGGGCCTTGATGATGAAGAGGCGGTACACCGTTTTGAGAGTAGCTGGCAAAGGCCTGTTCCACGAAATCCGGGCTACCCTGCCCCCGAGATGATACTTGCTGCCGAGGCCGGAAGGCTTAAGGCAATGCATATAATGGGAGAGAACCCGGTACGCAGCTTCCCAAATTCGCCAATGGTCGAAAAAGCCCTTGGATCTCTGGAGTTTCTAATTGTTCAGGACCTGTTCCTGACAGAAACGGCAAAGCTCGCCCATGTCGTGCTCCCGGCATGCAGCTTTGCGGAAAAAGAGGGCTCATTCACCAACATCGAACGAAGGGTCCAGAGAATCCGCAAAGCAATACAGCCAGTCGGGCAAAGCCGCTCGGATTTCGAGATCCTTCGGGGGCTTGCGGAACGACTCGGATACCCGATGAAATACGATTCAGTCTCTAAAGTAACTGAAGAGATCGCGTCTGTAATTCCTCACTATTCGATTCATGGGGGGCAAAGACTTTCGATAAGTGATTGGGGCAATGGAAAAGTGCGGCTCACCCCCGCGGCGGCGCCAGGCTCACCGGAAATTGAAGACGGCGGCTTCACACTTTTAAGGGGATCGAACCTCTTCCAGTTCATGGGCGGCACCCGTACCTCCAGATCCGCCCGGCTTCGGACAATGAAGGTCGCGGGGGGAGTCGAAATGAATCACTCCGATGCTGTGAGGCTTGGCATCGGCGAGGGAGAAAAAGTAAAGATTTCAAGCGGAGGCTCTGAGGTCATTGCTTCTGTTTGCTTCAGCGATTCACTGCCGGAGGGAATTCTTTTCTGCCCCTACCACGATCTCGCCTTTTCGGCATTATTTTCCCTGGACCCCAATTCCGGTGGAATCGCTACCTGCCCTGTCCGGCTAGAAAAGGAGAGCTAGAATGGAGACAGCAGGCCTCCAGTTCAACAGGGAAGACATCGACGATATCCTTAAGGCCGGCCATGGCAAACCATCCAACCTCATTCGCGTTCTTCAGGCCGTACAGGAAAAATATGGCTACATTCCCAAGGAATCAGTGAAGTTTATCGCGGACTCGCTCCGTGTTTTTCCGAGCCAGGTCCAGGGGGTTATGACTTTCTACGCCGAATTTTCGATGACCCCGAGGGGCCGCAACATAGTAAGGGTGTGCAGGGGAACGGCCTGTCACGTAAGGGGCGGCCGAGGGGTGCTGAGGGTTACGCAAAAAGTCCTTGATCTCGATGAAGGCAAGACATCCGAGGATCTCAAATACACACTGGAGACGGTTTCCTGTCTTGGTGCGTGCGCCCTTGCGCCGGTCATGGTGGTAAACAAGGTATATTATGGGCAGATGGATCCAAAGCGGATCGAATCGGTATTGACGGCACTCTGATCTTCCTGGCCGACAGCAGTCTTACCAGACTTTATGCAGAATAAGCTTCGGCGAGGGGCTAAATTTTTATTGGTTTTAAACAGGGGGATAACGTGCAATCCAATCGTTTCCGAACGATCGAGGAACTGGAGGCGTATCGAAAAGACCTTCTCCAGGCAATGGACCCCGAGAGGATGTGCGTGACGGTATGCGGTGGAACCGGCTGCGGTGCGTGGGGCGGGGAAGCTGTGCGCAACGCATTCATCGAGGAGATCGCAAAGCAGGGGCTTTCCTCGAAAGTCGAGGTCAAGAAGACGGGCTGTCATGGGTTCTGTGAAACGGGCCCGATAACGGTGATCCTCCCCCAGGAAATCTTCTACCAGAAAATCACAGAGGAAGATGTCCCGGAGGTTGTCCGCGAGACTATCAAAAACGGCAACATCATCGGCCGTCTGCTCTACAAAGACCCCGAGACCCAGAAGAAGAGCATATACGAACACGAGGTCCCGTTCTACAGCAAACAGAAGCGGATCGTTTTCGCCGATAACGGCAAAATCGATCCCACACGGATTGAGGACTACATCACCCGCGGAGGTTATTCGGCCCTCGGCAAGGTCTTGACCGAGATCTCTCCCGAAGGCCTGCTCGATACTGTGGAGCGGGCCGGGCTGAGAGGACGCGGTGGAGCCGGTTTCCCGACCGGAACGAAATGGCGGACTGCCCGGAACGCACCGGGCGACGAAAAATATGTCGTCTGCAACGCCAACGAAGGCGATCCCGGCGCGTTCATGGACCGGAGCCTGCTCGAAGGCAACCCTCATCTGATCCTGGAGGGCATGATTCTGGCCGGCTATGCAATCGGAGCCAGTGAAGGTTACATGTACGTGCGCTCTGATTACCCTGTTGCAGTCGAAAACTTCAAAAATGCCGTTGTTCAGGCAGTGGAGAAGGGCCTTCTTGGCGAAAACATCCTGGGCAGCAAATTTTCTTTCGAGATGCACATTATCGAGGGGGCTGTTGCCTTTCTCTGCGGCGAGGAAACCTCTCTTCTCGCCTCGATTGAGGGTCGCCGGGGTATGCCGCGTCCAAGGCCACCCTACCCCGCCCAGGCAATCGGACTCTGGGGAAAACCCACCTGCGTAAATAACGTCGAAACCTTCGCGAACGTGCGCTCGGTAGTACTGAGCGGTGCCGAACAGTATGCCTCGATCGGGACCGAGAAAAGCAAGGGAACCAAGATTTTGGCCCTCAGCGGCCGCATCAACAAAAACGGCCTGGTTGAAGTACCGATGGGGACCACAATTCGCGAGGTGATTTTCAATATCGGAGGGGGTATTCCCAAAGGCAGGCGCTTCAAGGCAGTCCAGATAGGTGGACCGTCAGGTGGCTGCCTGCCCGCCCGCTACCTCGACCTTCCGATTGATTACGAATCGCTGGCCGCCGCTGGCGCCATGATGGGATCGGGCGGCATGATCGTAATGGATGAAAACACCTGCATGGTTGACATAGCAAGGGTGTTTTTGAGCTTCAATCACGAGGAGTCCTGCGGCCAATGCACCCCGTGCCGGCTCGGCACCAAACAGATGGTGGAAATCGTAACGCGTATAACACAGGGGCGCGGCGTCAGGGGCGATGTGGAAAAGCTGCTGGAGATCGCTCACGCAGTCAAGCGCTCATCGCTATGCGGACTCGGCCAGAGCTGCGCCAATCCCGTGCTGGCAACAATCGAGCAGTTCCGTCATGAATATGATGCCCATATCGAGGATAAGAGGTGCCCTGCCGCCGTATGCGACGCGATGGTCGTATCGGCCTGCCAGCACACGTGCCCGGCTGGAATAGATGTCCCGACCTATGTCTCATATATAGCCGAAGGGAAATATATAGAGGCTACGGCGGTAATCCGCGAGCGCAATCCTTTCCCATCGATCTGTGGGAGGGTATGCCATCATCCATGCGAAAAAAGGTGCCGCAGGGGTGAACTTGATGAACCTGTTTCAATCCGCATACTTAAGCGTTTTGCAGCTGACTGGTATTTTAAGCACGTGGAATCCCCTCCAGCGCCCCTCCCGATTACCAAGAAACAAAAAGTCGCGATTGTGGGTGCCGGGCCGTCCGGACTCACCTGCGCATATTTCCTCAGGAGAATGGGATACCAGGCGACGGTTTTTGAGGCCCTGCCGGTTGGCGGCGGAATGATGGGAGTAGCAATCCCCCAATTTCGCCTTCCTAAAGATATTATCGATAGAGAGATCAAATACATCGAGGCATGCGGGGTCGAGATTCAGTACAACAGCCCCATAAACGTTAACAGAACCCTGGAAACCCTCAAGCAGGAAGGCTACGACGCAGTATTTCTCGGAGCCGGGGCTAACGCCAGCCAGAAAATGGGCGTTCCTGGAGAACTCGACGGGATCGAAGGCCTGCATTACGGTCTAAGCCTTTTAAGGGACATCAAGGTAGGCAAACAAGTCAGGGTGGGAGAACGGGTCATTATCATCGGCGGCGGCAATACCGCTAATGACTCGGCGAGGGCATGCCTTCGACTCGGGGCAAAAGAAGTGAGCGTCTTTTATCGCCGTACGCGTGATGAAATGCCCGTTTCCGACCACGAATTCCAGGAAGCTGTGGAAGAAGGGATTAACTTCCAGTTCTTGACCGCCCCGACAAGAATAGTAAGTGAAAACTGGAAAGTGACCGGACTCGAATGCATACGGATGCGCCTCGGAGCAGCCGACAAAAGCGGCAGGCGCAGACCTGTTCCAATTGAGGGATCCGAATTTTTCGTCCCGGCCGATACAGTTATAGCATCGGTTGGCCAAGCCCCCGATCTCACATTCCTTCCGCCCGATATGAAGCTGGAACTTGCCAGGTGGGGGGCGCTCAAAGTCAACTCAAATACACTTTGTACCAACGTGCCGTGGATATTTGCCGGCGGTGATTTCGTTACAGGTCCCACGACGGTTATACAGGCGATTGCAGCCGGGCGGCGAGGGGCTATAGCAATAGACAAGTACCTCCGCAGCGATTCATCGAGGGTCGAGATACCCGATGAACGCCATGCGGTAGTCTTCAGGATTTCAAGGGGGGCAACCCCAATGCTCGAATCTGTCGTCGAGGTCCGGGATGGCAAATCCAACGGAGCGACGAAATCGGACAACGAACAGGAAGTGGAGATGAAGCCAAGGGCACCTGTACCGTCCCTTGCACCGGAAGAGCGGATAAACGGATTCGAAGAGATCGAACTTGGCTACTCAGAAGAACAGGCCAGGGAACAGGCCCGAAGATGTCTAAGATGTGACCTCGAGAGATAGGAGGGTACTTCATGATACGATCCATAACAAAGCAGAAGCCCTTTGAGGAGGTCCTGGAGCTCTTAAACGGGCTGGACCGGATTTTCCTCGCGGGCTGCGGGACCTGCACGACCCTGTGCCGAACCGGCGGAATGCCGGAAGTTCTCGATATGGCTTCGAAATTAAAGGAGAAGGACATAATCGTCACCGGCCATATGGTGATTCCAGTGGCATGCGACGAACTGACCCACGAGGCGGTCGAGGAGAACCAACAGGCATTCAGCGAAGCTGAGGCTGTCCTGATGATGAGCTGCGCCTACGGGGTGCAGACCATGTCAAGACAGGTTGACCTTCCCGCGATACCTGCCCTCGACACACTGTTCGTTGGCAAGGAAATGGGTTTGGGGAGGTTCGATGAGGTGTGCGCCCAGTGTGGATCTTGCGTGCTGGGGCTGACGGGCGGGATCTGCCCGGTTACGGCCTGCCACAAAGGTCTTCTTAATGGACCATGCGGCGGCACCAACAACGGAAAATGCGAAATCGATTCCGACAAGGACTGCGCCTGGACACTCATTTACCTTCGGCTCAAGGAGCAGGGAAAACTTGATCTCATGAGGAAATACCACGACCTGCGCAATCATAACGTGGAACCAAAGCCCGGAAAAATCAGGCTGCCTCTCGAATAGAAGGAGCGTGAAGGATGGACAGAAGCTTCAAGGAGGTTCTCGGTTCCGGTAAATTCGTTGTCACCAGTGAACTCGGTCCACCAAAGGGAACGAACCTGGAGAACATGATTCACCACGTGGACCTGCTCAAAGACACGGTTGACGCCATAAACGTAACCGACCACCAGAGTTCAGTCATGCGCTACCCATCTCTGGGCGGCGCCCTTATAGTAAAGGAGCGCGGCGGAGAGCCGATCCTGCAGATGACCTGCCGAGATCGCAACCGGATGGCACTCCAGGCGGATCTGATGTTTGCCTACTCGCGCGGCATAAAAAATGTACTCTGCCTTACGGGGGACGCTGTAGTGGTGGGCGATCACAAGCAGGCTAAAGGGGTATTCGACCTCGATTCCAGCCAACTTCTTACCGCAATCAGGACCATGGAGGCAGGGAAGGACCTCGGCGGAAGCGATCTGGACGGAGCTGTCAGCTTTTGCGCGGGAGCCATAGTTACTCCGGAAGCAAATCCCATCGAACCGCAGCTAATAAAATTCGAGAAAAAAATCAGCGCCGGCGCCGAATTCATCCAGACGCAGGCGATCTATGACCTGGATAATTTCAAACGTTTCATGGACTACGCCCGGCCTTTCGGTGTGAAGATCATGGCGGGCATTATACTCCTTACATCCTGGAGGATGGCCGAGTTTATGAACAAGAATGTTCCGGGTGTATTCGTCCCTCAGCCCCTCATAGAAGAGATGAAATCCGCGCCTAAGGGAGGGGCCTTGGCAAAGGGAGTCGAAATCGCCGGCCGAATGATCCGCAGGATCAAGGAAGAGTCTATTTGCGACGGCGTCCATGTCATGGCCATAGGCAAGGAAGAACTTGTGCCGGACATCCTGAAAGAGGCTGGAATATTGAACGGAAGTTAAGGGCCGGAAAATTTCCGGTTTCGCCGGCCCGGATTTGGCGCCAACTTTGACCTCTAAAATATGCTCTTCAAATGGCTTGATAGTCCGAGCTATCAGGCCACCCATTTTTTGTGCGATGCACCATTTTGGTATTTTGATCAAACTAACTATATCTTACTTATCTCATTTTCGACCAAAGGGTAGCTTCAGGGCCAGTCTTCGACATTTTCAAAAGAAAACCCCTCATCATCAGCATAAAATCAGAATTTAAGAATACCTTCTGCCTAAATTGGCCACTCGATTTGCCTTAGAACCTCTGATAGCCCAAGGCAAGTGAGTTTGGCCAAGGATCTTTTTAAACCGCTCGCCTTAAAGTTTTGGTAACCTGCATCCTCCATTGCAGATATTCTGAACGAGCGGGAGCGTGAATCATGGGATATAAAACCATGATTCCAGTTGATAAGATGAGTCAGATAGTAGATCCGCAGGTATAGGAGATTATAAGACCATGTTTAAATCATTAAAGATTTTGCAATGTTCCGCCGAATAGAATATTACTGACATGAAGCATTTCTTCGCGAACAGTGTACATTGTGAGGTGATAACCGGATGGTCCCGAGAGGCGGTGCTGTTGGGGCAGTTCATCACGTTTTCCGGTTGCACCATTGGTCAAGATTTCGAGGGGCAAAAGGGGTGCCCTTATCCTTCTAAATCTATGATGGTTGAACTATGAACGACCAGCAAGCTACTACCTTATCGCGACCGGATGCCGGGCTTGGCGAACAGGAACGAGCCGCAATATACAAGGCCGGAACCGTAAAAGTCGTCACCAGGGGAGAAGCCCTGCTGAAAAGGGGTCAGCGCGCAGGCGGATTCACCCTTGTACTAAATGGTTCATTCAGCGTGGTCACAATAAGCGGGACCATTTGCGGACTGAGGTTCACTAAGGGCGACCTGATCGCGGAGAAGACTCTTTTCGATTCCGAGCCTTCAATTTCGGCGCTTATTGCCGAGGAAGATTCACGTGCGCTGATATTGAGTCCTGCTGCTTTCAATACTTTGCATCCGATGGTTCAGTTGTCCGTGTTCAAACGCGTCAACGTGGTCTCCACCACGAAGATGGCGGGTATAATCAGGTATATCGAATCTACCCGGTTGCAAAGGATTGCTTTAACAGATTATATGGCCGGCGAGTCCGGAAAAAACAGAAAAAAGTATCAACAATCCGAGTTGATTCTAAGTCTTCTTGCAAGAATACCCCGACTCCCTATTCATATAACTCAGCTGGTTGAAATGCTTCTTAGTGAAAACGCCTCGGCCAAGGCTGTTGCAGATATCGCCAAGCAGGATCCGTCCCTTGTCGGCGAGGTTCTAAAGGAAGTCAACTCAGTCCATTACGGACTACGCCAGAAGGTCTCTGATCTGCACTATGCAATTATGCTTATCGGCTTCAATGAGGTCTACCAGTTGCTCGTCTCGCGTGGCGTCCGCAGGACAATGCCCGATAACGAAGCATTCAGGAATATTCATTTGCATTCGCTTGCCATATCCTGTTTGTCGTCCGAGATCTGCCGGCTTTGTGACAGGCACTCCGTATCGCTGCTCGGCACTATAGGGCTGCTCCACGATATCGGCAAGAGCACCGTGATGCTGATCAAGAATGAAAATCCAAAGCTCGCCTTTTTCATTCAGTTGCTCGACCCCTGCAAAATCGGCGCTATGCTACTTGGAAGATGGAACCTCCCCGATGTAATCTGTGAGACAATCGAGTTCCAGTCCTTTGCGGTTTTTTCGCCTCCATCTGAACTTCCTTCAAAATTCGCAAAGAGTATCGGGATCATCCATATTGCACATGCCCTTGCGGAACGCCTATTCCAGGAGAGCCCATCCGCGGGTGGATATCCATTCCTCAATGACTACATCAATGGTTGCGGCATTGGTGATAAGAGCCTCGATCAAATCCAGGATGCAGTCCAGAAAGCACTTAAACTCAAGCCTAATACAATTCCAGCCGAATTGAAAAGATTCGTCGTGGCAAATCCTTGATCCAACTCATTCATCCATCTACGTTGGGTTGCGCTCGAAGAATTCAGGCTTTGGGAGAACACTCGGGCAAAATCTCGTTTGGCTTGAAAGCTACTCAAAGCTGCGCTGCCGTGTCTGGAAAGTGGAACTCAGTGCCTTTATGGCTTTGGGCTCATCGCTTGATCGGACCACGAGAGATATCGAAGATACGGCGCAGCTAAGCGCGAGGGTCGCTATTTCGGCCGATCGCATACAGGTTACAATTGAGTTGGCAATACCGTATCGGTCCCCGAAATGTGGGCCGTGAAGAAAGATCGCGGAGACCGGACCGAGGCAGGGAGACTCACGGTCCGGCATTATCCTGTTAAGGGTCTGGGTAACCATTTGGCGATGATCGGTTGCCAGACAGAAAGCAAAAAACATCCGGCCTTCTCCCCGCGATGAATTCGATACAAGCAGCGGCATTTTGAACCGCAAGTCGCCAAGTTCCAATAGAGCTTTTGCAAAATGCCCGATCCCGCCGTTTGGCACAATGACGTTCCATAAGTCCAGCCCATCGAGCAGATTGAAATCATATATATGGATTACATCCTCATGGTACCTGCACCTGACTTCTTCGGGTGAGCCTTCGTGCGCCCGTCGCACTCTGAGCCACTCTTCATAGGTCTCACAGGCCGGAAATGCGAAGGCTTCGAAAACACTCTCCATCGCGGAATCGATGTTAGGCGGGGAAACTACAAAACTTATAGCCGAAGGAGAAGTTGCAAAACAGTGGGGCTTGATTCCGACCTCCGCCAGGGCGGAGATCAGGGCCGCCGCAACATCGGGCCGCCTGTCATGCGGGAATATGCTAATCCTGCATACCCCGGTAAGTATCTCTGCCTGGCAGTGATAAGGGCCGGCGATAACATGGGCGAATGGATCCAACGATGCAGCATTGCTGGCGTTTGCGGCCGTCATGGTTTCACCTGAACCAATATCGGTCACATACGTCACGAGTCCCATATTCAGCTGATTGGCCGCCATTCCCGAGCATAGGTTTTCCAGCACTGCGTCGGTGCGGCACAAAGAGGAGAAATAGGCCCTGTTCTCGAAGACCTTGAAGCCCCCCAGTCTGATCCTGGACATTAAGGCAATCCGCTTTTCAGGAAATGAGTCTTTCTATTGCCGCCAAAAGGCCCTGTGTATCAACTGGTTTTGGAATATAGTCATCTGCCTGTGTCGCCTTTCCATCGGCATGTGAATAGGTTGTACTTGGGACCGCCTCCCCGACGGCAGTAAGTAATATGATGGGAATATCGCTCGTCGATTTGTTTTTCTTGAGCTCGGAGCAGAGCACATAACCATTTTTGCGGGGCATCATCACGTCGAGCACGAGTACGTCGGGCAGGCGATTTTTGATCGACTCCTCTCCCTCGATGCCGTCATAGGCCTTCCCAACTTCATATCCCTTGCTCTCCAGCATCATGCCAACGGTTTCGACCATATCGGGATCATCGTCAACTATCAGCACATACTTTTTTGCCATTTCGGACTCCTAATCTAAAGTTGTTGCAAAAAAAGGATCGGACCACCTTTCCCCATCGGCCGAATTCCAAGCCGGTTGAATACCCAACCTACCGGAATATTGGCAGGAGCACGTGAAAAGTCGTCCCGATGCCAGGCTGACTCTCCACCTTGATGTATCCACGATGAGATTCGATTATGCCCTTCACTATGGCAAGCCCAAGCCCGGTTCCCCGCACCTGCCTGGTTTTGGGGTGCTTAACGCGATAGAATTTATCGAAAATTTTTGAAACTTCCTCCGGTTCAATCCCTATCCCCGTATCACTTACCGAAACTTTGAGGTAGTCCCCCTGAACAGAGGCAGATACCTCTATTTGCCCTCCTTCGGGAGAATAGTTGATTGCATTGCTTATCAGGTTCGTAAAAAGCCCTTCCATATTGCGGGTGTCTGCCTGAATAAGCGGGAGATCGCGGGGCAGATCAAGTCTCAGGATGATATTGCGTTCATCTGCCCTGGGTCTCATCAAGGCTGTTGTATCTTCCAGCATTCCGATCAATTGGAGCGGCTCCAGAGATTGGCATATCTGACCGCTCTCGATTCTTGCCACGTCCAGCATCTCGTTTATAAGGCTTAGCAGGTCCTCGATCTTCTGCTGAGATCGACCCACAAAATCTCTTTGTTTCTCGGTCAACTCTCCCGCCAGACCCTCCAGGAGTACCGACATCATCTGCCGTATAGATGCCAGGGGAGAACGCAGTTCATGAGAAACCATCTGGACGAAACTCGATTTCATCTCGTTTAGTTCCCTGAGTGCGGTGACATCCTGGAAGACGGTAACCGTACCCAGGGCCAGGCCGTCAAGCCCCGGAATCGAAGCCGATATGGAATGTATATACTTATTCCCCTTGCGAAGCTCCCGGGATACCGGCCCTGGGTTTTCTTCATTTCCTTCGAGCAGTTCGCTTATGCTCTGCACAAGGGATTCGTCGCAGAAGCATTCGGCCAGGTCTGCACGTTCAGCAAGAGGAGTGGAAAGCTCGAAAAGCCTCATCAGTGCGGGATTATGCAGAACGACTTCGAGTTCGCGGTTCGTAACCAGGACACCGTCGGCCATGCAGTTTATAATCGTCATGATCCGACTCTTCTCGATTGCCAGGTCGTAAAGGTTTCGAATCTGCTCTTCCTGGAGTTCTCGAGCGCGTCGCTCGAGCGCGCGCTTTTCCAGCGCCCTCTTGACAATAAGCGTAAGGTGATCGGCCCTGAATGGCTTGGTTATGAAATCGTAGGCGCCGTTTCTCATGGCCTCGACTGCATTGGCTATAGTGCCGTGGCCCGTTATCACGATCAGCGGCAGATCGGGATACT
This sequence comes from Desulfarculales bacterium UBA702, assembly GCA_002298165.1. Classification (GTDB taxonomy): domain Bacteria; phylum Desulfobacterota; class Syntrophobacteria; order Syntrophobacterales; family Syntrophobacteraceae; genus SbD1. The sequence continues at coordinate 208,603 of DBMI01000115.1, forward strand.
TTGTCCTGACTTCATCGAGCAGTTCGAATGCACCCATTATGGGCATGACGAGATCGCAAAGGATAAGATCTATCTGTTCGTTTGATAGTATATCGAGGGCCTCGCGTCCATTTATTGCCGTTACAACCCTGTATCCTTCCATCCACAGCAGGCGATTACAGCCGTCCCTTATGACTTTTTCGTCATCTACGACAAGGATGGAGTAGACTTCGTCAGACTTCATTGGGCCGATTTCCTGAACCGAGGAGCTTAGTGGAAACTGCGGCTGTTCATGCCATCAAAATTAAAACGAAATCTCCGGCATTTTAGGTGGTGGAGGCAACTTTTCGATAGCACATTTTATGACCGAGAGCAAATAGTCGATCCTGAACGGTTTGGTCATGAACTCATATGCCCCCTTGCTCATGCACTCCATCGAGTCCTTATTGGTCCCATGTCCGGTAAACACTATGACGGGCAATTCGGGATAGGCCTGGCGAGCCTTATCCAATACTCCGAGCGCCCCCATGCCGGGCATCTTCAAATCACACAGCACTAAGCTCACCTTCTCGCGGCGAATAAGGTCCAGTGCCTCGCGGCCGCTTTGCGCACTCAAGGCCCGGAAGCCTCTGGCGGTCAGGATGCGCTGGAGGCCCTCCCGGATAGTCTTTTCGTCATCCACGATAAGTATCGTATGCATGGCTCAGGCAAAGGCTATATTTTGTTCGGGACACTCCAGGGGGAGTATTATAGTAAAAACCGCGCCGCACGAAGGCGAATTGGCCCCTTCTATGCTCCCGCCGTGCTGCTGGATAATTCCATAGGCGACTGATAATCCAAGGCCGGTTCCCTCCCCCGGCGCTTTTGTCGTGAAGAAAGGCTCGAAGAGTTTGTTCAGTATCTCCTGTGGAATTCCGGGTCCGTTATCCCAGAACTGCAGAATCACTTCATCGGATTCCGGATCGTAACGGCTGGTGATTGTGATTTTGCCCTGGCCGCGCATCGCATTTGCGGCATTTATGAGCAGGTTTGTAAAAACCTGCTGAAGCTGGCAGGGATCTCCGACCATCCATGGGACGCCGGAATCGAGTTCCACCTGGAACTGCACATCCTGGAAGAGTGCCTGATGCATCAGCAGCTCGTATGAACGGGTAATTATCTT